>JAWABQ010000001.1:0-101305 GCA_038884575.1 Candidatus Woesearchaeota archaeon
GCTGTAAGCGCCCGTATTTGGGGTATTTTGTAAATGGTGCTGTATGAAAAAGCACCTTGTAATAACAACTGACTGCTTTTTGCCCAGGTGGGACGGCATTGCAAGATTCCTCAATGAGCTTATGCCCCACCTCACAAGGGAATTCCAGGTGACAGTTCTCTGCCCTGAATTCCCAGGCAAGCCTCCTGAATTCCCCGGCGTGCATATCCACAGGTATCCGCTGCTGAAAATAAGGTTTGGCGACATTTATTTTGCATGGGCGGGCTACAAGTCAATTGAAAAGCAGGTTGAGCGCGCTGACATTGTCTTCAACCAGACACTTGGGCCGATTGGGATGGCTGCAATCAAGGCAGCGCACAAAAAGGACATCCCTGTTGTCAGCTTTGTCCACTCAATTGACTGGGAGCTTGCCTCAAGGGCAATGAAATACTTCAAACACCTCATAGAATTCTTTGTAAAATATCTGGCAAAAAAGAAATACAACCAGTGCGACGTGCTGATAGCGCCATCCGGGGGAGTCAGCAATGTCCTGTATGCGCACGGGATAAATGCGAAAAATGTCATTGTGCCGCTCGGGGTTGACGTCAGGCGCTTCACCCCGCCTGCATCAAAGCCTCTTGCAAAAAAGGCAGTCGGAATAGACCCAAGGAAGCTGGTCATAGGCTTTTGCGGAAGGATTGGCAGGGAAAAAGACCTTCCCACGCTGCTCAAGGCATTCAGGAGGATACAGAAAAAGCATAACGTCCACCTCCTCATAGTGGGCTCAGGAATAGAAGTAAAGGCATTCAGGAACCCAAGGATAATGCATGTGGGTAGTGTTGAAAATGTTGTGCCATACTTGCAGGCAATGGACATCTTTGTCCTCCCATCATTGACCGAAACCAGCTCCCTGGCAACAATGGAGGCAATGAGCTGCGCATTGCCAGTAATTGCAACGCCTGTAGGCTCAATCAAGGAATACATTGAAGACGGCGTAAACGGGTTTATTTTTCCAAAGCAGGATGTTGACTCGCTTGTTGAAAAGCTCAACGCCCTGCTGAAAAGCGCAAAAGCCAGGGAAATTGTTGGGGCAGCGGCAAGGCAGGCAATCACAAAGCGCCACAACTGGGAGGAAGTCAGCAGGAAAATACTGCAGACGCTTCACGGGCTGACAAAATAAAATGGAAGCATTAAGAGCACTCGGGCTGACAGAAATCGAGGAAAAAGTTTATCTGACTTTGATAGAGGAAGGGCCTTCTTTGGCAGGGCACATCTCACGCAAGTCAGGAATACACCGCAGAATGGTCTATGACGCAACAGAACGCCTCATCAAAAAAGGCCTTGTCAGCTACATAATGAAGAACAACAGGCGCTTGTTTGAGGCAGTTGACCCTGAAAGGCTGCTGCAAATCGTGCAGGAACAGGAAGCAGCAGTAAAACAGGTATTGCCGCAATTGAAGCTTGCCCATTCAATGTCAAAGGAAAAGCAGGAAACGCAGTTCTTCAAGGGCCATGCAGGAGTCAAGGGAGTCTTTGAGGACCAGATAAATGAAGGAAAGGAACTGCTGATACTTGCCGCCTCCACTTCTGCACGCGAAATGTTCCCTTCATACTTCCACTGGTTTGATGTCAGGAGAAAGCAGAAAAACATCAGGGCAAGGATGCTTGCCGATGCAAAGCATGCAGGAAAGTTCGCAGATGTTCCTTTGGCTGAAGTAAGGCATGTTTCAGGGCTTGGCAATGACGCAACAAGCACAAACATTTATGGCAACAAGGTCGCAATAATATTCTGGAGCAGGGAAAAGCCTTTTGTTGTCCTCATCAAGCAGAAAGAGATTGCTGACGCATACAGGGCTTATTTTGAGCAGATGTGGAAGATTGCAAAAAAATAATCAGGCCCTCAAACTAACCACGTTGCTTATTCCTTTCTCAGAGTCCATTGAAACGCCGTATAGCGTGTCTGCCTCTGCTATGATGTTATCGTTGTGGGATATTACAACGTATTGCGCCTTCTTGCAATATTCGCGGATGAGCTTTGTGAGCTTGTCAGAGTTTGCCTTGTCCAATGCCGCATCAACCTCGTCAAGTATGTAGAACGCTGCAGGCTCATGCTCCTGGATTGCAAACAGGAATGCCAGCGCAGTCATTGTCTTTTCACCCCCTGACAATGAGCGTATGTCAAGGAACTTGTTGCCTGTCAAACGAACTTTTATGCCCAGCCCTGCCTCAAATGGCATTTCCGGATTCTCAAGCTCAAGGTATGCCTCGCCTTTTGTGGACAGGGAGGAAAAGAAGCGCTGGAACTGGCTGTTCACGATGTTCAGGGTGTTCATGAACAAGCCCTTCTTTGACGCCTCTATCTCCTCCATGAGCTTCAAAACCTCATTTTTCTCGCTGACAAGCACATCCTTCTTCTGCACAAGCTCGTTGAACTCCTTTTCAGCAACATCATACACGTCCAAAGCGCGCAGGTTGACATTGCCGATTGTAATCATCAGCTTCTCAAACTCCGCGATTTCCTCCTTAAGCTTTTCTTCCGGCTTTTCCATGTCAAGCTCAACGCCTGAATACTGTGCAAATTCAGTCTCAAGGCTTGCAAGCTCAACATTCATCCTTGTTATTTCAAGCCCGAACGTGTTTAGCGCCAATTCCTCCTTCCTTGCCTGCTCCTCAAGACCAAGTATTTCCTGCTCGCGCTGGTTAATCTCATCCTGCAAAACCTTTTGCTTGTCAAACAATGACTTGAACTGGGACTGGAACTTGCCCTGCTCCTCCTCTTTTGCTTTCAATGACTCCTGCTGCTGGCTGATGAGCTTGTTAAGGTCCTCAATCTCTGACATGAATGCCTCTGCCTCATTGTCAAGGTCCCTGAGAACCTTTGCCTTGCCTTCCCTTTCCTTGCCAAAGATTTCATTCGACTGAGTTTCGAGGTTCTTGAGCTCCCCTGTGATCCCCATCATTTCCTCAAGGAATTCCTTGCGCTTCTGGTCATAGGCATTAAGCTCTGCCAAAAGCCTTGGGTTCCTGAGCTCCATTATCCTGTTCTTCAGCTCCTGCCGCTTGATCTTGATCTGGGTCAGCGCCTGTGTTTCCCCAACAATCCTGTCTTCCATGCTCTTCAGCTGCAAGTCAATGCCATTAAGCTTCTTCTGCAATTCCTCCTTGTAAGCCTTGTTGGCATCAAGGTCGCCGGAGTCTATGTGCAGTGATTTTTCCATCTTGATTATTTCGCCCTCAAGGTTTGCCTTCAGCTCCCTTAGCCTTGCGATGCGCTCCTCGCTTTCCTTCCTGGTTTCCTCAAGCTTTGTGACCCCCTTTTCGAGCTTTGAAAGCTTCTCGTCAATCTCCTCAAGCGCCTTGACAACCTCTTTTTCCTTGAACGTGCCTGTTTTCTTGTGCCTGTGGCCTCCTGTCATTGCGCCTGACAACTCGCACAGGTCTCCGTCAAGGGTCACCATCTTGGCTTTTCCGATTCCAATGCGCCTTGCAGTGTCAATCGTGTCAACCACAACAGTATTCCCAAACACATGGCTGAAAACATCCTTGAACTTGGGTTCAAAGTCAATAAGGTCAATCGCAAGCCCTACAACGCCGGGCTGCTTCAGCACCCCTTTTGTCTCCTCCTTGACAGGCTGCGCCCTTATCTTGTTCAGCGGAAGGAAAGTTGCAACGCCAAGCTTGCCCTGCCTGAGGAACTTGATTGCCCTTGCGGCAACCTGGTCGTCCTCAACAACAATGCTGTGGACCTTTTGCGCAGCAGCAACTTCAAGGGCAAGGGCGTATTTTGCCTCTGTCTGACCGAGCTCTGCAACAGTGCCGTAAATCTCGCCCAGTTTCTGCCTGTTCTCAAGCACTTTTTGGACTGCCATGTTCGAGCCGAGAATCTCGCGCATCCCTGCCTGCTTGACCTCGAGCTTTGCGCGCTCTTCCTGCAGTTTTTGTATTTCAGACTTGCTTGTTGAAAGGTTTCCTGCATCCTCAGAGTCCTTGTTGAGAAGCTCGTTAAGCTCAAGCACTGTCTTTTTGAACTGCTCTTTCTTGTTCTTGAGGATTTTTATTTCCTCCTTATGCTGCTGCTCAAGCTCAAGCACGCGGCTTATCTGGCTGTCAATTGTCTGTAGCGTGAATTCAATCTTGTCCTTTTCCCTGACCAATGCCTGCTGCTGCTCCCTGATAAGCTGCAATTGCTTCTGCTTTTCCTCAGAATCCTTGTCAAGCTGCTCAATCTGCGCGTCAAGCTCCGAGTCCTGGTCCAACTGGTGCTTTTTCTTGAACTCTCTTATTTTTTTGTCAAGGTCTGCAACCTGCTCCTCAACAAATTTCTTCCTGTCCCCAAGCCCTGACGCCTGGGACTTCAGCTCTGCAATCTTGTTGTCAAGGTCCTCGATATCCTTTTTCAGCTGTTCCTTGCGCTGCCGGACTTTTGATATCTCATTGTGGCAGGCTGCAATGCGCTGCTTTCCTGTCTCGATTGCAACATGCAGATGCTCAACCTCTTTCTGCAGCTTCAGGTGCTCCGAGTCCCCTGTGCGCTCAATCTCCCTGTTTATTGCCTGTATGCTGTCCTTGCGCTGCTGGATTTCAGTCCTGAGAGCCCCAATGCTTTCCTGGAACTTTTCAAGCTTCTCCCTGTGCTTTGAACTTTTTTTCTCAATCCGGGCGCGCTCTTCTGTCTTCCTGTCGATCTGGCGCTTGCAGTAGCTTGCCTTGTTCTGCTTTATCTTGTCATTCAGTTCCTTGTGCTTTAATGCCTGGTCGCGCTCGTTCCTGAGCTCATCAAGCCTGGACTTCCTCTCGCGGAGCGTGATTGCAGCCTCGCCGAGCTTTTCATCAACCTTCATAAGCTCATTGAGAGCCTGCTGCTTTTTTTCCTCATAAACAGAAATTCCCGCAATTTCCTCAACAATCTGGCGGCGCTCTATCGGGCTCATTTCAACAAGGCGCACAATATCGCCCTGCAGGATTATGTTGTAGCCGTCAGGGTTGATTTTTGCAGCGCCGAGAAGCTCAAGGATTTCCTGCCTTGTCCGCGTCTTGCCGTTGATTTTGTACTTGCTCATTCCGTCCTGCCTGACAAGGCGCGTAATTTTTACCGTGTCCTCTGGGACTGGAAAAACTGACTTGCTGTTGTCAAACACTATGCTGACTTCTGCAATTTTTGCCGGATTCTTTGTCTTTCCTCCATTGTAGATGAGATTGCTTGCCTTTTCAGCGCGGAGCTCCTTGGTTGAGCGCTTTCCAAGCACAAAGCACAACGCGTCAAGGATGTTTGACTTTCCAGAACCGTTAGGTCCAAGAACGCAGTTAAACCCGTCATCAAACAACAATTCTGTGCGCCTGCCAAAACTCTTGAAACCGTCAAGAATCAGCTTGGTAATTTTTGTAGGCTTGACACTGCCGGCTACAGCTACTGCTGCCTGTCCTGAAGATTGCCCCGCTGCTGAGTCATCGCTCATTCTCTCGAGAAAAACCACGATTTAGGCATATATAAAGGCTTTGGTCTTATCGGCCTAGAAATCCTTCAGTTTCTGCTGTTTTCCTGCTATTTCCTGGACAAGCTTCTTGTAAGGGGCCCAAGAGTGCCTGAAGACTTCAGGATGCTTGTTCCAGCACTTTTCAGTGAACATTTTTGTTTTTGGGTCTGCAATGTAGCCAGAGCCAAAATCAATTCCGACATGAGCCTTGAGCTTCTCAATTTCAGCATCCCTTGTGACCTTTGCAATTATTGATGCAGCGCCGACAACAAGGTATTTTGCGTCTGCCTTATGCTCGCACACAATTTCGCGCCTGCCATCAATGCGCTCCCTGATAAATTCAGTGTAAGCCTTAAGGTTTGGGCTTGGGCAGTCAATAAAGACCTTGTCAGGCTTCAAGGCATTTACTATCTCGCCTGCCTTTTCAGCCTCAAGCCAGTTAAGGTTCTTTGTCTTGCCATTGCCGACAACACTGTCAATTTCTATCGGAGAAATTATGACAACATGGTGCTTGTACTTTTTAACAAGCTCTTTTGCAATTCGCTCCCTTGATGATGGCGAGAGGAGCTTGCTGTCCTTCACTCCAAGCGCTTCAAGCTCTTTTTCCTGCCCGTCCTCAATAAGGACTCCGCACATCACCATCGGACCAATAATTGGCCCGCGGCCTGCCTCATCAATGCCAACAATACGCATACAGGAATGGTTTAAACAAGTGTATAAAAATATTCCTTATTGGCGCGCTAGAAAACTATATATACCCAATTGCAAGAACCAAAACTTATGGCCAAAATCATACCCAAGTTCGGAATGCACGAAATGATACAGTTTGTCGGAGTCAACGAGCTTTCTGCTGATGAGCAGTCCATTGTCAGCAAGATAAGCACTGAAAATTATGAGAAGCTGGCGCGCATCCTGAAAAACATTGAGCAGATGGTTGTCCACATCAAGACATACGAAAATGAGGGGAAGAAAAAGAAGTTTGCACTGCACATAAGGGTAAAGGCGCCGACTTCTGCAATCATCGAAAGCTGTAAATCGCATGATTTTGACCTCGCAAGGGCACTGCACAAGGCATTTGACGACATAAGGGTGCAGATAGAGCACAAATTCCACACAGGGACAAGGCCAAAGGCATATTAATAACCCTTTGCCTACATTTTTTTCAACAGCGGAACAAGCTCTGAGATGTCTTTAAGGTAGAAATCAGCAGGGGGTATGTGCGACCTGACTTTTTGCGGCTCTTGGTAGCAGTATTTCGGGTTGACAACAGCAGCGCAGCGGACTCCGTTGCGCTTTGCCATGTCAATGTCAATTGTCGTGTCTCCGACATAAAGCGTTGTTTCTTTTGTTGCACCAAGGTCTTTCAGAATTTTCTCAAATCCGTCATTAGACTGCTTGCGCGCATTGCCGTACACAGCGTCAAAATACCCGTAAATCCCCCAATTGCGCAAATCCTGCTTAAGCTCTTCTGTTGGGTGCGCACTGAAACTGGCAACCTTTTTTACATGCCTGCTTGCAATTTTAATAGTCTCGACAGCAAAAGGAACCGGCTCTGGCCTGGGCTGGGACTTGAGGAAGCGCTCATGGATTTTGTCAAGCTCATCAATTGTTGCATCAACACCCCATTTTTTGTAAACAGAAGCCAAGTCATTGCCAAAATCAGCGCGGTACTGCGCAATTGTTATTTGTGGCTTGCCGAAAATTCGGAGAATATTGTTCGCACTGGAAAATACAACAGAAAAATCATTGCTTATTGTTCCGCTATGGTCAAAGATAAGGTAATCCACACTCACAACAAACAAAAATCAGGCATGTCTTTAAAAAAGTGGTGAAAAACAGAATAGCGAGGGGTGGATTTGAACCACCGATCCGCGGGTTATGAGCCCGCTGAGGACTCCAGACTCCTCCACCTCGCTATATAATGCAAATACATTTTAGTTCTTTTATAAAGCTTTGCTCGAACCCCTTTTAACTCGAAACATTTAAATAAGCTCGTCAGGTCGAAAAATGTGTTATTCGATGCCGCCGTCGCATAACCTGGTATTGCAGTGGATTGCTAATCCACGCCTCTCCGAGGCTTCCCGGTTCAAATCCGGGCGGCGGCGTAGCCAAGCAGGGATTTGAACCGGTTCCCGGTTCATCGCGCCGACCTGCAGTCGGCGGCGTATTTTTTTCTCCAAAAGTTTTATAATATCCAAAGCTTATCCTGACTTTGTGAGTGGGGACGTTTATCGCAGAAACAGGGAACTTGTAACAAGAATCTACGAGCTAGGTCTTGGCGTTGCTGAAAAAAATGAGCCGGTTGCAGAAAACCTGATCGGCTCAATCGTGCCCCTTCTAAGATACAATGGCAGGCTGTTAAGCACGCTTAGCCCCAAAGCGCTTGCTACAGCAGGCCGCATACGGAAGGAAAACGTGGCGTATGTCAGAAGGGTCCTGCAGGGCGAGTCAATAGATGATGTTGCCAAAGACGTGCCAGAGTTCCATCCCGAGCCTAAGCCGCTAACGCTGTCCAGGAAAAAAAGTCTGGAAGACAGCGGAAAGTTTCACATAGCAACAAGAATTCTTGAAGACGGTAATGACTGATTTTCAGATATACCTTGCCACTGAGTCAATCCTTCTTCCAAGCCACACAAGGCAGACACCCACAAGCAGGTACATTCCGCCAAGATATGCCACCTTTGGGACAGAATGCTCAACAAACCAGTCAACAAGCGGCTCTGCTGTGGCAAACCCTGTTATGTGCTGCCCTGCCCAGTCATAGACAGTTGTCTGGCCGAACGCGGCAAATAGAAGCGCAAGGACGCCTGGAATCAGCATCATCCACCCCACACCCTTGATGAGCTTGCTTATGCTGCCTGCAATAAACGCAAGGATGACAAGGCTGATGACAATGAGCCCTGCCGCAACCAGGAAGCCATAAGGTGAAATCGCCCATGGCTTTATGCTCTTGTCCCATGCGTCACCAAGGATTGGCAAAAGCATTGTAACCCCTGAAAAATAACCGACATGCGCGCCTGCATGCAGCGCTGTTTCTGAAAAAAACTTGTCTAGCATGTTCCCTCGCTGAATCCCATCCTTGTTGCAACGCCAGGAGTGTCAATGCACTTGATGTTCTCCCTCAATATTTTCTTGGCAGACTCGCACCAGCACCTGTAATACTTCTTTGTGCTTGTGTCGCCAACCACATACTGGGATGCCTTGCACCCAAAGTCAGCGCACGGCGCCTTGCTTACGCCCGGAGTGGCATTTGCAGTGCCTCCAGCCCCTGCAAACCCGGGCGGATAGCGCACAGCAGGCTCGCTTTTCGTGAACGGCTTGCCAAAAGGCCTTTGCTCGTATTTCTGGTAAGGCACAACATTGACACCGAAAATGCCTGTAAGGCCTGCATAATGCATCCTGTTCTGCCAAGTCAGGTTCTGCACTGCAGGGGTTGCATTTGAAGGTGTCCTTCGTATCACAAACTGCTGCTGGTAAATGTCATAGCCCCTTGCCTTTGCAAACGCAGCAGGCATGACAACAAGGAAAATGATGAGCAATAATGCAGCTGCTTTCATGACTCGCAGGATGACTAATTGGTATTTAAGATTGACGGTAGTTTTTTATATGAATAAGTGAAGGGCAGAGCATATGCGCGCCTGGATTGTCCTTTTCGCTGTTCTTGCAATTCCTGCTGTGCTTGCGTCGCAGGAGGCAGAGGACATTTTTGCAAGCGAATCCCTCACAATAGACCTTGCAGTCTCCTCAAGGCTCACGCTGATGCCGGCAAACAACGAGCTTGATGTTAAATATGTTGAGGCAAATGTTTTTTTCTTTCCAAAAGACAGCGGCAACCAGCAACTGATATCATTAATCACGCAGCCAAAGGCAGACAAGTTTCAGGACTCATTGCGCTTCAGGTGGGAGCGGCCTGAAAGCACAAGCCTGAGCTACCTGGCGCAGTGCAGCGTCAGGGTGGCAAATGACTTCCCGCACGTGACAGCCAGGATTCCTTTCCCCTTGAGGAGCGTCCCAAGCGAGGCACAGGAATACCTCAAGCCAAGCAGGCATATTGACAGCGATAATCCTGCAATTGTGAACATGGCAAACAAGATTGCGCTTGGGCGCGATGACCTTTTCGAGGTTGTCAGCGAGATTGCGGTCTGGACAAAAAACAACATCAAGTACAACCTCAGCACGCTGACAACAGATGTCTCGCAGAAGGCATCATGGGTGCTTGATAGCAGGCAGGGGGTGTGTGACGAGCTCACCTCGCTTTTTATCGCGATGTGCAGGGCGCTGGGCATACCTGCAAGGTTCATAACAGGCGTGGCATACACGGCATCGCCTGCAGCACCTTCAAAATGGGGCCCTCACGGCTGGGCAGAGGTCTATTTTCCGGGCACGGGCTGGATTCCATTTGACCCGACATTCGGCGAGTTCGGCTGGATTGACCCGGGGCATATCAAGATGATAATTGCGCCTGACCCTGAGTCGCCAGGAGTGAGGTTTGAATGGCAGGGCAGGGCAAAGCTTGACTTCACAGAGCAGAAGGTTGATGCAAGCATTTCTTCTGCCGGCAAAAGGCTGCCGCCTCTTGTGAGGCTGGCAATAAAACCTATTTACAAGGAGGTCGGGATTGGCTCGTACAACCTTGCTCAGGCAACAATCGAAAACCTGAACCCGTACTATGTGGCTGCAGAGGTTAGGCTTGCGCGGGTTGATGAGCTCCACGTTGCTGACCAGATGGACAGGCAGGTCATCCTAAAGCCGCATGAGAAAAAAATCCTGTTCTGGCGCGTTCAGGTGGACCCTGGCCTGAGCGAGAGGTTTGTTTACACAATCCCGCTCGGAATCTACACTGTAATGAACGACTCCTCTGTTGCAATGTTCCAGGCAAGGGCGCAGGGCGCAGCCCACACAAAGGCAGACGTGACAAGGGTGATGAACACTCTCTCGGAGGATAAGGGCGGCGAAGTCCAGCACAACCTTGAGCTCAGCTGCACTGCTGACAAAAAAGAGCTTTACCCTGCTGACAAGGCTGAAATCAACTGCACGCTGCGCAACATAGGCACAACGCCGCTGATAGGCGTAACCACATGCCTTGACGAGAGGCAGTGCACAGGCCTTGACATCGGAATCGGGCAGGCAAGGCAGGTGAGCTTCAGCCAGGGTTTCACTGCTGCGGGCACAGCAACATTCTTTGTGCGCGCCAAAAGCCCCGGGCTGACAAAAAGCACGCCATTGGGCTTTGAAATGCTTGACCTCCCAAAAATAAACATAACAGAGTTCTCGTATCCAGGGGCAGTCGCTTATGGCACCAAATTCAGCCTGCTTTTTGTTGTAAAGCCCGCATCATACAACAAACCAAGGGACATCGTGCTGAAAGTGATAACACCTGCAGGCAGGAGGTATTTTGAAGTCCCTGAGCTTGATTTTGAGAGGGCTTTCGAGGTCGAGATGAATTCTGACGAGCTTGCACTTGGCACAACAGACATCAGGATTGTTGCGGAATACAAGGACTCACGCGGCAAAAAATACACCACAGAGGCTGCTGCGCCTGTAATGCTCACAGATGTGCCATTCACTGCCAAAATCTGGCTGTGGCTAAGAAGCTTGTTTTATTGATTAAGTTTATAAACAAGCATTTGCCTGCAGAATATTTATGGGGATGCAGATAGAAAAATTCTTTGATGCAAGCACAATGAGCGTGCACCTGCGCGAGGGCGTGGCTGCAATGGCAAAGAAAGGGATGCCTGGCAGCTGGACATTTGACAAGGTCTCAGACAAGCCATTGTCAGCAGAAGCGATTGAGTCAATGGCTGAGGAAATAATTGAGGCGGCAAACAGCAGGACAGACAGCTTCATAGATATTGAGAGGGCAGGAAGCACAATCGCGCAGATAGGCAGGTACAGGATTGTAATCCTCAGGCCGCCGCTTTCTGATGGCTGGGAAATAACAGCAGTAAGGCCTGTGAAAACCCTGAAGCTTTCAGAGTATGAAATCAGCGAAAAGCTGAAGAAAAGGATTGCAGGGCAGGCAGAGGGGATACTTATTGCAGGCGCCCCTGGAATGGGAAAAAGCACATTTTCGCAGGCTTTGGCAACATATTTTGTTGAGCAGGGAAAGATTGTGAAGACTGTCGAGGCCCCAAGAGACCTTGTTGTCCCTGATACTGTCACTCAGCTGGCGCTTAGCCGCGGCTCGCCGGAGGAAGTGCATGACATCCTGCTTTTATCACGGCCTGACTATTCATTGTTCGACGAGATGAGAAACCCGAAAGACTTTGAGCTGTTCGCCGACTTAAGGCTTGCCGGGGTGGGAATGGTCGGAGTCGTGCACGGCACGTGCCCAATGGATGCAATACAGCGCTTTATCGGAAAGCTTGATCTTGGAGTCATCCCGCACGTGATTGACACTGTTGTCTTCATCAAAAACGGGGAAATCGCACAGGTGCTTGCGATAAAAATGGAAGTCAAGGTGCCTTCAGGCATGACAGAGGCAGACCTTGCAAGGCCTGTTGTCGTCATTTCTGACTTTGAGACAAACAAGGCTGTTGCTGAAATTTACAGCTATGGTGAGGAAACAGTTGTTGTTCCTGTCACAGAACAGAAGGCAACAGGCGCAAAACGGCTTGCTGCAGAACAAATAAAGCGCGTATTCCAGAAATATGTTGACCATGTTGATGTTGATGTTGTGAGCGACAGCAAGGCAATTGTCTCAATACCTGAAAAGCACATTCCTGCAATAATCGGGGCTGGGGGGAAGAACATCCAAAGGCTGGAGGAAGAGCTCGGAATCTCGCTTGAGGTGAGGGAGCATTCCGGAAAGGCAAAAAGCGCTTCAGCAGGCGCAAACATCCCTTACCAGATGGCAACAAAAGGCAAGACCCTGATTTTCTCTGTCCCTGTTTCTTATGTGGGAAAAGACATAACACTCTGCATAGGCGATGAGCAGGCAGGGACATTCAACGTGGATAAGCAGGGCAATGTTTACATAAAGAAAACATCGGGCCTGGGCAAGGCAATACTTGACGCATACCACAGCGGCGCAAAGCTCAAATTTATCTCCTGACTTTTATTGTTTCCGCAATGTGCTTTTTGTGGTGGTTGTACAGAAAAATAGCGACAATTATTGCGCCCACAAAGTTGTAAACAAGGTCCATCTGGTTGTTGAAATAATCACCAACAACTTTTCCTGCCCCAAGGAAGACTACTGCGAAGAACTCAACAACCTCATTTAAAGCGCCAATCCCCATCGCAATCATGACAAGCATCAGCGTGAAGGCAAAAGGCCTGTATTTTTGGGGGCTTCCCACTCTTGGCACAAGGATATTGTAAGCAATAAGCGTTGTGATTGCAGTGCCGAATGCATGCACAAGATTGTCATACCTGAATATGCCGGGAATAAGCCAGGTGTCATAAAGCCTGATCGAGTGAATGTAAAGATTGCCGCCCATGATGTGCATTATGCCAAATATTGTGAGGCACACCATAAGCGATATCGGCAGGTGCAGCTGCTGGTAATACATCAGGATAATTATTATGAAGACAACCATTATGCCTGCCTTTAAAAGGAATTCATAATTCCTCTGGGCAACCGCGATTATGGAGAAAATTACAAGATAGCACATCATGAACCATGAAATCACTGAAACAACTGTTTTTTCTTGCATCGTGCCAGGTTTATTCCTGCAATTATTTAAATCCTTCAGTTCACAGAAAGCTATTTATACACTTATTCTGAAATGAATCATTATGATTGAGCTAATCCGCGAGAACCCAAAGCTTGTCAAGGAAAGCCTCAAGAAGAGGAACATGGACCCAAAACAGGTTGATGTTCTTATTGAGCTTGACAAGGAATGGAGGAAACTGAAAGGGGAGAGCGACGAGCTGAGGGCAAAAAGAAACAAGCTCTCGCTCGAGATTAATGCCCTAAAAAAGGCAGGAAAGGACGCGGGCAAGGTCATAAAGGAAGCAGCCTCAATCCCGGACAAGCTCAAAAAAATTGATGAGGAAATAAAACAAGTGGAAGCAAGGCTCCACACGGCATTGTGCGCAATGCCAAACATGCTGCACGAAAGCGTGCCTGCAGGAAAAGACAGCTCTGAAAACAAAGTCGTAAAGGAATTTGGAAAGAAGCCAAAATTCAAGTTCAAGCCAAGAAACCATGTTGAGATTCTTGAGATGAATGACCTTGCTGACTTTGACAGGGCAACAAAAATCTCAGGGGCAAGATGGTATTTCCTGAAAAACGAGCTTGCAGTGCTCAACCTGGCAATACAAAGATACGCAATTGACTTCATGCGCGAGCGAGGATACACATTTATCATCCCGCCTTACTTTATCAACAGGAAAAGCTATGAGGGTGTGACATCGCTTGACGCCTTCCAAGATGTGCTTTACAAGGTTGAAGGCGAGGACCTTTATGCAATCGCAACAAGCGAGCATCCGGGAACAGCCGCATTTGCTGGCGAGATATTCCAGGACTCAAATCTTCCGCTGAAAATGGTCGCATTCTCAACCTGCTTCAGGAAAGAGGCAGGAGCGCATGGAATTGACCAGAAAGGGATATTCCGAGTGCACCAGTTTGACAAGGTAGAACAACTGATAATATCAACGCCGGAAAAAAGCTGGCAAATGCACGAGGAGCTTATCAAGAACGCGATTGATTTCTGGAAAACCCTTGAAATACCATTCAGGCAGGTTGTGCTGTGCTCAGGAGACACAGGCAGGGTTTCTGCAAAAACATATGATTTTGAGGCATGGTTCCCCTCAGCAAACACTTACAGGGAGGCAGGGAGCTGCTCAAATGTGACAACCTGGCAGAGCCAGAGGCTTGGAATCAAGTGCGAAACTTCGCCGGGCGTAAACAGGAGGCTGGCGCACACCCTGAACAGCACCTGTGTCGCAATACAGAGGTGCATGGCAGCAATCCTTGAGAACTTCCAGAATGAGGACGGCACTGTGACTGTTCCAAAGGTTCTTCAGAAATACACAGGCTTCAAGGTCATTGGCAAGCCTGCGAAGAAGTAAAATGGCTGCAATACCCTCGCTGGTGTGGCTTTTTATTGGCGCAATTGTTGTGGGCATATCCTGGTATTCTGACATGCCGCTTTTCTTCTGGATTGGATGGGCATTTATTGCCTTTGGCATTGCAAAGCTAATAATTATCTTCGTGCTGGGAGGAAAGGAAAAAAATGAGAAAAGGCAAGCCCAGCAGGCAGCGCAGCATCAGCACAGGTATTCCCACAAGTATTACAGGTGCCTGTGCGGAAACCCTGTGCGCACACATGACATTTTCTGCAGCTATTGCGGCAGGCGGCTCCGCTAGGCAAACTTTTATATAAACGATAATTTTCGGGCTTTTTGATGGGGCTGTTTGTTGATGTGCTCAAGGAGGGGGAGAGTGTTTTCAAGCAGGAGGAAGCGCTTGACTACGATTACATACCAAAAGTGCTGCCGTTCAGGGAAAACCAGCAGCATGCCCTTGCAGCATGCATAAAGCCTTTGTTGCAGGGAAGGAACGGCAGGAATGTCTTTGTGTACGGCGCTCCGGGCATAGGAAAGACTGCTGCGACAAAATGGGTCCTGCAGGACTTGGAGCAGGACACAGATGCTGTGCATGCGCTTTACATCAATTGCTGGCAGAAAAACACCACGTTCAAGATTTTTGAGGCAATCTGCCACCAGCTCGGCTACAAGTTCACCCAGAACAAGCACAGCGAGGAACTGCTTGGAGTGATAAAGAACTACACTCTCAAAAGGCCTGCAGTATTTGTCTTTGACGAAATAGACAAGGCAGAAGACCTTGACTTCCTTTATGCCCTGCTCAATGACATTTACAAGAAGAGCATTGTGCTGATTACAAACTACAGGGACTGGCTTAATGATGTTGAGGACAGGATAAAGTCAAGGCTTGTCCCTGAAATACTTGAGTTCGCAGCCTATGACAGCGAGCAGACAAAGGAAATCCTGAAGCAGAGGACAAGCTATGCCTTTGTGCCAGGCGTGTGGCAGGCAGATGCATTCACAATGCTTGCTGACAAGGCAGGCGAGATGCGCGACGTGAGGAAAGGGCTTTACCTGCTAAGGGAGGCAGGGCTTGCAGCAGAGGAAAAGGCAAGCAGGAAAATAACAGTTGAGCACGCGCAAAAGGCAATTGACAAGCTCAGCGAGTTCATAAAAAAAGACAAGGAAGACCTTGACAATGACCTCCAGCTGGTGCTTGACGTGGTAAAGGCGCAGTCAGGCAGCCGCATAGGCGACCTTTTCAAGGCATATGCTGAAAAAGGGGGACCGAGCGCATACAAGACATTCCAGCGCAAAGTTGAGAAGCTTAGCAAGGCAGGGCTTGTGGAAACAGAAAAAATAACAGGCGGAAAAGAAGGCAACACAACAATTGTGAAGTTCGCGGCAAAGGACAAGAAACTTGACGAGTTCTAGGCAATTGCAGGAAGCACCCGTGTATGCTCCCCGCTGTCCTTCTTTTGAGGCTTGCCAGTATAAACAACACCTGCACGGTCAATATAACCAACGCCAGGCATAAAATAATTGAATTCATGCAAAAAAACAATGCCATCAAAAGAATCCTCAATCTTCTTGTAAGCATCATAAAGCGATTTGGCATAAAACACACCAATAGTCCTGCTTTCGCGGTCAAAACCAACAGCCATGGTGATTCCTGGCTTTTCAAGAGCTTTGTGATACTTCACAAACCCCCTTGCCTGACCAATAAAATAGTCCCACAAATCAGAGATTGCGCCGGCATTTATCGGGTTTTTCTCTGCCTCCTCAATTACAACCGAACTTACCTGCGAATCAATAACCGCAGGAAAATCCATCCTACTGAAGAAATCATCCAATGACTTGATTTCCTTGTTGTCCAAGCCAAACATTAACCGAGGTCACTCGTAGTCACTCACGACATGCCTCTCTCAGAGATATGTTATGAAGCAGATGATATAAGCTTTTCGGTTATTATCCCGACTATGCCACTGGTCACTGGACATGGTCGCGTGGCGTATTTAAAGCAGAAAAAAAGCCTGATTTTCAGAGGTGATGATTATGGACGACAAAAAAATACCAGAGCTTTTCTTTGAGTGCGCAAAGGCAATGACAATGAAGACAATCCAGCCAGGGCTGAGGCTGAGGAGGGCAATATGAGCAGCGCATTAACAAAGGCAGACAGGGAGCTTTTGCAGCTTCTCAGGAATGCAGACAGGCAGAAAGAGCATGATGATTTTTACCGCAAGAGCGTCATCGAGGAAGAGCTCGATGACGACTGCATAGACTGCGAGGAAGCAATGTTCATGGCAGGCTATATTTCTGCCTGACTCAGAACAAATCGCTTGCCAGCGCTGCAGCGCCAGTGATGCCGAGTTTTTCGTTTTTCACGACATATACTGGGATTCTCCTCATCAACGGCGACAGCCTGCCCTTGTTCCTGAAGCTCTTCAGGAACGAGCTTTTCTTAAGAAGGGCTGCATGGTTGCGCACAAGCCCGCCTATTATGTAAACCCCGCCAAATGCCATTGCCTGCATTGCAAGGTTGCCGGCTTCTGCGCCAAGGACAGAAAAGAACAAATCTGCGGTCATCCTGCAAAGCTTGTCAGTGCGTGAATACCTCATTATTATCGAAGGCTTTTTTGCGCCTTTTGCGTTCAGAGCAGCCCTGACTGCGGATGACTCCTTTGCATAGCCGCCTTTTTTAAGAAACTCATAAACATTCATAATGCCTGGCCCTGACAGGATTCGCTCATTGCTTACGTGACCGAATTTCTTCATGAGGAACTTCAGAAGCTCAATCTCTGTCTCGTTCTGCGGGGCAAAGTCCTGGTGGCCGCCCTCTGACGGCACAACTATGGCATCGCCGCCATGCTGGGCAATGATTGCCTCGCCAAGCCCTGTGCCAGGACCGAAAAGCGCCTTGTTTGCCAAACCGTCATAATCGCCGCGCTGGATTACAAAAAGGTCCTTGCGCTTGATCGCGTCAATTCCGTGGGCGTGCGCAACAAAATCATTGACTATCGTTGTGCGGGGGATGCCTATTTTTTTGCTGAGCTGCGCAACATCAATCTTCCATGGAAGGTTTGTCGCCTTGCAGACCCCTTCAATGACAGGACCTGCAATGCCAAAAGCTGCTGCGCGCGGGTGGGCGTCTGTCGCATCAAGGAAAACCTTGACTATCTGCCAGAGGTTGTCAAAATTCTTGTTCTCAAAACAGTCAAGGGACAGGGTTGAGAAGCTCCTGTTCTCAATGCTGTAAAGCCCAAGCCTTGTCTTTGTTCCGCCGACATCGCCTGCAAGCACTATCATTCTCCCACCACCTTCACAACAACCCGTTTCTTCCTTTGGCCGTCCCACTCGCCATAAAATACCCTCTGCCACGGCCCCAAATCAAGAGTTTTATTGCTTACGGGTATAAAAACCTGATGGTTCATAAGGAGGGACTTGATGTGCGCATTGCCGTTGTCCTCGCCTGTTGCGTTATGGCGCCAGTCCTTTTCAGGCGGGGCGATTTTGTCAAGAAGCTCCAAAAGGTCCTTGTGGAGCCCTTCCTCGTTGTCATTGATGAAAACGCTTGCAGTGGTGTGCATTGCGCTGACAATGCAAAATCCTTCCCTTATCCCTGACTTGGCAACAATCCTCTCAACCTCTTTCGTGATGTGGATTATTTCCCTGCGCTCTTTTGTGTCAAACCACAAGTATTCAGTATGAGTTTTCAACTTCCACCCCCTCAGCTTTAACTTCAATAAAGCTCTATCCTTGGCTCTTTCTCTTTCTTTTCAACCGGAACTTCTGCGAGCGTGCTTTGCTGTGCAGGGGCATTGTCGCCGAACAGGTTGCCGAATGCAGCAGCAGGGCTTGCCTCTGGCCGGGCTTGCGTGTCGCTGAACAATGACGGGCTTGGAGAGTCAAAAATATTCCTTGAGCCCTCGTGCTCAACCAATGACTGCAAAAGCCTTATTGCCTTCCTTATGTCCTCCTTAGAATCAGCAGCAGTATCAATCGAGATTTTCATGGGCTTAATGCTGCTGCTTGAGTATATATAGTTTTCGTGAAGAAAAATCAGTAAAGCTTAAATACTAGTATACTATTTACCATACCCGTTCGCGTGAGAGAAGGAACAGTGTGGGACTAGCTATCACGTGAGAGAGCAACCGTGACAGACGACATTGAAAAAAAAGTTGCGGGAACAGAAGAAATTCAAAACGGAATTCTTAAAACCAGAAGCCACCTGGTTCTGAACGTCAAAGGGGATAATTACTCATTCCCATTGGAATACAATTATGACAGCCTGCGATGGTACCAGGGCAAGCACAGAGAAGCATATGCCGCAATAATGAGCGACGGCAGAAAAATTGAGCAGCGCAGGGAACTAAGAAACAACTACAGGGAATATTGCCGAACAGAACTGCGCCGCAAAAAAGAAATTGCAGAATTTAAAATATGGAGATGGGCGTAAAAAACAAGGACGCATAATCTTCTTTTAACGCCTTTCCTCACAAGGTTGTTTCTTTTATCGTGATTATTGCACCAATTACAAACGCAACAACAATCAGCGCTATCGGAACAAGCCCCACCCTGACCTCGTATTCGGGCTTTCTCTGACCATACCTTCTTGCCTTCCAATAAGTCAGAAGAAGCAAGATGCCCTCAAGACCCCCTGCCAAGGCACCTGTCAGACCAAGAATCTTGATGAAAGAATGAATTCCTGCAAGAATCAAAAGCACAGGAACTGACAAAGTCAGCACAAATGAAAGCAATGGCTTAATCCCATAGTCATACTCATACATTTCCTTCAGCCCAAGCCCTATGGCAATAAAACTGGTCGCCATTGCCATGACGGCAAACAGGTTCACTATCAAAAGCGGGACAAAACCCATAAGGCGCCCAATTCCCACATTGGCAACCTCAGTAGTGTAATACCCAGTCACGCCAACAACTGCAAATCCGAAAAGAGCATACGCAATCAGAGGAATAATGCTGCCAATTATTATTGCCCTTTTCATGTCCTTCAGATGCCCTGAAAGCTCCTCGCGCATCTCAGGAATTGCAATCGCGCCGAGAAATGCAAAAAGTATCACACCATACGGAACAAAAAACTTTGAGATGTCAAAATGCATCAAGTGCGAAGGATCAAAAAACCGCGAGGACACCATCAGCACCAGAATAATGAAAAGCGCAGAAAACTTTATTCCTGACAGGACAAGCTCTGAAAACCCAACAACCATAAGCCCCCTATAAATGATAAAGCTTCCTATGGCAAAAAAGACAGCGCTCCACACCCAAGGATTTCCGCCAAAAACCTCTGCCAATGAACGCCCCTCACCAATAATGTAAGCCATAAGCGCGCCGTAGTTTCCAACAATCATTGCCACAGTCATCAAACGCCTTCCCCTATCACCAAGATAAATACCCACGTAGCCTGTAAGCTGGTGAAGCCCTTTCGTCCTAAGAACCACCTCACCAATGCAGAGGTTGATGGTAAGGATTACGGTGCCAAGCAGCAAAAGCACAAGAAGCCCGGTCAAAAATCCTGCCTTTGCCATCACGTAAGGAATGCCAAGGACCCCTGCGCCGATAATCGTGCCTATTAATGTCGCAGTCGCCTCGTACGCATGAAGTCTTTGCACGCTCTTTTTTTCTCTCAATGGGGCTACCCGGATTTGAACCGGGGTCGCAACGTTTTTCTCACTGGCAACATGCCAAGTCCCGAACGTTGAATCATACCAAGCTAGACCATAGCCCCTTGGTAATAATACGCTCTTTAACCGGGCTTAAAAAGATTACGAATCCTTTCGTCCGTACAATGCCTCAAGCACCCTTGCCCAGCCGTGCGGATTCCACCACGTCTTTTCTTCCAAATGCAAAGTCCACTCAATGCCATCACGCGGGTCCTTTAAACGTTCAAGCTCAATAACATACTGGTTTGCGCTATCAGAAGGAATACAGTCATAATGGGCAAGAAGGCACAAGTGCATAAAACGCTCATAAAGCGGCTTTTTGACTTGGTCCCTGTTTTTAGAAACTTCAAGCACTTTATTCAGCCTGTAAATATGCGCTTTCATATCCACCATGCGGTGCTTCATGGCCTGAGAAACATCAACAACCTCACCTTCATTCTCATGAAACAAATCATAAAACTGCTCAAAATATTCCTTAGTAACAGCATTTACAAGGTCAGGATTGCTCTGAACAACAGCAGCAGGACTGCCGTGCTCTTGAAGCATATACCCGAAAATTTCTGCAAAATCATCAATAACAACAAGCCCGTCCTTAGGCGCAACTATCTTTTTTTTGCAAACCATGCACGGCCAGTCTGGAAATTCTGCCATGATTTTGCTAACTTAACACTTGTTATAAAGCTTATGAGCCCGCCCGGATTCGAACCGGGGACATCCTCCCTGTGAAGGAGGCATCATAGCCGCTAGATCACGGGCTCATATTTAAAGATGCAAGCAACAACTGTTTTAAAAAGTTATGTGAATAACCGCTGATAATTCAGAAGTATGTTGTTCGCGACCTCCTCTTCTGTAAAGCCCTTGATTGTTGCAATTCGCTTTATTGTCAGCGCGACATTGGCAGGCTCGTTGCGCTCCCTTGCAACAGGGCCAAGCCACGGAGCGTCTGTCTCTGTCAAAAGCTGGTTGATGCCGAGAGTTTGCACAACAGTCTCAAAATGCTGCAAACGATAAATAACAGGCGGAATCGAACAGCACCAACCACCATCATTAATGCGCTTGAGCAGGCTTTTCCTGCCGTGAAAACAGTGAAAAACAACGTTCTTTAATTTGCTTGATTCAATCATTTCAACACAGTCAGCCTCTGCTTTTCTTGAATGGATGATTAACGGCTTGTTTATTTTTTCACAGAACCCAATTATTTTCTGGAAGTTTTCCTTCATTTTCCTGATTATTTCAGGGTCTGTTACTTCTGAATAATCCAAGCCCGCCTCGCCTATTCCGACACAGGAATCCTTGTTCTTCTTCATCCATTCCAATTCTGCATCAAGATCAAAATTGCCTCCCCTCGTTATTCCGCACTCATCAGGAGCTTCAGAATAAATGTTCAAGGCATCAAGCGGATAAGCGCCAAAAGTACACCCAATAATATCAGGATATTTCTTTGAAAGCTCAAGCACCTCCCTGTTCGCAGGCGGGCCAGTGCCAGAACAAATGATTTTCACAACACCTGCCTTTTTTGCACGCCCAATCACTTCAGGAAGGTCTTTTGCAAAATCCCTGTGGTTCAGGTGGCAGTGCACGTCAACAAGCTTCATAATCCTGATTTTAGCACGAAGATTTAAAAACCTTCCCTCGATGGCTTTAAAGCATGGATAATAACCTGCAGAAGGGAAAAGAGAATGTCCTCAGGGAGTCAGAAGAACCGCAAGGGCCTGAAATACACGGCTATAATTTTGACAAAGGCGTTGACTACGACAAGCTACTTGACAGCTTTGCAACAACAGGTTTCCAGGCATCACATCTTGCAAGGGCAATTGAAATCATAAACAAGATGCGCGAGGAAAAATGCACAATATACCTCGGTTATACCAGCAACCTCGTTACCTCGGGGCTCAGGGACATTTTCCGTTATCTTGTGCAGAACAAGATGGTAGACATACTCGTGACCACAGCAGGAGGGATTGAGGAAGACATAATCAAGTGCATAAAGCCATTCATCCTCGGCAGGTTTGACGCAGACGGCAAAGAACTCAGGGAAAAGGGAATCAACCGCGCAGGAAACATCTACATTCCAAACTCGCGATACTGCAGGTTTGAGGACTTCCTTGTCCCAATACTTGAAAAGCTTGCTCTGGAGCAGAAAGAAACAGGGCAAATACTGACTCCATCAGAGCTCGTCTGGCGGCTCGGAAAAGAAATAAACAATCCGGAAAGCATTTATTACTGGGCCCAGAAGAACAACATCCCTGTCTACTGCCCTGCAATAACAGACGGAAGCATTGGCGACATGCTTTACTTCTTCAGCTTCAAGCACCCAGAATTCAAGCTTGACATTGCGCGAGACATGAAAAAATACAATGACTTCACCCTCAACGCCAAAAAAACAGGCCTTATTATCCTCGGGGCAAGCCTCATAAAGCACAGCATCCTCAACGCAAACATGCTAAGGAACGGGTGCAATTATGCTGTTTACATCAACAACTCGCAGGAATTCGATGGCTCAGACGCAGGAGCCAGGCCAGAGGAAGCAGTCAGCTGGGGAAAAATAGCCCCGGAAGCGCGCTCAATAAAGGTCTTTGGCGACGCAACAATACTCTTCCCATTAATTGTGGCAAAGACTTTTGCAAAGAAATAATCACGCAATCTTCCAGATTTCTATTGCGATAAAGGCAGCATAATAGCCGAGGAACAGCAGGCCGTGCTTCCAGGTGAGGACTTTTTTGCGCATGAGGAGCATAAGTGTTGTTATGCTCAGGGAAAGGAAGATAAAGGCGTTTATCACTGTCAGGACATTGACAGGCAGGGGCTTGATTAGCGCGAGCAGGCCGAAGAAAAGCAGGAACTCTATCATAAGGCTGCCGAGAAGGTCGCCGAGCCCGATTGCAGCATGAGCCTTGAACAGGGAGCGCAGCTCAACAGCAATGTCAGGCATTGTCGTGCCCACGCCTATCACTGTAAGCGCAATGAAATAAGCAGGAATGTCAAACGCCCTTGCCAGATTCACGCTGCTGAACACAAGCCACCTGCCTGCAAGCAGTATTGCGGCAAGGCAGCCAACAAACACAAACACATCCCTCCATATCGTCTTAAGCCTGACATTTTTCCTCATCTTTCCAAGCGTGCCCTCAAGGCGCCAGAGATTTGTCATGTAAAGCCCAAATGCAATAAGCAAAAGCACGCCATCAACCCTGCTAAGCTCGCCATCCAATGCCAAAAGCAGCGGAAGCATAAGGGCTGCCCACATAAGCAGCTTCTGCCTTGAAAAAATGCCTGCCTCAAGCGAGGTGCGCTTTCCAAGCAGAGCAAGAATTCCAAGCGCAAAGCCGATGTGCACCATGTTTGTGCCAATAATGGCGCCAAAACCAACATCAGCCCCTCCGCTTATGAACCCTGTGACAGAGCTTATGATTTCAGGCGAGCTGGCAGCCATGGCAACAACCACGAGCCCGATGATTGCATCGCTAAGCCCGAGCTTGTGGGCATAGCTCGAAATCCCCTCAACCAAAAGGTCTGCCGCCTTGAACATTATGAAAAGGCTTGCCACAACTATAAGCGTATGGAAAAGGACAGGGTTGCCATAAAGCCATTCGAGCATATGCTTGAGGTTTGCAGAAGGATATTTAAATACTGCGCTCAGCGCAAGCTTTAAAAATACCCCCAAGGTATTTGAATCCAAGCCTTTATAAGCGGCTGACAGGTTAAAACGAACGGGTGATTGTAAATGACAGTCGTAGGATTGCAAATAAACAAGATAGTTGTTGAGAAGCACGCACCTGCAAAGGGCAAAATCAGCGTCAACAACAATGTGGCTGTAAAGGATGTTGAAAAAACAGAGCTTGTATTCGGCAACTCAAAGCAGGACGCAATAAAGTTCACTTTTGAGTTCAAGGCATCATATGAGCCAAAGATTGCAACAATGACCTTTGAGGGAAACCTCACTTACTTTGACACCCCTCAGGCAATTGATGAAATAATCAAGGGGTGGAAGAAGGACAAGAAGGTCACCCCTGAAATAATGTCAGGAGTGCTGAACCAGATACTCACAAAGTGCAATGTTGAGGCATTGCTTTTGAGCAGGGAAGTCAACCTTCCCCCGCCAATCCCAATGCCCCGGGTCAAGGTGGGTGCTGTAAAATAAGGGGTTCTGGCAGGATAATGGCAGCAAAAGAAATCAAGCTGATTGTGGTTGAGGCAATACAGGACGATGTCAACAAGGGCATTGTCAGGATAGACAGCACTTTCATGCGCGAGGCAGACATACGTCCGGGCGACATAGTTGAGATAGAAGGCGGCAGGAAGACCGTGGCAATAGTTGACAGGTCTTTGCCTGCTGACATAGGGCGGAACCTGGTAAGGATGGACGGGCTCTGCAGGAAGAACGCGCAGACAGGGATAGGCGAGCAGGTAAAAGTCAGGAAAGTTGACGTGAAGGAGGCAAAGAAAGTTGTCATTGCTCCTGCACGCGAAGGCATAATTGTCAAGACAAGCTCGCCGTACGTGTTCAAGCAGGGGCTTCTCGGGAGGGCTGTCGTAAAAGGCGACATAATCTCGCTTGGCGGCGCAAGGAGAAGGCGCACAACAATGACAGGCTCGCCGTTCTTTGACGAAGTCTTCAGCATGATGGAAGAAAACATGGGCTTCGGCGGAATAAACTTCGGGTTCGGGGACATCAAATTCGTGGTTGCAGAGACAAACCCAAAGCAGCCGGTAATAATCACAGACTCTACAGAGATAATTCTTAACCCGGAGGCAATGGAGATAAAGGAGGAGGCAATCCCGGGAGTCACTTATGAAGACATAGGCGGGCTTGAGGAGGAGGTAAAGAAAATCAGGGAAATGGTTGAGCTGCCGTTAAAGCACCCTGAAATCTTCCAAAGGCTTGGTGTGGACGCGCCCAAAGGCGTGCTTTTGCACGGGCCGCCGGGAACAGGAAAGACACTCCTTGCAAAAGCCGTAGCAAACGAGACAAACTCGCACTTCATCGTAATCAACGGTCCGGAGATAATGTCAAAATTCTACGGGCAGTCAGAGGAAAACCTCAGGAAGAAATTTGAGGAGGCTGAAAAGAACGCGCCATCAATCATATTCATAGACGAAATTGACGCCATTGCATCAAAGCGCGAGGAAACCCGCGGCGAGGTCGAAAGGAGGGTTGTTGCGCAGCTGCTCGCACTTATGGACGGGCTGAAGTCCCGCGGCAAGGTTGTTGTCATCGCGGCAACAAACGTGCCAAACATCCTTGACCCTGCTCTCAGGCGGCCAGGAAGGTTTGACAGGGAGCTTGAGATAGGGGTGCCGAACAAGGAGGGAAGGCTCAACATCCTCAAAATCCACACAAGGAATATGCCGCTCTCAAAGGACGTCAACCTGAAAGAATTGGCTGCTGTGACGCACGGATTTGTCGGAGCAGACCTTTCCTCGCTTGCAAAAGAGGCTGCAATGATTGTCCTCAGGAGAGTCCTGCCTGACCTGAAATACGACAAGGAAGAGGCAATACCTGATTCAGTGCTTGAAAAACTGCAGATCACAAAATCAGACTTCAAGGAGGCGCTCAAGGTCGTAAGGCCAAGCGCACTCAGGGAGGTGCTTGTAGAGGTTCCAAATGTCCACTGGAGCGACATAGGCGGGCTTGAAAACTGCAAACAGGAATTGATAGAAGCAGTTGAATGGCCATTAAAGCACCCGGATGCGTTCACAAGGCTCGGAGTAAAGCCGCCAAAAGGAATCCTGCTTTACGGGGCGCCAGGAACAGGAAAAACACTCCTTGCAAAAGCTGTCGCTCACGAAAGCGAGGCAAACTTCATCTCAATCAAAGGGCCTGAACTCCTAAGCAAGTGGGTTGGAGAATCTGAGAAGGCAGTCAGGGAAGTATTCAAGAAAGCAAGGCAGACAGCGCCAACCATAATTTTCTTTGACGAAATTGACTCACTAGTGCCCCGGAGGGGCTCAAGCTCAGACAGCAATGTCACCGAGCGCGTTGTCAACCAGCTACTGACAGAAATTGACGGGCTTGAAGACCTGCACGACATAGTCATAATCGGCGCAACAAACAGGCCTGATATGGTAGACCCAGCGCTGCTGAGACCGGGAAGGTTTGACAGAATCATACTTACACCAGTCCCGGACAAGAAAGCAAGGCTTGAAATCCTCAAAGTCCACACAAAAGGAATGCCATTGAAGAGCGTTGACCTCGACTACCTTGCCGAACAGACAGAGGGCTTTGTAGGTGCAGACATAGAGGCGCTCTGCCGCGAGGCAGCAATGCTCTCCCTCAGGGAAGACATCAAGAACAAAGTAATCACGGCAGACCACTTTGAGCAGGCATTAATGAAAGTAGCTCCAAGCGTCACAAAAGATGTTGAGCAGATGTATGTTGCTTTGCAGGACAAGTTCAAGGCAGCAAGGGCGCGCGAAATGAAGGCAGAGGCAAAGCCGCTTTACTTCGGATAGTTCTCCAAAAACTATATATACAGTTATTCCGCCACGCTGTTGTTATGGCAACACAAGTAAGGGCAAGGCATATTCTGGTAAAGACCGAAGACGAGGCAAAGACAATATTGTATGACGTGACTGTTGGCAAAAAGGACTTTGGCGCAGTTGCAGCTGAGAAGTCAATGTGCCCGAGCAGGAAGAACGGCGGGGATTTGGGATGGTTTGGGCGAGGGCAGATGGTAAAGGAGTTTGAAACAGCAGCATTTGCGCTCAAGCCAGGCGAAGTATCAAAGCCTGTCAGGACGCAGTTTGGCTGGCACATCATAAAGGTCGAAGAGGTCAAGTAAATGGCAAAGCCAGGCGACAGGGTAAAGGTCGTGACTGCGGAGGAAGGCATAGAAGGAGTCCTTATGCCTGAAGAAAAGGACTTTGTAATGCTAAAGCTTGACACAGGCTACAACATTGGCATAGACAAGAAGCGGGTGAAGGAAATAATTCTCATAAAGGAGCACAAGGCAAAGGAAATCCCGCCGCCAAAGGCAGAGCAGAAAAAAGAGCTTCCAACAATCGCAATACTGCACACAGGAGGAACGATCGCAAGCAAAGTAGACTATGAGACAGGAGGGGTCATCTCCAGATTCAAGCCAGACGAAATGCTTGAAATGTTTCCAGAGCTGAAGGAGATTGCAAACATAAAGTCGAGGCTGATAAGGCAGATGTTCTCAGAAGACATGCGCTTTGCCCATTACAACATCCTCGCAAAGGAAATTGAGAAGGAAATAAGGGAAGGCGCTGACGGAATAATCGTGACTCATGGCACAGACACCCTGCACTACACAGGAGCAGCATTGAGCTTTATGCTGCAGAACCTCGGAGTTCCTGTAATGCTTGTCGGGGCGCAAAGGAGCTCTGACAGGGGAAGCACAGATGCTGCCCTGAACCTGATTTCAGCTGCATTTTTCATTGTGGCAAGCAAGGATTTTGGCGAGGTCGCACTTTGCATGCACGAAAACACAAGCGATGACTGGTGCGTTGTTTTGCCAGGGACAAAAAGCAGGAAGATGCACAGCTCAAGAAGGGATGCCTTCCAGGCAATTAATGTCACACCCTGGGCGCGCGTTAATATCAGGGAGAAAAAAGTTGAACTGTTAAGGACAGGATACAGGAAAAGGGCAAAGACAACACCCAGCATAAGGCCTTTCAGGGAAAACATAAAGGTCGGAATGCTCAAAGCGCACCCAAACATGTACGCATCCGAGATTGAGTTCTACAAGGGCTTTGACGGGCTGCTTGTTGAGGGGCTTGGGATTGCAGGGCACGTGCCGATCAACGAGATTGACGAGGAAACAAAAGAGCACACAAAAATTGCAGAAGCAATAAAGAAGCTTGTGCAGGCAGGGACAATTGTCGCAGCTGCATCACAGACAATCGCCGGCGGAATAAACATGAATGTTTACTCAACAGGCCGGAAGATGCAGGAACTTGGGATTATCGGCAACCTGACCGACATGACCCCTGAAACAGGATTTATCAAGCTCGCATGGCTGCTCAGCAATTATCCAAAAGAAAAGGCAAAGGAAATGTACTCGCAGAACATTGCAGGCGAGATAAGCGCACGGCTTGAGAATGTTGAGCAGAAACAGTTCAATTAAAGGGGATGCCAGTTCAATGGCGGATGTTAATTACGAACAGCTCGGCCTGAAGTGCGGGATAGAAATCCACCAGCAGCTGGAAGGCAAAAAGCTTTTCTGCAGCTGCCCGACAGCAATTAGAGAGGACGAGCCGCACTTTACAGCAGCCAGAAAACTGCGCGCAGCAGCAGGAGAGGCAGGACAAATTGACATCGCAGCGCAGCAGGAGATGAAAAAAGGAAGGAAGTATGTCTATCACGGCTACCAGGACACAACCTGCCTTGTGGAGCTTGATGAAAGCCCCCCTGAAAGGGTTAATCCTGACGCCTTTGCCACAGCACTGCAGGTTTCAAAGCTCCTCAAGGCAAACATTGTTGACTGCATGCAGTTCATGCGAAAGACAGTCGTGGATGGGAGCAACACCTCGGGCTTCCAGCGCACAGCGCTTGTTGCCCGCAACGGCGTGATTGAAAGCTCGCTCGGCCCAATAGGCATACCGACAATCTGCCTTGAAGAGGACTCATGCAGGCCTATTTCTGAAAGCCCTGCAGAAGTTGTGTGGGCACTTGACAGGCTTGGCATACCCCTGATGGAAATCGGAACAACACCGGACATAAAGACGCCAGAGCAATGTAGGGAAGTGTGCGAAAAAATAGGGCTGATACTCCGAAGCACGGGCAAGGCAAAAAGGGGAATAGGCACGATAAGGCAGGACGTCAATGTCAGCATCAAAGGAGGCAACAGGATTGAGGTAAAGGGAGTCCAGGATTTGAAGTCAATACCGCTGATAATACAAAATGAAATAATAAGGCAGAAAAACCTGATCGAAATAAAGGAAGAGCTTGGAAAGCGCAGGGTTAAAAAGTTTGCAGGACAGATAAAGGACGTCACAAACGCAATCAAGAGCTCTGGCTCAAAGATAATAAGGAATGCTGTTGAGGCCAACAAGGTTGTCCTTGGAGTGATGCTGCCAGGCTTTGCGCGGCTTGTGGGAAAGGAAATACAGCCAGGGCGCAGGCTTGGCACAGAGTTCTCAGACAGGGCAAAGGTAATAGCGGGAGTTAGCGGGATTTTCCATTCTGACGAGCTGCCGAATTACGGCATAACAGCCCGCGAGGTTGAATTCCTCAGGCATGAGCTCGGCTGCCTTGAGAATGACGCATTTGTGATTGTTGCTGATGAAAAAAACAGGTCTGAAAGGGCTCTGCAGGCAGTTGTTGAACGCGCAAATGAGGCAATTGACGGAGTGCCGTGCGAGGTCAGGGGGGCAAAAAATGACGGAAACACTGTTTACCAAAGGCCAATGCCTGGCGCAGCAAGGATGTACCCTGAGACAGACGTGCCAATGAAGCGCATAACAAGGGAAATCATTGACGCTGTAAAGCTTCCTGAGCTTATCGAGGACAAGATAAGGCGCTATGAGAAAATGGGTGTTGGAAAAGACCTGGCTGAGCTCACTGCAAGGTCTGAAAAGGCAGACTTGTTTGACAAGTTCGTGACTGACTTCCTTGAGCTGAAGCCTGCATACATTGCAGAAGTCCTGATGACAAGCGCAAAGACAATCAAGCGCAACTTCAACATCAGCATAAGCCCGACAGAACAGGATTTCCTTGAGCTTTTTGCAGCGCTTGCATCAGGCCAGATATCAAAAGAGTCTGTGATGGAAATACTAAAGGAAAACAAGCCTGTTTGTGAAATACTGCCAAAATACCGCAACATTTCTGACAATGAGCTCAGGGCTGAGCTGAAAAAGATAATCCTTGAAAACAAGGGAATGCCTTACAATGCGCTTATCGGAGCGGCGATGAAGAAGCTGAGGGGGAAGGCTCCTGGGGAAAAGATCGCCCAGTTTTTGAAGGCTCTTTCTTCCTGAACCAGAAATGGGACAGGCTCATTAAAATAACGCCTGCTATTGTGCCGAATGCATTATATGCAAGGTCAAGCTCTGTGTTCAGGTATCCGCCGCCCTGCTCTATGATTGCTCTTGCCTGCGCATCGGTGACTACCTCTGCGTCACCGCCCCCTGCGCCTCCAAACCAAAGCCCGCCCTCGCCATAGCCAAGCGCAAGGAAGCCGGCAAATTCAATGTTCTCAATGATTGCGCCAATTCCAAAGCCAGCAAGGAGCAAAAACATTATGACAGACCATGTTTTCAAAGCCCAGAATTTGCCAGCCATCCAAGGCCTTGCAAAATTGTAAAGGAACAGCGTAAAGGCAAACAACGGGAAAAAATGCGTCATGTGGTCCCACTGAATGAATAATGGTGAATTGCTATACCATCCGAAAACACCGCACAAATGAAGGCTTAGGGCAAGCACAAGCGTTGTGTAAACAGGAACATTCAGCCGCCAGAACCTGAAAGTGAAATACAGGAACAAAATAAATGCTGCAAAGAAAGCAGCATCAGGCCAGTAATATTTGAAAGTGCCTTCTATCCAGCCTATGCACAAGAACACTGCATATACAAGTATTCCAAGCACTGCCACTATTGTCTTTTTCTGCATGAAAATAACACAAAAAGCCTGCTTTTAAACCTTCGGATTAGAGAAGCGTCAGAAGGTTTGCAGCCCAGAGCATGCCCTCATCAGATACATAGCAAAGGCTCCTGTATGGCCTGCTACCGTCAGGCTCATAAACCTCAAAGAAATTCCTATTGGCCTCAACAAGGTTTTTGTAAGCTGCAATGTGCTGCTTTGCCTTCACTGGGTCAATTGCCCTGAGCAGCATTGTGTAAAGCAGCCCCATGTGGGCCCAGATTGAGTTTCCCTCATAATTCGGAGCAAAAGCCCTCTGGGCAAGCACATCAGCTCGCATTTTTTCTGCGGTGTACTTGAGCGGAAAAGGGTAATCAAGCCCTTGGTCGCTGGCAGAGTCAAAAGACTTCTTCATTAATTTATTGTCTGTTATCACGCCTGTCCAAAAAGGGAAAACCTGGGCATCGCCTGCAACATGCTGCTTTCCGCTCAGGTCGTCAAGGAAATAACTGCCTGTCCAGTAATGCCTCATCAGGATCTTTTTTGCATCAGGAAGCGAATGCCTGATTTTTGCCCTGCCAAGCTCTTTTGCAAGCATGCCGACCATTGCAGTGTCATAACAACTCCGGCGCCTGTAAGCGCCGTCTTTTATCGAGGAGAATTTTTTGTCAGCCACAAGCCCGGTTTCAGGGTCTATCACTCTTTTCCCATACAGTTCTGCCTGCGCCTCAAGAAAATCCCTGTGCTCTGCCATCAATGCTTTTGCTTTTGCAGAGTTCAATGCGTGCATAAGGAAAGGAAGGGAGTCTGGGGCAAAGCAGGGAAAATTAAATGGCTTGCCGGAAGGGGATATTGTTGTTGAAATGCCGCCTGCCTTTGAGAACCTTTCAAGGGCGTAAGCAAGCGTCTTGAGAACTTCCCGCCTGTAGCCAAGCTTTAGCAGCGAATCAACACACCACCCAAAGTCGCGAGTCCAGAATTCGGAAAAATGTCCTGCGCTTGTCTGGAAATAACTGCCATTCCAGCACTCATTTACTATGTGCTCGCAGACCTGCCTTGCATTTCCGGCATACCTGTGAAAGCCCGTGAAACGAACTGAAACAGAGCGTCCAAGCATCCTTAAACCCGAAGATATCTGGGACATTTACGCGCCCGGGAGGATTTGAACCCCCGATCTTTCGGTTAGGAACCGACTGCTCTGTCCAAGCTGAGCTACGGGCGCAACAATGGACTTTGCATCCGGAGGCTATTTAAAGATTGCCCTGTCCCAGCATGTTATGAAGCTAAAACAGGCTCCTGAAGACTTTGTTGTGAATGAAATAAGCGCAATAAGCCCTGAAAAAGAGGGCGAATACGCATATTTTTCCCTCAAGAAGAAAAACTACACAACACTCCGGGCATTGCAGGCTGTTGCTGACGCGCTCCATACCCAGCTGAAAAACCTCGGATGCGCAGGAAACAAGGACAAAATCGCAGTCACAGAGCAGGTTTGCTCGGTTAAGGGCATCCAGCCAGATTCCCTCAAAAGCATTTCGCTGAAAGACATTGAGGTAAAGCCGCTGGGAAAAGGAGCCAAGCCGGTAAGCCTTGGCGACCTGAAAGGAAACAGGTTTAAAATAATCGTGAGGGACATCGACAGGCTTCCTGAGCCAAAAATCCGGTTCATCAACCTTTTTGGAGAGCAAAGGTTCAGCACTCACAATGCTGCAATTGGAAAAGCGCTTGTAAAAAGGGACTTCAAGCAGGCAGTGGCGCTGATACTTGTCACAAAAAGCATTGCAGCAATCCAAATCCACAAGGTGCTTGCAGAAGAGCCAAAAAACTACCTTGGGGCGCTCAAGCGCCTGCCATTCAGGCTTTTGAAGCTTTATGTACACGCATACCAGTCATTGCTGTGGAATGAGCTCGCAAAAAAGCACGCAGAAACCCACCACACAAACGCAAAGCTGCCTGTTGTGGGCTTTGGCACAGTGCCTGACAAGGAACTTGATGAAATACTGAAGCGCGAGGAAATAACAACAAGGGACTTTGTGATAAAGGAATTCCCTGAACTAAGCTCAGAAGGCACTGAGCGCAGCATCTTTGCAGAGGCTTCTGAACTGAAAATAGGCAGCCTTGAAGACGACGAGCTCAACCCCGGCAGGAAAAAGGCAAAACTGGAATTCACACTGCCGCCAGGATGCTATGCAACAGAATTCTTAAGGCAGCTTTTCAGCTGAGCGCCTGCATTATAAGCCTGAAAACTTCCTCAACAGTGCCTGTGCCGTCGATTACGTGCACAATGTCCCTTGGCTTATAGTATTCCATGAGCGGCTCTGTTTCCTCATGGTAATGCCTGAGGCGCTCCCTTACAATCTCGGGCTTGTCATCAGCGCGCTGGAAAAGCTCGCCGCCGCAATCACTGCACTTTTCAGCTTCAGAAGTAAATACTGCGCCGCATTTTTTGCAAGTCCTTCTGCCTGAAATCCGCCTTATCCCAACCTCATCAGGGATTTCTAGGACAATAACCGCATCGATATCTGCAATGCTGTCAAGGAATTCTGCCTGCTCAAGCTGCCTTGGATAGCCGTCGATAACAAAGCCTTTTCTTGCATCAGGCAATGACAAGCGCTGCTTTATCAGCTCATCAACATAACGGGGAGGGACAAGCTCTCCGCGCATCATTGGCTTTTCAATCTTTTTTCCGATCTCCGTCTTTTTTGCGACCTGCTCCCTCAGCAAAGCGCCTGCCTCAATGCGCGGAATATTGAACCGCTTGCTTACCATGTCTGCCTGGGTGCCCTTGCCAGAGCCCTGGGGGCCAAGAATCACTATCCTCATCCAAAATACCCCACAACATCCTTCTGATGCATCTGTTTTGGCCAGGAATCAGCAAGCTTTTTCACAAAAGGCTTGAGGGATTCCCTTGCCTTTGGAAATTCTGCAACTGCCCGCATTATGAATGCAGCATCATCTGCATCATCAGCAGACAAGTCAGAGGCTATTGACGCCCGGTAAAGCGCCATCAATGCCTGGAACTGCTTCAGGAGCTCCCTGCGCTCTGATTCTGTAAAGCACCTGTACTCAAAAAGCGAGCAGAATGAGTTGGGGTCAGGCTGAAGCAAAGGGTCAAGGAACTGGCTTATTGCCTCAAGCCTTTCGCCAATCTTCCGCCTTATATTTCTAAGGAGGAACACCGGCTTTTCTATTGATGATATTTCAAACTCCCTGTCTACGATGCTGAAATCAGGAAGGCTGAGCTTTTTCTTCAGCTCATTGTAGTGGTGCTCTATGTCGGTTGGCATGATGCGTTGCTTGATACAGGGGTATTTATTGGTTGCGGTAAGCGAATGGTTTATAAAACAGGCGCTGTTGCACAAAATCATGGCTTACCAGCAGAAATGCATAGCATGCAGGAAGAATATGGTCTTGATTACTTATTACAAGCAGCGGCCCGTCTGCCTGGAATGCGAGATGAAGGACATCAGCGATGAGATAACCGACAAGAAATGGAAAAAATTCTTTGACATTGACCCTGAATTGTACAAGAAAAGCTCTTTTTTGCGGAGCATCAAGAGGAATTATTTGCGGCAGGGTATGCTGACAGCAAAGCAGAAGGAAATGTTCCTGAAAGTCGTCAAGGAAGGCGCGCAGGGGCTGCCGAAAAGGAAGAAAAATGAGGACAAAAATACTGAAAGCGAACAGGCAGGCAATAGCCAAAGCAGCGAAAATTCTGAAGAATAACGGGATAGTTGCCTTTCCAACAGAAACGGTTTACGGGCTTGGCGCTGACGCGTTCAATGCCGCTGCTGTCAGAAAGGTTTTTGCTGCAAAAGGGAGGCCTGCAGACGACCCTTTAATCGTCCATGTCAGCTCAGTATCTGATGCTGAAAAGGCGGTGAAGAAAATCCCTGCTGTTGGCCGCAGGCTGATGAAAAAATACTGGCCGGGACCTTTGACGCTCGTGATGCCAAAATCCAAAAGAGTGCCTGCAGTTGTGACTGCAGGCCTGCCGACAGTTGCTGTTCGAATGCCTTCGCATCCTGTTGCGCTTGCGCTGTGCAGGGCGGTTGGGCCAATCGCGGCGCCAAGCGCAAACACTTTTGGAAAACCATCACCGACAAGGGCGATGCACGTTTATGAGGACTTGAAAGGAAAAATACCCCTAATCATTGACGGCGGAAGCACAGACATCGGTGTTGAGTCAACAATTGTCTCACTTGCAGGAAAACCAAGATTGTTAAGGCCTGGAAAAATAACAATTGAGCAGCTGCAAAAGTTTTTGCCTGACATTGAGATTGTCACAAAAGCCGTAAAAAAGCCCCTTGCTCCAGGAATGAAATACAGGCATTATTCACCGAAAACGCCGGTTGTTCTTGTCTTGAAGCCAACCGCAAGGAAAATTGCAGGGCTTGTGAAAAAAGAGCAGGGCAAGGGCAAAAAGGTCGGGCTTTTGTGCGCAGGAAGGTATCATGCTGGTGCCGAAAGGGTTATAATAATCGGCAAAACGCCAGAGGCATTTGCAAAAAGGCTTTTTGAAGCACTAAGGTGGCTTGACTCGCAGAAGCTTGACGTAATAATTGCAGAAGGACTGCCTGAAAAAGGATTTGGGCATGCAGTAATGAACAGATTGAGAAGGGCTGCCTCAAGAGTTATTTGAACAAGAATCTTTAAATACCCTCTGCTTAGAAGGTTTCCTTATCGCCTCCGTAGCTTAGTAGCATAGCACCTGCCTTGTAAGCAGGAGGTCAGGGGTGCAAATCCCCTCGGAGGCTTTCAAAATCTTTCCAGATTGAGGTATGCCTTTACCTGGTTCTTTGCATCAAGGGTGTCATTGCGCACGCTTGTTATGAAGCCGCTAAGGAATGGCGTGTAAACATACTTCTCGAACAAGGACCTGAGCACATAGAATACGGGTTGTGTTTCCCACTTGTGCTCATAGTCTGTTTCAAGCCAGGAATCAAAAGTCACAACAACCTTTCCCTTCTGCATCTTCTTCTTGTGGCCGTCCTTTGTGATCTCAACATCAGTGAGGTTGTGGCATGTCAGGTGTATGCGTATGACGCTTTTTGCATAGTCAGTGAACTTCTTGTACGGCTCAAGCTCAAGCTCAACATGCTTTCCTGCCTTTGTCACGCTCTCCATTGCGCGCTTTTCAATAGGACCATAACCCTTGTCGCTGATCCAGCCATATAAAGTCTTGTAAAGCTCCTTCAGGCTGAATATGCCCTCGTAAACCACTTGCTCGTGCTCTATTACCGGCCGCTTTTCAACCATCAGCTCACCTCTACGCCAAGCACTTCCTTGATTGCTGCCAATAGCTCTGTCTGCTTTAGGAGGAGGTCATCCTCCCAAACATCCTTTATGGTCTGCCTTATAATATACTTTTGGTAAATGTCATGCAGCCACTGAATGAACTTATTGCCCTTGAACCTCTTTGAGTAATCAAACTCAAGGTATGCGCCAAGCTCAAGCTGGATGTTGCCCTCATCCATCTTTTTCTTCTCCCCATCCTTAATGACCTCGATTTCCTTGAGGTCGCGAACCCATATGTGGAGCTCAATAACATACCTTACATATTCTGTGACTTCGCGCTCGCCCTTTATTTCATATTCTGCCTCATCAGCCTTTATCTTGTACTTTGAGGCGTGGAACTTGTACCTGTTGTCAGTAAACCAGTTATGAATAACATCCATCATTTCTTTTTTGCTGAAAACGCCCTTGTGCTTCAAATAAAGCGTGGGGGAAGGGTCTTTTTCCATCGCCATGGATGGAAGAATTCAATTAGTGCCTATTTAAATCTTACTCGGGAACGCGCTTTGGCCAGAATTCAGGCACTTCCTTTGTGGGAAGGAAAGTCTCAATTGTCAAATACGTGTTGAGCGCATCGCGGAACTGCATTGCCTCATTGTACAGCTCCTTCTCAAGCATGTCAAACTGCTGCTTCCAAAGCCTGTTAAAAAGCAGCTTCTTGATGTCCTTGAAAGCACCCTTCTCAAGCATTTTCTCAGGGTCCTTCACAAGGTTTGCAACAACGCTTATCTCAACCTCGCCCTGCTGCGCCTTGTACTTTTTCCCTGCGATGACAACCTCAACATCCTTCATCGTCAGGACGTGGACATCTATGTCAAGGTCAAAGCGCCAGAGCTTGTTGTTTTCCAGCGGCTGCTTTGTCGGGCGCCAGCGCCACCATATCTCCTTGCCGCCAAATGTCGGGCCTTCCTTGTGAAGGTAGTATTTTTCAGGAAAAGCTGAGTCGTCCCTTGAGGCATAGCCGTGCTCCACAAGCCACTCATGCATCAAAAGGTAAAGGTTGGCCATATGGAAGACATCCTTGCGGTCAACCACGTATTTAGTAACAGTCTTGTAATCCATCCCTGTATAGCGGTGCCTTACGAGCGCCATTGTGTCCAAACTTTGTCGAACAGGTTTAAAAGACTTTCTACGCAAAAGTTTATAAGAAACATTCAAGAAGCCTTATTTATGCAAGTCGGAGTGGTTGGCAAGGCAAATGTTGGAAAGAGCACCTTCTTCAAGGCGCTGACAATGGCAGAAGTGCTCATAGCAAACTATCCCTTTGCAACGATAGAGCCGAACAAGGGGTTTGCATTTGTCAGGGTGGAATGTGTTGACAGGGATTTTGGCGTGCAGTGCAACCCTCGGTTTGGGCACTGCGTAAACGGCACAAGGTTTGTGCCGGTTGAAGTGATGGATGTTGCAGGGCTTGTGCCAGGCGCGCACCTTGGAAAAGGGATGGGAAACCAGTTCCTTGATGACCTCAGGCAGGCGCACGCGCTCATACATGTTGTTGACATGGCAGGCACAACAAATGAGAAAGGCGAGCCCATAGAGCCAGGCACGTATGACCCTGCATTTGATGTAAAATTCCTTGAAGTGGAGCTTGACTACTGGTACCTTGCAATCCTGAAAAAAGGGTGGGACAAGCTTGCCAGAAATCTGCAGCACGAGCACAAGGAGATTGCAAAGGCGCTCGCAACCCAGCTGTCAGCGCTTGGGGTCACAGAGGCGATGGTTGGTGACGCGATAAAGCAGCTCAGCCTGAGCGGGGACGCAACAGCATGGACAGAGGAGCAGATGCTGCAGATGTCAACAATTCTCAGGAAGAAAACAAAGCCAATGCTCATAGTCGCCAACAAGATGGACATCCCCACCGCAAAAGCCAACCTTGAGCGCGTAAGAAAGCAGTTCCCTGACTACATCTTTGTACCTTGCTCCTCAGAAAGCGAGCTTGCGCTGAAAGAGGCCTCAAGAAAAGGGCTCATAGAATACTTGCCTGGGGGAAAGGACTTCAAGCCAACAGGCCAGATGCAGCCAGCGCAGGAAAATGCGCTGCGGTTCATAAAGGAAAACGTGCTTGATGCTTTTGGCTCAACAGGAATCCAGCAGGCAATCGATACAGCAGTATTTGAGCTCCTGAAATACATCGCAGTATTCCCAGGAGGGGTCACAAAGCTCGCAGACCAGTTTGGAAACGTGCTGCCTGACTGCTTTTTGCTGCCCTCAGGGAGCACAGCGCTTGACTTTGCAGCAAAAATCCACACAGACCTTGCAAAGAACTTTGTCGCTGCAATTGACGTAAAGACAAAAAGAAAAGTCGGAAGGGACCATATCCTCAAGCACAGGGATGTTATTGAGATACTGACAAGCAAATAACTATCTGGCTTTTCCAATTCCTGACGCCTGCTGAATGTCTATGACTCCAAGCGCCCTGTCAAGGATTAAGAAGTTCCTTGTCTGGTTCTTGCCGTTGTTCTTTGCAACATACAAAGCCCTGTCAGCCTCCTTCAGCAAAGTCTCAGGGGAAACAGAGGCATTCATGCAGGTCGCAATGCCTATGGATATTGTTGTCGGGAATTTCTCCATAACAAGTCCCCTCAGGCGCTCTGCAAAGGCAAAAGCATGGTCATGCTGGGTTTCAGGAAGGATGATTGCGAATTCCTCGCCGCCATAGCGCGCAGGGACATCAATTGCGCGAATGGTTGCCCTCAAAACCTCGCCAAGCTGCTTGAGCAGGTTGTCGCCCTCAACATGGCCGTAAGTGTCATTGTGCTCCTTGAAATTGTCAAAGTCAAAAATAACAAGCGAGATCGGCCTTTGCGACCTCTGCGAGCGCGCAACCTCATTCTTCAGGGCCTCAAGGAAGTATGCCTTGTTGTACAGGCCTGTCAGGGCGTCTGTCATTGCAGAATGCTGGGCATTCTGGTAGCGCTGGGCCCTGCCAAGCGCAATGGAAAGCTTGTCAAGAAGCATGGAAATTATGTCTGTGCTGAGCAATTGCGCTGAAAAGCCAAGCACAAGAGTGGCAGCGTGCTTTCCCTGCAGCCTTACAGGAAAAGCATAAAGCTGCGCCTTTACCTGCTCTGCATCAGGCACATGGGAGGTAAGCACGTCCTTTGCTGCATTGGCGACAATGACAAGCGTATTGTTCTGGCTCACATGGGTATGCAATGCCCTGCTCACAGCGAGGAAAATGTTGCTTGCAGGCACTTCTGAAATGTTTGTGCCATTCACCCAGAAAGCGCAATGGTCTGGCTTGAAAACGCGGCTCATGAAGTCAGCTGTCTGCTGCAGCAACTGCTCCACTGTGGTGGCAGAATTAAGGCAGTCAAGATAATTCAGAAGGATGTCTTTCTGGTCCATACTGCCCTCTTATGTGTTGCTGTATAAATGGATTATTGTATTGCAGGGATAAGAATAGAAAAATAACTAAAAAAACAAAAAACAATGCGATTACAGCTGCTTATGGCGTGCAGCAGTAAAAGTCTTCGTAGCCTGCAGGAACCCTGCCTTCGCTGCCCACATTCGGGTTTTCGCCTGACCTTATGCAGTTTTCTCCAGCGTTTGGCGCTGTCATCTTAACCACATATGGCGGGTACGGGCACGGGTTGTCCTTTATGGGCCCTGTGCGCTTGTAGTCAGAGTCATATGTCGGCACAGGGACTGGCGCTCCGCCTGTGTCCTGAATGCGCTCAGGGAACACATACCCTGCTCCTGCATAGACCCTGTTGTCGCTATAGCGTACAAAACCCATTGGGTCCTGGTACTGGTCAAGGTCGTGAGCGATTTCTCCGCCGCCGTAAACCTTTGCGTACTGATTTGCAGCAGCCACTTTTGCTGTTGCCCCCTTGAACAAAAGGACAAGGCCGACAACTGCAATAACCGCGACTATTCCGAGAATCGCATACGCAACTCCCTTGCTTTCTTCTGCCATGGTTTATTCACCTCTTTGGTTGTTCTTGATTTGGTTGATTAGTATATAAATTTTTGCTCAGCATATCAATAATGCGCTGCCTGAATCTCTGCAAATCAGCAGGCCTGAAGTGCGCGCCTGCGGCAGGGATGTGGCCTCCGCCTGCAGAGTCCTTAAGCCCCTTAACGGCATTCTTGAGCAGCTCGTTCATTTTGATGCGCCTGCTCCTGCACCTTCCGGAAACCCTGATGATGTCCCTGTTCTTCTCAACAAGGATTATTGCGAAATCCTCGTATTTCGGGTTAAGCGAGAGCATTGTGGAAACAGGCGAGTTAATGTGGTATTTTGGAGTTATTTCATACCATATCATCCTGAGCTTGTCATCCTTTTGCATAAGCTTTGGCGCATTTTTTATCCACGCGCTTACCTCCTTCTCAAACGACTTCCTGAGCCCGACAAGCTTTTTGTTCTTGAGGATATCAGCCGGCGATTTTGCCTTCATAAGGGCATCATAACAGTAATTGATGAACTTGTCGTCGATAATCATCGCGGCAAGCAGCAGCTCTGAAACCTCGCCAAGCTCAGTCCTGAACCAGTCCTTTGGGTTTGGCTTGAGATTATGGCGCTCAAAAACCTGTGCAAGGAATTCAGGCCATGCGCTTCCTGCCATGTCACCAATGAGGCCGACTGATGCAATCCAGCCAAACTCCTCCATTCCCGCATGCCTGTTCGCAAGGTCATATGCAATCTTGCTTGCAGGATACCTTGAAGGGTCAATGTCGTCTGCCAGCAGCTGGGGCATTGCAAGCACAGCCCTTTCAGACGTTATGTCCTGGAAAAAAGTGTGGTGGTCAATTATCAATGCCTCGCACTGTTTTTCAAGGCGCTTCAGAGACGCTGCATCCTCGTGCACAGGCAGGTCTGTAAAAATGGCTTTGGAGACTTTTTTTGATTTCAGGAGCTTCAGGAGCTCGGGTGAAACAGAATTGCGCACAAACTTCCTTGTCGCATAATGAAAATCAGCAGGCTTTCCCCGCAGGCGCTCAATCATCCTGCTGAGGACAACTGCAGAGCACAGCCCGTCAGGGTCTGCATCATGGATTATTGCAATCCTTTCTTTTGGCGAGAATGACATGAGAAATTTGTCAATTCGCGCCCATTGCTCAGGGTTTTTCGGCAGCATACGGCATCACAGCCCGCTGCAGAATAAAAAAGGGGCGCGTACCAGAACTAGAATTGGCGATACGCGCCTGGTGAGAGAGGGGGATGAATGTGATTTCATTTTTTTCCTCATGAGTGTGATCCAGGACAGGCATTTCCTGCCCTGGGGTGATTTTTCGGGGTGGCTGCGCCCTGTGCGCGCCAACGCAACTCACGCAATGCCACGCCGTGATGCCTTTGGTTCTCTGTTATCACTGCTACCCGGCCCTGTTATCTCCACTGTTTCTTGAGCGGGATTATCTTTGCGATGAACAAGCTGAAAGGGATGTGCCCGGGCCTTAGCGGTTGTGTGTTGGCGCTCAGCAGCCGGGTCAATGGTCCGCGAACGCAAGTTTGTGCGCCGTTGCATCGTGCGCTCGCGCCCTATTTGTTTTTGCTCATCTGGATGTGTATTAGGCAAAAGAATTATATATACATAACGTACTTATAATATTATTAGTACGGCTAATATATACTATTAATAGTGCAGAAAGAGGTGGTTTTGATGCACATAAGAAGGCTGGTAAAGGCAGGGCAGACAAGTCATACTGTTTCGCTGCCAAAAGCTTGGCTTGAAAAGAACAGCCTTGAAAAAGGGGCAACGCTGTACATCCATGAAAAGTCAGATTCTGAGCTGGTTATCACGCCTGTGCTGGCTGAGCAAAAACCACTCAAGCAAAAAACAGTAACAATCAATGTTGACGGAAAACAGCCTGACACAATCCAAAGGGAAATCTCTGCAGCCTACCTTAACAATGCAGGTACAATTGACCTCGTTGGCGAAAGCATCACGCAAAACGCAAAGGAAATCCGCAGGATGATCCATGACTTTGTGGCGCTGGAGATTTCAGAGCAAAGCGCAAACAGGATTTCTGCAAAAGACCTGCTGAACCTCAAGGAAATTTCTGTTGACAAGAGCATCAAGCGCATGGACATCATAACAAGGACAATGCTGAATGACTGCAGGCAGACAGCATCAGGAAAAGATATGAGCGAGAGCGTCGGGCTCAGGGATTATGATGTTAACAGGCTTTACTTCCTGCTCACGCGGCTGCTCAAGAGCGCGCTGTCAAACCCTGAAATGGCATCATTGCTTGAGCTTGAGCCTGCGCGGGTGTTGGGCAAATGGATGCTTGTCCACTACATTGAGGAGCTCGCAGACGCTGTAAAGGTGCTTTGCAAGGAATGCGCCTCCCTGAATGCATCAGAAAGGAAGGGAATAACAGAGCTGATACGCCAGCTCGAGCAAGATTATCTTGACGTGATGAAAGCGCTGCACGAGGGAAACAGGCAGCTTGCTGACGATGTCGCCAGAAGAAGGGCAGGCAGGATGGCATTATGCGCTGAAATAAGAAAGCTGCCCGAGATTTCGCACAGTTGCAGCGCAATAGCATCGCTGCTGTCAGACATCTCACGGCTCGTTATTGACGAGAACTAGACAAGCATCTGCGGCGGCTGGATAGTCTGGTATACAGGCGATGAAAGGCACTCCAGCTGGACTTTCAGCTTTGAATAATACATGCAGTCTGCCTTAAGCCCCTGCCTGCCTGGGTTCAAATAGTCGCACTGGCGCTGGATGAACGTGTCCAATGACGCTGCCCTCTGGCGGGCAAGCTGGCAGACGCCCTCATCAACAGTTATAAGCTGCGCAGGGTCTTTCTGGTAAACTATCTCCCCCTGCCCCCTTACCTGCTGGTAAGCAGATACCATCCCTGTTGTGGATGCTGAGAAAGTGATTGCAATGCCTGCTATTGCAACAACAAGGACTGCGCCGACAATCATAAGCATAATTGCCCTGTCTTCCATATTATCACTCTTTTTTTGACTTAATTTGTCACATTGCTATATAAACATTTTCATTGCAGGCTAGCTAGGATTAACAAAAAATAAGAAAAAGAAGAGATAAAAAATTATCTCTCTATTACGTATGGTCCGACTGGCACGCCTACATCGCGCTCGTTCGGCACGCCTGCAAAGTCATTGAATGGCGGTCCCTTAACAAGCGACTGGTCGCCATGGAGGACGCTCTTATCGTTCACTGTCGGGCAGCAGCAGTACAGGTTGTCATCGCCGCTCACCAGAACGCCTGGGTAGCGCGGGTCCTGATATCCTGTCTTGAAGCAGCTCTTGCCGAATGCCTTTTCAAAGTCATCCTTCTGGTACAATGCATCGCGCTCTGTCGGTCCCATGAGCACTGGCGTGCACGGGCTGTCGCACATCGGCTTTCCGCCAAGCGCAGGAACATTAAGTATCTGGCCTGTCTTGGCTGCCTTTCCGCCTGACAGCAGCAGGACCAAGCCCACCACTGCAATAATTGCAACTATGCCCAGAATCACGAGACTCAGGTTTCTGCCTTCTTCAGCCATTGAGTATCACCTCTTGATACAGATGTTTATTTGTTTTACTTTACTCATATATAAACTTTTCCGTAAATCGACGAGAATCCTATTTGGCTGTTGCAGTCCCGACAGAAGGGCTTGCGCGCCACTCTTCATATGGAAGGCAGCAGTCTGCTGTCCTTGAGCAACAGGGAGTCACTCCGTCATAGCCGAAAAAGCACCTGTGGCCAAGGCGCTGGTACCACTGCACCTCTTTTGCGTACACCCCCTTGCCTTCTGCAAGCACAGGCGCAGAGCCCTGCGGGCAGATTCCTGTGCTTACAGCGCCCGTGATTGACGGGCGGAGGATGTAAAAAAGCAGCAGAATTGCGAATACTGCAACAATGGCAACAATGCAAATGCATACAGCCCTGAAATTCATTTCTTCCTTAGCCTCCTGAATGTCTCTGCAATGTCAATGATGTACTTGCCGTCTGCAAGCTTGAAAATCAGAGGCTCGCCCTTGAACAGCTGCACCAGGTCAATCTCATACTTGCCCGGCTTCAGGACCCTGACGCTTTCCAAATCAAGCACAACAGGCTCCTCTGCCTCCTTGACGCCGAGCACGTTAAGAACGTCGCTCTCTATCTGCTTGCGCTCCTCAACAGAAACTTCAGGAGGCTTTTCATCAGCCTTTTTCAGCTGCTCAAGCCGTTCCTTCCTGATGAAGAAAAAAAGCCTTGCGCCGCACGGGCAGCCCTTGAGAATTACGTCATTCCCGTCCTCATAGAACGTGTTGCAGCGCACGCATTGGTGTGGCATGAGTCACCGTCTGCGCTTCCGCTTGTCAGAGGTGAGCAGCTCAATCTTGTTCGGGTCCTTCTTTATCTGCTTGACAACGCTTGCCGGTCCAATGATTGTAAGACCCTGCCTGTCGCCGAGAACTGCGCCGATGATGTCATTCCTGAACTTTTGCAGCCCTGTCAGGTTTGCAGCGTTTGGGTTGATTACTGCGAGCTCAATGCCCTTGAATTCCTTGTTTATCTCCTCCATTGTCACCTTTATGAGCTCTGTCTCCTCATCCTTTCTTAGCCTGCCCTGCAAAAGGACTATCTTGTCCTGCTTTGCAATGTTTAGCAGCTTCCTTATCCTTCCGACTGAACTGAGCGCCTCGATTTCAGTGTATGGAAGCAGTTGTATCGTGACCATCTTATTTCACCAGCTTGAAAATTTTTTCGTACAAATCCTTGACGTGCCTGCCGTACTTTGCAGAGATTCCAATGACGTCGTACTGCGGGAATGCAGCCTGCACTTTTTTCATGTTGGCCTTCTTGAGGTCAACCTTGTTGGCGACAATCAGGACAGGTATGTTCCTTGCCTGCAGGTTGCCGATGATTGTGACATTGACCTGGGAGTAAGGGTCCTGGGTTGCATCAAGCACGACAAGAACAGCATCCATCTCATCCAGCCATTTTATTGACTCAATAACTCCCTTTGTTGCCTCCCTTGCGCGCTTCTTTGCCTTGCTTTCTGACATGCCTGCCTTCAGGAAGTCCTCGTAGTCAATCTTCGTGGCAATGCCTGGAGTGTCAACAAGGTTGAACATCAGCTCCTTGCCATTCTTGCTCTTGATTGAAACCTGCTCCTTGATCTGTATCTCCCGAGTCTCATGGGCAAGCGGGCTTACTTTTCCAAGCTCCTCGCCAACCCAGTCAAGGCATATCTTATTTGCTAAAGTCGTCTTGCCCGAATTCGGCGGGCCATACAAGCCAAGCTTCAAGTCCTTCCGGCTACCGAAGAAATCCTTCATGAACCTGTTGAAAATCTGCTTTACAAAACTGAATGCCACAATCAACCACTCTCTTGTTTTTTGCCGTTTCTATTGCTATCCCCACTGGCGAGTCGCTGTCTATTTATACTTTTCGGAAGTCCAAAATAAGAATATAATAAAAAGAAAAAAAGCGGCTTTTTTATCTGCCGCCGCGTGCCATCTTTGCGCGCGAGATGTCGCCGTGCTTGTCGATGAAGTAAAGGTATCCCTTTGCCTTCTTGACTCCGACCTTTGCGACCTTCTCAGGCCTTCCGCCCGCGCCCTTCTTTCGGCCGCGTGCCATCTTTGCGCGTGAGACGTCTCCTGACTTGTCAACGAAGTACAGGTATCCCACAGCCTTCCTGACTCCTACCTTTGCAACTTTTTCTGCCATTGTAGATTCCTCCTTTTTGGAAACCACCTGGTGAACCAGATGACCCCCCACAAATGATTTCGTCGATAATCTGCCCTGAAAATACTATTCCTTTATAAACTTTTCGTCGGAGAGAGTCTGTTTTACCGACGAGTAACAACCAAAAAATCTATTTTTTCCTGCGCCTTTTCGGCAGAGTGGATGGGATTTTTGCCTTTTTCGCAGGCTTGTCAATATCTTTTACGAACCATTCAGGCTTAAGTATCTTGTTCAAGCGCCTTGCCTCCTCAACCGTTTCCTTGTAAATCCCTGCAATCTCCTCTTTTGTCGGCTCAGGAATCTTTTCAAGCTTTTTTGCAGCGGCAAGCGCCCTCTTTTCAATGCAGTTCTTCTTGTGCCTGTATTCCATAAGAAGGAGAGATAATAATACATATAAAATAGTTTGGGTGGCTTACAGCCACAGAGACCAACCATAATTGAACTTCTTCACACAAATCTTTATAATTACCTCTTTGCTAAAAGTTTTGTGAAGTTCGCGCATCTTGCAGACGTGCACCTTGGAGGGTGGAGGGAGCCAAAGCTCAGGGAATTGAACACGCAGAGCTTTGTTTATGCAGTTGACAAATGCATTTCTGAAAAAGTCGATTTTGTGCTCATTGCAGGAGACCTCTTCAACACAGCCCTGCCTTCAATGGACGCCCTCAGGATTTGCGTGCAAAAGCTGAAGGAGCTTAAGGACCAAAACATTTCTGCCTACCTTATTCCCGGCTCCCATGATTTCTCGCCTAGCGGAAAAACAATGATAGACATACTCGAACACGCAGGGCTTGCTGTCAATGTCGCAAAAGAGGATACTGTTGATGGCAGGCTCAGGCTGGGTTTTGTTTCCGACCCAAGGACAGGGGCAAAGATAACAGGAATATTCGGCAAGAAGGGAGGGCTGGAAAAGCATTATTACGAGAAGCTGAACAAGGAAAGCCTTCAATCAGAGCAGGGCACAAAGATTTTCCTGTTCCACTCAGCCATTGCAGAGCTGATGCCTCCCTCGCTTTCATCTGTTGATGCAGTGCCTGTGTCCTCAATGCCGCGCGGCTTTGCGTATTATGCAGGCGGGCACATACACATTGTAAGCGAAAAATTCGTGGACGGCTACGGCATGTTTGTTTATCCGGGGCCTGTGTTTCCAAATAGCTTTTCAGAGCTTGAGGAGCTTGGCTGCGGAAGCTTTGTCATTTACGAAAACGGGAAAGTGAGGCATGAAAAAATATTGCTGCATCCCGTAGTTAGCATAAGTGTTGATGCAAAAGACAAGACTGCTGCAGAAGTGGAAAAGGAAATCCAGAACAGGCTGAACATGGCAGATGTAAAAAATGCAATTGTCCTTATCAGGGCTGGCGGGGAATTAAGGCAGGGAAAGCCAGGAGATATAAACTTTGGCGCGCTGATTGACTCGTGCATGCTCAAGGGCGCGCACATCGTGCAAAAAAACACTTACAGCCTCGGAAGCAGGGAGTTTGAGGAAATAAAGGTCAGCAAGGGCACAGTTGATGAAATCGAGGAAAGCATCATCGCAAAGCATGCGGGCCAGCTCAAAATAATGCCAAAGGAAAAGGAGGAGGCGCTCGCAAAAGAGCTTATGAGAATCCTCAGCGCGGAAAAGGATGAGGGTGAAAAGGTTGCTGACTTTGAAAAAAGAATATCGCAGGATGTGGATAAGCTGCTGGGGATTTAAAATTTCTTAATCCAAACCTGCACAACCGGCTTACTGCGCTTTTTCCTGTAAAAAAGCGAGACAAGCCATGCAATAATTGCAGCCACTATTGTTACAGGGATTAGCAGGACAACCACGTTGAGCACGAAGATGAGGATTACAAGCCCGAGCATGGCTATCAGGAAAAAAACAATAAGCCCCTTTAATCCCCTGAACTCTGCCATTAATCCCTCTTGGAGACCTCAAGTATAAAATTCCTTATGGTTTTCCTGAAAAGGCAGACAATAATTGCAAACATCACAAAAAGTATCATTAAAATAATAGGGATTGCGGCATCCAGAGAATACACAAAATGGAATGCCTTCTCAACCTGGGGGCCAAGGGCTTTGCCAACCCAGACCAATGCTATTATCTGGATGGCTGCACTGAAAAAATCTGCAAAAAAGAATTTTTTCTGCCTCATTCCAGAGGTTCCTGCAACCCATGCTGTAACAACGCGCGTGCCAGGAATAAACCGGGCAAAAAACACTGCATAAGGGCCGTGCAGGTCAACAGCCTTTTGCACTCGCGCCATTAATTTCCTGCTGATGAAGCGCCTCAAGATGCTGTGGCCGTGGCTTGCGAGGTAAAAATGAATGTTGTCAACAACAAGAACGCTGATCAGCGCAACAAGAACAGCAGGCCAAAAGCTGAAAACATTCTCAAAAACAAGGCAGCCTATTATGAGAAGGATGATTTCCTCAGGTATTGGCAGGAATCCTGAGCTGTTCAGAAGTATTACAACAAATATTGCAAGATATGAAAACTCTGCGATGTAAGGTATTGCCATCCCTGCCGCCATCATAAGCACGCCCAATAATGCTCGTTTTAAAGCTATTGCTTCAAGGCAGCCTTCAGGAGCTCAAGGACATCTTTTTCCTTTGCCCTTCCTTTGCTTGCCCTGATTACCTGCCCTACAAGGAACTGCATTGCCTTTTCCTTGCCTGACTTGATGTCATTGACAGCAGCAGGGTTTTCTTTGACTGCCTTTTCAACAAGCGCTTTTGTCTCTTGCTGGCTGAGTGCAAGCAGGCCAAGCCTTTCTGCCGCTTTTCTTGCAGGCTCCGGCTTCATCACAAGCTCGCGGAGAAGAAGCTCTGCACCGCGCTTTGAGACCTCGCCTGATGAAAGCAATGAAAGGAACTCAATCATGTTTTCTGCCCTGAACCCTGTCTTGTCAAACCTGACGGCATTGAAGTTCAGGATTTTCTGCACGTAAGAATACCACATTGCCGCGAGCGCAGGGTCTGACTTTTTCACAACCCCCTCAAACTGGTCTGCAAGCGCGCGCTCTGACATCAATGACTCTGCCTGCTCCTGCTTTATCTTGTACTGCCTGACAAAGCGCGCAATCCTCTGCCTTGGGGGCTCTGGCATTTCTGACATTATTTTTTTCAATTGTGCATCCGTGACTGTCAAAGGCGGAAGGTCTGGTTCTGGAATGTAGCCGTATTCCTCCTCTGTCTCCTTGTGCCTCATACTGTCTGTTGTGCCTGTGCGCTGGTCAAACGCGCGCGTCTCTGTAATGCCCTGCTCGCCGCGCGCCACAATGCTTTCCTGGCGGATTATTTCAAACTGCGCAGCGCGCTCAACATCACGGAAGCTTGTAATGTTCTTGACCTCAACCCTCGGGTGCCCCTCTATTGAAACGTTCACGTCTGCCCGAATTTTGCCCTCCTGCGCGTCAAAAATTCCGATGTAGTCTGCAAGGCGCATAAGCTCCTCAAGGAATTCGCGGGCTTCTGCAGGGCTTGAAAAAACAGGAGGGGTAACGATTTCGCACAACGGCGTTCCTGAGCGGTTATAGTCAATCAGCACATATTCTGTCCCTTTCTTGCTTTCAACATGCTTCAGTGATGCAGGGTCTTCCTCGATGTGAATCCTGGTCAGCGGTATTTTCTTGTCCTTTAATTCCAATGCGCCCCCTGTGGCAAACGGCTGGTCATACTGCGTTATCTGGAAGTCCTTTGGAAGGTCAGGATAAAAGTAAGTCTTTCTCGCAAAATAAGACACGTTCTGGATTTTGCAGTTCATTGCCAAAGCAAGCTTCAGTGCGGCAATGAACGCGTCAGTGTTCAGCCTTGGCTTTGAGCCGGGCATGCCCATGCAGGTCTGGCAGACTTTTGTGTTCGGCTCAACCCCTTCTGTCGAGCAGGAGCAGAATAATTTGCTCCTTGTGTTCGGCTGCAAGTGGATTTCAAGCCCGATCTTAACCATAAGCCTCACCTGCCTGGACCAAAAGCTCGTCATTGCCGTGGTCTGCCATCAAGTGCAGGCCGACAGGCATTCCTTTTGCCTTTCCGCAGGGAATGCTCAGCTGCGGCAGGCCTGCAAGGTTTGCCGGAACAGTCAAAACATCCATTGAGTACTCTTCCAATGGCGAGAGCTTTTTTATTTCCTCAAAAGTCGGCGCAATAATCGGCATTGTCGGAGCCGCAATGATATCAACCTCATTGAATGCCTTCTTGAAGTCATCAATGAGAAGCTGCCTGACTTTCTGGGCTTGTATGTAATACTTGTCGCAATACCCCGCCATCCTCACGAAAGTTCCAAGCAGAATCCTTCGCTTTGCCTCATCGCCAAAATATTTTCCGCGGACTTTGCTAAAATATTCCCAGTACTCCCCGCCGCCTTCCAATGGCAGAGTTGAGCCATACCTTAATCCGCAGTATTTGGCAAGGTTTGTTGACGCCTCCGCAAGCGCAATGATGTAATACGCCGAGAGCGCATAAGGAGTTGATGGAATGCTGACTTCCTTTATTGTCATCCCAAGCGATTCAATCTTTTTGACTGCCTCATCAAAACATTTTTTGACTTCATGGTCGATCTTTTGCTGGAGCCATTCTTTCGGGATTCCGATTGTGATTTTCTTTGAGAGCTTCGGAGGATCCTTGAAAGGCTTTCCCTGACAGGTCTCGTCTTTTCCGTCAGGTCCTGAAATTATTTCCAATGCCCTGCTCGCATCACGGACTGTCTTTGCAACAATGCCGATTTTGTCCAGTGAGTTTGCATAGTCAATCAGGCCGTAACGCGAGACCCGCCCATAAGTCGGGGTCAGGCCAACGACCCCGCAAAATGCAGCAGGAGCTGATATTGAGCCGCCTGTCGACTGTGCAAGCGCAAACTTTGCATGCTTTGATGCGGCAATGTAGCCAGCGCTTCCGCCTGACGAGCCGCCGCAGGAGCGCTTTGGGTCATGCGGGTTTTTCGGCACGCGGAAAGTATTTGCTGAAAAAGTCCCAAAGCCGAACTCATCCATTGCCGTCTTTCCAAGCACGCTGTAACCTGCCTTTTTCAGGCGCTCAACCACTGTCGCGTCAAAGACAGGAATGTACGGCTCAAGTATTTTTGAGCCTGCGCTCGTGGGAATGCCTTTTGTGCAGATGTTGTCCTTTATTGCAATCGGAATCCCTTCCTGCGGATGCTTTAGCGTGATGAAAAAGTTGTACTGCTCGTCAAGCTTTTTTGCCTCGTCAACGATGTCGCTGCTCATTTGGTCGGCGGGCCCTTGACAAACCCTTCCTCCTTAAGCTCTGTGTTCCTCAATGCCTCATCGCGGCTCAGCCCTTCTGCAACAATATCCTTTCTTTCCATTGGCGCAAGAACAACAGGGTGCGTTGCAGGCTTGATTCCCTTTGTCGGAGCCTTTGAAATTATGTCAAATGCCTTCAGAATGCTGTCTAATTCCTTTGCAAACCTCTCACGCTCCTCTTTTGTGAGGTCAAGTCTTGCTATTTTTGCAAGCTTGTCGATAGGCTCATCCATAACGCCCGAGGCAGGACTCGAACCTGCGACTTCCTGGTTTCTTCCCAACAGAGGATAACAGCCAGGCGCTCTACCTGCTGAGCTACTCGGGCAGGATAAGAAAACAATGTTTGGAGAGTCTATAAAAAGGTTGCGCCAGCGACTCCGCCGGCTTTGCCGGCGACAGGTCATGCCTGCGCCACGTCAACAACAACAGGCCTGACTGATTTCTTGTAGTCTGCGAGGCTCATTGAGAAGCTCGTGTCATGCCTGCCTGCATTAAAATTTATAATCGGGCTGCGCTCAAGCGATTTGTCCATATAGACAGGAATGTTCACAAGGTTGCCGAAAGGCGGAACGCTTCCAATTTCGCAGCCCATCACCTTCAGGACTTCCTCAGGGCTTGCAAGCGAGAGGCTGCTGCTGTTAATCACGCTTTTTACTTTCTTGAAATCAATCTTCTTGTCTCCTGCAATGACAACCATCAAAAAATTTCCCTCGCTGCGGAAAACCATTGCCTTTGCCCCTGACTCCAAAGGCTCATTCCTTACTTTTGCAGCCTGCTCTGAAGTGTAAACAGGCTCGTGAACAGCGGACTTGTACTGTATTTTTCTGTCGTCAAGAAACTTTTTCAGCTCATCTATCAGGCTCATGGCTCCAATCTCTCAGGGTCCCTTGGGAAAAGCACTGCCTCCCTGACATTCTCAAGCTGGCATATTGTCTGCACCATCCTGTCCATGCCAATGCCAAATCCGCCGTGGGGCGGGATGCCGTACTTGAACGCGTCAAGGTAGAACTCAAAATTGTCAGGATTCATCTTTTTGTCACTAATCTGCTGCCTCAAGACCTCATAGCGGTGCTCGCGCTGGCCTCCAGAGGCAAGCTCAAGCCCGCGGTACATAAAGTCAAATCCCCTGCAGTACTCGCCGTCATTCATTATGTAGAACGCCCTGACTTTTGTCGGAAACTTTGTCAGGAAGTAAGCGCTCGCGCCAAACTTCTTTTGAACAAGCTTTCCGAGCTTCTTTTCATCCTCCGACCCCAGGTCCTCGCCAAGCCTCATCTTTGAGCCGGATGCATTGAGCATCTCAACACCCTCCTTGTAAGTGACCCTTGGAAACGGAAATTTTGGAATGTCAAGCTTGAGCCCAAGCAATGCAAGTTCGTCCTTGCAGTTTTTCTCAATGTCCTTCATCACGTGGACAAACATGCGCTCAATGACCTTCAGAACATCATCCTCGTCATCAATGTAAGCCATTTCAAGGTCAAAATGGGTGAATTCTGTCAAATGCCTTGTCGTGTGGGATTTCTCGGCGCGGAACGTTGGACCAATCTCAAAGACCTTTTCAAATCCTGCAGCAAGCATCATTTGCTTGTACAATTGCTGGCTCTGGCTCAGGAATGCCTTTTTGTTGTAATAAACCACAGGGAACAATGTTGCACCCCCTTCCGCCCCTGCAGAGATAAGCTTGGGAGTCTGCATTTCAATAAACCCTTCGCCAATAAGGAATTCCCTTACTGCCATGTTTATACGGCTGCGTATTTTGAAAATCGCAAGGACTTTCGGGTTTCTCAGGTCAAGAATACGGAAGTCAAGGCGCTTGTCAAGGTTGGTTGGAATCTTGCCTGTGAAATCAATCGGCAGGTTTGGCTGCGCAGCAGTTATAACATCAAGCTCTTCCAATTGCAGCTCTTTTGCGCCGCTCTTGAGCTTGCTTGCCTTGACTTTTCCCTTGACGGCAATCACGCTTTCCTTTGTTATTCCCTTTATGTCATTGAAATGGTGGCTCTCAGGGGTTGCGACTATCTGCACTGTTCCTGAGCGGTCTCGCAAAGTGATGAATGCAATCTTGCCCATTTCCTTTGCATCAGCAGCAAAGCCAGCAACAATGACTTCATCTCCTTCCTTCTTTTTCTGCACTTCTGCTGTGAAAATCCTCTTTGAAAGCTTTAATGCCATAAGAAGAAGGCGAACAGATGTTGTTATTTAAAGGTTTTGAACTATTTTTTCTTCATCTTTAATTGCAGCGCGAGGTCCTCAAGCTTTTCAAGCCCGTACTTTATGCTGTCAAACTTCCTCCTAACAGGGGAATTCCGGAAGTCAAATAGACCAAGCTCCTGGTGCAGTTGGCTTACAAAGTCGCGGATTTCAAGCGCTGTCCTGTTGTCGCCCCTTATTGCGCTGTTGATCGCCTTTCTGACAAGCTCGCCAACAAGGTCGCACAGCCCGATAAGATAAGTGTCTATGCCCACCCTGAGCTGTTTTGGATGGGGAAGGGCTTTTTTTGCCATCAGGGACAGATAGCACGCAGCCTCAACATATTCCTCCAATGCCTCAAGGTATGCGCCTGTTGTTGCAAGGTGCAAGTCCTTTTTGATGAGCTTCTCCAGCCTTGCTATTGTTTTTTGTGCCTCAGCCAGCTGTTTTTTGGCTTTTTTTGCCTCATTCCTGTGCAGGGAATAAATTGTTTTCTTGCTCAGGGCGAGGATGTCGCGCGAAAGCCTTATGATTTGCTCGCGCATTGCATCATAGGCTGCCATATGCTTCCGCATTAATGCAAATGCTTTCTTGTCAACCTTCATTTTGCACCGACGAAAGTTTTATATAGGAACGTATTTAAAGTTATCGCAGAAAAAGAAGTGAAAGTATGGCAGCACCAACCGTGTTAGGAAATGTTCTTTTGTTCTTCCAGCGTATTGGCATTTATGACGTGGTGCTGCCTTTCCTCCTGACATTCACAATCGCTTTTGCCATATTCGAAAAGAGCAGGATACTGGGGGTAGAAAAGATTGACGACAAGGAATACACCAAGAAGAACCTTAATGCAATGGCTGCATTTGTCATCGCATTCATGGTAGTGGCATCAAGCAAGCTTGTCGCCACAATAACAAGGGTCAGCTCCAACATCATCATCCTTGTCCTGCTGGGCGTATTTTACCTGCTGCTTGTCGGCACATTCTGGGTGCCGAAAGACAAGGAAAAAGAGCCCTGGACAGGCCTCACAGAAGGGTGGAACAAGCTGTTCATGGTAATAATGTTCATCGGCATAGTCATAGTATTTTTGGACGCGATCAGGGACGAGTCAGGAAGAAGCTGGCTTGACGCATTCTGGGAGTACGTGAGCCAGTTCTGGACATCTGCTGCTGTAGCATCGATAATTTTAATAATATTCCTTATTGTCTTCGTGTACTGGATGGCAAAAGGCGGAGAAAAAGAAGAGGAAAAGAAATCCAAATAAACGAGGTGTCAAATGGTGCTATTCCAATTTTTTGGCGGATACCGCGGATGGAGCGGCTGGGGAGGAGGGGGCTATTTCAGCAATTTTGTGTACTGGCTTGACTACTGGGGAGTCCGCGACATAATACTGCCATTCGTGCTGCTGTTTACGATTTTCTTTGCAATGCTGCAAAAGATAGGATTGTTTGGCGCAGGAAACAAAAAATACAACCTTGTGATTTCACTTGCAATATCCCTGCTCGTGGTCATTCCGCATGCATTAGGGCTGTATCCTCCAGAGGCTGATGTAATCAACATAATCAATGACTCAATCCCTGAGGTCGCGCTTCTTGTGGTTGTTGTCGTGCTTGTGCTTATGCTTCTGGGAATGGTTGCAGGCAAGGAAGTCAAGTTTGCAGGGGTATTGCCCTGGGTGGCAGGGGTTTCAGTCATAATCCTCCTGCTCATCTTTGCAAACGCAATATTCCCGCTGCCTGTGCTTTCGTACATCGACCCTGCAATACAGGCATTGCTTGTCATATTGCTCGTGTTTGGGCTGCTGATTTACTGGTTTGCAGGAGAGCCAAGCCCGCCAGGAAAGGCGCATGCATTCTGGCTCGGCCCGGTACCTGAAAGCGAATATAAGGAATGGATGACCGGCAAGAAGGAAGGCGGCGGGGGCGGCTAAATGGCCACGCCGCTTGACATCGGGCTGTTGCAGAAGTTCGATGTAATATTCCCATTCCTGTTCGTGCTCGTGATAGTGTATGCTGTGCTTTCAAGGACAGAATGGTTCAAGGAAAAGCAGGCTCTTGCATTCCTGCTGGCCTTTGTGCTTGCAATAATGACCTTGTTCAGCAATATTGCAGTCAAGACAATAAACAGGATGGCCCCGTGGTTCATAATACTCATAATTTTTGCAGTTCTGCTCTTGCTTGCGTACCAGGCAATGGGAATCCAGGAAAAGAAAATACTTGAAGTCATAACAGGGACAAACTACGGCAACACAGTGGCATACTGGGTGCTTGCGCTGATGCTCATAATAGGGATTGGCTCGCTGACATCAGTTGTGTCAGAGGAAAAGCAGTTCACAACCCTTGCAGCAGGCGAGAATGTGACAGCAGTAACTGGCACTGGCGAGCAGATAGGGTTCTGGGCGACAATATTCCACCCCAAGGTGCTTGGCTTGGCATTGATACTGCTCATAGCAATGTTTACCATAAACAAGCTCGCATCACATGATTAGCTCAAGAATTCCAAGATTATTTCTTTTTGGCAGGCGCAGCAGGCTTTGCCTTTGCTGTCTTTGTAATCCTTGAAAGCTCAGCCACAGAGCCTGTAAGCTCAGGAAGGACTTTCTGGAAGACCTTTTCCATTGCCTTTATTTCAGTGCCGACATCAAGCAGGTTTTTGTCATACTCTGAAATCTTGCTGACTATTGCCTTGTGGAGGTTGTCAAGGTCTGACTTCATGTCAGAAAGCAACTGGTCAATCTTGTCAAGCCTTGAGGAGGTTGCATCCTTCCACTCATTCATCTTGCCAAGCTCGCGCGTGAACTCCTGCCATTTCTCCTCAACAACAGCCTCTGCTATTTCCTCAAATCCCTTGGGAGCCTCTGGCCGCGGGCCGGGCATCCCGCCTGCTGCCGGGAATTCCCCTGGCGCTGCGCTCGGAGCCTCAGGCATCGGCTCTGCACCGCCCTTGAGCTCTGCCTGCGCCATGGCATCATAAATCTGCTGGGGCTGGTATCCCTGCCTCTGCAGTGTCTGGATTATCTGGTTGTTTGTAAGCCCCTGCTGCTGCATTGAAAGAACCTGGTCTGTCGGAACCTCAGGCGGCATTGGTCCTGCAACAGGCATGCCCATAGGCACAGGATAACCTACAGCCGGAGCTGCTTCTGCAGCAGGCTTCTTCCTGAAAATGTCCAAAAGCCCCATTTTTTACCTCTTTTCACCTGTTTGCTCGCCGGATTACTTATTAAATGTTTTGGTCTCCTGGCTTTTTCCCAGCTTTTCCTCAACAATTTCGCGCGCAATCTTCTCTGCAAAATCCGCAGTCACAAACTTGACAGGGTCCCAGAGCTCGATGTAGCGCTTCATCACATCCATGTCGCTTTTCCTGGCAGTGAGCCGCAATTCCTTGATTATCGTGACAACCCTTTCCCCAACCTCGTCAAGCCTGTGCCTGAGCTCGTCTATCTCCTCATTGGATGACTTTATCTCCGAAAGCGCCTTCTTGTGGTTGCTGAGCATATTCTGCTCTATGAAAAAAAGCTTTTTGCGGAGCTCATTGAATCGCTCCTCAGAAACCCGCATCCTTGCGGCAAGTGCGTTAATCTGCTCTGAAAGCCCTGTTATCTCGGGCGCAGGCGCTGGGGCTGGCTTTGGCGTGCCGAAGAGCCCTTTTTTCGGGGGCGGCGCAGGCATCGCGCCAAAAACAGCCTGTTCTGAGTATGATGCAGCTTCGCCTGCCATATGTGTGCGCAAATGCGAGGATATACTTTAACTTTGTGGTGCTCTTGCGGAGTGGTTAATTATATTATAAAATATATGTTTTCTTATTTAGTATGTTAAGAAAACACAAAATATATAAAATAATATATTTGCCTGCGTGTCCAGAGTGAAAAAACCGATATCTGCCACAATAGAGGAAGACCTGATAGCATGGATAGACAAAAAGGTCACCAAGGAGAGCAAGAAGTACAGGAACAAGTCGCACCTGATAGAGGTCGCGCTTGAGCGGCTGCGCGAGGAGGAGGACTGATGGAGGCACAGTGCGGAGCAAGTGAGGTGGTAAGGGAGGGCGAGGATGTAATTGTCAGGATAGACTGCGAGCTGTGCCCGTTCTTCCCGTCGCTTGAAGACGACCCCAGAGTCATGGCAATGGCGATTGAAGCGCTCGCAGAGGCAGGGGCTGCCACAAAGCTCGTGCTGGTGCAAAAGCGCGATTATGAGTATGATTACAACCAGACATCAATGCTGCTTGAGATTTCAAGGCTATTCAGGCAGCTAAGCAAGGAAAGGCTTTCTGCAGGCATGCTTGCAGACCCCTTGACAAGGAGGTTTGTCGAGGGAAAATACATAGAGCTCCAAAACATAATCCACCGTTCTCTGAAATCCGACCCCCTTGGCGCCTATGTGGAGCTGGTTCGAATAGCCCGCCGGGAACGAACCCAGCTAGAGCAAGGCGCCATACCTCGAGAAGGTGTACCCTGCATCCAAACTTTCTTGGGCTTGGTTGAGACCCTGGCCAGCCGGCTTGAAAAAACCCGGCTGGTAACCTTGGCCAAGCCCGCCCTGGCGGGTTATACCATTGGGGACCGCGGGATTTACAGGCGGTTTCTTTCGCCGCTCGTAAAACCTGACTTCATGTTCACAAAGCTGCAGGCAAGCTACCCTGCAGAAGGCGAGGAAATAGGAGGGTACACAGTGGGAGGGAGCGAGGTCACCATATTCTCAATCCCCGCAACAGTACAGTACCTTTACCACCTCTCACCGCCAGAGTTCAGGCTGAATGAGGAAAAATACGAGCTGCTTGACGCGGCAAGGAAAATACTCTCTGAGCACAAACCGAAAAGGAGCGAGTTTGTAGACCCTGAGAGGATGAGGCAAGTATTCACAAATGTGGGCTCAGACCTTCTTGAAGAGCTCGCCGGTTACCGCGGAATCAGGCTCAGGGAAAAAGAGCTTGACGAGCTCACAAAAATACTTGTTAGGTACACTGTCGGATTCGGGCTCATTGAAGTTCTGCTTGAGGACGAGCAGGTGCAGGACATCACAATAAACAGCCCAATGGGCCGCACTCCTATGTTCATTGTACACGGGGAATATGGCGACTGCATGACAAACATAATACCAACAGTAACAGAAGCTGAAAGCTGGGCCTCAAAGCTCAGGATGATTTCAGGAAGACCTCTTGATGAGGCAAACCCGATACTTGACACAGAGCTTGTGCTGCCGACAGCGCGCGCAAGGGTCGCGTCAATAACCTCGCCGCTCAACCCGACAGGCCTTGCATACGCTCTAAGGAGGCACAGGGACAAGCCATGGACCCTCCCGCTGTTCATCAAGAACAGGATGATGACCCCGCTAGCAGCAGGAATAATCAGCTTCCTTATTGACGGCTCAAGGACAATGCTTGTTGCAGGCACAAGGAGCGCAGGAAAGACATCTGTGCTCGGCTCTGTGATGGCTGAAATAATGCGCAAAGGCAGGATTGTGACGATTGAGGACACGCTTGAACTCCCTGTTGATGCGCTGAGAAAGCTCAATTACAACATCCAGAGCATGAAAGTCGCAAGCGCGCTCACAAGGGGCACAACAGAAGTGAGCGCTGACGAGGGTATAAGGACCACACTGCGCCTCGGCGATTCCTCGCTGATAGTCGGAGAGGTCAGGAGCGTTGAGGCAAAGGCTTTGTACGAGGCAATGCGCGTAGGCGCCCTCGCAAATGTTGTTGCGGGAACAATCCATGGAGACTCCCCTTATGGCGTGTTCGACAGGGTTGTAAATGACCTTGGGGTGCCAAGGACATCGTTCAAGGCAACAGATGTGATCATTGTGGCAAACCCTGTGCGCTCGCCTGACGGGCTCCACAGGTTTAGGAGGATAACACAGATTACAGAAGTGAGGAAGAAATGGGAGGAGGACCCGCTGAGAGAGAATGGGTTTGTTGATTTGATGAAGTATGACAGCAAGGAGGATGCCCTCCAGCCAAGCCGCGACCTTCTCGCAGGCGACTGTGATGTCATCAAGGCTGTTGCAGGCTCTGTAAGGGAATGGGCGGGCAACTGGGACGCTGTCTGGGACAACATACTGCTGCGCGCAAACATTAAGCAAGAGCTGGTCAGCACTGCAGACAAGCTCAAAAAACCAGAACTGCTTGAGGCAAGCTTCACAGTCCTGGCAAATGACGAGTTCCACCGCATCAGCGAGCAGGTGAGGGATGAGGTCGGTGCGCTCGACAGCAAGAAAATATTTGCAGAATGGTCTGAATGGCTCAAGCGCGCAGCAAGGAAGCCGGTGCTTCTCCAATGAGCAATCCAACAATTCCGGCAGACCTTGTACAAAAATACAAGGAAAGGCTACAGAAGCAGCTTGAGCTTTCTGCAGTCGAGCCGCTGCCTGTTGTAAGCAGGGAATACACTGCATTCAGGCAGGAATCAATTGCCGCACATGCGAGCCTTTATGAAAAAGGGTGCACGCTGGCAGGAAAAATCCTCAAGATACAGGTGGACCCAAAGCGAGCAGGCCAGCTGCAGGAGTCAATTGACATTGCACACCTGGGCATCACCCCTGCAAGCGTCATTGCATTCAGCACCCTGTTCCCGCTCGCATACATGATACTTGGCTGCGTGCTCAGCCTTGCATTTGAAACCTCGCTGTTCTTCACCATATTTTTCCTTGCTTCAGGGGTTGCCCTGATGGCTGTGTTAGGCAAATACCCTATATTCCTTGCCAACAACTGGCGCATGAAGGCAAGCAACCAGATGGTGCTCTGCATATTCTATGTTGTGACATACATGCGCCACACAAGCAACCTTGAGCTCGCAATAGAGTTTGCATCAGAGCATTTGACCCCTCCGCTTGCCCTTGACCTGAAAAAAGTGCTCTGGGATGTTGAAACCCAGAAGTATGAGAGCGTGAAGGAAAGCCTTGAGATGTACCTTGAATCGTGGAGGAAGTGGAACAATGAGTTTGTGGAATCATTCCACCTCATCGTAAGCTCGCTTTACGAGACATCAGAGGACAGGAGGCTTTTGCTGCTTGACAAGTCGCTTGATGTCATACTTGAGGAGACATACGAAAGGATGCTGCACTATGCCCAGAACCTCAAAGGGCCAATCACAATGCTGCACATGCTTGGCGTAATCCTGCCCATACTCGGTCTGGTAATCCTGCCGCTTGTTGTCAGCTTCATGGGCGATGTCAAATGGTACCACATCGCAACGCTTTACAACATAATCCTGCCTCTTGTTGTCTATGTCCTTGGCAGGAACATACTAAGCAAGCGCCCAACAGGCTACGGGGACACAGACCTTGCGGAAATAAACCCTGCGCTGAAAAAATACCGCAACATAATCATAAAGGTTGGAAAAACAGAGCTGCAAATACATCCCATATTCATCTGCGCGCTGGTTGGCGGCCTGTTCCTTTTTGCCGCGCTGCTTCCTGTAATCCTGCACGCAATCCAGCCTGACCCAAGCTATGACTTTGCCCTGCCGTTCAACTGGAAACTGCTCGAATACCGCACGCACCCAAAGACAGGCGAGATTATCGGACCGTTCGGAATGGGCGCATCGCTCCTGAGCCTTGCATTCCCGCTCACGCTGGCATTCGGGATAGGGCTTTACTTCATGCTCAGGTCCCAGAATGTAATCAAGATAAGGGAGCAGGCAAAAAAGCTTGAGGACGAGTTCGCAAGCGCATTGTTCCAGCTGGGAAACAGGCTTGGAGACGGCGTGCCTGCAGAGATCGCATTCTCAAAAGTCGCAACTGTGATGCCTGACACTGTAAGCGGGAGGTTTTTTGAGGTTGTTGCAACAAACATAGCAAAGCTGGGAATGGGAGTGAAGGATGCCTTGTTCAACCCGCGCACAGGCGCCCTTGTCTACTTCCCGAGCAACATAATCCAAAGCTCAATGAAAGTGCTTGTCGAGGGCATAAAAAAGGGACCAATAATCGCTGGGCAGGCATTGCTGAACATCTCAAGGTACATAAAGGAAATCCACAAGGTCAATGAGCGCCTCAGGGACCTGATGGCAGACGTGATTTCAGACATGAAATCGCAAATCAGCTTCCTGACTCCGGCAATAGCAGGGATTGTTATTGCAATAACAAGCATGATAACATACATCCTTGGGAAGCTGCAAACAAGCATTGAGCTTACGGCAAGCTCAGAGCTGTCGGCGAGGATAAGCGACATCGCAGACATGTTCAGCATTGGAATCCCCACTTATTACTTCCAGCTTGTTGTCGGCGTTTATGTCTTTGAGATAATCTACATCCTCACGATAATGGCAAACGGAATTGAGAACGGCGCTGACAAGCTTCAGGAGCGCTACAGCCTTGGGAACAACCTGATAAAAAGCACAATCCTCTACTGCGGCCTCAGCTTTGTGATGATGATAATTTTCAACCTCATCGCAGGCAAGATAGTTGAAGTCAGCGGGACTTTTGGCTGACAAGAAAAAATATGGGAACGGCCGGATTTGAACCGACGATTCCACCGGCTTCAGCGGTGTGTTCTCCCAGGCTAAACTACGTTCCCGTTGATAAACATTCGATAAATAAGGGCTTTAAAAGTCTTTTGCTTCAAATCTGGCTGAACTGCTTCTGCCCTGTATAAAGCTCGTAAATCGCGTTCTTCAAATCCTTTATCTTTACGCGCTTCTGCTCTGTTGTATCGCGGTCGCGCAGGGTCACGTCCTCATTCTTCAAAGAGTCAAAGTCAATCGTGACAGCCCATGGGCAACCAACCTCGTCCATCCTTGCATAGCGCTTTCCGATGCTTCCTGACTCATCATAGAATGCATCAAAGCACTGCAGGACTGAGTAAACCTCGCAAGCCTTTTTCTTCAGCTCTTCCTTGTTGCTCAGCAAAGGGAATACTGCAACAGTCAATGGCGCAAGCTGGGGCTTTATGCCAAGCACTATGCGCTTTTCACCGTTCTTTTCCTCCTCGCGGTAAGCATGCTCAATTGCCGCATAGAACGTCCTGTCCAGGCCTATTGAAATTTCCCAAATGTGCGGAATAATCTTTTTACCATCAGGGTAAACATATTCAAGTGCCTGCTTGCTTCCTGCTGCGTGGCCTTTTATGTCATAATCAGTGCGGTTGTTGTTTGCCACAAGCTCAACCCAGCCCAGCGAGGTTTCGACCTCAAAGTCCCAGGTTTCCTTGCTGTAGAACGGCCTTTCATCACTGCCAACCTCCCTAAACCTCATCTTTTCCCTTGGAATGCCCAGTGATTCAAAGAAGCGCTGTGTATGCGCCATGAAGTATGCAATCATTTTCCCTGATACAACGCCCTTATCCACCAGCGAGCGCGCAAATATTGGCTCTATTTTTTCAGAGCCAATGCGCATAACCTGTATTGGGTGGTCTTTTATTTCATCAAACCCCTCAACCTCGTTTATGGATGCAGGGTCAAAGAAAACCTCTGCCTCCATCTGCGAAAACTCAACCTGCCTTAGCAGAGTCTGGCGCGGGGAAATTTCATTCCTGAAAGACCTTCCGACCTGCGCGATTCCCTGCGGAAGCTTGATGCGCATTGTTTTCATCAGCCTCTGCCAGTCGCAGAATATGCTCTGGCAGGTTTCTGGCCGCAAATAAGTGTCTGCCTTTGTCGAAACACCGACTTCTGTGCGGACCATCATGTTAAACCGCCTTACAGGGCTGAGAGCGCCCTTGCATTTTGGGCAGGCAAGCTTGTGGGACTGAATTTCCTTGTCAAACTGCTCATTGCTCATTGCCTCTGGAAAATGCTCCCCTGTCGCGTCCTCGAGCAGTTTGTCTGCGCGGTGGATTGTATTGCATTTTGCGCACTGCGTGACAGGGTCGTTGAAAGAGGCAAGGTGTCCTGAGCTCTTGAAAACATCAGCAGGCATTATCTGGCAGCCGTAAATCTCAAGCATTCCGGTCTTCTGAACAAGCTCCTTTCGCCAAACATCAATGATTCTTCTTCTTATTGCCGCGCCGTAAGGGCCGAAGTCATAAAATCCTGCAGGGGCATTTGCATAAATCTCGCTCGCGGGGAAGAATATGCCCCTGCGCAATGCCCAGTTGACAACATCATCGTATTTGCTCATAACCGCCTCAGGGAGAAGGGTTGCTTAAAAAGCTTACTTCTTCAGCCACTCAACTTCCTCATCGTCCAAGTCAAGCTCTTCTGCAAGAATCTTTTCCTGCTCCTGGTTATTCCTGATAACTACCTGAAGCGCTGGAAGGGTGTGGTGTAGTGCTGTTTTGCTTGAAGAGTGCGTTGCGTCTGCAATCTTCTGCGCTATTGCCTTGCGCTTGCTGTACTTCATGTTAGCCATCCAAATCTTGAGCAGCCTTGATGACCGCTCATACTTTGGCGGGTTCTTTGACTTGGCATCTTTTGCAACAGCAATTCCTGCAGTAAGCAGCTCAAAAATGTGGCTGAGGAAGCGCCAGTGCTGCTGCCTCCTTATTCTTCCGCGGAAAACATCTGCCCTGCTCAGGATGTCATAAGCCCGCACCCTGTCTTTCGGATTCTCATATTCCCTTGCAAGGTTGTGGTCAAGCCAAAGGAAAATCTCGTCAATGTCAGTGTCTGTCTGGTCAAAAGCGCCCAATGCAAGCAATGGGTCTGAGTTCTTGAAAACCTTGACCAATGCAGTCTCAATCTGCTCAAGCCTATTCCTTTCACCAAGCACAGCAAGCGAATCCTGTGTCAGCTTTCCTGAGCCCTCTGAAAGCAGCTGCAGGTCATTGATTGCAGAGCGCATGTCCCCGCCTGACCGCCTTGCTATTGCCTTGACTGCAGGCTGCTCTGCCATGACCTTTTCCTTTGAGCAAATCTCCTGAAGCACAGAAACAATTGAGTCTGCCGGCAGGGAAGGAAACTCAACAAGCACAGACTTGCTCCTCAAGGCTGAGAATTTCTTGTCCCAGGGGTCCTGCGCTGTCATTATTATTGGAAATCTTGTTTTTGCAATCAGGTCCACAAGCGCAGTGATTCCTCCCCTGTCATCCGTCCCAGAGACTCCATCAATCTCATCGACAAGGATGAGCTTTCCCGCAAAGAACAATGAGCGCTGCTTTAACGCGTTCCCAAGCCTTTCATTTATCTGCTCCTCATTCCTGACATCAGATGCATTTACCTCAACGATTTCCCAGTTCAGGTCCCTTGCCAGTGCATGCACTGCGCAGCTTTTGCCAGTGCCGGAAGGACCATAAAGGAGCATTGCCTTCTTTTTCTGCTTTGAAAACGTATTCACGAACTGCGCAAGCTTTATTATCCCCTCAGGCTGGGGGACAGACTTCAAAGTGCTTGGCCTGTGGTGATGTATCCATAACCTGCTCTCCCCCATATTACAACAATACTATTTATGTGTTTAAAATGCTTATGGTTGGTCACTGCGCTGTAAGCGCCCAATTAGCAATCTTTAAAAATTCATCCATTGTCTCATTCCCATATGAAATCTGTCGCAGTAAAGTTTGTAAGCGCTGATGTTGCAGCGTTTAATGCCCGCGATGAGCACCTTGAAGTAAGGGTTGTCCTGAATGACGGCAGGGACAAGCAGATGATAAAGCAAATGAGGCTTGAAGACCCAGTGCACCAGGCTGACGAAATAATAAGGGAAGTCAGGGACAAGCTCAAGAAAGCGCATTCATCAGGACCAAGCTATGACGATGACCCATTGGCAGGGGTTGTGCACATAAAGTGGATGCAGGATGAGGAACTAGTGCAGGAAAAGCTTGCAAAATTCCTTGCTGCGCTAAGGGAAAAAATAAGGAATGCAAAGCGGAAGAACATAAGCTATTATGACCTTGAGCAGCAGATGAGACTCCTTAAGACTGAATTTTAGCTAGAATTCTATTGTCGCCCTAATTCCCTTTGAAATCTCCTCCTTGCCTTTGCCCCTTTCTATCTTCTGGGCGCAGGCTGTTGACTGCAAATCAGCAAGCGCAGGCGCAATGTCAACTTCACTCTCAACAATTATTTTTTTGACAGGCGCCTTCATCGAGAGCTTTTTCTCCGACTTTTTCCTCCTCACTGCGCCAAGGACTGCAACAACAACCGCGCCGACCTTTCCTGCATCCTCGTATTTCTTCGGCGCTTTTGGCCACCCTGAAACATGGACACTTGGGAAACCCTCTGAAGCATGCAAATAGGCATGATAAACCTCCTCTGTTATGAATGGTGTGAATGGCGCAAACAGCCTGACAAGCGCGCTCAGGCACTTTGCAACCATAATCTGCGCACTTTCCTTGTCCTCTGGCTTCTTTGGCTCATACAATCTCTGCTTTGAAAGCTCCAGGTAATTGTCGCAGAAATCACTCCAGAAGAACTTCTCAATAACTTCCTTTGCCCTTGAGTACTCATAAGCATCAAAGTGCGCAGTTGCCTGCTCAATTGTTTCTGCAAGCCTGTGCTGAATCCACTTGTCAATCTCTGCAGTGGGCTCTTTCTTTGCAAGAGCCTTAATGTCAGCGCCTTTCAGGTGCATTGCTGCAAACTTTGCAGCATTCCAGAATTTCGTGACAAACTTGTCGCCTGTAATAAGCTCCTTCTCCTGGTAGGCAATATCCTCCCCGAGCTTGCAGCTGCCTGCCCAGTAGCGAAGGGCATCAGCGCTGTATTTCGCAAGGATTGTCTGTGGCTCCACAATATTGCCCTTGCTCTTGCTCATCTTTTCGCCAAGGGGGTCAAGCACATATCCTGAAATCATGACTTCCTTCCACGGGTTGCACTTGTAATGCAAACGGCTCTTGATGAGCGTGTTGAAAAGCCAGAAAGTGATGATATCATGGGCTTGCGGCCTCAAGCTCATCGGAAAAATTTTTTTGTGATATTTCTCCGGAACAAGCTGGACTGCAAGCTGAGGAGTCATGCTTGAAGTGGCCCACGTGTCAAGCACGTCTTTTTCAGGAACAAATGACGTGTTCCTGCATTTCGGGCAGGCTTTTGCCGGAGCCTTGTCCTTCAATGGGTCAACAGGAAGATTTTTTTCATCAGCAAAAACAGGCTCATCACATTTTGAGCAATACCATACAGGGAAAGGAACTCCAAAGAACCTCTGCCGCGAGATAAGCCAGTCCCACTGCAGGCCCTTCACCCAGTTGTCAAAACGGTGCTTCATGAATTCAGGATGCCACTTGAGCTCTGAACCCCATCTGAGCATGTCCTCGCGAAGATCCAAGTACTTGATAAACCACTGCTTGCTATTAATAATTTCGATTTCAGTACCGCAACGCTCGTGCACCTTAACTTCGTGTATGATCGGCTTTTGCGTTTTCAACAACCCTGCTGCCTTCAAATCATCAATAATAGCCTTGCGCGCCTTGTGCAAATGCATTCCCTTGTACTTTCCGGCAATTTCAGCCATGCTGCCATTTTTGTCAATTGCCTGCTTGAGCGGAAGCTTGTGAGCAAGATACCACGCAATGTCTGTTGTGTCACCGAATGTGCAACACATCACAATCCCTGTGCCTTTCTTTGGGTCTGCACGCTCATCTGCGATAATTGGAACCTCGAAGTCAAACAAAGGCACTTTTGCCTTTTTGCCAAACAATTTTTTGTACCTTTCATCATCAGGATGGGCAAATACTGCAACACAGGCAGGAAGAAGCTCAGGCCTTGTTGTTGCAATTACTAAATCCTTGCCATCTGCCTTGAAAACGACATCATTGAACGTGCTGTTCTTTTCCTCATCCCTGCACTCAACCTGCGAGATTGCTGTGCCGCAAAGGGGGCACCACAATGCAGGAGCCTCCTTGCGGTACGCCCTACCCATCTTCTGAAGTTCCAGGAAAGACCACTGCGAAATCCTCCTGCAGTGCTCATTTATTGTGCTGTAAAACAGGCTGAAGTCGCAGCTCAGCCCAACACGTTTAAAGTCAGAAACAAATGCAGGACGTATCTCCTTCAGCGTGTCCTCGCAAAGCTTGATAAATGCCTGCCTTTCCATTGCAGCACCCTTTACATTCTTCAGCTTCTCAACAAGGCGCTCTGTTGGGAGGCCATTGTCATCTGTGCCGAATGGATAAAAGATGTTAAAGCCGCGCAGGCGCTTGTAACGGGCGATTATATCCTTGTGAACATAGCTGCACGCATGGCCAATATGCATTTTTCCAGAAACCGTCGGCGGAGGGGTGTCTATACTGAAGACCTCGCCTTTTGCATCAGGGTTAAAGGCAAATACGTTTTCCTTTTCCCAGTACTGCATCCACTTGGGCTCCTCAACCTTAGCATCATAGCGCTCTGCCATAACGACGAAGGACAGCCACCCTATTTAAAAACGTTTTGCCCTTCTTTCTCTTCTCAAGAAATCTCCAATGTCATAATAGTTCTTGACGCCTTTTCCATCAAAAATGCCATAACCAATGCATTCATCGCGCTCTGTAAGCACAAGCACAAGATCTCCCTGGTTTGCATTTGTTTTGACAACGCTTTGTGCAAGAGCAGGGCGCCTGCACACAAACATCCAAACCCCTTTTTCATTCAGCCAGACCTTTTTCGCACTGGTTTTTGAAAGCATTTGCAGCAAATCAAGCGATGGCTTTGCTGTTTTCTCCTGAAACCTGCCAAGGTAAAGCCCTGCGCTTAATGGCGGAAGCCTGATTTTTTTCATGATGGATGCGATTTCCGGCTTTACAAGGAAGAAGTCATTGCCCATACTTTTGACATCTGAATCATCAAACAATTGCTGCTTTGTGAACTGTTCAATAAAAGCTTTCATTTTCGCACCTTTGCAATGAAAAACCCCTCTGTTCCTGTCTTGTGGGGCCAGAAGCGCCTGCAGTTTGCAATTGACTTGTGAAGCTCCTGGCCAAACACACGTGTGATTCCCTTGTCGCCGATTGAAACATTGACAGGCTCAATCTTTGCATTGCAGTTGTCAATCAGCCACTGCATGTTCAGCTCTGTTTCCTCGGGCTCAAGAGTGCAGACGCTGTAAACCAGAATTCCGCCCGGCTTGAGCATTTCAAGGCATGCAGAAAGTATTTCGCGCTGAAACCTTGAGCTCTTTCTTATATCTTCAATATTCCTTTTGATAAACCAGTCCTTGTCCCCTGCGTAATTGCCAGAACAGGGAGCATCAACAAGAATTTTGTCAAACTTTATGCCCAACTGCGATGCTTTCACGGCATCAAGATGATATATAATGACATTAGATGCGCCCATCCGCTCAATATTGTTCCTCAGCGAAAGAAGCCTGTGTGATTTTTTCTCAAGCGCGATTACTGCGCCATTGTTATGCATCAACTGCGCGAGCTGGGTTGCCTTTCCCCCAGGCGCAGCACAGCAGTCAAGTATTATTTCCCCTGGCTTTGGGCCAAGCACTTCAACAGGAAGCTGGGCAGCGGCCTCCTGGATGTAAAAATAGCCAAGCAGGAACTCAACACTTGCGCCAAGCGAGAACATTGAGTGTTCAACAAAATATCCGTGCTGCAGCCAGGATATTTTTGACAGCTTTACACCCAAAGAATTCAGCCGGTTTATTAGGACATCCTCAGGGATGCGCAAAGTATTTGCCCTTATTGCCTGCTTTATCTCAATTTTTTCAGGAACAATCTCACCCAGCTGTGCATACCTGCCAAGAAAATACTTCAGGCTCGCTTCCATCTAACACCCTGCGGTGAATCCTCAAGAATAATCCCCTTTTCCCTAAGCTTGTCGCGGATTTCGTCTGATTTCTTCCAGTCCTTTGCTTCCCTTGCCCTTTCGCGCTCATTAATCAGCTTTTGCAGCTCTTTTGGCAAAGGCTTTTCCTTCTTTTTGAGGATTCCCAAAACTTTGTCAACATCCTCAAATGCAGCCCTTAATGCATTTCCATCCTCTGCGCTAAGCGAATTATTTGCAATCATGACATTTATGTCCTTGACAAACTCAAACAGCGCGGCAAGCGCGGGCGGCGTGTCAAGGTCATTGTCCATTGCATCTGTAAATTCCTTCTTTAGCTGTTCAATCCGTTTGTGCACTTCTGGATTGTGCTTTGGTGCACTAACATCTAAAAGCTTGTCATAGCAGTCCCATATCCTGTTCAATGACTGCTTTGCAGCATCAAGCCCTGCAAAAGTGAAGTTAAACTGCTGGCGGTAATGGGTGCCAAGGTAAAGATACCGTATAGCAAGAGGGTCATGGCCCTTATCCAGCACATCCCTGAGGCTGTAAAAATTGCCAAGGCTCTTTCCCATCCTTTTTCCATCAACAAGGAGCCATTCGTTGTGCAGCCAGTACTTCACGAACTGCTTTCCTGTTGCGCCTTCGCTCTGCGCAATCTCATTCTGATGGTGGGGGAAGATAAGGTCAATCCCGCCCGTGTGAATGTCAAACTGCTCGCCAAGGTATTTCATGCTCATAGCCGAGCACTCAATGTGCCAGCCAGGACGGCCTTTACCAAATGGAGCCTCCCAGAAGACATCGCCGTCTTCAGGCGTGTAGAATTTCCACAAGGCAAAGTCATGCGCATTCTCCTTTGCATACTCATCAGCCTTTACGCGGCCTGAAGCGCCTGCCTCAAGCTCTCCAAGCTTTATGTGCGCAAATTTGCCATAATTCTTGAACTTCCTTATTGAATAGTATATGCCGTCATCGCTCTTGTACGCATATCCCTTGTCAATGAGCTTCTGTACAAGCGCAATCATTTCCTTGATGTGCTCTGTCGCCCTTGAGAAAACATTTGCAGGCAGAATGTTCAGGGTTTCAAGGTCCTCAAAAAAGGCGTTCTCGTATTTTTGCGTGAACTCTTTCAGGGAAACTTTTTGCTTCTGCGAATCGCGAATTGTCTTGTCATCAACATCAGTAATATTCATTACGTGAGTGACATCAAACCCTTTGTACTTCAGGTAGCGCTTCAAAAGGTCGCCAAAAACATAAGCCCTGTAGTTGCCGATGTGGGGATAATTGTAAACAGTCGGCCCGCAGGTGTACAAGCCAACTTTTGGCGGATTAAGAGGGACAAACTCCTCCTTTTTCCTTTTCAGCGTATTAAAGACTTTCAGAGCCATAGCAAGAACTCACCACGTGCAGTTTAAATACTTTTGCTCACTGCAACGGCTCTTTCTTTGGGGCTGACTTGGCAAGGTATTTTGAGAATGCCTTGTTCTTCAGGCCGAAATAAGCAAGGAGGACAAGCCCTATTGAAACAATTGCAAATACTGCAAGAAGCACAAGGTTTGCCCAGATTTCACTTAATGAGGCATTGAATAGTATTGTTCGGCGCAAAAGGTCGCTTCCAATAACCAGCGGGTTAAACTTTGCGACAGCCATTACTGCCGCAGGCATACTTTCAAGCGGAATGATAATGTCAGAAATGAAAAGGAGTATGCTCCCAAATGCCATGGATGCAAGCATTGCCGTCGACTCTGAGTTGAAAAGGTATCCGATAATCATGCCAAGGCAGATGTAGAGTGTCATCATCAGCGCAAGCACAACAAGGGTATAGGCAAAGGCATTCAATATCTGGGTGAAGAATACGCCTGCGATTGCAAGTATTATCAGGAGCTGGACAACAAGCAGGAATGCAGTGGTCGCAAACACAGAGCCCATGAAAACAATGTCGCTTGTCGGGGTCATGAAATTGCGGAAATAAGCAGGCGAGTTGCGCTCAAACAATATCAGCGTCGGCGCAAGAAGCAGCGCAGTGAACAGCATGACAAGCGCGATAAGCGTTGGGAAGATATAGTTCAGGTAGCTTTTTTCTGCAACAACAGGGACTATTGTTGTCTGCACAGGCTGGACTATTGCCTGCGGGTCTGTCACCTGGATTGCGCCGATTATCTTGTCAATCTCATTAAGCGATTTTTGAAGCGTGAGGATGTTAAGCAGCGCCTGGTCAAGCAGCTTGTTGATAATGCTGATTTCGTCAAGGGTAAACACCTTTGCATCAACTGCAAGGTCAATCTGCGCCTTTGTCTGCGTAATCCTGCCTGCGATGTGGTCGATCAGGCTGCTAAGCTGCTCATATTCGCCCTGCATTATCTCCTCTGTCTTGGTAAGCCTGTCCCTTAGCTCGGCAATTTCAATAACGCTTGCCTGCAGGGAAGATGCCAGGCTGCTGCCCACCTGCTGGCCCGCAGGGCTTTTCTTCACGAGGTCATCGACGGCATTGATGAAATGCTGAGCCTCATCAAGCGAGCTCTTCCCAAGGCTGAGCGAATTGTCAACCCAGTGCTTGACAATGCTCTTGGAGCTTGTCAGGTTTGAAATCCCAAACTCCCCAGGGTCAAGCCCGAGCTCAACCTCAAGCAGCTCTGCCTGTATGTTTGCAAGCCTCTGGCCGATTTCATCATTCTCCGTGGTAAGTGCAACAAGGTTCTGCCTCCTGTCCTTCACAGCAGTCCTGGTAAAATCAACAGCATGCACAAGGATTGCAGTAAGGTTTTTGCTCAGCTCTGTTGTGCGCGCAGAAATGCTTGTAGTCATAACATTGAGGATTGTCCATACAAGGTTAATCTGCGAATAGTCAACAGCGAATTTTATTTCGTTCGAGCCGTTTTTGCCTATTGTAAAGTCCGGCGGGAACATAATGCATGTGTGTGTTTCGCCACGCCTTATTCCCTGTATGCAAAGCTCTTCTGTCGGATAGCGCGTTATCTTGAACTGCTTCTCAGAAAGCTTCTCAATGAATGAGTTTGACAGGTCGTTGTAGGCTGGCGAATGCGTGCCTATCCTGACTGCATAAAGGCTGGTATTATCGAATGCAAGCCCTGCCAGGAAGATTATAAGCAATGGCCCAAGTATCACAACGAGCGCTGACGCCCTTGCCCTGACAAGGAGCTTTAGGTTTTTCTGTACCAGAACAACAAGGTTTTCAATCCCCCTGCGGGTCATTTCAGTGGAGCGGGTGGGTGCCATCTTTCACAAGCGACTCAAATACCTCTGCTATTGAAGGCCTGTCAACATTCACATACGTGACAGCGATCTTGCTTTTTGCCAGGAAGCTGAGCAGTTCCTTAAGCGCCTCCCTTGGCTGCGATGTCTGCACAACAAAATAGCCCTCTTTTTCAGCTGCATCCGAATAAAGCATGCGCTTTTTGCTGCAGAATGCCTTTAGCGGGGAGTATTCCCCCTGCGCAGTCCCGATGAAAATCACGTATCTCTTGGAGTAAATATCACGCAACTGCGTTGTTGTGCCTTCCTCTGTGATTTTCTGGTTCCTGAGTATTGCAATCCTGCTGCAGTACTTCTCAAGCTCTGAAACAACATGGGAAGCAACAATAATGGTGGTGCCCTCCTTGTTGATGCGGCTTATCAAATCCCAAATCTGGTTGCGGATGATTGGGTCAAGGTCTGCAGTGGGCTCGTCAAGTATCAGGATTGAGGGGTCGTGCACTATTGCGCAAGCAATGTCAAGGCGCTTCTGCATCCCTCCTGAAAGGTTTTGCGAAAGCGTATGCTGCGCATTCCACAGCCCGACAAGCTTCAGGAGGCTGTCGCACTTTGAAATCCGCTCCCCTGGCGGAATATTGTAAAGCGAGGCAAAATGCTCAATGTTCTCGCGCACAGTAAGCTTGCCGTAGAATGAAGGCACCTGTGCTGCAAACCCAAACATCCTCTTGGCAATTTCTTTTGCCTTTAGCACAGGCACTTCTGTCTTGTCAGGAAGCTGGAGCGAAACCTCACCCTCATCAGGCTCTATGAATCCAACCAGAGTGTTAAGGAGAGTGGTTTTTCCAACACCGCTAAGCCCGATAATCCCGAAAAGCTCCCCTGGCGGAATCTCAAGGTCAATATGGTCAAGTACTAAATTCTCGCCAAAGCGCTTTGTAACACCCCGCATCCTTACAAGAGCAGGACCTTTCGGCATAACTGCCGCCTGGGCCTCGCCGAGGTATTCCTCAACAGCCTCCTTTGGCCAGCCTGCTGCCACAAGAAGCTTCTCAAGGTCTTTTCGCTGCGCCCCGCGTGCAATAGCCTCCATTATGTGCTCGCGCAGGGCTTCCGCTGTTGCCATGCCTGAATCCGAGCTATTTTCTTTTAAAAGCTAATAGGACTACTGCCGAATAGTCACTGTCCGGCTTTCCGAGTTAAAAAACGGAAATTTATTTAAACCTGTGAAAATGAGCCAATTGCATGAATTGCGAAATGTGCGGCAAGGATACAGAGCTTTTCACAGCAATGATTGAAGGAAGCCAGCTACGCGTCTGCGCAGCCTGCGGAAGGTTTGGAAAAATCCTGAAGAAAGTAAAGCTTTCTGCAAGCGCAAAGCCTGCTGCAAAAAGCGAGCCTGCCCAGGTCGAGCAGGTCGTAAGCGATTACGGCCAGCGCATAAAGGCAGCAAGGGAAAAGCTGGGCATGACGCAGAAGGACTTTGCAAAACTGGTTGCAGTAAAGGAATCCCTGATACATAAGATGGAAACAGGGCATTTTGAGCCGCCGATAGACATGGCGCGCAAGATGGAAAAAATACTCCGCATAATCCTTGTTGAAGTCCGCGAGGAAGGCGTGGTTGCCAGCGAAGGAAAGGAAAAGCGACCTGAAGGAATGACAATAGGCGACATAATAAACCTTAAGCGCTAGCGGGCATAAATCGAATACCAGCACTGGCCTGACTGGTCAAAGAAAACCTGCCTGAAATTCTCATTCAGGAATGCACGCATCTTCTCAATCTCAACAGGGCATTGCTCATCATCAGGCGAGCAGACAAGGCCGCCGCCGCAGTTGTCAAGCAGCACAGCGCCAACTTTTTCTGAATTTTCCATCAGGTACCTGTTGAAGTCTGCTGCTGTCTCACGGCCGTAAATAGGATAGTAAATCTTGCTTATTTTCTGGTCTGTGTAAGCTGCAACAACAGGGTTTGATGCCCAGATTTCTCCATCAATGTGCCTGCCTTCAAGCCATTTGAAGTAGCGCTCTGCTGCAGGGTCAGGGGTCCTCGGCTCGTTGCTGTGATAAAATATGACTGCATGACTTGCAGAAACGGCAAAAACAACAATAAGCACAACAACCCAGACATAGCTCGCAATTTTCTTTCTTTTTTCCAGCCAACCTGTTACTGCATCAATGCCGTGGCCTGTGAAAAGAACAACAAAAGGCAGGAAAAGCAGAAGATAGCGGTAATCACGGCAGTGCAAAGGCAGGTAGTAAGCCAAAGGAATCAAAACAGAAAGTGCAGGCAAAATGTACTGCTTTTTCCAGCTTCTCACGGCAGCAATTATTCCAACAATTGCAAACGCGTTAAGGATATTGTCAAACAAAATCCAGCCAAAATACTGGTACCATGGCTTGTAGCGCAGGATATTGCAGCCAACCACCAAGAGTATGCTCTTGTGCGCCTCAATTACAGGCTTTAGTAGCGAGCCGTACATCATTTTGTTGAAAATAAGGAAAGGAATGACAGGCAAAACAAAGCCGATTGTGAGCGGCACAAGCTTTTTCCAGCGCTTTTGAAAGACGATGCAGGCGCCAAGGATAACTATGAATATCCCTGCAGGGAATTTGTCAAGGAATGCAAGCCCTGCAAAAATTCCTGAAATCCAATAGCGCCCGCTGATAAGGGCAAGCGCTGCCGCGAGCACAAGAGTGATTTCAGGAATTTCCGTGTACTCGTGAAACCCGAGGTAAAATAAAATCTGGCTGAAAGCCCATATTATTGAAGAAACAACAGCTGCGCGCTTGGAAAAAACCCTTTTTGCTATTCCATAAACAAGCGCAATCGAAATAAGGGAAAGCAGGAATTCCAAAATCCTCGCAAACCAGACAATGCTGATATTAAGCACCCAGCCCGCGCCAATAACAAAGGGCCACAATACAGGCCTTATCGGCTCCCAAAGCCCTGAATTTCCCGCAGACCACAAGTACTTTGCCATTCCGAAATAAACCCCTGAGTCCCACCAGATTTCATGCCAGTCAAATAGGTAAAGCAGGCGCGCCAATGCAGCAACAAAAATCACTGAATAAAAAGTCAAATTCTGCCTCAAATGGCTTTGCACGCTCATCTGGCATACCTCGGATTGGGGTCGTCAAAGCTTGTCTGCCCAGGGAATTCCTTGAGCAGCAAATAACCATACGGGTATGATGCTGAGTGGAACAGTATTGCACGGTTTCCAGGAGATGACTGGAGCCATTGCTTAAGCACTGAGTAATCATTTGAGTTGAAAACCCTTGCTGCAATGACTTTTGCCCTTGATTCCTTTGCCTTTTGCACCACTTTTTCCATCTGGTTGAAGCCATTAACCTGGACATAATAAAGATTTAGCGGAATTGATTCCTGCAATGCGCTGAAATAGTTTGCAGGAGTCTGGTAGTACCAAACCGCATAAGGCAAGTCTGTTGAATTCATAACAACAACCGGCTCCTTTGCTGAAATCTCAACAGGCTGGCTGCCAATGATGATTTTGTCTCCAAAGCGCTTCATTGGAGGGCTGCCGACAATGCTGAGGTTATGCCCCAATGCAAGGCCGAGATACTTGTCAGTCAGGCATATTGCAGGAATTCCTTTCTTTGCAAGATAAGCGGCAGCCTTTATTTTCCCAGGATGGTCGCAGCAGCCCATAACCGCAGATACATTATTCCTTATTGCCTGCTCAACAAGCATATTAATTCCGTGAGTATCCATTATAACTGCAATGTCTTCCCTCAAAAACCTTGTTGTTGGGTATTGCAATTTGTCAAGTGGGACCTCGAACCTGAACACTCCGTTCTCATCAGAAGCATACCATTTGTTATTCAGCCTGGCAACAAGCGCGCCATAGGCAACAACAGGCTCTATTCCTGCTGCAGCAAGCTCTTCCATGCGCCCCCCTTCATGCCATCCAATGTCTTCCCTGAGCTCTGACTTGTTGTAAGAGAGCCTCTCCGAAAATGTTGTGAGAACATGGCTGCCGAAGATGTCTTTTTCAGCCTGCAGGCCAAGCCAGTCCCTTTTCACGCGGTCTGCCTGGGTCATGACTTTGCCGCCCTGATAAATGGCAATGGATGTTTCACCAATGATTATGCCTGAAGCATCCTGCATCTGCGCGAGCTCTGGCTCAATGCTGCCTGTTTCAAATTTTAGGTTGATTTTTTTTGACAATGCAAGGCTTTCATCAAGCTTTGCCCTTGCGGTGTTGTTAAGGGACTTCCAAAGCCTTGCAGCCTCAAGCAAAAATGCTTTTTTGTTTCTTCCGCAGTCAATTGATGCAATTGTTTCATAGATGAGCGCCTGCTTTTCTGAATTTTTGGTCTCCTTTACTGCGAGGTCATAATACTGCAGGCTCTCGCAAATCATTGAATCATTCTTAGTAATCCTCCCAAGCATCAGCATCAGGTCTGCGCGTGCATATGCAGAAATTTTTCCTGAAAGCATTTCAGAAAGGTTTTTGGCAAATTCATCTGCATCAATTCCGGCAGAGTCCAGCACATAAGTGAAGCCATATGCCTGCCCTGACGGGTCTGCGCGCCTGAGCAAATTCCTTATTGTTGCATTAAGCTCGCCTGCATAAACAAGCCCTTCCTTTTTCTGGCTGTCAAATATGATTGTCGGCGCTGTGGTGATATTGTACTTGGCTGCAAGGAGCTGGACAAGCGGCTCATCCTTGTAGTCCTTGTCAATTGAAAGGACAACAACCTCCTGCTCATAGTCCTTGCTCAGGTCAGCAAGGATAAATCCCTGCCTTTCGCTCAAATCGTCATCAATCTTGTAAAAGAATATTATCGGGATATAGGGGCGGTTGCACTCATTGTTCAGCTGCTCGATAAGCGTGAGGAAGCGCAGCTCAAGCAGGAAATACTTGCGCTTCAGGTAGTCGTAATCCTTTTTCTTGAAAAAACTGAATGAGCTGTAGCTGCCAAGGTCTGCGCCAACAGTCTTTATCTCCTCTTTTAGCTGCGCGATGCGGGCATTCATTGCCTCACACCTGTTTCCTCCAAATGAGTCTGTGAACTCCTGCTCTGCGAGGTAGGCAGCAGTATTCAGCTCATGCTGGCTCATCACATCTGCAATGGCGTCTATCCGCATAAAATCCAGGCTGTAATTCAGGAGTATGCCAAGCGCAAAGATTAGAATGGTCAGGAGGAGGCTGCTGACAATTATCCTGGTCCGCACCATCCCTACTCCTTGCGGACCAGCGCCGCGAGTTCATCATATGGTGTGAGGCCCTTGCGCACAGTGCCAAAGTCCACGACAACAGAAGGCGTTCCTGCAATGTCGTAATACTCCTCAAGGAACCTGAGCTCAGGGGAATAGTTGTATTCAATGGCAAAGACCTTGGCATCAAATTCACCGACAAGCCTGTCAAGTATGACCCCCTGCTCCTGGGATTTTGCATCATTCTGGCTGTAATAAAACAGCAGGACCGGCACTTCAACAGCACAGTCCTGCTTAAGCCTATGGTAAAGCGTGTAAGTCTTTATCTGCATCAGGTGGAATTTGCGCTTCAGGAAGTTATAATTAGCCTCTCCAAGGTCCTGTTTTGCTGTTTCAGAACCAAGCATCTTGCCAAGCTGCCAAAGCTCGCTTGACAGCGCAGAAAGCCTTAGCTTTGCAAGGTCGCAGTTTTTTTCCATCCCTGAAAACAATTCCTGCTCAATCAAATAGGATTCTGTCGTCAGCTCGCTTTGTTTTATGAAGTTATTGACATCAGAGAGCTCGGAATTACTCATGCTCCTGCCGACGATTATTCCAACTGCGAATACCAGAATCAGGAGCAAAATCATTGACAAGTATGTCTGGCGCCTTACCATTTTTTCCTTGTTCCAAGCGCCTCATGCACTATTGCTGAAATCCAGTGGATGGTGGTGACATATGGCGCAATAAATGTGTAGAGTGCAATGTGGGGCACGTGCCTGAGGAAGCGTTCATTGAATTCGCGATGCGCCAGGTATGTCAAATAAAGCCCAAGCGCAATCCCCAGCACAATGGGTATTGTGACCTGCACGTTCTGAGCGAGCAGGAGCTTCTTGAAGCCAGGAAAGTCAAGGATGTAATTGAAAAAATATCCCTTGATTGTCAGGCTCCTGTAAAGCGTCTCGTAAAGGTTGCCAAGAGTGCCATATGCCACAAGGGTTACGGTAAGGAGCAAAAGGAAAATGCTGAGCACATTGATTGGCATCTGGAACAAGCCATAAAGCCCGTATGCCTTCTTGAACAACAGCCTGCGGTATTTCCAGTGGTTGACTGCGAATCCGCGGTACCACCTTATGCGCTGCCTCCACAAGGCAGCCCATCCCTCAGGCACTTTTGTAAACAATACTGCCTTTGGGTCCATCTGGACGCCATAGCCGTTTGAGCGGAGCCTCAGGGCGATCTCAAGGTCTTCTGTCAGCCCGCCCTGTGAAAAGCCGCCAACCTTTTTCAGAACTGAAGTATTAAACATTGACAGCGCGCCGCCAGGGGCTATTGCGAGGGTCCCAAGTGATGACATCATCCTGCGGATAAAATTGCTTATGATGTATTCGATACGCTGCATTTTTTCATAAAAGTTCTTTGGCTCATCAACCTTGACCTGGCCTATGACTGCGCCAAGGCCCGGGTCTGAGAAATGCGGGACAAGGTTGTTAAGAGCCTCGGGATGCACCCTTGTATCGCCATCAAGGCATGTGAAAAGCGCCCCTTTGGCGTGCGCAAGGGCAGTATTGACAGCAGCTGACTTGCCCATGTTCTTTTTGTGCTTGTAGACTTCAATCAGCATCTGCGGGTACTGTTTCTGCAGCTTCTTTGCCTCTGCAAAAGTCCTGTCAGTGGAGCAATCATCAACTATGATTACCTGAAGGAGGCTTTTGGGATAGTTAAGCTCAGACAGCGAGCGGATTGTTTTTGCAATGCAGTTTTCCTTGTTATAGCACGGTAGTGCAACTGTAACACGCGGCAGTTTCCTGGGCATTGTTCGCCTTGGGATTGGCTCGAAAACTAGCATATTCAGCCATATCAGCGATATCCAGAGGCTTATGAATGAAACGCCCCATAATACGTATTGTATCATGTCACATTTTGGGCAGAATCACTGCCCAAATATCGACGGATGAGGAGTTATATGCTTTTTTAAAGGTTTCGTTGTTTCTCAGAAGGAAAAGAAGGTCCTGCTCAGGCAAATCCCAGACAAGCCCGTTTTTCATGTCCTCGGTGATGACAATGGCACCTATTTTGTTCTTGAACAGAAGCGACCTTGCATTTGTTATGTCCTGAGAGTGCCAGATTGCCTGTGCTGCAGCCCATTTCTGTGCAATTCTTGGCGTTATTGCCGGCCAGCTGTCAAGGAAAACCTGCCTGCCAGACCAGTACTCAAGCCAAAAGCCATTGTCAGGGTGCGACAGCAGCACGGCATCCTCAGGAAGCACTGCTTTTGCAGCAAGCGCTGATTCCCTGATATCATTTGATGGCATCCCCCTGGCAAGCGCAAGGCAATGGGCAAGCGTTGAGAACAGCAGGCCGCACACAAGCACAAGCATGGTAAGCGCCCTTATGTCATCAAATGACCATTTCCTTTGGGCGAGGAATGCAAATGCATATCCTGCAAGGAATGATATGAGCAGGTGGGCAGCGGGAAGCGCAGAAGGCATTATCAATGCGGCAACAAGCGTGATACCTGCCGCAATCATCACAGCATAATATTTTTTCTTGAACTGCCACAACAGCACAAACCCTATGAATGCAAGCAGCCATGCAAAGAGGCTCAGCCCGCCTGCACCTCCAAAGTCGCTTATTGCCTGAACCACAGGAACAGGCTTTCCAAAGGGAACCTGCTCGTTGTGCAGGAATACAGGCAGGGCAACCGCAACAAGCACTATGAATGCGGCAATGCTTGAGCTGACAGCTGCAGCAGGCACCTTTTTGCTCAAAGTGCGCAACAGCATCGGCACAACAAATGCAGCTGCTGCAGGGATTATCCCAAATGTTGCGACAAGCCCTGCAATAATTATTGAGATAATAGTAATAATTATGGTTATCCTTGCAGGACGCTTTTCAGCAGCAGGGGAAAGCAGAAAAACAAGCAGGGAAAGCAAAAAAACCTCAAGAGATGTTTGTGTTGCCTGGGCAAATGTGTTTACAAAAAAAGGCGAAAGCACAAAGACAAGCATTACAGAAACCGCGGTTGGCCTGGGAAGCTTCCATTTCCTCACAGCTGCAAAAACACACAAAATAGACAGCATCCCAAGCACCAATGGCAGAATTACTGCTGCAGCACCTACCCCTGCCAGCATTGCTGTCCCTGCAAGCAAAAGGTCAAATGCATTAATTGCATACTTTCTCTCAGGCACTGCAGGGTCATATGAGGGAATTCCTTCCTTTGCAATTATCCCAGCAATCCTCGCGTGCCCATATCCCTCGCTTCCAGGCATTACAGGCTTGTCATTCAGCATCCTTATTGATGCAGGCAGCACCATAAGCAATATTCCGAAGACAATTATTGCAAGCATCAGCAGCCTTTTCATTCAACAACACCAACATGGCAGTATGGCAGCCTCACAAACACGTCATAGCCGCCTTCTGAAAAAGTCTGAGAAAAGCACTCGCTTCCCTTAACATACCTCAACGTATTGATATGAAACCTTTTTTTTGTTTGAGGTGAGAGAAGGATGACATTGGCATTGTAACGCTCCATAAGCTCCGCAGCCTCAACCCCAAGCACGGTGCTGTAAATCCGTTCAACATCATGAAGGCGCTGCTTTGCATCCTGCTTGTGCAGGAAATGGCTATCAATCACGTTTTTCCTCTGCGCCAGCCCTGCAATCTTATGGCCCTCATCAACATAGCCAACAACAGCAAATTCAGAGGGCGTCTGGATGCGTATCCATTCATAGGCATTGACGCCTGCAGGACTTAATGCCTCACTCTGGACTGCCCAAGCAGCCTTCCAGGAAGGCAGGATTGCAGTCAAGGCAAATGCAGCCACAAGCAGGAGCACAAACAAAGGCGCAAATTTGTGCAACCGGGTTGTTGGAATGTATGAAAGGAAAAAATCAATCCACCTGCTGAACAAGACAAGAAGGAACATGCCAAGCATCATCATTCCCAGCCGCACAGGAATAAGCTTGAACCAGAGCAGGACTGCAGCAGCAAGCGTGAATGATATGAGGAAGTATGTCATCTTGTGCTTCCTCCTGAAAAGATACCGGTACACAACGAAAATGCCGTAAAGCACAGGCAGGATTCCAATCTGGTAAATTGCGCTGATAATGGTGACATTTGCGAACTGCAGCGAAAGCAGCGCAGGCGGGATGTTCTGCCAGACGACATTAGGGCCGTAGGCAAGGATAAAGTTTTTGTAAAGCAAAAATTGGCTCCAAAGCACGAAAAAAACAGAGAACAATGATATTTCAAGCTCTGCGCGCTCCATCTTCATCCGCTCGACAAGCATAAGGAACATGTAAAAAACCAGGCCAAGGACAAACAAAAGCGCAAGCGGATGCGTGAATGACAGCAGGATGAGCCCTGCAAGGTAAAGGTAGCGCCACTTTGGCTCCTGAACCCTCATCAGGGAATAAATCAGGAAGAAGAGAAGCGGTGTTGCAAGCACAACCGGCGAAAGCGTGTTAATCGTGTAGCCAAACCACACAGGAACAAAGGCTGAAAATACAGCCGTGAATAATGCAATGCCATTGTTCTTTGTAATCCTGCACACTATGCAGTAGATTATTGGGAGAAGCAGGATGGCAAGAATGTTCGGAACAACCTTTACAGCAATGCTTACAGGCATGACCAGAGAGCCTGCCGCAACAACATAATGGAAAACTGGGCTAAAAAAGTACTGCCTGCCTCCCCAGCTCAATGGGTCGTCGTATAATGGCAGGCCTGTATGCCTGATGTGTTCCACCTGGCGAAGGTGGAAATATGCATCGTCACTGCTCAAGCCAGGGGTGCTGGAAGCAATCCAAAACCGCAGTGCAAATACCAGAATGCATGCAATCGCAAGCAGCCATGCGGTCCATTTCATGAAAAGCTTGAGAACAGGCGCGTTTATAAAAGCTTCGTAGCAATATTTTTAAACATGCCCAGCGTCAGCATCCATGATGGAGGGCCGGATATCCACTGGAACAGAAGTCCTTGATGACCTGCTCGAAGGAGGGTATGAAAACGACGCAATCACGACAATTTACGGCCCTGCAGGGGCTGGAAAAACAAATTTGGCACTTCTTGCTGCTGTTTCTACGGCTTCCAAAGGCAAAAAAGTGATTTACATAGACACAGAAGGCGGCTTTTCTGCTGCAAGGCTCAAGCAGATTGTGGCTAATCCCAAAAAAGTGCTTGAAAAAATAATGTTTTTGCGCCCGACTAATTTTGAGGAGCAAAAAAAGGCATTTGCAAAGCTGAAAGGCATTCGCAAGGGAAAAATTGGCCTGATTGTTGTTGATACAATAGCCATGCTTTACAGATTGCAGAAAAGCAATGAGGATTTCAAGGAAGTAAACCAGGCATTAAGCAGCCAGATAGGAATACTAAACGAGATTTGCAGGAAAAACAAGATACCGGTGGTTATCACAAACCAGGTTTATTCTGAATTTGCAACAAACCGTGTAAACATGGTTGGCGGGGATATCCTGAAGTATGGAAGCAAGTGCCTGTTGGAGCTGCAGCCGCTTGCATCTGGCTGGAGAAAAGTTGTCCTCAGGAAGCACCGCAGCATTGCTGGCGAGAAAGAGGCAATGTTCCAGATAGTTGATAAAGGGATTTCTGGGAAGTGATTATTTCCAGTTCTTGATTAGTTCATAAACAGACCCAAGAACCCATGCAGCATTCAGAATCAGGAATGGAATGCTGTTGAGAAAGTATGCGTAATAAGCGAGCAGGGCGCTGCCGATTATGTTTGCTGCGAGGAATGCCTTGTTGTAAGGGTCAATGTGCTCAAAAAGCTCGAGCAGATAGGCTATGAGTATAATTGCTCCGCCTACTGCTCCAATGATTAACGGCTCCATTTATTCCTCAGTAAAGTCCTCAATCGTGAACTTGGGCTCCTCATCCTTGCCCAGCACGCCCCTGCCGCGCAAATACTCCCTTGCGAGCAGGTAGAACAGCAAGCCAAGTGACTTCTTTCCCTTGTTGTTGCATGGGACAATAAAGTCAACCTCATTTGCCTGGTTGTTTGTGTCGCACAATGCTATGACGGGTATTCCGACAAGCATTGCGTCCTTGATTGCATTCCTGTCAGGCCATGCATCTGTAACAAGGATAAGCTTCACTTCCATATAGCTCTCGAGCTGCGGGTTTGTCAGGATACCTGGAGGATACCTGCCTGCAAAAACCTTGCACGCAGTGTTTTTTCCAAATGCCTTGACTGCTTTCCAGCCATTCTCGCGCCTTGAGCAGATAAGAATATCCTGAGGCTCATACTGCGAAAGGATGTTTGCTGCCATCCTGATGCGCTCGTCAATTTTCTGCAAGTTAAGGACGGAAAGCCCGTCCGGCCTTGTCTTGTAGATGAAAGGCTCCATGTACTTTGTGCGAAACTTTGTGCCTATGTGTATCCCTGACTTTAGGTAAGTGTCCTGCGGGACAAGGAATTGCGGTTCTGCCATTTTGTTTTTCTCCGCCACGATTATTTGTTGCCTCACGTGGCCTTGCGTTGCACCCAGCCGGCGCAAAAGCATTGGCAATATGCCTGATTCCACCTGCAGGATTTATAAAGGTTCGCTTCTTACTCTAATAAAAATGAAAAAAGAGGAGAAGGAGGCAAAGAAGGCAGAGCCGAAGCCGTCAAAAGAGCCTTTGCAATGGCTTGTTGAGCCGCAGTCAGTCCTTGTCCATCCTCCTGGCGAGCTTTTCAAGGACTCAATAATATTCGTCATGCTTGCACTTGCAACATTCCTTGTTTCAATTTACCTTTATGCAATCAACTTTATTTTCTTCTTCATCAGGGTCGGCTCGCTGGCATTGCTTATACTTTCCATGGCAACACTGGTTTATGCGCTGAAAATGGTTGCGCACCTGATACATGGCATTGCAAGGCTGAGAAAACCATACAAGCTCGTTATTTTTGTCCTTGTAATAATCGCGGCAGTCCTTGTCGTGATATACAATAATGCAATAATACCGCCAGTTATCCGCTGGCTATGGAACCTGCCCTGGGGCAGCCTTAACCCGTTCTCATTCTGGTTCTGGTATCCGCCTTACTGGTGGTAAGATTATTGCGCCACAATCTCCATTAATGGCTCGTGCGTTGCTCCCTTTGGGCTGAGCTGGCTTTTGAAAAGAATAATCTTGTTCACTTCAAATGTCAAAGGCTCAACCTTGATTTTCTTTAATTCGTCCAAGAATTTCTTTTTGTCCTCCACATATTTCACCCTTGCTATTGTCAGGTGGGCCTGAAAGCGCTTTTCCTTTTGGAATAATTTTTCAAGCACATTATCAGCAAGAACATGCAATTCCTCAAACTTTTCAGAAGGAGTCAGTCCAACCCAGACAACCCTTATGAAGTCCTCAGTAAAAACTCCAATGCCATTAAGCATTGCCTTGAAAGGCTTGAACCTAAGCTCTGAAAGCTTCTGCTTTATTTCCTCAAGCTTTGTGTCAGGGACATCACCAAGAAATTTTATCGTAAGGTCAATGTTCTTTGGCACCGAGACTTTTGCCTCTGGCAGCTGCTTTGCCAATGCATGGATGTAACCAGAAATCTCCTGCGGTATTTCGCAAGATATAAAGAGCCTCATGATAATAAAAAAATAAAATAAAAAACGAGCTTACTGCCCGCCTTCTTCCTCACCAAAGCTCTCTGAGTCCTCTGCAGATTCCTCTGCCTCCTCAGGAGCCTCTTCTGCAGGCGCTTCCTCAGCGCCTTCTTCAGCAGGCGCTTCTGCTGCAGGAGCTGCCTCGCTGCCCTTTCCAACAACTTCTGCAAATCCAACCTTTCGCAGAACTTTTGTGATGCGGATCCTGACCTTATCGCCCTGCTTTACGCCAGGCACGAACAGAACAAACCCGTCCTTTTTGGCAATTCCGTCTCCTTTTTCGCCGACTGCCTCGATCGTAACCTCGAGCTCATCACCGACCTTCACAGGGGCTGTGCTTTGCCTGTAGCCTCCCCCATATCCTCCGCCATAGCCACCATCTCCGCCATAGCCACCTCGATCTCCTCCACGTCCTCTATTTCCATACATTTTTCTTTTCACCTACCAATTCAATCAATCTCGCGGCTTATGCCGCGATAAACACATCCTGTATACTGCAGTTTTTAAAAGTTGTGTATTTCGGGTCTGCATTAAGCGAACACTGCTAATTGCGGCCCCTTACAGTCGCGGTGCCAACGATAATTAAAAATCTTCTTCTATTATTTTCTCCGAACTCGCAAGCCTGAATGAAGTTCGGCTCGCATGAGTGAGGAGCGTCTTATTGCGCCGCAGCGCCTTTTGTAGTTGTTGTTTTCTGCTGAATAAAAAGAAAAATCAGACATCCTTTATGCCCGAGTCCTCAACGATGAACGTTGCCTCTGTCTCGGCAAGGTTAGGCGCATCAACCATCTTTGCAACCCTTGTGCCTTTTTTGCCGCGGCGCAAATACACGCGGTAAGTTGAGTTGTGGCCGACAATGTGCCCGCCAATAGCTTCTGTCGGGTCGCCAAAGAATGTGTCAGGCTTTGCCATCACCTGGTTTGTCACGTAAACAGCAAGGTTGTACTTGTCAGCGAGCTTCATCAGCGCATGCATGTGCTTGTTGATTTTTTGCTGCCTGTCTGCAAGCGTTCCCCTGCCGATAAACTCTGCCCTGAAGTGGGCTGTCAGGGAATCAACCACGACAAGCTTGACAGGAACGCCCTGCTTTTTTATCAGGTCCTCAATCTTCTCTGCAAGCAATGCCTGGTGGTCGCTGTTGAAAGCCCTTGCAACCTTGATGTTCTTCAGCACTTCCTCGGGGTCAAGCCCAAGACCTTTCGCAATCTGCACCACCCTTTCAGGGCGGAAAGTGCTTTCTGTGTCAATGAACACGCAGGCACCATTTGCCCCGCCTTTCTCGACAGGCAATTGGCAACGCACTGCAAGGACATGCGCAATCTGAGACTTTCCGGCGCCATACTGGCCATAAGCCTCTGTAATCCCTCCAGTCTCAAAACCGCCGCCCATAAGCTTGTCCAATTCCTTGCTGCCTGTGGTAATCCTGATGCACTGCTCACGCTTCTTGAGCACATCAGTTCCTGAAAGGAATTCCATTTCAAGGTTTGAACGCGCAATAGCAATGACTTTCTTTGCAGTGGCCTCGCTCATCTCTGTTGCGCCAACAAGCTCCCCTGGCGTGGCTACAGCAATGCTCATAAGGTCAGTGAATCCTGCTGCCTCAAGCTTCTCAATAGTTGCAGGACCTATGCCCGGCAGGTCTGAAACAGACTGCACTTTCTTTTGGGTGACCTTTGGCCCGTTCTCATCCATCTCGATTTCCACCACTTGCGTCATTTTAAGCACCTCGTTTTATATGATTTTCCATCCAAAACCCGGATAATTTCCGGATGTAAAAATAAAAAAAATGAAAAATGATTATTCCACAACAACCTCTTCTGCCTGTGCGCCATTCAGCGTAAGATACTTGTAGGCTTCCTGGATGACCAAAGCAGCCTTTGGAAGGTCCTGCAGCCTCATTGAGCCTGCACTCTTCCAGTTTCCTGCCTGGTCCTTGTAGCTGCGCTCAAGGGAGATAGTATGGTAGGAGAAGCTCTCTCCTGTTGCGCGCTGGCGGTCATTTTTCCAGATTGTGGCGCACACAGCCCCTGCCCTGAACTTTTTCTCAGGCCCCTTTGACTCAGAAGGCACATGAGGCAGCCCTGTGCTCGTCTGGCCGCTCTGGCCCATTTGTATTGCTTGCATATTTCATTTACCTCTTGCTTTCGCATTTTATTTCAGCTCTCCCTTGGAAACAGAGAGGAGGTCCCCCGGAAGAAGGCTCGTCCGGGGGGTTGCGCGGAGCAACACGTTCATAGATGACCGAATCATTTATATACGCTATCTGGCAATGTCCAGTGACCAGTGGACGGGATAATCCCATAAAATGGCTAAAAAAGAGCGTGTTTTGGACTTTCTTGGATGGTTTTTTCTAGTGCTAGGGCTGGTTTCTGTTGTGTGGTACTTGTTTTTTTCAAGATGGCAATATGCAGTCTGGTTTTGCAATCACGCAATGCTTATCACAGGAATAGCAGTGCTTTGCAGGAACAAGTTCTGGCTTACTGCAATGCTCAACTGGGCATTAATACCAGTAAGCATATGGGCAATAGATTTTATCAGCGGAGTAATATTCAATTATTTCCCCTTTGGAATAACACAATACATGTTTGACGGCTCTATGCAGATAATCAGTTTGCAGCACCTTTTCACAGTGCCGCTGATGTTATATGCAATTTACTTGCTTGGAAAACCGGCAAAATTGGCATGGCTTGGCACAACAGCCCACGGAACAATATTATGGATAATCTCATACTTTATCATAACGCCTGACTACAATGTCAACTGCGCACACCAAGCATGTACGCTTCTGAAAGGGCTGCCATACTACGCCATACTGTGGCCAATAATTGCAATACTGATGTTCTTTGTGACAAACAAGTTCTTGTGCTGGGCGTTCAGTGCACCAAAAGCCAGGCATCGACAGCAATGACTACAAAGAAGACAAGAGTTTCCATTACTGTGCCTGTCTGGACAGGCCCCCTGACTTTGTAATGGGCAATCGGGTTAAGGAAGCCCACTCCTGAGATAGTGAGGGCATCGCTGATTAAGTGCGAGACATAGCCGACAAATATTCCTGCGCCGTAGATGAAGCCCTGCCACCACCACAATCCAACAAACACTAGCAAAGCTGCAAAAATGCTGTGAAAAAAACCGCGGTGGCCGAACAAGAGCGGAATAACCTTTGTCACATGCAATGACCTGTTGACCTTGCTGTCATAATGGTCAATGTCAGGAAGGAAAACGCCAACAATAACCAATGCTATGAACAAAAGCTGGTTTGAAATATCAACATACCTCAGGGTGACAAGTCCTGCAAGAATGCCAAATGCTATGTGCGTCTTTGCGAGCATAAATGCATGTTTGGGACACTATTATATATACCCTACTGAGAAGGCGCTGGCGTTGTCGCCTGCAGTCTTGCCAGCTCTTCCTTGGGATCAGGGTTAAGGAAGACCATCTGGACATTGAACTCAAGCCTGTCAAAGAAAGTGTTCTTTTTTGCTTTTCCGACAAGCTTCACAATCTGGCCGAGCAATTCTGTCTTGATGGGGTCAAACTGCTCAGGAGTCTGGCGCAATGGAAGAAGCTGGTCAATTGTCCTGCCAAGCAGGCGCTCTGCCTGCTGGCGGAAAAGCACGCAGCGTATGTTGTCTGTTCCATCATCAAGGAAGACATTCATGACAAATGCAAAATCAGGCTTTACTGCGCCGTGCTTTTCGCACGTGAAAATTCCAGACCCCTGCTCCTGCTCGCGCGCCCTGCCGTTGCATGTCGGGCAGATTTCAAAAAATCGCGGGTCAAAAACCTGGACAATCGTGCCAAGCAATTCAATATTTTCATCTCCATCCTGCAAAGCCTTTATTTCCTTCCTCACTGCAGCAGCCCTTTGCTGTATCTGCCTGACCTCGCCAAGCGCAATTCCTGCAGGATTGACAATCAGGTGGGCTTTTTCATTTACATGGACTTCAGGATAGCCGCGCTGGTTTTCCTTTGCCAGCCCGCCTGAAACCTTGACTATGTTACCTATTTCAAGCTTGCTCACCGCCTCCGCCTGCTCCCCCCAGCCAACAACCCTCATGATTCCTGTCTCGTCAGCAACCATGCAGCTTGACACCTTTCCCTCTGTGCCGTCCTGCCTTGAGAAAGTGTTAAGCGGATAGACTGCCTGAACCCTTCCGGCAAACTCAACACTGCGCATCCCTGCATAAACATCCTTTATCTTTCCTGAATTTTCAAGAAGCTTTACCCCAAGCTCATTCGCAATTATGTGCGCTGCGCCCTCCTTGCTGATTAATCCTGAGAGCTGCTTGAGCTTTGCATCAATTTTTTCCTGAATCTGGTCTGGAGAAAGCCCTGTCTTCTGCCCGATTTTCGCGAGCATTTCTTCATATGGAATTCGTATCAGTGTAACCACCCTCTCTGTTATCCAAAGGAACAGGAACGGATATAAATAGTTTTGGTTTGCGCTGTTACTGCGGCGCATAAAGCGCAAAAACAATGTCGCTCATTGTGCCATAGGGGTTCTTTGCAGGGTTATTTGCGGCTGCTATCAGGTAGTCAGGGTTGTCAGCGCTTCTTGAAACAGTTAACAGCGCAAATGATGACTTTGCGCATTCATCAGGTGAATACGCATTCACGCAGTCATAGAAAGCACGCACTTCTTTCTTCAGCAAAGCATAAGCGCTGATTTTTGTTGAAATATTCACAGTAAACGACGGCTTGAAGTCATACTCGCCAACAGGAGCCATTGGCATCTGCACTGTTGTCCAGGGGATTGTTATGCCAATAAATTTTGCCATTATCATTTTCGGAGGCGGCTGAACCAGAACTATTGCAGGCATTATTGCAGTGCCAGTAACAGAATTGTCCTGGACAAATATTTCATAATTGTTCAACGGCAAGATTGCCCCGCGGTATTTTGCAAGATAAACAGCCATCTGGCCGTTCATAAGCTCGCCAAAAGCATCATAAGGCTGGACAGAGTCAGTGCAGTCAGCGCCGTGCTTTGTCCACGCATAAATCTTCCTGCCTTTCTCTATTATTGTGCCGCAGTCATCAGACTTCATGCCCCCGCGCTGCGCAAGAGTGTCAAGCGCCTTGTATGCAGAGAACTTTGCAGCCTGGTCAACAAAAAGCAAGGCATTCTCGCCCTGCTGGTATGCCTCAAGAAGCGCGACCTGATATTCCCCAATCCGGACCTCGAAAGGCTCAAGCTTTGCCGAAAGCCTGATGAAAAGATAAATTACAAGCACAACAACCACAATAACCATTACTGCAGCATAATCAAGCCCCTTTTTGCTGCGAAGCATTTTCATCATTTCTGCCCCACCTCAAGCCTGACCTTGGCAATCGAGCCGTCATACTTTGGCAGCAAGGCATCAATAGAAGCATCAGGGATGCCAATTTTCCGGCCTGCAACCAGGCTTGCATCAATGTAAAGCGCAAAATCAGCCTGCGGACCGTACACCGCGCTTACCAGCGGCCCGACACGCGCATAATTGCCGCTGCTGATTTCATCCGCAAGCACAGACACCAGCAGGCGGAGCTGGCCTGAAGCCTTCAGCCCTGTGGTGCTTGCAGTGACATCAAATTCAGCCTTTTTATGGAACATCGACGAGGCAATGAAAAACCCGGCAAGCAAAAGCGCAATTACCCCTGCAGATGCAATAAAAGTTAATGCCCTTCCCATTGCAGCGCGCCTGTTCATCTGAACCCTCCTGGAGGCACAGGCGCATAAACCTGGTCAATGGTCATAAGCTCCAACATACCTGTATCCTGCACCCATACAGGCCTTGTCTCGACAAAACGCTTGTAGCGCAAAGGCGACAATGGCACCCATTCATTGTACCTTTCCTCCTGATAATAAGCAGTGTCAGAGCCAAGAGCGAGCTTTACTGCAAGCATCCTTGGAGTGCCCAAAGTGGTGAATGCGCCTGAAATCACCTGCTTGTCCCAGCCTGCTTTTGAAGGCAGGATTCCAGGATAAGCGCGGTGCGTCAAAGGCGACTGCCAGCTGGCTTTTGAATAAATGCGCTCTGCAAAAACAGCATTTTCAAGATTGTTTGTCTTTGTGAGCTCGGAAAATATTAATGAGGGGATTGTAACAACAACGTAAATGACAGCGCCTGTCAAAAAAAGGTAAAATATCCAGAATATCACTGCCTCGCCCAGCTGGGCCTTACGGTCTGGCATTTTTCACCCCTTGCGCTATCCTTAAAGCAACAGCCTCCTGCTTGTCAACAGAATCAAGCAGCTGCAAAGTGCCAAATTCAAGCAGTATTCCAACCTTTCCTTTTGAAAGGGCGTCATCATCCCTTGATGCGGTATGCTCTGGGTTTATTGGGATAACAGCAGCGCCGATTACGCCTATATTCTGGCCCTCCCAGTGGCGCAGCAATGAGTTTGAAACCTCGCATGCAATCCTCTGGCTCTGCCTGAGAAGTTCAGGGGGATTTTCGCCATTCACATAGGCCTTGATGTACGTGGCATCTGGCGCAGTGCTGCCAATCCTAAGAACCACCAAAACCTCGCTGCCCTCAAAAATCTGCCCCTTGAGCACTGATGCAATGTTCTGCTCTGCCTGCATTTCAGGTCCACTGGCATGAGCAGGCTGTGCAACAGGCTTTCCCGCAATTCCTGCTGTGCCGCATGCAAGCACATTGCGCACATAAGTGTCTGGCTTTTTGTTGCGGTCATAGACATATATTGTACTGCCTTCCTTGTAAAAATCAGGGACAACCAAGACATCCCTGAATGAAAGTTCTGCCTCCTGGATTGAAACAGAAGGGTCAGGAGTGATATAAAACATGCCAGGGCTGCGGTCTTGGGGCCCGGACAGCACGCTGACAGAAGTCTTGTTGAACCTGAATGTGTAGTTTGTCCTGAACTTTGGTATCAGCGGAGGGGTGTAAATTATATGGGCGCTGCCAGGCTGGGGCATTGCAGGAATTGTATCAATAAGCAGTGCAAGGTCTGTGGCAAGGAAGCGCTTCTCAAACGATGTCTGCTCATCAAGCCCGTGGATGAACCACATCAGGGAAATAAGCACGCAGACAGCAACAAAAGTCTCAAAAGCTGGATGAAGGACAAAACCAGTCCACGCGCCTTTTTTTGACATCACGAGCAGGCATCTCCAATATGCAGCTCATTTGCCTTCCGGCATATTGTCACTGCGGTTCCTGCGCCTGCATATTCCTTTCCAAGGCTCTCGCCCTTTGGAGCGCAGATTCCTGAAGCGCAATCATTTGTTATTTTCGGCATTTGCGCGCATTTGACCTCCGTATTATCCACCACGCAGACACACGGCATCATGCTGCATTCCTTCTGCGAATTGCCGGTTCCAAACATTTGGATAAGGAACCTGCTTTTTGCTGCAGTGATTACCTGAAGCTTTTCATCAGGCTGGAGGTTCATAAGCTCTGCTACCACTCTGTCCCTGTCGCGCACAATGTCAGAGGGCTTTTCCTTCCAGAATATTTCGTAAATACCATAGCCTATTGCAACAATAATGAGCGAAATAAAGACTGCTCTCAGCAGCTTGCCTGCATCCAAGACCTGCTCTGCAGCCTGACCTCTTTTGTCCATGACGACAAAAGCCAAGAAAACAGGGTTATAAATGTTTCTATGTGGCCTCGCAGCAAACACTTTTTGGAGCCTGGCAGTCCTGCCACGAGCCTGAAAGCGGCTGGTAGTTTGCAGGACACTTTCCTGGCTCTGCACACTGCCTGCTGCGCAATGCAAAGATTGTCTCGCAGATATCCTTTGCCCTTGCCTCTTTCTCTGCCTCGCCTGTGATGTTCACATACTTCTGCGAGCCCTTTTGCAGCTGGGTGCGCACAATAAGTATGAGTAGGACAAGGACAACAAGCCCAAGGACCGCAAGAATGATTGTATTAATCGAAAGACCCTGTCCTCTTTTCATAAAGCCTGCACATGCAAGCCATTATTTAAACCTTTTCTCCAGTAAGATTTAAATAGCAAACAAGGAACAAACTTTTCATGAGCAAAAAAGTCGCGGTTGCCATAATTCTGATTGCCGCAATCATAATTGTCCTTGCGCTTGTCCTGCTTTTGACAAGGCCAAAGCCTGCTGTTTTCAGCGATGACCCAAAGGACTGGGTTGTCTCAGAAGGAAGGAACAGGACAGTGGATGTTGTCATTGCAACAAAAGGGGACAGCCACATGGATGCAAACGGCCAGCAGTATGACACAGCCACCATCGGCACGGTTTTTGCCTCGCAGGGATGGTACAGAGGGGTGCAGTTCAGGAACAGTTATGCGCAGAACGGCAAAACACTCATGCGCGTCGGCCCCTCAATGATTCCAAATGATGGCGTGCTTGACGGCTTCATAATGGAAAAGCTCGGGCAGGACGGTCCAAAGCTCTATGTCTTCCTTGACGAGGACTGGAAAAAGTCATTCCCAAGGGCTGCAGTCTATTGGGGCAAAAACTACCAGCTTGACATGCCTTTTGACTTCACAAAAAGCGTTGCAGACGGCATTTACCTTAACATCGTGCCAGATGACCCGGAAAGGTTTGAGAACAATTATGCAATCCACCTGGGCGGAGCCTGGGCAGGGGACTTGCGCGACGACGAGACTTCTACACTAGTTGCATTAACCTAGAAGCATCCTGCTATGCTCGCAGTATGGTGGGGCCATGCAGCACACATCTCAAGTATGTATGCAGTTGCCATTCCTGCAACATCAACTGCAGTGGCAACAAATAATGCAGTAGCGCCAGCAGCAGTTCCGGCTGTCATTCCGGTAAGGGCAAGTCCTGCAGCAATCGAGGCAATTGTCAGTGTGGTGTCAACTGCCTTTACAAGCCCGCTCTTTGCAGTAAAGCAATAATTATTGCCATTATTGTACGAGGCATCAATGTTGCGGGGAATGATTATGAATGCAGGAATTGTGGTTGTTAAATCAAGCCTTGTGCCGCGGTTTGACTGGGTTGGCGAAGGAGCAGCGGATTCATGGCAAAGCTTGACAGCAGTTGCAGTATCGCCGTTGTAATAATGATAAGTGAGTGAGCTTTCATTGGCTGTATCAATAAACCACTTTGTGTTGTACACCTTGAATGCAAGCATTCTGGCAAAATATGCCATCTCTGCAGAATCCCTGTTCGCAGCATACTCTTTCTGCACAGCCTTGTCCAGCTCATCCCAATTGATTTCAAGCTTTTCATAAGGCGCATTTGGGTTTTTCCACGGGCATGCAATGCCTGGCTTTAACTCGCATTTTTTGAATATAAACAAGTCAATAAAGGGGTGCGCATTTGGATTGAAGATATGAGCTCCGGCAGATGCTCCAGAGCCAAGGCTTGTCCACCAGTCCTCAAGAGTGTAATAAAGCACTGAGTTTTCATCCCTGCCTGGAGCCAAGCTTATGTCGCCGCCAAGCGGATATGCAGGGCTAAAGTCCTGCACAGAAAGCTTGTTTAGAAGCGCTGTCCTAAAGTCAATAAACTGCTCTGGCGTAAGATTCTTTACCTGGTCGAATCCTGCGCGGCGCAAGTCAACCCCCTTCAGCCCTGCTGCAAGAGTAAACGGCTGGACTTTCAGGCTCCTGACAAATGTTTCAGGGTCAGTGAACACTATTTCGCCAAATTCCTTAAAGGCAAGCGGGTCTTCCCTTATTGCAGTGCGGATGCCGTCAAAAGGCGAGTCCCAGTAAGGACCGCGGCTCTGGCTCCAGAATCCCTTTGAGCCGTCAATCAAGTAACTTACTTTCTGCTTTGAATCCATCTTGTCCCAGGCGCGCACTATTGTTATATTGCCCTTGCCTGCAATCGGCTCTATGCCCTGCAGGCGCACAATGCCCTTGGCGTCAGTAAAGTTGTAGATGTACTCATTGTGCCAGAAAGCACAGCCGCGATATGTTGCCAGCATATCATAGTCTGCCTTGCACGGGCTTGCTGCAAAGAACCTCACCCTTGAGTCATCCTCCTTGAGCATTTCAGAATAATAATGGTCAGAGCCAGGGGTGTCAAAAGTGTATTTCTTTGTCAGCTGGGGCGCAAGCGGCTTTATCAAGCCATAAGTGTTCTTGCCAACTCCAATGAACTTCTGGTTCTTGCTGTCCTCAAGCGCCATGAAATATGAAAGCCCCACCAGTATCGGGAAATAATGGTCGCGGACAAATTTTGCGCACGTCCCAACCGTGCCTGTGGCAAGGCCTGCTAAAAGTGCGCCGCCAGCGCCAACAGCAACCCCTGCCTCTGGCTTGACTTTTGAAGCTTCTGCGCCCAAACCAACCCCAACGCCTGCAGGAATGACGCACCCAAGAGACCGTGCCTGGTTTTTGATGAACTCCTTTAGCATTTGGGGCGTGGTACCTGCAGGCAATGGCCCGCCTGCTTTCTGAATTGTTCCTGCCCACAAGCCCTTGCCCCATGTCTTTGCACTGAGCAGGTCACGCATTTCATCAACCTGAACGCCATATGCAGTGGGCTTTCCTGCATCATCAACACTCATCAGCAGCTTGCTCAGTGCGCTTTCAGAAGAATCATCAAGCAAGGCCTGGAAATTGATGTTGCCCAAATCATCAACATAAGAGCTTGCAAGCTCATCAGCCTGCTTTATCATTGTCTCATACATTCCAGGGTCTGTCTTTTTCAGCGCCTTAAGCCCCTTGACAGCATCTGTCAATGGCTTTTCCAGAGTGCCTTCCTTCAGCAATGCCTTTATTCCCTTCTTGAAGCCAACACGCCGCATCAGCAGCCCGACTGTTGAAAGATCTGCCTGCCCAAGCGCCCTGATTGCAGCGTCTTCTGCATTAACAGCAGATGAGCGCAAATAGTTTGCAACATCATTTGCGCTTGCCAGCCCTGGTTTGCCAGCAGGCATTTCAGCCATTTTGATAAGCTCGTCAACCTGGGAGTCAGTCATGGCAATCTTTGCATCGCCAGCAATTGTCTTGATTTCCCTGCGCAGCAATTCCTTTCCAGCATCTGTGAAAGTCCCGCTTACTGGAATTCTTGCCTCATCAAAAAGGCTTGGATTAAATAAATTGCCTTTTACAATTTTTGCTTCCGCAATATTAATGCTTTCTATGTTATTCTTTATACCTTGTATCCTTGACATTAGTCTGTTTGCAACATCATCAATGATTGATTCTGCAGGAAGCGAATTAATGCCTTTCATTGAAACCTTAACCAGGTCGCGGAGGCCATCTGTCAAAAAGCCAAGCTTTTCCAAATTATCAAGATATCCCTGGATTTTTATTGCGCGCGCCTGTTTCTGGGCATCAGAGAGCTTGTCAAACCCGACCAGTAATCTCTGTATGTTTTTTGAGGTTCTTGTCACAGCATCGCTTATCTTGACGACTTTCTTGAGAAGGGCAAAAGCCGCCTTGCCGCCAAGCGGAAGCATGGTAAGCGCCCCCTGCACGCCAAGAACAACAAAAAACACAGTCTTTGAGGAATACTGCCATGCCTTTTCCTCACCCTCTGGGAATTTTTCATAATACGCAAGGAACTTTGGGTCTCCTGAGCCGACAATAAGCTCTTCTGCCACAGATACCTTTTGCGGAAGCTCAAAAGAGCGGACTGTGCACTCCAACCTTTTGGCATGGTAAGCGCTTGCACTTAGCGGGCAAGCTAAAAGGTCTCGCGTAAGCAATACCTTGTTGCCTAAAAGCCTGTTTTCTGCACACAGGTAAAAGTCCTTGGCGCCTGATGCCAGCAGGCTCTCAATGTTCCATTCATAATCACGCTTCCAATAGCTTGCCATGTCAGCGCCTAATGGACCGCTTGCAGAAAGCGCGTCACGATATTCTGCCATGGTAATTCCTGCCAGTCCTGATTTTGGAACTGTTACCTGGCTGCAATATACGTTGTTGTAATTGTTTTCCTTGAATTTCTGGTAGCACCGCAGGGTTTCATCAACTATCTGGTTTATTGCATTTTGCTTGTTGCTGTCAAGCGTGATAGGGCGGAGAATGCTTGATGTTTCAGTGCATTCAACGCAGGTTGTGCCATAGGCAATGTCACCATTGCATGCTGGTGTCTGCGCTGCCATGCCTGTAAGTGCAACCACCTTGCCGGTTGCGGGCTGTGCAGGGGCTTTTGCAATATCTGCAGGAGAAGGCTGGGCAGGCGCAGCCCCTGTCTTGAGGATTGTGAACCCATCAGGGCACAGCGAAGGTGTCATTTCCCAGCCTGGCTTTCCTGCTGCCATACTGTTGATTGCGCAAACAAGCGCCTTCATTGAGTTAATCGCAATAAGCTCGTCATCCTCAATAGGAGAAACGCCTGGCACAAACTCCTTTGAAGGAAACTTTCCTGCAAGCACTCCGCGCTCGCCAAAGATTTTTTCCTTTGCAAACTGGTAGCCGACATTCCCAATGCCATAAATCAGCAAAAGGATTACGATAGAGCCGAGTATTATTGTGATGATTGCCGCGCCTTTTTTGCCTACCATGGCAATTGTTCCAGGAAACTAACCTGCTTTTGCCCTGACTTGGCAATAATCCAAAAGCCCAAAAACAGGACAAAAATGCCGATAATCAGGGCTATCACATAAACCCATCCCGGCAGGTCTCCTTTCCTGCTTTTCCACATCGAATAAAGTGTTCGTATCATCTTAGTCGATTATCAGCGTGCATCCTATCCCGCTTGCAGGGTCAACGATATCCGTCTGGGTATAAGGGACAAGGAAAAGCATGTTATAGTCTTTTGGTTCAGGCGTTGTTATGCCAAAGGTTGCAGGAATGCTTTGCAAATAACCTTTTACTGCGTGCTCATTGACCCGCGCATAAACCACAGCAAGGCCATTTGCATCGACTGAAAACTCATAATGGGGCACATCAGGCTGGCCTTCTGCAAGGAAATTCAAATAATCCTTGCTTGTCAATGGGACAGGGTTTGCCAGCATCCATTCATCCATTGAGGTTATTTTTGGCTTTGCCTTGAAGGCATTAATCACCTCAGGCATGAACTTTATGTGCGCGCACAAAATGCAGTTCACAGGCGGCCTTCCAAATGTGCCGGCAAAATTCTGAACTGCAGTTTCAGGATTGCGCTCAGTCTTGGACCAGGGAAAATCATAAAGCCTCCACCATTCGTCAAACAATGGCATTTTGCCCTTGAAGACTTTTTCCCAGCAGCTGACCATTTCATCTGCAACAATTTTGTCAACAGCAAATTCGTTAAGCACAGCCTCATTGTCAGCCTTGTCAGGGGTAAATGTCCTGATAACATTCTGGTATTGTGCGCCCCCATACAATGCCATGCGGGTCTTTGCCAGAGAATATTTTTTGCGCAAATCATCCATTGTGACATTCATTATTTTTGCCCTGCAGCCTTCAGGTATTCCCTCAGAAAAACCGCCTGTGCCTGCCTTGCTAAGGGCAGCCATGACCACAGACCATTCACATTTTGCCTTTTCACCGGCTGCCATAAGATTTGACTTGTAACCGGAAAATACGATAAATATGACAAGCATCGCAATTACAGCAAGACCCAGCTGTACAAGCACGTCAACAATTGATATTGCGCCCTGCTTTTTCATTGCCCGCCACCAGGAAGCATTTTTGCAATAATGATGTAAACAACAATCGCTATTATTAGGAACAGGACTAAACCTATGATAGTCTGCCATAAGGCAGGAAGCACACCTCTTTTCATAAACAATTCTCGAGAATACTATTTATATAAGGCTTTCGGTGGTCAGGCACAGCAGACTTCATTATACTTCAATGGCGAGCCGTCTGGCCGCACATAATTGCCAATCAGGGGGCTATCGCACTTGTCAACTGACACTATATTAGTGCATACCTCGCCCTGTGTTGCATTCTGGGTGCCTGCCCCAAACATGCGAAGCTTGCCAGTGGTCAGCCCGATAATAATAAACAATACAACAATTGCAAGAATTGCTATGATGATCGTTGTTATGGGCAATCCCTGGGCTTTTTTCATGCCATTGGACCTGTTGTTATTGCGATGTTCTTGTCAAGCACGAACAGCACGATTAACAAAAACAAAAGCAATGAAACTGAAAGCACCAGCGCAAGCACTGCAGCTGGTATTTTTGCTATAAACGCCATTTAGGCAGTTGCCACGCAGCACTTGTCGCATCTTACAAGGTCAGCGGACTTTGTTTCCTTTGCCTGGTTTGCTGCAATGAAAAATCCTGCCAACTCCTTTTCATAATCTTCGCATTTAACATCTGCCTGGCCATAAACAAGCTTTGCTGATGGCAGTGCCTGCGCAGCTGGATTGGTAGTAACGCATACGCCTGGGCATTCTGAGACGCCCCTGCCGAAAAATGTCATCCTTCCTGTAACCATTGCATACAGCAGCACAAGAACAACAAGTCCAAGAATTGCAAGAATTATTGTTGTTATTGGAAGCCCTTGAGCACGTTTATCCATAAATATGCACCTCATGCCTTTTTATGCTCAAGAGTGATGGCGATGGGTATATAAGTTTTACTCATCAGTTGGCTGAATTATTTGCCCTTGGGCAGCAGGCCTGCCTCTTCCCTTGTGACAAATCCATCGTGGTTCTTGTCAACATAATTGCGCACCTGCCTTGCAATTTCGCAGAGATACTGGCGCTTTGCCTCCTGGTAAAATTGAACTGCCTCGCTAAGCTCCTGATGCTCCTTTTTGTTCAGCATCAAGCACTTGTATCCGCGGATGTTGTAATAAACGCTTGCACACCCGCCTGCAAGCCCGCCCACAATCCCAAGCAGCCCTGCATAAAGCGCAACAGCTCCCAAAAACTTTCTGGCAGGACTCCCTTGCTTTTTTCCCCCAACTTTTGAATCAATTGTTTCATTCATTTTAACCACCTTCTATTGGTTTTTGAGATAAAACAAGACTTCCGGTTCAGTAATAATGCCATCTTTGTCCCTGTCAAGCAAACTCTCAGGACAAGGATACTTGTCCCTGACACTGTTGGCAAATGCCCTGACCTTTTCAGACTCATAAGAAAGCAGGCGGTTTTGCCTGACATTGCTCGCATATGAAATGTGCTGAAAGCTCTGGTGAATTATTGCAAAAGAGCCTGCTGCAATTACTGCAAGCACAAGCGCCTCCACAAAAGGCCCTTGCTTCCTGTGCCTGCAGATGTGCTCAAGACCATGCATCTTCCACTGCCCCCTTTGTTTCATCAGCAAGAAAGCCCTCGCGCTTAAGCTCCTCAATCACAAAATGCACCTGCTTTTCCCTGACCCCATAATTCTGCTCAAGCTTTTCGCAGAACTCCTCAAGCTCCTTCATATTCCTGAAGATGCACTCTGCAATGAAGTCATAGCCATTGTTGATCCTGGAGAGAGAATTCACATGGCTTGACAAAAGCAAATGCTGCCTCAGCTTATCGCGCCTTGGCTTCATTGCCTTCAAAAGCACTGTGGCACACGTTCCAAAGCCAAGCTTGTGGAAGTCAAGCAGTGCAGAAAACCTTGTGATGCCAAGCGATGCAGGAAAGCGCGTCCTGTCAAACAATGTGCTCACAGGAATGCCGGTCATCCGCGACATGTCAGTGAGCTTCATCCGCGCATTGTGCCGCAGGCAGGCTGTTATTGCCCAGTCCTTTTTCGAAATCATCGGAATCACCTCGCAACAATCCGAAATATGTCCGGAATGAGTATATACTTTTTCCATATACCATATATATCACCATATAATCTTATACGACCGCAATTATTATAAGCAGAAGCCGCTTTCATAGGCTTATGCGGCGCAAGGTGATAAAGCTGGGTGAGAATTCTTTGCTTGTCAGCCTGCCGAGCTCATGGGTGAAAAAGCACGGAATAAGCAAAGGCGACGAGGTGGAAGTCAGCGCAAGCCCCAACCATGTTGTCATAACCTCAAAGCAGTCTGAAAAGAAAAACCGCATCCTTGCCCTTGCAGAAGACCCTGAAATTGCAGCGCGCCAGATAAGAATCGCCTACAAGAAAGGCATGGACGAGCTTGAGGTCAGGTATGAGAACCCAAAGGCATATGCAGCCGCTATTTCAGAGCTCAAGAACCTGATAGGGTTTGAGGTTATTGAGTCAGGCAAAAAATACAGCAGGATAAAAAATATTGCAACAGCAGAGGCAGGGGATTTCAGCACTGTGCTCAGGCGGGTTTTCCTTACGCTGCTTGACATGGCAGAAAGCACAGAGGAATGCGCAAAAGGCTCAAAAGACGCGCTTGATCACGTAATGCTTGCCGAAAATGACATCGACAGGCTCACTGACTTCTGCAAGCGCCTGCTAAACAAGCAGGGCGCAGAGGAAAATCATGAAATCACAATGCACTACGGCATGCTAAAGGACATTGAAAGGATTGCTGACAGTTATGCAATCATTGCAAAATCAAAAATGCCAAGGCAAGTTCAGGTCCTGCTCAGCCGGGTAAGAACACAGCTGAGGGCGCTCTATGATCTTTTCTATTCTTATGACCATACAAGGGCAGCAAACTTCCTGAAAGAGCTGAAACAGCTTGATTCCTCTGCAGAAAAAATGTTGCGTGAAAAAAGCGTTGTAGCAGTGCACCACATTGCAGGAATCATCAAAATGCTCAATGAGATGAGCTGGGCTGTGTGCTCCCGCCCAATTCAATAAGCTGCTCCCGGGCTGTCCGCACTGCGCAGGACAATTCGCTGTATGGCAATTCATCTGTATCTTTGAGCAGTTCAATGTCTTTTTCTGCATTTTCAAGGAATTTAATGGCTGTGCCATGCCTGTGCGGGTTGTTCCAGACAAAAGATGCAAAGCGCAATGCCTTGTAAGGGCTTGCCCTAAGAACCTGCTCTGGAAAGACATTAGGCGGAACTTGTCTTTCAGGTGGCACCAG
>JAWABQ010000002.1:0-97197 GCA_038884575.1 Candidatus Woesearchaeota archaeon
AAGGTGCTTCATCAAATCCTGGTTTGTCGTGTACTTGGTAATGATTATGACAATAAGTGACATGATGAATGAGAGTATAAGGATGCTCCAGAATGGCGGCAAAGGCAGGAGCCAACCAAAAAGAAAATCAAAAACAGGATTAAGGAAGTCAAGGAAGCCCATTTTTTATCCACCCATAAACTTTCTCATCATCGGGTTCATGCCGCATCGACCTTTTGCGAAAAGCTCGACCAAAAGCATTAGTGCGGGATTTCCGCTATGCTCCAATCCCGCTCCATAAACTGCTTCGCTTTGCATTTATCCACCCATAAACTTTCTCATCATCGGGTTCATGTCCATGAGGTGCTGCCTTGCAATGTCCTCGTAAAGCCTGTAAATAATCATCACAGTAAGCAAAAGCCCTGTGCCATTTGTCAGGGCGCCTGAAATGTCAGCAAGCCCTGCAAGTATTCCGACTGCAATCGCACCCATAACAGTCAAAGGCAGGATGTAGCGGTCAAGCAGCTTTTCAAGCACGCGCTCATCCTTCCTGAAGCCAGGAATCTGAAGCCCTGACTTCATTATCTGCTTTGCCTGGCTCCGCGCGTCCATTCCCGAAGTCTGCACCCAGAACCAGGAGAACAGCACTGCGCCTCCGATAAGGAACACGAGGTAAACCCCTGAGTGCCAGACATCTGACACTGTCAGCGAGCCCCTGATGAGCTTTCCAACAACATCAGGGGAGGCAATCCATGAAACAAACCCTGTGGCAGGGGTGTTTCCGACAAAAGTGCCGAGCCAGGGATGGCCCCACCTTTGCAGCAGATGGGCCCAGAGCTGGATGTTTGCAATAAGCGCTGAGATAAGAATGACGGGAATGTTTGATGTGTAAACAAAGCTCAAAGGCCACCTGATTCCATGGCCGCGAATCCTGCCAAATGAAAGCGGAATCTCAACCTTCATGCTTTGAGCATAGACTGCAATCACGAAGATTATAACAGTTGAAAGCACTGTTGAGAGCATGAGTATTGCTGTCTGCGGGTCGCCCCTTGCAAGGCTCTGGAACAACGCAGGAATCGCGCCTGTCATTATTTCAGGGTTGTTCGGCGAAGGCAATGGCGACAAAGCCCTGATGAAAACGCTTTGCGAGACCCCTGCTGCAATGAACAATGATATTCCCGAGCCAAAGCCCCACTTGCTCACAACCTCATCCATGAACATTATCATTATTCCTCCAAGGAAGAGCTGGAAGACAAGCAGGAGCTGCAGTGTGAAGTACGCGCCTGTGCCAACAAGCTGCTCAGGAGGCGCAAGCCCGCCCATGAAAACATAAATCCCGCCTTCAAACAACACGAAAAATACGCTCAGCAGCTTCTGGACCCCCTGGAAAGTCCTCTTGCCCTCATGGGTTGTGAGGTCAAACTTCACAAGCCCCGAACCGTTCAGCAGCTGAAGCACTATGCTTCCTGTGACCATTGGGCCTATCCCAAGGCTTATTATTGAGCCAAAAGAGGCGCCAAGGATGATTGAAAGTATCTGAAATTGCTGCAATGCATTCTGGCCAAGCCCGAACAGCGGGACAAGACCGAGGATGAAGAACAGGACAAGGACAATCAGTGTCCATTTCAGCTTTTCCTTGAACCCAAGCTTGCGCTGAGTAGGAGGCGCAACTTCAGGAAGGTTGTAAAGTATTTCCTTGTACCAGGACATTTTTATTCAGCCCGCGCAACAGACAGTTCTCCGCCTGCTGCCTTGACTTTCTCAACAGCATCAGGCGCAGCCCTCTGGGATGTTATTTTCCATTTCCTCCTGACTTTGCCTGAGCCCAAAACCTTTGTGCATCCTATCTTTGAAACATCAATGCTGACGACCCCTCCTGACTCTGTTGCCAGCTTCTGTGAGAGCAGAGACGGAAGCCGGTCCTCAAGGTCGCGGAGGTTAATCACGCAGTCCTGAACTTTGGGCCCCTTATGGATAAACCCGTGCTTGCCCATAAGCTGCTTTGTCCACAGCCCTGCGCGAGGTGCCTTTGCATTTGCCTTCTTGCCAGTGCCTGCATTTCCAGCACCGCCTTTCTGGCCTGAGCCGCGGTGAACAAGGCCCCATCCGCATGTCCTTGAGCCGCGCTGCTTTGTTATCTTCTTGCGCCTTTTGACTGTCATACCATCCTCATCAATAATTCATTTATTTTCTCGCCGCGGTTGCCAAGCGCGCCGCCTACCTTGAACGGAAGCTTTATTCCTTTCCTGCCATAGCCTTTTCTTGGCGGCTGGAGTGCATACCACCTTCCTTCGCCACGCTTCCTTGGAGCCATGCTTTTCTCTGCCTCTGCTGACACCGGGCCCCATGTGACAAATGACCTTACCTTGTTAAGCTGGCCTATTGTGCTTGGGGATTCTTCGACGATTGTTGCATGGTGGCGCCTGCGCAGGTTAAGCTGCTCAAGAGCCCTTTCAATATCCCCACGCACCCTTGCCTTGCCCCTTACCCTTACGATTGCGATTTTCATTCTGTAAGCACCTTTCCTGCAATTTTTGCAACGCGCTCTGCGTGCTCTGCCTTGATTTTGGTAGTGTTAAGCTTTTTGAGCGCATCGACAACAGCATCTATGAGGTTGGTTGTGGAGCGCAAGTTTCCATCTGTCTTGCTCCAGACATCCTTTATGCCTGCAAATCTGAGTATTTTTGCTGTTTCCTGCTCCATACACAAACCCTTGCCCTTTGGTGCAGGCATGAGCCTTATCCTTATTGAGCCGCACTTGCCCTCAACTGCAAACGGTATGCTGTGAGGGGTCTTGCAGCCGCACTGCCAGGAACCGCATCCGCGCGCAATCTTGAAAATATTGAGCTTTGCCTTGCGCAATGCCTTTTCGCGCGCTGGCACAGTATCCTTGGACTTGCCATATCCGACACCCACATAGCCATTGCCGTTTCCGACAATAGCAACACAGGAAAAGCTTGGCTTGTTGCCTTCAGGGGTCTTTTTCTGAGTCTGCTTGAAAACCCTCCTCTGGCCTCCGCCGAATTTGCCCTTTGCCTGGCCTATCATAAGCAAGTCATTCTCCATATTGGGCAAAAGCACATCAACAACAGTTGCCTCAAGTATTTTTATTCCCTTATCAAGAATCTGGTCAATGTCAGTTATTTCGCCTGACTTGACCTTTTGCCCAAGGCTTGTCTTTGGCTGCCATGCAGCAATATCCACGCCTTCTTTTGGGACCTCAAGCGCCTCTTCCTCAGGAATCTCAGTAATAACGTCTTTTTCAACCTCGAGCTTGACTTCCTCAACAACAGGGGCAATAACTGCCTCTGGCTCATTTTCGCTCGGCGGCTGCTCTGCATCCCCGCTTTGCCTTGTTTTCTTTTCCTCAGTTTGCTTTTTCGAGCTCATTGTGATTTTCCTCACGCCATTACTTTCTTCTTTATTTCCTCGACATGCGCAGGCAGGCTTTCTGGCGGGACTCCTGCCTTAAGGTAATTGCCAAACATGCGATTGTATGCATCCGGGCTCTGCTTGAGCTTGCTTGCCCATGCAGCTATATGCTCGCCCCGTATCCTTTTTTCATCAGGCAAAATTTCCTTTGCGTGCGGCACGCTTATCCCCGAATCAACCACTCCCTTAAGCGCCGCATACCATATTGCGCCTTTTACTGAGACGCTGAGCCCAATGTCAAGCGTTGCACTTGTTATTTTCTTTGCCTTTGCCTTTTTTCCAAGCAGCAAGCCGCACAGGTATGCTGCAGGAAGGTTACCAAGGTTGACCTTCCAGCCAAGCTTCCTTAGCTCTCTTGAATGCGCTGAGACAAGTATCTTGTCTCCCTTTGGACTGAATTCCACCACCTGCAGCCAGATATTCTTGAGCGAGCGCCTGATTACGAGCCTCATCTTGCCGCACTTGAGCAGCTTGAGGCGCGTCTTGTAGTCAGTCTTCCCAATCCGCTTCCTGCGGTACGGCACTGCATAAGTTGGTGATGCTTTCATTCTTTCACTTCTTGATGAAGAGCCCCTGCTCCTTCAAAAACAGCTTGATGTGGCGCGTGCTCCTGAAGAAGCCGCCCTTTGACTTCTGGTACAGCATGTTGAATGTTTCGTGCGTTATGAGATTGTGCTCCTTAAGCCTCTTGAGCAGGTCCCTCTGAGCCCTGACAAGGCGCATCCACTGCAGCTTGTCATCAGCCCTTGCATTGGCAGAGCCTTTTCGCGAGCCAGGTCCAACCCTCCTGCTGCGGCGCTTCTGACCCATTGCATGCCTTGTGCGGAATTTTCCTGTCCCCTGCACCGGCGCGCGGGTTATGATGCCCTTTCTTATGAGCCTGCCAACGTCAAACTTTGTGATTGCCTCCTTTATCTCCCCAAGCTTTTCAGGGTCAAACGTAATTCGGTTGGGCGAGCAATTAAGTACCTGTGCCGCGAGCCTTTTTTGGAGCATCATTGCTTTGCAGTAAGGACCTTGTCCTTCTCCTCCTTTGCCTGTTTCTTCTGCTCTTCCTCGCTGACCTTTTCAGCAAGGGCAGGCTTCTTTGCCTCCTTTTCCTTGGCTTTTGCCTCTTTTTCCTTTGCTGCCTTTGCCTTGGCTTCCTTGCGGGCGGCAATGCTGTCCTGTATAAGCTTGAGCTCCCCGTCAATGTCCTTTACATTCAGCACCTTTATGCCCATTGTTTTTGCCTTTGTAAGCAGTGCAATCCTTTTTGGCATACCCAATGTGCTTCCAAGTATTGCACCCTGGCTTTTTGGGTCCAGCTTGGAAAGCTCCTCAACGGTATGTATGACAATCTGCTCATATCCTGAAGGGTGGAGGCCGTAAACTTCTTTCGGGCTCCCATATCCAGGGTCAACAAGGGCGCGGTGACCTGCAAAGCGGTGCCTCATCTTGCTGTGGAGCCCTCTCGGCCTGCGCCATGGCATTGGGATGCATGCGCGCTTCTGATAGTCCTCCCTTATGAAATTTGGCTTTTTGGATTTCAGCTGCTTCCTGACCTTGAGCATTTGTTCCTTTGTCATTGTTCTGCTTCCTTCCCGGGCTTCTGGGTAATGTAAATCCCGTCCTGGAATGTCCTCAAATCCTTGTTTGACTTGAACGTGAGCAGCTCAAGCAGCCCTGCTGTCTGGCCCGCGAGCTCCCTATCCACCCCTGTGACTGTGATTTCCTGCCCTGCAACCTTAACTTCAACTCCAGCAGGTATTGTGCATTCCCTTGGCACCTTTTCGCCAAGGAAGTTCTTGAGCGCAAACTTGTTTCCTGAAACCGCCGCAGTCATTGGGAAGTGGCCCGAGCATATCTTAAGCTTGTAAACCCATGGCTGCTGCACACCGCGCACCATATTCTTCAGGTGCGCAAGGAATGTGTAAAGCATTTTTTTCTCGCGCTTTGTTGCTTTCTTTGACTTGAGCGTGACTTTCTGGCCATTGGCAGATATCAGGATGCCTGGAGAGACCATCCTTCTTGCTATTTCCCCCTTTGGCCCCTTTATTTTGGCAGTGCCGTGCTCTATTGCAATCGTTACGCCCTGCGGCAGTTCAAGCACTTCCTCAATATTGAGCTTCATTTTAGTAACAGTAGGCTATGAGCCTTCCTCCAAGGTTCTGCGATTTTGCCTCCTCATGCGTCATCATGCCCTTGATTGTCGAGACAATAAGCACGCCAACGCCCTTTGCAGGCAGGAACCTCTTCTCAAACTTTTCATATTCGTTCATCGTGACAGCAAACCTCGGCTTTACAACCCCGCACTTGTTGATGTTGCCAAGCAGGTTGACTTTGACAACGCCTCCGCGCGCATCAGTGACAGGCTCTGTTGCGCCAAGATATCCCTGCTCGTTGAGTATTTGCAGGGCTTTGCGCACTGTTTTTGACGCAGGATGGACAGTATACACCTTCTTGCCCACCTTGTCATAGTTCAAAATCCCGGACAATGCATTTGCCAATGGGTCGTTAAGCATTTTTGTTTCCTCACGCGTACTTCTTGAATCCTATTTTCACTGCGATTTCGCGGAAGCAGTGCCTGCAGATGCTCATGCCGTACTTTGAGATGTGGCCCCCGTACCTGCCGCAATTCTCGCATTTTGATGCAACTGTCATTCCTGTCTTCCTCTTCTTTGGCGCATTGTGCTTCATATACTTCTTCATTTTTGCCGGCTTTACCTTGAGCTGGACAAATGCCTTGCGCCAGTCTTTGATAGTCATTCAGCCTCACCAACCTTTATGTTGAAGTTTTTCTGCATGAATTCAATCGCCTCATCGCGCGTGACCATGTGCCTGCGCGGTATTTTTTTCTGCTTCAGGCGCCTGCGCTTTATCCTGTATCCAGGGCGCTCCAGAGTCACGCAGACCTCAAGGCCCATAATCCCTATCTTAGGATCATAAGCCACGCCGGGAATGTCGATGTATTCCTGTATCCCGAATGAAATGTTGCCGCTCTCATCAAACTGCGTCGGCCTGAGCTTGTTTTCCTTTGCATGTAAAAGCCTCTTGAGCAGCTCTGCCGCAGGCTGCTTCCTGAGCGTTAGCTTGCAGCCGATTGGAAGGCCAGGGCGCAGGCCCCAGTTTGGGATTCTTTTCTGCGTCACTGTCTTGACAGGGTCTATTCCCGTTATTGCCTTGATGAGGGCTACGCCTTTCTCAAGCTTCTGCACATCCTTCCCTGCACCTATGTTCAGGGTGACTTTCTCTATCCGCGGCTGCCTCATTATGCTGCTCATTGTGCCTTCATTATTGTAAGTACTGGCCTCTCCCTGCCAACCACAAGTGCATATTTCTTTGCCGTCATAATTTGCTGTCCATTGGCAGTGAACATGATTTCATTACCTTCTAACTTTTCAACAACCCCTGTTGTCCCTATGTGCTTTCCGCCAAGCAGGTAAACCAGCGCGCCCTTCTCAAGCGCCAAGCGCTGCTGTATCTTCTGGCCAGGCACTTCAAGCAAAAGCGTGTCGCCTGTGCTTGCTGCCTTGCTTTCGGCAAGCACATTCCTCCCATCACTGAGGTTGAGCTGCACTTTTCCGCCTGCAACTGATGTCTTGTTGACCACCTTGCAAAGCTTCATCCCTGCCTCGCTCTTGGGAATAGGCATCAAGTGAAGCCTGCCTTTTGTGTCAAACACAAGCCTGTAGTATTCATTCGAGCCAGGCAATGAAATGCTGTCAAGCAGGCCGACAGGTGCCTTTGGATCCTTAATGCGCCTGTTGTCAACAAGTATCTGGTGAGCCTGCAGTATTTTCTTGGCTTCTGCCGAGGTCTGGGCATAACCAAGCTGCTGCAGCACAAGCGAAACAGGCATGCTCTCTGAAAGCCTGTGCGCCCCAGGCAGCGGCTTTGCTATGTACTTGGTTGTCTTCCTGAGGATTGCCCATGATTTTGGCGCGTTAAGGCGCTTAAGGTGTCTGCTCATGATTTTGTCTCCGGAAACCTTCTTTTGTCGCTCGTGTCAGGCTCCTCTATCAGGATGTTTGAAGGGTGGATTGGATACATTGCCTTGCTTCCATCGCGCTTTGTGAACTCAATTCCTGTGATGTACACCTTTTTCTCCTTGGCATTGATGCGGTCGACCTTCCCTGTCTTGTTGCGGAAGCTTCCGCGCATCACCTTCACCTTGTCGCCAACGCGGAGCCTGAGCGAACGGCACTTGTGCTTCTGCCTAAGCTCCTTTGAGAGGTGTGCAGAGAGGAAGTCCCCCCTTGCATGCAATGGCGCTTCGCGTACATAGGCGCGCTGCTTCCGCACCTGCACGCTTCCCCTCCATGACTTGTTCCATTCTGCCTTCATTTTCTCACACAATTATTGATGCTATCTTTGCCACTGCAGGCCAGCGCTCTGCAACCTCCTTTGCCACAGGGCCCTTTATCATCGTGCCCTTGGGGTTGCCGAACTCATCCTTGAGGACTGCTGCTGCATTGTCTGCGAATTTGACCCTTGTGCCGTCAGGGCGCCTGAATGCCTTTTTCTGGCGCACAATGACTGCCTGCACAACCTGCTTCCTCATGTCGGGCTTGCCCTCCACGACTGATGCATAGATGACATCACCTATGCCTGCAGCCTCATACCTTCCTGTGCGGGTCTTGTGCCCCCTTACTGTTATGATTTTGAGTATTTTGGCGCCTGAATTGTCGCACGCAGGTATCCTTGCATTGTGCGGCAGCGGCCGCCCCATCCTTGCCTTGACGTCCTTCATTCTTTTGCACCCGCCTTTTCAGGCTCCTCCTTCTTTTTGACCTTTGCCTCCTGCATCAGCGCAGCCCTTTCTGCAAAGAGGCGCTCTGCCCCAAGCTTCTCTGTTATCACAAAGTGCTTGGTCTTGCTTATAGGCCTGCATTCGACAATGCGGACTATATCCCCTGCCCTTGCGTTTATGCAGTCAGGGTTGTGAACGTTGAGCTTTGTACGGCGGCGCTCGTAACGCTCGTACTTCGGCACATGGTAGCGCCTCTCCCACTCAACTATTGCTGTCTTCTGCGCACGGACAGAGAGGACTGTGGCTGTGAACGCCCTTCCGTGGGTCCTTGCGCTGCCGTGCTGCGGGCAGTGTGTGTCATTGCATTTTTCCGCCATTTTGTCACGCCTTATTTGATCACGATTGTTTCCGGCGCAAAGCCCATGCTTACGAGGAGGTCGCGGACCTTGTTCTTGTGGTCGCGCTCTGCAGCAGGGGTGTCCCCGCCGCCTCCCTGGAGCTCGATGCGCCCCTCCTTGACCGTGCCGCCGCAGGCAAGCTTTGCCTTGAGCTTCTTGGCCAGCTGGTCAAGGTCGATGTCGCTTATGCCGGTTATGATGGTGTATTTTTTTCCGAATTTTTTTTGTTCAATCCAAACGGTTATCTTTTGTGTCTCCTTTGCGATGCTCTCGCAAACGCAAAGCTCCTGCGGCAAGCCGCATCGGACGCATACACTCATTTCTTTGGTACCTCCGCCTGGCCTGATGCCAGGATAGTTTCAATTTTTGCAATTGTCTTCTTTGCAAGCCTGAGCTTGCGCGGGTTTTTTGGAACCGTGCCTATTGCCACCTGCGCATTTTCCTTCATGAGCTCCTTTTTCAGCTCGAGGAGCTTTCCTTTCAGCTCCATGGCAGGCATTGCCTTCAGTTCCTTGAACTTCATTGTGGCTCCTCCTTTGGCTCAGGATTTTCTGCCGGCGCCTTCTTTGGCGCCTCTGCTTTCCTCCTCCGCTGCCTTTTCTTGGGCGCTTCAGGCTGCTTTTGAGCTTCCTCAACCTGAGCCTCCTTCCTGACCTCTATGTTGTCAACAAGCCTCGCGCCAGGCGGCATTATTGCCACCTGCACGCCTATTGTGCCTGCGCGAAGGGTTGCAAAAGTTGTTGCGCGCTTTACTTGGGTGTTTGCAACATTTCCGCACTTTTTCAGGTATCCTGAGTAGAAGCGCCATGCCTTTGCCCTTGCGCTCGGGACTTTTCCTGCAATCCTGATTTCAATGCCCAGCGCGCCAGCGCCCATAACATCCTGCATTGTCTTGTGGCTGATTGCCTTGAACTTCTGGATTCCAAAGCGCTCAAGCGTGGAGGCAATCCTCTCAGCAACTATTTGCGAGTCAAGGTTCGGATTCTCAACCTCTGCAATCTCTATCTGAGGGTTCTCAAGGTTAAAGCGCCTCTTGAGCGTGTTTGTGAGCTTCTTTATGTTCTCCCCCTTCTTGCCGACCACGAGCCCGGGGCGCGATGCTGAGATTATTATTTTCTCCCCGAGCGGGGTGCGCACAAGCTTTGTTGCGCTGTGCCCGACATTTTTCAATGTCTGCTCAATGTACTGCTGTATCATGAACTCCTTCATTTTTTCCGCAACGAATTTGCGCTCAATCATTTTGCTGAGACCTCATTTTTCGGCTGTTCTTTCTGCGCAGGCGCCTTTTTTTCTGCCGCAGCCTTCGGCTCGCTTGCCTGCTTGCTTTCTGCCTTTTCCTTCTTCGAACGCTCTTTTTTTGGCGCTTCCTTCTGCTCTGCAACTATGATTTCAACATGTGCGCGCTTTGCCTGCCTCCTCCTGTGCCTGCCGTAGCGGAAGCTTGTGGGCCCTTTCTGGGCTGCTATGTGCCTGACCACGAGGTTTGCGGTGCTCAAGCCCTTGAACTGCGCATTTGACTCTGCACTCTTGAGGAGCTTCAGGATGTGGGTGCAAGTGTTTATCGTGAACCTTCCTGCAGCCATGCCTGGCTTGTGGCCTGTGTCCCTGTTGAACCTTGTCATTGGCACAGGGCGCCTGAGCGCAATCACGTCCTCAAGCATTTTTTTTGCAGCCTGGACGCTCTTGCCGCGTATGAACTTCGCCACTTCGTATGACTGCTTGTATGAGACAGGCATGGCTACGCCGACTGCCCTTGCCTCATTTTCTGCTATTTGCGAAGTGTAGCGGTATGTTGTCATCTTTACTTCACCGAGAGCGATGCGCTTGAACGCGTTGCACCGATTCCTGGGGCTGAGTGGGTGACCTTCCTGCGGGTTTGCGCGAATTCACCCAGCCTGTGCCCGATCATTTCAGGCTCGACTGCGACAGGAACATACTCCTTTCCGTTGTAAACTTTTATGAGCTTGCCAATCATTTCAGGAAGTACTATTATGTCCCTGCAGTGCGTCTTCGGGTCCTTTTCGCCTGCGCGCAGGTTTTCAAGGAAATTCTTCTCCTGGTCTGTGAGCCCGCGCTTCATCTTGCGGCGCTCCCTTGAGGGCACCAGCTGCATGAATTCCTTCAGGTCCATCTTCTTGAGCTCGTCCAGCTTTTTTCCGCGTAATAGGAATTCCTTTGGCATTTTTTACCTCACTTCTTCCTTCCTGTGCGCCTTGGCCACATCTTTCCGACCTTTCGCCCTGGCGGTGCAAAATGCCCTACCGGGCGCTGCTTTGCCTTCCTGCTTGTGCGCTTGTTTCCGAACGGGTGGTCTGCTGCATTCTGCGCTGCTGCGCTCTGGCGCGGGTAGCGCTTGTTCCTTGCGCGCGCCTTGTGGTGCCTTGTCCCTGCCTTCAAAAACGGCTTCTCAACCCTTCCGCCGCCTGCGACCATCCCGACTATTGCCCTGCAGTTTGAAGGCAGGTTCTTGAGCTTCTTGCTTGGAAGCAGGAGCGTGACAAAATCCCCTGACTTTGCAACAATCCTTGCGAAAACGCCTGAGCTGCGGCAGAACCTGCCGCCGTCGCCGGGCTGCAGTTCAATGTTGTAGACAGGAGTCCCTTCTGGTATGTCCCTGAGCGCGAGCACGTTTCCTGGGTTTGCTTCTGCTGTGCCGCCAATCACGACCTTGTCACCAACCTTTGCACCCTCAGGGGCTATCAAAAGGCAGGTCTGGCCGTCCTCGTACTCGATTTCAGCAAGCGGTGCAGAGTGGCCGGGGCAGTGCACAAAGTCCACGATTATGCCTGCTATCTGCTTTTCAGCAGGCGGAAGCATTTTTGCATCCCCCTTGAAGCGGAAGCTAAGCGAGCGGTATACCGGACCGCCTTTTCCCCTTGCCTGCTGTATGAGCGATTTTCCCATTTTTACATCAGCCCAAGGCTTGTGGCAATGTCAATTGCAGGGCTTTCAGGAGCAAACCTGACATAAGCCCTCTTTTGACCATTTGCGATGTGCGTGTTAACGTTTGCCACTTTTGCCTTGAACAATTCCTCAATTGCATTCTTGATTTCAGGCTTTCCTGCCCTTATGTCAACCACGAAAACAAGCTTGTTTTCTGCCTCCATCAGGCGGATTGCCTTTTCGCTTGAAACAGGATACTTGATGACTGCATGTGCCGGGCTTGGCTGCTTTTTCATACGAACAGCTTCTCCTTTGAAATTTTGTCAATTGCGTTTGCGGTGAACAATGCCATTCTGCCAGGGACTGCGCCTGGCGCAAGGATGGCTGCATTAAGCTTGGAGGCTTGGGCAACATCAATGCCTGCAAGGTTTGCGGCAGCCTTGATGAGCTTGCAGTCGCCTGCAACAACAATCAGCGGGCCTTTTGCGCACCTGTACTTCCTTCCCCTTGTTTTTCCCCGGCCTGAGCGGATTTTTTTCCTTGCAGAGCGCTCAAGTTCCTGCTGAAGGCCGAGTGCCACGAGTGCCTTTTCAACCTCGCTTGTCTTTGACATTGCTTCAAATGCATTGCTTATTATGAACGGGTATTCCTTTGGCAGGGCGTGGCCGTGCTCGAGCACAGACTTCTTGTCAACTGTTGCTGCCAGGGCGCTCCTGATTGCCTTTTTCCTTTCCTTGTCATTGATTTTCTGCACCCAGTCCTTTGAGGCGACAGGCGGGTGGGCCCTCCTGCCCTTGACTGTCCCTGGCGCGTTTGCAGCAACCCAGTACATGTTTGTGCCGTTCCTGTTCAGGATTTTCCTAGGCACCCTTGAAATTCCGTGGCCGTATCCGCCGCGGTATTCACGCCTTCTCCTTGAGAGCTTTGCGCTTGCCTTTTTTCCTGCGCGCGGGTCATTTGAGTAAGGCTGGCGCTCATGGCTCCATACGGCCTCAACAGCCCTTTTGATTATGTCAGGGCGCACTGGCTCTGAAAACTGCGCAGGCAGCCGCTTTTTGCCTTCCTCGGTATTTGTTGGTGAGCGTATTGCCAGGTCCATTTTACTGCTTTGAAGCCAGGCTTGTGTGTATTATGCTTGGCGCCTCCTTTGGTGTGTGCTTTGCCGGACGCAACGGCGTCGTGAGCTTGATGAGCCTTGTGACTGAGCCTGCAAGCGAGCCCTTGATGAGAAGGTATGGCGAGCTTATGTTGCCGTAATGCACAAAGCCGCCTGCGGGGTTTATTTTTGACGGGTCCTCGCCGACCTGGATTATCCATTTATTGTATTCTGTGCGCTGATGGTATCCCATCTGGCCTGCGTGCGCAACAGGCCAATTGAAGTTGCCATGCCACGGGCCGAGCGCCCCTGGGCCCCTTTTTGTTTTTTCTGACTTGTGCGACCTTATTGAAATGCCAAACCTCTTTACAGGGCCCTGCAGACCCTTGCCCTTGCTTACTGAGTGGCTGTCAACCTGCTGGCCTGCTGTGAAAACATCTGTGATCTTCAAGTCCTTGCCGAGGATGTTCTTTGCGTATTCAAGCTGTTGCTGCGCTGTGCCGCCAATGCCAACTTCAAAAATCTCAGGGGTTTTCTTGAGCCTTGCAAGCCTTGGCTGGGTGTGCACAAGAAGCCTGAATTCAGCATATTCCTCTGGCTTTATCTTGTCGATTTTTATCTTGGTTTTTTTTGGAAGCGGAAGAACACGGGAAAGGTCTTTTTCGGGCTTGTCTGCCCATACTTGGGTTGAGAGAACGAGGCGGTTATTGCTTGACCGGTAACAGCGGATGCCAGCCACCCTGAGCGGAGGGCACTCAACGACTGTCACCGGCACAACAATCTGTTCGCCCTTTGTGGCGCTTGTTGGCTTGTTGTCGGTGACGATGAGGTGTGTCATCCCTGCCTTATAGCCTGCAAAGCCCAACGCCTTTGCATCCTTTGATGAATTCCATGTTCGGATGCGCGCATGGGTGGAGCTAGCCCGCTTTCGCGGCCAGAACTGCATTGATCCCCTTCTTGGTTGTCTTACGCGCGGCATAGAGCCTTCTCTCTCTTGCTTTGTTTCCTGATGCGATAGAATTACCGCACCTTATACCGACACAGTGCCTTTTGCGGAGTTTTTCACAGAAGCCAGTATTTGTCCCACTCTTACTGACGATGTACTGAAAAACTCCTTTTCAGGCTAGTCAGATTTTGGTGAGATTCAGGGGGCTGTTTATAAAGCTTGCTGTCGATATCAAAATAACTTGTTAACCTATTTAACTTATTCTGCCTGTTTTGGTTTTTTTGTTAAATTGGCTAACCTTTGTTTTTTCAGGGCATAATTCACCGGGTTTTTAATCCTCGGCGAGAATCCCTCTGCGCCAGGGGTGGTGTTTGCCCCGCAGAACGAGTCAGGCCTGCACACACCCATTCCTGACATGTATGCCTTGTTTGTGCAGTTAGGCGGCGGAGCCTGCTTTTTCTGCTGCTGATGATACCTCAGCTGTCCAAGGAAATACTGGTCCCTCAATGGCTCTGGATTTTTGCTGTTCCAAGCCTTGAGATATTCCTCAATCTTGTCATAACCCCACCCAAGGCTTGAAAGAAAGTTGATAAGCAGGAACACTGCGCGCTTTTTGCCGTCCTGAAGCCCTTTCGCAATGTTTTGTATGCACGGCGGGAAATACTGCTCTGGGACAGCAGAGAGAGGGATTGAGAAATCCTCCTTCTGCCTCAGCGATTTTGGCTTTTCTGCAAGCAATGATGCAGGAGGATGATAGTCAAATGCCTGTACTATGAGCTTGCTGGCCTCGCCGCTCATAATGTTTTTTCTCGGCAAAAAATCATGTTCAACAACAACCCTGTCAGCAGCTGCCATTGACTTGTCAAAATCCATTATCCTCCTCATGTCCACAGGTATTGAGACAAGGCCTGACTTTTCATTGAACGAATAAGGCATCCTGTACATGTGCCTGCTTGAAATAAGCACCGTATCAATCTTCAGGAGCTCAAAAGGGTCAAACCTGTTGTTTTTCATCAACTCAGGAAGCTTTTTCCCAGTCTTTGCCATTATTTGCGAGATTGTCTCACGCTCGAGCATGCGGCTTGAAAGGTGCTGGCGTATCATTTCCTGCAGATAAAGCGCGATCTTCCTCGGCCCCTCTGGGAAAAGCAGCTTTGTCTCCTGGTTATGGACCTTTTCAGGCAAAGCCTCAAAGGGGACAGCGATGTGGAAGCCATGGTTTCCGCTGAACTTCACGCCCAAATGCTCAATCCCATGGTGCCTGAGAGCGTGGATAACAAGGTCTGCTGCAATCTGCGAGTATTCAAGCCAGGGGCAGTCAATGTCCAAAACCAAGTCCCAGCCTTTTCTCAAGTCATCAAGGTCCTGCTTTTTCATTCCGGTGTCCAACTGCAAGGGGTTGTGCCATAATTCTTCTGAGCAATGGAAGCTTGTCGCGCCGTTTTTCGCGAACTCAAGAACGTCTTTTTCGTGCTGGAGGACATCAGGGCGTTTGCCAAAGCCCTTGTCGCCGTACTTGACAGCAATTTCCTTGTCCTTTGCAGCCTCTATTATTTCCTCCTGTATGTCCCTGCGCTTGTAATGCTTCAACAAAGTGCTTAAATGAATCATCCAACTCCCCCTTCGCAAAAATTAAGAACTCACTATATATAGTTTGTGCCAATGCCTGAAATTGACCAGTGGGTGGAAAAGCTTGCTGATTTGCAGCCGTGGATAATTGTTGAAGGCCCGAAGGACAAGGCAGCCCTCAGAAAGCTCGGGCTTGAGAATGTCATTTATCTGCGCGGAAAGCCGTTGTTTGAGGTGGTGGAATGGATTGCGTCGATGACTGACGAGTGCATGATATTGACAGACCTTGACCGCGAGGGGAAAAAGCTGTATTCTGTCCTTCGAGCAGAATTACAAAAACACGGCGTAAAAATTGATGACAAGTTCAGGAATTTCTTGTTTAAGGAGACTGATTTAAGGCAGATCGAGGGGCTGTATAATTACGTGCAAAGGCAGAATTCACAACCTATTTAAACCCCAAAAAGGTATGCTGGAACTATGTGGAACCAGATTAAGACTGTAATATTGCTGGGATTAATGACAGGCTTAGTCCTTGGCATAGGATACTTTTTTGGAGGCACGTCAGGACTGACAATAGCACTTGTCCTTGCTGTGCTTATGAATTTTGGAATGTTCTTTTTCTCGCACAAACTTGTGCTTTTGATGTATCGTGCACAGCCAGCCAAAAAGTCAGAATATCCAAAACTGCACCACATGATTGAGGAAATTGCGCACAAGGCAGGAATGCCAAAACCCGCGCTCTACATAATTCCAACACCAACACCAAACGCGTTTGCTACAGGACCGTCGCCAAAGAAGGCGGTTGTTGCGTGCACAGAAGGAATCCTGCACTTGCTTAACGACAAGGAACTCAAAGGAGTCCTAGCGCACGAAATGGCACATGTAAAGAACAGAGACATGCTCATCTCAACAATAGCAGCAACAATGGCAGCAGTAATCTCATACTTGGCATACATGGCACGGTTTGCAGCATTATTCAGCGGCGGAAACGACAGGAACAACAACATGGGCAAACTCTTAGGGCTTCTCGTAATGTCAATACTCGCGCCAATAATTGCATTGATAATCCAGCTCGCAATCTCAAGAGCCCGAGAGTACCATGCTGATGCAACAGGGGCAAGGACAATAAAGGACTCACAAGCGCTCGCAAGCGCATTAGGCAAATTAGAGCAAGGTTGCAGGTCTTATCCAATGCGCGGAGGCAACCCAACAACAAGCTCATTGTTCATCGTGAATCCGTTCACAGCAGGAGGACTTGTTGCACTCTTCAGCACCCACCCCCCGACACAAGAAAGAATAAAGAGACTGCAGGAAATGAAAGTTTAATTATTGTATTCCTTCTCCACAGCATCCTTGATTAATTTTGCCTTCTTATCGCCAATACCTTCGACTTTTTTCAGGTCTTCTTCTGAGGCATTTACGATGTTTTTTACAGACTTGAAGTGTTCAAGAAGCTCTTTTGCAAGGTTCAAGCCCACATTTGGCAAACTGCTAACTATGAATTCCTGCTGTTCAGCAAGAGTCATTGCTTTTTTCTCTGCATGAGGCTGCCAGGTTTCTTTTTGCACTGCCTGCTCGCGCCTTGCAATCGCGACTAATTGCGCTGCTGTGTCTTTTGCGTCCTTTGTGTAAATTATCGGGATGCCATAACTCACTGCAATCGTGGCAAGCATTCCCCTGATTGCGTTCGGATGAATGTTCCTTACCTTGAACAAGTCCTGAGAGCCCTCAACAATAATCACAGGACGGTCATAATGCTGCTTTATCTGCTTCAATTGCTCAAGGAGCCTGCCGTCAATAATTGACTGCGCAAAGTCCTCAACTGTCTTGAACTCAACAGCGCACCTCGGAGAGAGCACATAATCAGCAACCTGAAGCATTTCAAGCTTTAATGATACTCCAAGATTAACAAGCTCTTTCAGGACGCCGGAGCCTTTTTCGCGATAGTCAGCAAACACAATGGCTGGCTGTTCTGGCTTTTCATACTTCATCAACGGGTGCGCAAAGCGCCTTCCCAAATCCTTTCTCAAATCATCAAGGACCCTGTGCATTCTTTTTTCCTTGTGGTGCGCGCTCCACCTGTAGCCCTCATCCCTTGTGTTTTGAGCCATAAGGACAACAACACTGCCTTTTTCCTGCCTTCCTGTCCTTCCGCGGCGCTGTATAGTCCTTATTGCAGAAGGAATTGGCTCGTAAAACACAACAAGGTCAACACAAGGAATGTCAAGGCCTTCCTCTGCAACACTGGTGCAAATCAAAACATTGTACAATCCGTCCTTGAACTGCTCAATCATCTCAATCTGCTTCTTCTGGCTGAGCCCTGTGTCGCCTTTTTTCGCCTGCCCGACAAAAATCGCAGGAACAACACCCTGCGCTTTCTCAATCTCTTCCTTGATTTTTACTGCGCTGTCACGGAACTGGGTGAAAAGCAAAATTTTCGCTTTTTTGTTCTCTGAAACAGCCCTTGCGACAATTCCGCGGGCAACAGCAAGCTTTGGGTGCTCTATCTTTTCATCAACCAGTTTTTGCGCCTTGACAAAAGCAGTGCGGAAGTTCAAGTCCTTTGCAAGGTTCTTGACCGCCTTTACCTTGCTTGTCTCTGCCTCTGACATCAGTTTTTCAAGATACTTGTACAGGGCAGTGCTTCCCTGGCTTTCCAAAAGCTCCAATGCATGCTGGACTTTCATTGCCTCTGCTGCCAATGACAAAGCCCTCATTGTCTCAAAGCCGCGCTCACCAGCAGCAAGCCTTGCATGAAGCTCTGCCTGCAGACCAAGAAGCTCTTTTTTGCTGAAATAATCAACAGGCTTTGCAACCCCAAGCTCTCTCAAAGAGGCAAGCTTGCTCTTTATGCAGTTCTCGAGGTATTTCTTGACATCAAGGAATTCTGCCGGCAGAGGAACTTTTACCCATTGCACATCTGTTTCCTGCACGTAAGGGCGGACATCAGGGTCTGAATCTGTGCGGATTTCAACAGCCTCAATGAAAAGGTTCTTGCACACCTCCTCAATCTTCAAAACATCAGAGCCTGGAGACGCAGTCAAGGCAAGGATTCTGGGATATTTTGCCTTGGCATTGTACTGCTTTGCTATGAAATTATAGCTGTAATCGCCTGTTGCCCTGTGAGCCTCGTCAAACACGATTAATGAGACATCTGCCAGTGAGATTTTGTCAGACATGATGTCATTTTCCAATCCCTGCGGTGTTGAAAAAACAACTTTTGCCTTCTGCCACATCTCATGCCTTTTTGCAGGCGCAACCTCGCCTGTGAACAATGCAAAGCCATCCTCGGGCAATTGGATATTCTGCCTGAAGGTCTGCAAGTGCTGTTCTGCCAAGGGCTTTGTGGGAGCCAGAAGAAGAATTTTTGACAAAGGAAAATGCTGCAATCTTTGGGCTGCAAGCATAAATGCAATTGCAGTCTTGCCCATTCCTGTCGGAAGCACAACAAGGGTGTTCCTGGTTGCTGCTGTTGAAAGAATAGTTTCCTGATACAATCTCGGCTTGAACCCATTCACAAGCATGGCAAAAACAGCAGGCATTTCTGTTTAAAAGCCTTACGCGGGCATTTTAGAGTGTCCAGTGGTTATGTGCTTCTAATCCACTTTTCCTTATGGACAACATAGCTTAGGAGGATGCCAATAACATAAAGTATCACAATCACGCGCCTGTCTGTGTTGATGCTCCCTATTATTATCCCGAGCAGTACGGCAAGGGTGACTATTGATATGTAAAGCGTGTTCATGTGCTTCTTTATCCTTGTGTACCAGAACCTTCCAAGTATTGCGCCGATAAGGAAGGCAACAGCATATGCAGTGCCGACATAAGCGCCCCTTGCTGAAAGATAGAACGCAATTATCAGAAATGCGCCTGCCACGTATTCAACCCAGAATGACTCCCATTGTGCTTTTTTGTCCATTATTTCACCAGCGCGTCAAATGCAAGCCAGCACAAAAAGCCAATTACCAGCGCAAGCATTATGCTCCACAGCAGGCTGATGTGCGCAATCAAATAAAGTATGAGGAATGCGAGCATTGCAAATATTGCGAACACAAAAACAAACCCGTAAATCCTTGAAGCCGCAAAAACATGCACTCCGTCCAAAGGGGGAATTGGGATGATGCAGTAAAGGGCAAACAAGAGGCTGAACTCAAAAAGCCCTGCAAACAATGCAGGGGCGGCAAGCTGGAGCAAAAAGCCGATTACAACTGCAGCTACAGGGCCTGAGAATGCAACACGCCCTATCGGGAAAAGGCTTGGACCATACCTGTGCTCTCCAAGCCGATGCACTGCAAGAAAATGCGCCTGCATTGCACTCGCTGCCAGTATTATCACCTTGCCGTTGGAGAGCAACACGCCAAGCACCCCTGCAAGCAGCCCTGCCCACCAAATCCTGTGCTCAATGCGGTAGCCAAAGAAAATGCCGTACAGGCGCTGGGCAGAATGGTGAACGAACACAACAATTGCGACCATTATTACTGCAACAAGGAAGTTCTTAATCCCTGCTGCAAATTCAAACCTTGTTTCGCCCCACTGCGTAAAAGACCAGAAGAACGCAAAAGCAAGCACCATTACAATGAAATTGTTCCACTCAGTCTTTGAGAAAGGAAAATACCTTTTGACCTTATCCTTGTAATTCGCCCAGGACATGCTGTGGGTTTCTTTTTATTAAGTATATAAATTATGCTAGTTGCGCACAGCGATAAAGACACTCGCTCCGAGTTCGGCTCTCCACAAGCTCGAGCCTCACTCAGTCGCTCGGAAAGCAACAGAATTATATTTTCGAAGTTCTTCCCTGACAAGCTGAATAAGCTCTTTTTCGTGGCCTGCGCCGACAACAGCAACAATTCTCTTATCAGGATTGTTTGCCATGAGGTATGCAAGGTTTTTTGCCATCACATGGTTGCGCTCTGTCACAAGGACCCTGTACATATTCGGGTAGCGCTTCTTGACCTGCCTTATCATCCTGCCTATTAATTTCTGGCTTGGCACAGTGCTAAGGTCAAAATCAAACTCGCTCTTCCTGAGGATTAGCCCTTTGATAACATCAACGAACAAATTCCATTTTTCCTTCCAGCTCATTGCCTGCGAGAAGCGCTTGAGGGTTATTTCAATGTCCTGGTCAACAAGCGCAATTGGAATGTTCAGCGCTTTTGCAGCCCTTACAGCCTGCATCATCTCTGCGCCAGGCTTCATCCCTACTTTTTCACCAAGCTTTTTCTCAACCCAGGCGCCAATGATGCTGAAAAGCCAGCCCTTGAAGCCAATCCGCCTTATGTCCTTCCAGCCAAGCCCTTTCTTTTGCGGGTGAAGCAGGGCATAAAGGCGCTTCCTATCAAGCTCCAAAGCGACAACTGCAGGCTTCTCATCCTGTATTGCGCTGGCCACTTCTGCCACGCTCTCTGCAGCTATGTGCGATGTGCCAATGAGCGAAAGGTTGCGGTAATGCATGGTCATTGCAAGAAATGCACTGTTTAAATATCTACCCTGCGCGGTACTTGAACTCGCTAAGCGTTATTTTGATAAGCTCACGCAAATACTTTATCCTGTCAAGCACTGCCACGTCCTGGGTCTGGGTGCCAAGGTTGTCAAGCATTTCTGAAATCCTGATAAGCTCGTGAGGATTGTTCCTGAGCCCTGCCACGGTGAAGCTCTCAATGGTTTGGATGTATGCAAGTATTGTTTCAGGGTCTGCAGAGCGCCTTTCAAGGAGAAGCTTCTTGATTTCATACAGGCAGGCAAGCACCCTGTCGACAAGGGTCCTGCGCGAAGTAACTTCAGACATAAGCATTTGTTTGCATAATGGGTTAATAAACATTCCTTTATGCCCAACACAAAATTTATATAGCTGTGACGCTCCAGAGTGACACTACTGCTCAAGAGGGAGGATGAATCATGCTGAAAATGAAGAAAATCTCGGACACTTTTGACATGAAAGTTTTTACTGACACAGGCGATTATTTCGGAGACATCGAGGAAGCGCTCCTTACGCAAAGCAAGGTTTATGGCTGGCGTGTCCGCGCCACAAAAAACTCATTCCTGAGCAAGGTGCTTGGCTCTGCAAAAGGGGTTGTCGTGCCGCACCAGCTTGTGAAGGCAATGGGCGACATAATGATAATCAGCAAGGCGGCAGTCCCTGCATACAGCGAGGAAGGCGAGGAAGAATCAGCACCTGCAGAAGCTGCCTAAAGGTTTTTATTTAGCACTTGTTCTTTGTCTTTTCATTATACGGCGCTGGTCTAGTGGTATGACCTGAGCTTCCCAAGCTCATGGTGCGGGTTCGATTCCCGCGCGCCGTATTCTGGCGCTGCGCCCGCGCCGTATCAGAATTATTCCTTCCAAGGCTCAACTGTTGCATAGAGGCTTTCTATGCCTTTTCTCAATGCTTTTCTTTCTGTGATTTTGTCATGGGTCGCAGGCAGGATTATCCAGCGCTTGTCCAAAGACGAATTCGGATTTACAAAATAGACAGACAGATGGGGGTATTTTACCAGTTCTTGCCAGTTGCTTATGAGAAATTCTGCATTCTCCTTTGTGTTTGCCGTGACAAGTACAATGTGCTTGTCTTTCAGGGAATCAAGCCTGCTGAGGTCAGAAAGCTCTGGCTGTATTATTACGTACTGGTTCTTCAGCGCGCCCTCAATAAATACATCAGCATTTTCAGAGTCGCTTTTTATTGACTTTATGTGCTGGGTGATTACATCGCGGCTTTTCATGTACCCAACAATCCATTCCTTGAGAACTTCCTTTGTGCCTGCCATATCCTGCCTTTTTGAGCCCAAATATAAAAACATTTCTAGTATACGGAATGGTAACATTTATATATTAGTATAATAGTGATAAATATCCATGAGCGCGGGCAGCGCAGACATAATCTGCTGGTCCACGCTCACAATGTTCGCGCGGGAAAAAGAGGTAATATAGAGAGGTGCAGAGGGTATGAGCGAAGAATTGCTGATGCGCAAGGTTGTTTCTAACCTGGTTGAGCAGACCAATGGTGTAAGGCAGTCAGAGACGGTATCAAACGCGGACAACTTCAAGAAAATACTGCCCACGCTGCTTGAGAAAGGCCTGGACAACATCAACCTGTCCATGTTCAACGAGGTGACAAGAAGGCATGTCCTTAATGTCCTTGGTGACGAATACCAGCGCAAAGGCAAGCTCAATGATGCAGTAAAGGCGTTCATACTCGCAGGAAACAAGCTGAAGCTGACAGAAATCGGAGAGGACTATGAGCGCGTCGGGCTGTTCGGCAATGCTGTTGACTGCTACAACCTTGCCGACAACCATGCAAAGCTGCTCAGGCTTGGAAACAAGTGCCTTGAGGATGGAAGGCTTGGTGATGCAATCAAGGCATTCAGGGCAATAAATAATTCCGAGCGCCTGCTTAAGGTCGGAGACGACTGCCTTGCGCGCGGAAAATGGGACCACGCAATAGAGGTCTTCACAGCGGTCAGGAACCCTGCAAAGCTTGTCACGGTCGGAGACAAATGCGTCCAAGAAAACCAGCTAGGATACGCTCTCAAGGCATACGAGCTTGCAAATGACAAGGAAAAGCTCTCGTCGCTCGGCGATACCTGCCTGAGGGAAAACCTTTTCACAATGGCACTGCAGGCATACAAGCTTTCCGGCAATGAGATGATGGTGCAATTCATAAAGGAAAACTTTTCACACAAGATAGGGTGAAGAAATGAGATGCAACACACACAGGAAGGAGTTTGAAGGTGCTTGCAACTGGTGCGGCAAAAAGCTCTGCCCGATGTGCATAGCAAAGCAGGAAGGAAGGAAATACTACTGCGAGGCATGCGCTGTCGCACTTGTCCCGTTCAAGCGGGAAAGGCTTCCGGCAGTCGAAATAACAAGGAAGCCAGAGATGCCTGTGGCGACAGGACAGCAGGAAACCGAGCCAGAAGTCAAGAGAAGATTTGTGCTCGGCAAGGACGGCTATTTTGAACTCAAGTGAGGAATGATGACATGGATGTAGAAAAATTACGCAGAATCAATATGCTAAGCTCAGAGCTGAAAAAACACGGAATGGCAGAATCATCCCAGGATGCTTACACGCAGGCGCAGCAAATGATACAAGTTATACCAAAAGACAGCGCACAAGAGTCGCAGGAAAGTATAATCGTAGAAACAGCGCCTGCTTATGATCCTTTGGCATCAAAGCAGTTCCAGCTGGAAATCGAGAAAATGCAGAAAGAGTTTTCCGGAGAGCTTGACGTGCTCAGGAATGCAATGAATCAGCTCATAACAGAAGTGAACTCCTTGCGTGAAGAGCTCAGCAAGGTGCAGACAGCACAGCCTCCAAAGCAGAAGGAAAAGCAGGCTGAGCTCAGGACCGAGGCAAAAGTCTCGCACCCAAGGCAGGGAGACTGGAAGCCAGGCGACGTGGACATACAAAAGATGTTCTACTACGGCACAAAAAAGTGAGCTCAGTCGTTCTCAACGCGTGGAGCCAGGATAAAGCTCAGTAAAAGCTTGTCAACAACCTTGTATTCAAGCTTCAACGGATAATCCTGGTTGAAGTTGACGCTTACCGTGTCAGTGAGCTTGCCTGCCTGAATCATCTTCTTCAGGTATTCGATTGAGTACTTTGCCTTGACCTTTGCCTGGCTCTCTGTGGTGACCTTTGTGTCACTGCCGTGAGCCATCTCAATATGCGCCTTGCTCAGGTCGCCCTCTGCAGAGACAGAGAACTTGTTCGGCTCTGCTGCAAAAGTCACTGATTCAGCCACAATGTCAGCATCCTCGATTGCCTCGTTAAGCACTGTCGAGCTTGTCTGGACGCTGACAGGGAAAGTCAGGCTGGGAACCCTCTGCTCCTTTTCCTCAATGTCAATTATCGGCAGTGAGAAAGTGCGTATTGTGCTGCCCTTCAGGGTTATCTGGAGCTTGTTCTCGTCAGTAACCTGCAGGGTAAGAATGTCATTTGCCTTTGCCCTCCTCAAGACCTGCTTGAGGTTTGCAAGGTTTATTGCGAGTTCTGTCTCTTTTGGAACATCATATTCTGTGAAAGCGCTTGACAGCAGCTTGTAAACAACCATTGCCACGTTGGCAGGATCCATTGCGACCATTTCAAGGCCGTCCCTTGAGATCTTAAAGCGCGCTTCGTTGACCAGGTCGGAAATGACAGCTATGCTGTCCTTGAGATATGTTGGATCTGCCAAAACAAGTTTCATATGCTCCCCCTCACTCCTGCGGAATAGTTAAACCTATATAAAGATTATTGTTTCAGACTATTTGTATTTTCTGCCCTGTGATTATGCCGTGGACTTTGTCGTGCTTGTAGCCCATTTCCTCTGCCAAGGCAATGAACGAGTCAATCCTGTGAGGCTCGCCATGTGTTGGAATGATGTGCCTTGGCTTCAGCATGGTGATTATTTCCCTTATGTCCTCCCTGCTCGAGTGCCCTGAAACGTGAATATCAGAGAAGATCCTGACGCCAAGGCTTCTCAATTGCTCATCCATTTCAGCCCTGTTTTTCCTGTTGATATCAGCAGGAATCACTATGCAGGAAAAGACAACATGGTCGCCTGGGTTGAACTTGAAGTGGAGCTCGCCGCGGATTATCCTTGCAAGCGCAGACTTGGGCTCTCCCTGGTGCCCAGACATGACAATCAGGAACTTTTCCCTTCCACGCGCCTGTATTTCCTTGAGCTTTTTCTCAATCTGGCGCCTGTACTTCAGGATTTCGACATTTTCAAACTTTGTTATGCCTGCTGCCTCTGCTGCCCAGCAGTACTTTGCTATTGAGCGGCCCATAAAAACAACCTTTCTGCCCATTTTTTTGCCATATTCAGCAATCGCCTTTAATCTGGCAATGTGGCTGGCAAAAGTCGTGACAATCACTGCCTTTCCCTTGCTGTTCACACCCATAAGCACATCATCAAGCATGTCCTTTGCCACGGCCTCTGAAGGGGTCTTTCTTGCCTCAGGCGCATAAAGGCAGTCCTGGATTAGGAGCAATACGCCTTTTTCACCCAGCTTCTTGAAATGCTCATAGTTCGGCTTTGTGCCTATTCCAGGCCTGTCGTCAAGCTTATAGTCATTGCCATAAATGATTGTCCCGTGCCTTGTGTGCAAAGTGATAAGGACATCCTGCGGTGTTGAGTGGGTTATTGCGCAGAACTCAAGCACAAGGTTATCGCCAATGGTGGTCCTCTGGTTTGGGTAAAGCGGGCTTATCTTGTTCGGCAGCTTGATGTTCTCGTCCTTGCATATGGACTTAAGGACTTCTGCTGTGAAAGGCGTGCAGATTATCGGCGCGTCATATTTTGCAGCAAGGTAAGGCACAGCGCCGATATGGTCAAGGTGGGCGTGCGATAGCACGATTGCAACAACATTTGCGCGCCAGTCCTTTATTGCGCTGTCCTGTGGCACTGCATCAACCCTCTTCAAGGCAGACTCGTTAATGCTCACTATCTCGCCTATCTCCTCCTCTGTGAGCTTGATGTAGTTGGGCATGTTCAGACCCATGTCAAGGATGACAACCTGGTCGTCAATCCTTATGGCAGTCATGTTCCTGCCAACCTCACCATAACCGCCTACTGCAAACACTTCAACACCCATTTTTTTGCCTCATTCCCAGCTTATTCCCAAGCAGGGACAGGGAACTGGCAGGACTCGCCGACTATAAAAACATTTGCCTGGGACTCATGGGAACGAAAGGCATTTGAAGGGTAGAAATGGGTTTATTAAATGCGCCGGACAGGATTTGAACCTGCGTAGGCACTAAGCCAACAGCTCTTGAGGCTGTCCCGTTTTCCGCTCCGGCACCGGCGCGAATAGGTGCATTAGAAATCTCTTTTTCAGTCTTTAAAAATCTATCCTAATTAAATGCATCGACGCAAAGATTTCAACAGCCGGCTTTTCCCAAGTTTTTTAAACAGCTTGGGTGTTGCGGTTTTTGTGAGAAGAAAACGAGTGCTTTTTGGTGCAGCGTATTCTGTGATTGAGCCACTTGGGCTTCTCCACCTCGCAGGGCTTGCGCGCGACCTTGGATGGGAGAGGAAGATTGTGCTTGTCAAGGACCATGACTTCATTCCTTTTTTTGAGAAAGTAAGGGATTTCAGGCCTGACATTATAGGTCTTAATGTCTATACAGGAAATCATATGCAGATGCTTGAGGCGTGCAGGAGGATAAGGGCTGAATTCCCTGAAACAAGGCTTGCCCTTGGCGGGCCTCATGCAACTTATTTTCCTGCAGAAACAGCGCATTATGCAGACTATGTTGTCATTGGCGAGGGCTTTGGGGCGCTTAAGGAAATACTCACAAACAGCCCAAAGCAAGGGGTAATCCCAATAACAATGACAGAAAGGTTTCCAATGCCTGACAGGAAGACATTCTACGAAGATTACCCTGAGCATGCAAGAAGCAGGATAAAAAGCGCAATAACAACAACAGGACGCCCGTACCAATGCTCATATTGCTATAACAGCAGCAGCCCTGATGACATAAAAGAAGGGCTTGATGTTGACATTTTTTCCAAGATAAGCGGGTCAAGCAGGCTTTTTCCACAAAACACCAGGAGCGTTGATGACCTTATTGCAGAATGCAGGGAAATCCGCGAAGGCTGGCCTGAGACAGAGGTGATTTATTTCCAGGATGATGTGCATGCGCTTGACACAAGGCACAATGGCTGGATGGAGCAGTTCGCAAAAAGGATGCAAAAGGAAGTCGGGCTTCCATACCACGCACAGCTATGCTGGGAAATGATAAACCCGCAGTCGGTCGGGATAAGGCGCCTTGACCTCCTGCAGGAAGCAGGATGCTTCGGGCTTACTCTTTCAATAGAGGCTGCTGACCCTGTTATCAGGAGGGAAGTGCTAAACAGGAACAATAAGGAGGATCTTATGTTCTCTGCAATGAAAGAGCTCATCAAAAGGGGGATGAGGGTAAGGACAGAGCAGATAACAGGGCTGCCTTATGGTGCAACAACAATCCCGACAAGGATAAACCTTGATGCTGACCTGCAGCTTGTCGAGCTGAATGTAAGGCTGTTCCAGCTTACAGGAGGGCCTACAATGGCATGGGCATCAACCCTTGCGCCCTATAAAAAGACAAAAATCGGCTCTTATTGCGAGCAGTACGGCCATTATGAGGGGCATAACAATGATGTCCCTGACACTTTCTTTGACAGGAGCGTGCTCAGGTTCCCAAAGCAATGGGTCGGCCCTGAGCTCGCTGCAAGGAAAAGCGACCCTGGCGTCTGGCTCCAGGGCAGCGAGCTTGAGCGTTACAGGGACCAGAATGCCGAGCTAAGAAACATTTTCAACCTTGCAGCAAGGCTTCCGGGAGGGCACAAGTTTGCAGAAGCATACCTGAAAAGCAAAGAGCAGTTCTCCTTCGAAAGGCTTGGGCAGGAAATAAGGGAGCACCTTCTTTTCTCATATGACCCTGAGGCAGCAGGCCTTCTGGAAAGCATAAAAGCATTCAGCGCAAAAATACCAGGAATTACACAGATTCCTGAGGAGCAGAAATGCCTTTCAAGCCTTGCAGGATATTTTGGGTGCCTGCCGAAAAGCGAGTTTGCTGCCCAGAAATTTTTGGAATATTCACGCAGAAAGGGCATAACTCCAAAGAGCCTTTCGACAGCAACAAGGCACCATTTGTATGACAACGTGCTTTACGCAACAAAGTAATTTCAGCCAAGAATATTTTTTGCAGCAGCTATGACTTCATCCTCTGTTATAAGGTTCATGCACTCATTCGGGCTGTCCTTTCTCGGGCACACAGCCCTTGCGCAATAGCTGCACGGCAGGCATTTGACAATAACCCTGCGCCTTGGGCTTTCATAACTGCAGATTGACGGCGGTATTGGACCAAAGAGCACAACGGCAGGGGTTTTTAGGCATGCTGAAAAATGATCAAGTGAGGTGTCAGGGCAGAGCACAAGGCTTGATTTTGACACAAGAGCCAGAAACTGCCTTATTGTGGTCTTTCCTGCAAGGACAACAGGCTTGTGAACCATTTGTGATGCAATTTTTTCACACTCAGGAATGTCTGCACTGCTGCCTGTCAGGAACACAGAGCAGCCATGGTCTGCCAAGGCATCACCAACCTTTGCCCAACGCTCGGCAAGCCAGTACTTGTTCGGCCTCCCTGTCCCGGGATTGATAAGGACTATGCGCCTTGTTTTTTTGCCAACAAGCATTTCTGCATGGTGTCTGTCAGCATTTGCATAATGCAGCTTCAGCGCCTGCAAAGGCGTTTTTTCCCTGAAGCCAAGCGCCCTTATTATGTTGGTGTTGGTCTCAACAAGGTGGTCAAACACCGGATAAGGCACGACCTTGTTCAGCAAAAAGCCAAAACCCCTTAAGCCATAGCCGATTCTGTAGCCGCCGATAACCGTGGCAGCAAGTATGTTGCGAGGGTCTGCATGGAACTCTATGACCAAATCGTATTTTTCCTTCCTGAGCTTCAGCAAAAATTTCAGGGTTTTCAGCAGGCCCGCCTTTTTATCGCGCGCAAACCACGGAGGGTCAAACGGGATAACCTTGTCCACATCCCTATTTTTGTAAAAAAGCTCCTGTACAAAGCTGCGCACAAGCGTGTGGATTTCTGCCTTTGGGTAAAGCCTGCGCACAGCAGCATAGGCAGGCAGGGTCATGACGACATCGCCAAGGTGGTCAAGCCTTATCATGAGTATTTTTTTCGGGTTTTGGGGCTGCCTCGCAAGCTTTGTGGCAAAAAACAAGATATTGCCTGCAATGTCAGCCAGCGCAAGAAATGGCTTGTAAACAGGCTTTACGTGGTATTTTGGCGCCTTTCCCTTAAGGGGCACTGTGCCATAAGTGTTTTTGTACCTGTTGTGCCCAGGAACCAGAGGGAATAGTTTCAGGTCCATTGCCAATACCCTGTGTTTTCTGCTTTTAAACATTATGGACTGAAAACTTATTCCAAAGAACTCAGCCTGCTTTCAATCTTTTCCAGCTCCTCCTGCAGGATGTCTAATTTGGATTTGGGCCGCGCCGTTTCAGGCGCCGGACCCATGATGGATTCATCCTCTCCTTCCCGCGCTAATTCGTGAGATTCAGCCTTGAAAGGGACCTTTGGCATCTTGTTCCTCAGCCTCCTGTTGAGCGACTGCAGGCTGTCAACAACTTGCTTCAGTTCGGCAAGGGCCTTTTGCTTTTCATCAGAGGTCCTCCTGTACTCCTCATACCTCCTGAGGACGTCAAGCACGTCTTTTGTTGACATAAGAACATCCCTGCGGGTGGCAGAAGGCTCCCTGAGCTCCACAAAAAGCAGGTCTGTTTCTGGTTTTTTCATGGCTGCGGTTCCAAAAGCGATTTGCTTATTGACGAAAGCCTTTCATCAACGTCGTCGATGTCTTTTGCCCATGCCTCTATCTGCTGGTCTTCAAGCTGCTTGAGCTCGTTTACTTTCGCAAGCAGAGCCCTTGCCTGGTCAAGCTTCCTCCTGACAGTGTCAAGCAGGTCAAGAATTGACTTGTACTCCTCGACTTTCACGAAAACCGGCGCCCTTTGATCGTCCATTTTGATTCACCTTCGCGACTTTGCAATAACCCTGTCAATCTGCCCAAGCTTGCGCTCTATTTCCTCAAGCTGCGAGCGCCACTTGTCAAACACCTTTTCCTCCTCTGCCCTGATTTCAGACAGGCGGTGCACAAAATTATCAGCCTCATCAAGCTTTTCCCTTACGCGGTTTGAGTGGTCCATGATTGTGCGGTATTCGTCAACAGCAACAAATGCAGTGCCGATTGGCTTCCTTATTGTCTCGCGCTCAGGAATCTCCACCTCTTCAGCAGGCGCTTCCTCGGCAGGCTTTGGCTCAATGCGGGTTGGCTCCTCTGGCATTGGCTCTTCAACAGGCTCAGGAAGCTCTGGCATTTCAGGCGCAGGGGCTTCTGGCAGCCCTGCAGGAAGTTCTTCAGGCTGGGGAATTTCCTGCGGTTCAGGAATTTCAGGAGCTTCCTCGGGAAGCGCAATCTCCTTAGGCACTTCAGGCGCCTTTATGCTGGGAATGTCGCCTGCAGGCATTGGAAATTCTGGAGGAGAAGGCGGTGGCGGGAGTTCTGGCAGCGATGGCCTCTTCTTTTTGAATAATCCGAACATTGTTCCCACACCCAGATAGTGATGCTCATTCCTTTGCTTCATAAACTTTTATTAGCACTCCCGAATGGTGTCAAAACGTATTCCAGACCACAACAAAGCTTTAATAGCAGGGAATATCAGTAACAATCTTCTTAGATGGAAACAAATGCAATAAAAAGCCCAAAGGCTGTTTCTTTGGCTGAAGTCGTCTCTGATGTGAAAGCGGCTTATAAGGATGACAAGGATTTGGCGCCCTTTGCCGAGATGCTCTGGCAATGCATTTACGAGCAGATTCCATGCCTTGACTACAGCACAGAAGAAAAGCCTGATGAAGAAAACTGCAGCCCTGAAGGTTATGCTGCTGCAAAAGGCAATCCTGACATATGCGCAGCCCTGAAAGACTGCCTTGTCAGGGCAGGAATGCCTGACTGCACAGCAACCTTGCGGGTGGTTTTGCCTGCGTTCTGGTTTGTGAGCAGGCAAGGTGTGCTGGAAACGTGCCAGATGCGGAAGAACAAGGGATACCTTTGGGCGCTGGACAGGGAAAAACACAACAATGCAAGAAGCGCATACGGGGCAGAATTTGAGGCGCAAAAGCCTTACATTCTCAGCAACCTCGTGATTGCCCTTGGCAGCAAGCAAAACTTATAAATAGCCCTCAAAGTGCAGGGGGAGTATGGCAGACGCAGTTCTCGCACGCGTAATCATTGAAATGCTCGGCGCGCCAAAAGAGCACATCGAGAAGACAATGAGGGACTATATTGACAAGCTCAAGAAGGAGCAGGCAGTCCTCAAGTCAGACATCGCAGAGGCGCAGCCAGAGCAGGAAGGAAAAATATTTGGCACGCACGCAGAGCTCGAGATAAAATTTGATGACCTTGCAGACCTGCTTGACTTCTGCTTTGAAAGCATGCCAAGCTCTGTCGAGGTAGTTGAGCCAGGCACTCTTTCAATACCGCTGAACAAGCTCAACGGGTTTTTGAATGACCTGCAGGCAAGGCTCCACGAGGCAGACGCAATAGTCAAGACTGGCAAGATAAGGCAGCAAATCCTTGACACGAATGCAACAAACATATTCAGGAGGTTTTTGATTGCGATGGTGGAGCACGGACACCTGACAGCAAGCGAGATGTCGCACTATGTCGGAGTGCACCCGAGCAAGCTTGTGCCGTTCCTTGACAAGCTGGTTGAGGAGAAAAAGCTGAAAAAAGAAGGCGAAAAATACTCAATACCATGAGCGAGCTAAAAAACCAGGTTGAGTCCCTGCTGTTTTCTGCAGGCAAAAGGCTTACTATTGAAGAGCTTGGAAGGCTTTGCAAAGAGGAAAACCTTGATGCCATCAGGGTTGCAGTTGGGCTCTTGAAAAAAGAGCTTGATGACAAGCAAAGCTCGCTTATGCTTGTCGAGGAAGGGGGAGCTTACAAGCTGACTGTGCGGGAAAAATACATCCCTATGGTGAAAAAGGTTGTCACGACTCCTGAACTGCCAAAAAGCATAATGGAAACGCTTGCAGTCGTCGCGTACAAGGCGCCTGTGCTGCAGAGCCAGGTCATAAAGATACGCACGAACAAGGCATACAGGCACCTTGACGAAATAGAGGAGATGGGATATATCACAAGGGAAAAAAAGGGAAGAAGCAAGCTCATCAAGCTCACTCCGAAATTCTTTGACTATTTTGACGTTCCGCCTGACAAATTAAAGGAGAAATTCCACAATGTTGCTGCGCTTGAAAAGGCAATAGAGGAAAAGGAAAAATCCATAGAGCAGGCGCAGCAGGCAATTATTGAGGCAGCCAAGGAAAGCAAGCCGCAGTCAGAAATCGTTACAAATGAACTGCCCAAATTAGCGCCTGAAATTGAGGTCATTGGAGGAAAAATCGGAGAGCTTGAGACATACGGCGAAGCGCCAAAGCCAAAGAAAAAGCACAAGAAAAAGAAGGGAAAAGAGGAGGAAAAGCCAAAAACACAGGAAGAGGCAGCAGAAGCGCTCGCGGCAAAGATTCTCGGCGAGGCAGGAATTGAAACTCCAGAAGCAACACCAGAGGAAGAATCTGAAATAGAGGAAGAAGGCAGATTAACAGTTGAAAAAATAAAAAAAGAGGCAGAAAAGGCAAAGCCTGCAAAGACAGCATACACGCCAACAGGGCTTTTCCCAGAAGGAGTGCCGCCAGAAGTCGAGGAAAAAATAGAGCACAGGATGGCAGAAATAGTCGAAGGCGAAAAGCCAAAGCCGGAAGAAGGAGAATTTCCTGAACCGCCAGAAACACTCCCTGCGCCGCCAGAAGAAGAAACACCTGAAGAAGCAGCAGAAGAAGTTGAGTCAGAAGAAGCAAAGCCAGAGGAAGAAAAACCTGCAGAGGAAGCTTCTGAAGGGGAAGAAAAAGAAGAAGAGCCTGCTGAGGAGGAAGCAGAGGAAGAACATCCTGCTCCAGAGCCAGAAGAACTGCCGAAAAAGCACAAGAGGCACCACTAATATGCTAAGATTTGAGCTGAAATGCCCACAGTGCGGACACCACATGAAGTATGAGGCAAGAGACAGCATACTGACTAATAAGATAAAGAAATGCGTCTATTGCGGAAAGAATTTCAGGGTAAAAAACAGCATTGTAAAACAGCTTTTCTGAATTCTTCGTCGAGCCAAAACTGTCTAAAACAAGCGTTATACTGGCTATAAGCGGGTTTTAGAAAAGAAAGGCTTATAAAGGGTGGGCAATTCTAATTTATCGACGAGAAAAGGGGAGTTTCTCGACGACCAATTATGGCAGAAGCCAGTGAGCAGATTAAAACACCCGCAAACAAGATTGTTGTAAGGGTTATTGAAGATGAGATGAAGAAGTCTTACCTAGATTATTCCATGTCAGTCATTGTTGGCCGCGCGCTTCCTGATGTCCGCGACGGCCTGAAGCCTGTGCACAGGCGCGTTCTTTTCGGGATGTACGAAATGGGAATGCTCCACAACAAGCCGTTCAAGAAGTGCGCACGCATTGTTGGAGACGTAATGGGCAAATACCACCCGCACGGAGACGCAGCAATCTATGACACGCTTGTAAGGATGGCTCAGGATTTCTCGCTCAGGTATGTTCTTGTTGACGGACAGGGAAATTTCGGAAGCATTGACGGCGACAATGCAGCAGCAATGCGTTACACAGAGGCAAGGCTCAAGAAGATTGCTGAAGAGATTTTGCAGGACATAGACAAGGAAACAGTTGATTTTGTCCCAAACTATGACGGCTCACTGAAAGAGCCTTCTGTACTGCCAAGCAAAGTGCCAAATCTGCTCATAAACGGCTCAGCAGGAATTGCAGTCGGAATGGCAACAAACATACCGCCGCACAACCTCAAAGAGGTCTGCGGGGCAGTGGCGCACTTTATTGACCACCCAGCATGCACAGTGCAGGACCTGATGATTAACATTCCGGCTCCGGATTTCCCTACAGGCGGCATAATAATGGGCACCTCCGGCATAAAGGAGGCATACTCGACAGGAAGGGGAAAAATAACAGTAAGGGCAAGAACAAGCATAGAGGACTACAGGCAAAGGCAGCGCATCATAGTCACAGAAATCCCATACCAGGTAAACAAGTCACAGCTTATTGAGGAAATAGCAGAGCTAGTCAAGGACAAGAAAATACAGGGCATTTCTGACATCCGCGACGAATCAGACAGGGAGGGAATGCGAATAGTGATTGAGCTCAAGACAGGAGCAAATTCTGACGTTGTGCTTAACCAGTTATTCCAGCACTCAAGGCTGCAGGTAACTTTTGGCATCATAATGCTTGCCCTTGACAAAAATGAGCCCCAAATAATGCCCCTGAAGACGCTTATTGAGAAATTCGTTCTCCACAGGCAGGAAGTTGTCAGGAAAAGGACAGCATTTGACCTCAAGGAGGCAGAGCAAAAAGCTCACATTCTGGAAGGATTGATTGTTGCCCTGAACAACATTGACCCGATAGTTGCATTCTTGAAGAAAAGCAAGGACACTGCTGCTGCAAAGACCGGGCTGATGGCTGACTACAAGCTCACAGAAGTCCAGGCGCAGGCAATCCTTGAAATGAAGTTGTCAAGGCTCACTTCCCTTGAGCAGAACAAGATAAAAGAAGAGCACACAGGGCTTTTGAAACTAATTGCAGAACTGAAAAGCATACTTGCAGACCCGCAAAAAATACTGAACATAATCAAGAACGAAATGCTTGAGCTAACAAGGAACTACGGCGACAACAGAAAAACACAGGTCATACAGACAGAAGCAGCTGCAATAGAGGAAGAGCACCTCATAAAGCCAGAAGACATGGTAGTCACACTGACACACGCAGGATATGTCAAGAGACTGCCTGTTGACACATACCAGGCGCAAAAAAGAGGCGGAAAAGGAGTCATTGCAGCAGAAACAAAAGAAGAGGACTTTGTAGAGGATTTGTTTATCGCGAATACGCACGATTACTTGTTGCTGTTCACGAATTTGGGCAAGGTCCACTGGCTCAAGGTATATCAGATACCAGAGGCAGGAAGGTATGCAAAGGGAACAGCGATTGTTAATTTGCTTGAGCTTGCGCAGGGCGAAAAAGTAGCAACCTGCGTGCCAGTAAAAGACTTCCCAGAAGACAAATTCCTGTTCCTCGTAACAAAGCAAGGCACAGTCAAGAAAACACCGCTTTCAGAATTCGCAAACCCGCGCAAAGGAGGAATAATCTCAGTCACACTTACAGAAGGCGATGAATTAATGGCAGTTGAGCTCACAGATGGAAAGCAAGACATCATTATTGCAACAAGAGATGGAAACGCAATCAGGTTCAACGAATCAGACGTCCGCCCAATGGGAAGGACAGCACAAGGAGTAATAGGAATACGCCTTCGTGAGAAAGACGAAGTCATCGGGGCAGTGCTGGCGCAAAAAGAAAAGACATTATTGACTGTGACAGAGCTCGGCTACGGAAAACGCTCAGCATTTGAGGAATACAGCACAATACGCAGGGGCGGCGTTGGAGTCATAAACATCAAAGTGACTGACAAGAACGGAAAGGCAGTCGCAATAAAGACAGTAAAAGACGATGACCAGCTGCTCCTGATAACACAGAGCGGAATAGCAATAAGGGTTCCTGCAAACCAGATTTCAGTAATAGGAAGAAACACCCAAGGAGTCAGGATAATAAAGCTTGGTGAAGGCGACAAGGTCACTTCTGTAGCAGTTGTGCAGGAAAAAGAAAACGGCAATGGAGCACAATGAAGGCGCTCGCAATAACACTCCCAGGGCTTTCTGATGTTTGTTCTGAAGAAATAAAGGAAATAACAGGAATTGCAGGCAGGGAAACAAAGGAAGCAGTTGTTTTTGATGCAGAACTTGAACAGATTTTCTCTGTTTGTTACAAGGCGCAGACAGTTTGCAGGGTTATTTTGCTTGTCAGCGAGGGAAAAATCAGCGAATTAAGCATACCCGCACAGTATTTGAAAGGCACAATATCAATCAATGGCAAGACAACAACAAAAGCAAACGAAGCCTCTGAAAACATAAAGGCAAACAAGGTGTACAAGAACGCAGACATTCCATTTTATTTGCACTTCGAGGATGATTATAATTGGTTAGGCATTGACCTGACAGGGGACATTTCAAAGCGAGACTACAGGATTTTTGTCGGCAGGGAAACAATAACAGGAATAACATCATTTGCCGCCCTGAAGCTGGCAGGATATGACGGCAAAAAAACACTTCTTGACCCAAACTGCAGGGCAGGAAGCATAGTCATAGAAGCAGCCTTGTCAGCATTGAAAATGCCGGTAAGGTATTATTCAAAGGACAAAATGCTAATGAAAAAAGTGTTCAAGGACTTTGATTTTGAGAAGTTTTACAAGCAACAGGATTCGGTAATAAAAGAAAGCAGTTCCCCGATTATTGCCATTTCAGACCAGTTCCCGTCAGTACAGGCAACAAGGAAGAACGCAAAAATAGCAGGAGTCATCAAGGCCATTGACTTTTCAAGAACTTCTGTAGACTGGCTTGACCTAAAATTCGAGAAGAATTCCATAGACTTAATAGTGACGCAGCCAGTGGAGCTGACAACCAGTTTTCCGCCTAAAAAATTCAAAAAGCAAGCACTGCTTTTCTTTGAAAGAGCCAAAGCAATACTCAAGAAAAATGGCAAAATAGGGCTTGTGTTGAGGCAGGGCGCAGAGGAATACAAAGCAGCAGCAAAAGGATTTATTGTGGAGCACGAAAGGACAATCAGGCAGGGAAAGGAAGAATGGAAAATACTGGTGTTCTCTATATAGGCGCGATACATTTATAAATAAGCGTGTCACTACTATGTTTGGGTTGGGACCGACTTTGGCTGTCGGTGAATGCTTTGGCATAGCGCCGAGTATTCGCTGAGGAAAGTCTTCCCACCGCCCATTGGCTTTTGCGAGCCCATGGGCAAAGTGCCACTCGCGTTGAGCGAGATCCAGCAATGGATGGCAAACCGCACAGAAACGAGACCGCCCACGAGGAGGATGATGGTCGTGAAGCTTCCGGCGACGGAAGTGAGCTAACCGCCTGACGTTCTCTTGGGAATGGGTGAAACGGCGAGGAACTGGCTGGTGCAAGCCGGATTTTCCGGTGCTCAGTAGAATGCCAAAACCGCCTGTCCTTCAGGGTTAAATGCCCTGAGTCCTGCTGATATCAGGAAATGGAGGCGGACAAAAGGGAGCTTATGCGGGCCCAACCCACTTTTATTTCATGAGGTGCTTCAATGGCTGACAAGAACCGCGTGTCAATGCCGGCGTCCACGGCAGGGTTAACGCGCTATTTCGAGGACTACAGGAGCAGGATAGAGATAAAGCCAGCATACGTGATAGTGATGGCTGTGGCAGTAATGCTGATAATCATTCTTTTGAACGCGTACGGTAGCACATTGCTCGGTTAAGTGTGATAAAATATGTTTCCAGGAATGAATCCAAAGGACCTCGCCAAGGCAATGAAGCGCCTGGGCATCCAGCAGGAGGAGCTTGAAGCCCACGAGGTCATCATAAGGCTGCCAGACAAGGACCTGGTCTTCAGCGACCCGCAGGTCACAAAAGTCAACGCGATGGGGCAGCTCTCATTCCAAGTAACAGGAGAGCCAGAAGAAAGGCTTCGCGAGCCTGTCGTCAGTGAGGAAGACGTTAAAACGGTGATGGAACAGGCCAAAGTCGATCGTGAGAAAGCGATGGCTGCAATCAAGGAGCACAAAGGCGACCTTGCAGGAGCCATCCTCGAGCTAACCAAAGTATGACGTCAATTCGTGAGGCACTTGAACGTGCCAGGCAGGAATTGAAAAGGGCAGACCATCTTATCTATGTCAGTCTGAAGTATACGCGCACTGTTGATGTCCTCAAGAGCATAATCAGCAGGCTTATTGCGACTGTCGAGGCAGGGATTGATGCCCTGCTGCACTTTGCCAAGAAAGAAGGCAAGATTCCTGCAGTGCCCACCTTGCCCCGGCTAAAAATCGAGGCGCTGAAAAAAGCATTTGCAGAAGACCACCAGCTGAAGCAGTACATCAGATTCTACCTCCTTCTCCGAAAGCTTGACAAGGCACATTTTGAGCGCGCACAGGAATACAGAAGGCATGTCACCATGAAGGCAGCGCTTGATGAAAACCACGTTGAAATAACGATAGACATAATAAGCGACTACTTCCACAAGGCAAAAGAATTCCTGCTGATAATAGAGCAGATGACCGAAAAAGAAAGGTAACTATGGAAGACATAACATCCAAGCTCGCAGCAAAAGGCTGGAGCAGGACTGAAATCAGGAAAACAGCAGACATAATGGCGCACGCCCAGGAATACAAGAGCGCCTCAATGAAATTCTTGGAGCAGTCTGCATTCTGGGTAGCGCTCCTCATTGCAATATTCGGCAATTTTGTTGTAAGCGTTGTGCTCGTGCCATTCCTTTTGCTGCTGAAAGGCGCCGCACTTTACGCCACTGTCTTTGCAGTCGGCGTGTCATTCGGGCTGATTTTCAATGTCCTGATACACTACATAGAGGAGCTTGGCGAGGGCCAGCACATAATCGCAGGGGCATTCATACCTGCACTGGCGCTGATTAACATATACATCATTGCATACTTATCGAACAGGCTTGAAATCCTGATGCAGCTTGCAACACCTGCGCACAGCCCGCTTGGGGTGAGCATTGCATATGTTATTGCATTTGTGCTGCCATACCTTGTAAAGCATTTCCAGCATGTCAAGAAAAAAAGGCTTTAGCGCTGTTTTTGCAAGGATAGATTTTTAAAGAACGAAAATGCAAATTCTCTTATCACGGCGGCCTTAGTATAGTGGTAGTACGGGGGACTGTGGCTCTGACGAGCAGAACTCCCCAGGCCCGGGTTCGATTCCCGGAGGTCGCCTTAAGGCGCGGAGCGCTAGAGGTGCGACCGACGGACCAGCCGGACCGCAGTTCGGCGCTGCCCGGAGGTCACCTTTTGTTACATACAAAATGAAAGTCTCGACACACATGATTCTGGCAGTTATTGCTTATTTCATACTTCAAAATTTTTTCGGAGTCAAATTTGCCCTTATCTTTGCGATTTCTTCGGTTATTGTTGACATTGACCACTGGTTTTGGGCTGTTTACAAGGCAAAGAAATGGTGGCTGCACGAGGCGTATTTTTGGAACCTTGAGGACATAAAGCGGATGCGGGTATGCGAAGCCAGGGGCAGGAAGGTAAAGTCAGTGCTGCACGTATTCCACACAATAGAATTCATTCTCATAGCGCTTGTTGCAGGGCTGTTCCTGCCTGTATTGCTGCCAGCATTCTGGGGCATAATCTTTCATTTCAGCTGCGATATGCTCCAAACATTCATTGAAAAAACCCACGGCAGGAGAAAGTTGTCATTGTTCCAGAATTCTTGATTCTGCCCGCAAGCTTTATAAAGAGACTGCGTTCTTTTTCGAAATATTAGCCCGAGTCCAGACGTTGTGTTTGGGCGACAGAGGGTTGAGCCAGCATTTCTGGTTTAATTCTGTCGGGTATAATAACGCAAAATGGCAGAACCACAAGCACCAAAGCCAACAGCACCTGCGCAGCAGGCAAAGCCAGCGGCACCAGCGCCAAAGACGGCTGCGCAACCTGCTCCAGAGCTAAAGCACCTTGTGCGCATTGCAAACACAGACCTTGACGGCAAAAAGGCAATAGCATTCGCGCTCAGCAAGATAAAAGGGGTCGGAATACCTTTTGCGCACGCAGCATGCAGGATAGCAGGTGTTGACGTGAACAAAAAGGCAGGAGCGCTTTCAGACACAGAGGTCAAAAAGGTCGAAGAGGTTGTCAAGGACCCAATCAAGGCAGGAATGCCTGCATGGGCAGTAAACAGGCGCTTTGACCCTGAAACAGGCCAGAACAAGCACCTGCTCTCAGGCGACCTGCAGTTCATAATCGAGAATGACATCAAGATAATGAAGAAAATCAAGTGCTACAAGGGAATAAGGCACATCCTCGGACAGCCAGTCAGGGGGCAAAGGACAAGGAGCAACTTCAGGAAGAACAAGGGCAAAGTCATGGGAGTCAGAAGGTCAGCATCAGCAAAGGCATCTTCTGGCGGAACAACATAAAGGTGAACAATGGGCGACCCAAGAACAATCAAGAGCAAGTACGACAGGCCAGGACATCCCTGGCAGAAGGAGCGCATTGAGGAAGAAAGGGCGCTGCTCCGCGAGTACGGGCTCAAGAACAAGACAGAAATCTACAGGGCGCGCTCAAAGTTAAAGACATTTGCAGACCTTGCAAAGAAGCTCATTGCAGCACGCGGAACACAGGCAGAAAAGGAAAGGCAGCAGCTGCTCACAAGACTTGCAAGGCTAGGGCTTGTAAAGCAGGGAGCACAGCTTGATGACGTGCTTGGGATCCAGCTCAGGAACATCCTTGAAAGAAGGCTCCAGACAATGGTATTCAGGAAGGGCCTTGCAAGAAGCATCAACCAGTCAAGGCAGTTCATAGTCCACGAGCACATCACAGTCGGAAACAGGTCTGTCTCATCACCATGCTACCATGTGCCTGTTGACGAGGAGGCAACGATAGCATTCGTTCCAGCATCAAAGCTGGCGAACACAGCGCACCCAGAGCGCGCACTGCCGCCGAAAAAGCCAGAACCTCCAAGGCAGCCAAATGATGAGCACAGAAGGCGCGGACCGCCACGCAGGCAGCAAAGGCGCACGGAGGACAGGAAATGATGCCTGCAATCCGCTGGGGGGTAGCACACATTTACACAAGTTACAACGACACAATAATCCACATCACTGATATTTCGGGGACAGAAACCATTGCTGTCGCCTCAGGCGGAATGATGGTGAAGAGCGACCGCATGGAAGGCTCGCCAACAGCAGCAATGATGGCTGCCAAGCGGGCTGCAGAGCTCGCCCACGACAAGGGCATTGGCGGGGTTCATGTCAAGGTCAAGGCGCCAGGAGGGCACAACGGGCCTCACAACCCTGGCCCGGGAGCGCAGGCTGCAATCAGGGCCCTGAGCAGAATGGGGCTCAGGATCGGGATAATAGAGGACGTAACGCCCATGCCCCACGGAGGGTGCAGGAAGAAGGGCGGGAAGAGGGGACGAAGGGTATGAACATCGAATTCCTTAATTCGGATGAGAAGTCAGGGCGCGTGACGTTCCTGCTGAAGGATACAACACCTGCATTCGCAAACGCTATGCGCAGGGCAATGATAGAAAGCGTGCCGACAATGGCAATTGACACCATAGAGTTCAGGGAGAACAGCTCTGTGCTTTACGACGAGATAATCGCACACAGGCTCGGACTGCTCCCCTTGAGCACAGATTTGAAAAGCTACATGCTCTCCTCAAAATGCAAATGCAAGGGAGAGGGGTGCAACAGGTGCACTCTGAAGCTTACGCTGAAGGCAAAAGGGCCGTGTGTTGTTTATGCCTCTGATATCAAGAGCAAAGACCCAAAGGTAAAGCCTGTTTACGGCGACACGCCAATAGTCAAGCTCCTGAAAGGCCAGGAGCTGGAGCTTGAGGCAACAGCAGTGCTCGGCCAGGGCAAGCAGCACATCAAGTGGAGCCCATGCCTTGCATGGTATGTTTACGAGCCAATCATCACAGTCAACAACGACAGCCCGAAGTTTGCAGAGTGCAAGGCGAAATTCCCTCCGCAAATCTTCGACAAGAACGGGAAGATAGACAAGAAGCTGATATCAGGCAACAGCCTTGTTGATGCCTGCGACGGGGTGTGCCCCGATGTTGTCAAGATTGAGCACAACCCGAAGAACTTCCTGTTCAGCATAGAGCCATGGGGACAATTAACTCCCAAGGAAATCGCAATTGCAGCTGCTGACATGCTCCTCGAGTCATTAAATGAATTCGAGGAAAAGCTCGGGAAATAATATTCCGCGGGCAACACCCTAAATTTGCAGGGGTGGCAGAGCTTGGTCAAATGCGCTAGCTTGAGGGGCTAGTCCCTTAGTGGGTGCGAGGGTTCAAATCCCTTCCCCTGCATAAACGAACATGAAAAGAACAGGTCCGACAAACGAGCACATGCGTGCGCTGATTATGGAATTGCGCAAAGAAAGCAGTACTCAGAAGGCTGGAATCTGGTCAAGAGTTGCAGAAGACCTTGAGCTGCCCACGCGCAAAAGAAGGGTGGTGAACCTTTCAAGGCTCAACAGGAGCACAAAGGCAAATGAGACTGTTATTGTTCCTGGAAAAGTCCTTGGATCAGGAATGCTTGAGCACGGGCTTGTCATTGCGGCTTTTGCATTCTCAAATGGCGCAAAAGAGCGCATAGAGCAGGCAAAAGGCAAGTGCCTCACAATACAGGAGCTGGTAAAGCAGAACCCGAAAGGGAAGGATGTCAGGATCATAGGATGATTACCATGGCAGAAATAAACATTGATGCAACAAACCTCGTTGTCGGAAGGATGGGAAGCTATGCTGCAAAGCAGGCATTGCTTGGGCACAGCGTGAACATCTTCAACTGCGAAAAGGCAGTAATGACAGGGGGAAGGGACTTCAATGTCGAGCAGTACAGGTATTTGATAAAGGAAACAGGGCAGCCGCAAAAAGGGCCTTTCATTTCAAGGCTGCCTGACAGGTTTGTCCGCAGGCAGATAAGGGGAATGCTGCCGCACAAGAAAGCGCGCGGAATGGCTGCATGGAAGCGGATAATGTGCTATGTCGGAGTGCCTGAGGAATTCAAGGGCAAAAAGCTTTCAACCCTTGACTGGGCAGGCCTCAAACACAAGAAAACAATGAAAATCATAACAATAGGCGAACTTTGCAAGATGATTGGAGGAAGAGCCTGATGAAGTCAATTCACGTTTCAGGAAGCAGGAAGAGCGCAGTAGCCAGGGCAACGCTTGTGCCCGGCGCAGGGATAATAAGGATTAACTCGCAGTTGCTTGATGCTTATGAACCTGCAATGTCAAGGCTCAAGATACAGGAGCCGGTAATTATTGCAGGCGACAAGGCAAAGGAAGTGAACATCGATGTCTCTGTCCACGGCGGCGGAATCAGCAGCCAGGCAGAGGCGGCAAGGCTCGTTGTTGCACGAGCGCTGGCAAAATACGACGAAACCCTGCAAAAAGACTTCCTTGGCTATGACAGGATGCTTCTTGTAGCCGATGTTCGCAGGAAAGAAACACACAAGCCCAACTGCCACGGAAAGGCAAGGGCAATGAGGCAAAAATCATACAGGTGATACCATGATAATACCAATAAGGTGCTGGAGCTGCGGAAAACCAATAGCGCACTTATGGGAAAAATACAAGGAGCGCGTTGACAAGGGAGAGTCAAAAAAGGCAGTTCTTGACGACCTCGGGCTTGACAGGTACTGCTGCAGGACAATGTTCCTAGGGCATGTGGACTTGATAGACACAGCAGGGCAGTTTAAGAAAGGCTAAATTTTTTATTCTTTTATTCCCACATAAAGACCGCGGCCTCTGGGAGTATTCTTGATGTAAAATGCTTTTAGCTTTGCATTCTTCATTATCCTTAGCGTGTCTTTTATTTCAAAAAGGCCAAGGCAATCCCTGCCTCTTAAATACCTCACGCCTTTACCCTTTTCCCAAATCAGCGTGTGTTCATCAAACCATGAGAGTGAGTTCTTCCTATCGCTCAGCATAAGGCGCGCAATTTTTATTCCATTGCCTTCGTACAGCCTGAAAGTAACTTTTCCTTTTATGAACCGCGACTTAGTGTACCATGGTTCAATTATCACGATTCCGCCCTTTTTCAGGTGCCTGGAAAAACCATTGATTGTTTTCTTAAGATTTTTCAAGGTCCTGACATATCCGATTGCGCTGAAAAGCGTAATAATAATGTCAAATTTCCTTCCAAGGTTTAATTTTGTCATGTCAGCCTGCCTGTAGGCCACACCACGCACTTTTTTCCTGGCAATTTTCAGAATTTCCTTGTTTAGGTCAACACCTGTGCACTTGAAATCCTTTTTCAGGTAAACAAGATGCCTTCCTGTTCCGCAGCCAACATCAAGAAGCGTGTTGCCGCTGGACTTTTTGTATTTTTTAATTAATTTTTTTATTAAATCCACCTCTTTTTTGGTGTTTTCCTTTGCATAAATAAAATCATAATACTTTGCAAACTCCCTGTATTCAAGCTGTTCTTTCATAAATGCGTCCTTTTGCCCCACTTTATTTAAATATTACCTGATTAAAACACCAATCATGCCTGTTTTTATCATAGAGCACATGGAGCCAAGGGTGTGGAAGTGGTGCTATCTTGAGTACAAGCACATATCAACAATTGTTGGCAAGGAGAACTTGTGGTTCACAAACGTCAAAACAGGCAAAGCTCAACTGCGAAGGCTTGGTAAGGTATTTTCCAAAAGCGTAACTGAAATGAATCTTGAGAATCCTGTAATCCTTGACGCAGATGCAAACAAGACACTCACGCCAAAAGAAGCCAAGAAATTCAGCCACATAATATTTGGCGGAATACTTGGAGACTATCCACCGCGCGGAAGGACAAAGGATTTGCGGATAAAAATGCCCGGTGTTGAGGCAAGGAATATGGGAAAAGAGCAGATGAGCACAGACACTGCTGTCCTTGTTGCTTATACAATCCTTTCAGGAATGCCATTGCACAAGATAAGGTTCACTCACCACGTTGACATTGACGTACGCGAGGGTGAGAGCGTGACTTTGCCTTACAAATATGTCCTTAAGGATGGCAAGCCTGTGCTGGCTCCGGGGCTTGTTGAGATGCTTCGTCGCCAGAAAGGTTTTTAAACGACTCGCTTCCAGTTCTTCGCTATGGACCAACGCGCAATTGTTCCAAAATGGCAGGCAAGATGGAACGAGAAAAAAGTATTCAAGAGCCGCGACAAATCAAAAAAGCCAAAATTCTACAATTTAGAAATGTTCCCTTACCCATCTGCTTATGGGTTGCACGCAGGACACATGCGCAATTATTCCATTGGCGACACAATCGCACGCTACAAGAGAATGAACGGCTTCAATGTCCTTTACCCGATGGGCTTTGACGCCTTTGGCCTGCCTGCCGAGAACGCTGCAATAAAGCAAAAAATACACCCAAAAGAATACACCGAGAAGGCAATAGCCTCGCTGACAGGAAGCATGAAGCGCCTTGGCTTCAGCTATGACTGGGACAGAACACTTGCCACGTGCTATCCTGAATACTACAAATGGAACCAGTATTTCTTCCTGAAATTCCTTGAAAAAGGCCTGGCTTACCGCAAGCATGCACCCATCAACTGGTGCCCGTCCTGCGGAACAGTGCTTGCAAACGAGCAGGTTGTTGACTCAAAATGCTGGAGATGCGAAAGCAAGGTCGAAGTCAGGGACTTGGAGCAGTGGTTCTTCAAAATAACACAGTATGCTGATGAACTGCTCAATGAAGTTGACAACCTCAACTGGCCTGAAAGAATCAAGGCAATGCAAAAAAACTGGATAGGAAGAAGCGAAGGAACACTCATAGAATTCCAAATCAAGGATTCTGAACTGAAACTGCCTGTTTTCACGACACGCCCGGACACTCTTTTCGGACTGACCTTTGTGGTTATTGCTCCAGAGCACCCAATAGTCCATGAGCTGGTCCATGGCACAAAGTATGAGGAAGAGGTAAAGAAGTTCGCGAGCAAGGTCGTGATGGAAGAAAAGTTTTCCCGCGCTGCAGAGGACAAGGAAAAAGAAGGAATGTTCATAGGAAGACACGTAATACACCCATTCACAGGCAAGGACGTGCCAATATACATTGCAAACTTTGTCCTGCTCGACTACGGAACAGGCGCAGTAATGGCAGTGCCGGCACACGACACGCGCGACTACGCATTTGCCAAAAAGTACAACATACCAATAATCCCTGTCATAAAGCCAAAAGACAAAGAGCTGATTTTGCCATATGTTGACGAAGGGATATTGTTTGATTCAGGGGAGTTCAGCGGTCTGCCTTCACAGCAGGCAATACACGAAATCACTGTCGCACTTGAAAAGAAAAAAGCAGGCGGGGCAACAGTAAGCTACAAGCTTAGGGACTGGCTCATCTCAAGGCAACGCTATTGGGGAACGCCAATTCCAATAATTTACTGCCCACAATGCGGCACAGTGCCTGTTCCTGAGAAAGATTTGCCTGTCAAGCTGCCTGAAAAAGTGCATTTCACAGGACAGGGAAACCCCTTGGCTAACACTCCAAGTTTTGTGAACGTCAAATGCCCCAAGTGCAAGGGAAAGGCAAAGCGCGAAACAGACACAATGGACACGTTCGTGGACAGCTCATGGTACTTTTTGAGGTATTGCTCAAACAAGGAGAAAAAACAGGCATTCAATCCTGAAAAAGTAAAATACTGGATGCCTGTAGACCAGTACATCGGCGGAGCAGAACACGCAGTAATGCACCTGCTCTATGCACGATTCTTCACAAAAGTTCTCAGGGACTTGGGACTGCTCAAGTTCGGAGAGCCATTCAAGGCACTTTTCAACCAGGGAATGGTGCTTAAGGATGGGGCAAAGATGAGCAAAAGCCACGGAAACGTGGTCTCGCAAGAAGAAATCGAACAAAAATACGGAATAGACACTGCAAGATTGTTCATGCTCTTTGTTGCATCACCAGGAAAGGACATAGAATGGAGCGAGGAAGGGGTGCAGGGAAGCTACAGGTTTGTCCAAAGGCTCGAAGCGCTGTACAAGAAGGAGAAATCACCCAAGCCTGACAAGGCAGTAGAAAGCAAAATCCACAGCACACTCAAGGCAGTTACTGAGTACATGTCAACATTTGAGCTCAACAAGGCAATAATTGCAATAATGGACTGCGTGGAATTCCTTGAAAAAAGGCAAACACTGCACCAGAAGTCATTAGAAATATTGACTCTGATGCTTGCGCCATTCATTCCGCACATTGCAGAAGAACTTTGGGAAATGCTTGGAAAAAAGCCATTTGCCTGCACGCAGAAATGGCCAAAGTTTGACGCCAAAAAGATAAACCCTGAGCTTGAATACCAGCAAGCACTTTACCAGAAGCTGGTTGGAGACATTAATGATGTCCTGAAGCTCACAAAGATACTCAAGCCAATGGCAATCAAACTGTTCATAGCCGACCAGTGGAAGAGCGACTTTTACAGGGAAATCAAAGCACAGTTTGAAAAGACAAAGAATGCCGGAGAAATAATCAAGAACCTAATGGCAGGGCCTTTGAGAAAGCACGGCGACGCAATAAGCAAAATGGTTCCGAAATTAGTCCAGGAGCCAGGAAGGATTCCAGAGCACATTCTCGGCCAGAAAAAAGAAATGGCTGCATTCCTGGAAATGAAGGAACAACTGGCAAAAGAATACAGCTGCTCAGTTGAAATAGTAAAAGAGCAGGACACGCAGGAGCAAAAGGCAAAGAACGCGCTTCCCGGAAAGCCGGCAATCGTGATTGTCTGAGGGTTTTTACCGCTCCAGGTACCTTTGCTGCGGCGGTTTCCGGTGCCAAAATGCCCCTTTTGCCTTATAGTCACGCAATTCGCGCACCAGTTCCCCAAGCCAGAAGTCAAACAAGCTGATGCGCTCATCACCAGGATACGATTTTACAAATAATTCCCTCATTGTTTGGGTGATGCCAATTGCAGTCTCCAATTCCAGCGCAGAACGCGCATGCCTGACCCAGTCGCCGTATTTAGGGACAGCCTTGAGGAATTCTGCAAATCCGTCAATGATTATGCGCATGACAGCAGAGCCATACCTTGCCTCCTTTGTTGTCATCAGGTTTGCAAACGCCTGAAAGCCCCCAAACCAGTAACCGCTCACTCTTGCTTCATTGAGAATTCCAACACATTCCTGCTTAACCATTATCTCAAGAGGGTCTGCCATAATCCTGCAGAAACAATGTTTGGTTTATATTCTTAACTGTTTATCTTTTTTTTATGTACCGTGATTTTCAGAAGATTCCTGTTATTAAGAAGCGGGCGGACGCGCAATCCGGTGGACATAGAAAAGAACAAACGGTTTGACCCTGAACTTTCCTCGGTTCCGCACCCCCGCAAGCATTCACCCTTACAGTTAGCGCTGCTGCCTTCCGGCCCTGACGCGGTTCCTACAAGAGCAACCCTGCAGGACAGAACGTCAACGTCCAGTTCAGGACCATTTGCACCATCCTAGGCCGCTCGGACTGCTTCTCCCCACCATAAAGCCGATTTGAGGTGACAGGAGACGGCTAACCTCCCGGAAAAGCCCGCCCAGAACAATGAGCATAATAACGTTTTTAAATCTAATGGTTTGAAGTCAGCGTATGGCAACACCGCTTCATGTCGCTGACCGCGCGCTTTCTGAAACAAGCAGGGCAACGCACCTGCTGTCATACCTAAACCCGACAAATTTGCAGGAAGAGGCGCAGACATTCTTTGCGAGCCGGAATTATGAGCCAAAATTCACTTACAGAACTTTCACAAGGGCAGATACATTAAGAACAAGGCTTGAAGCCATAAACATAGCAGAGAAGACGCCTCTTGGACAGCTTTTCAGGGACGTAAAGGAAAGGCTGCTGTTGTCAGTGGGAATGCTGGAGAGTATGGGGAAAAAAAGCTTTGCAGAAACACTTCTTTATGGCGCTCCTTCAAAAGAACTTGTAAGAAAAGCATACTTGTTGCTCGAGAAAACGCCAAGGAAGCCAATTCCAACAAAGCCTTATGCAGCAACATACATGAAATCAGCAATTGAAAAAGCATTGCTGCAGCATGGATTCACAGGGTGGCATACTGCAATAAAGCCCGCTGTTGCAAGAGTTGCAGTAAGCCCCTCAAAAAGGACAATAGTGATAAGGGACAACGCAAAATTCTCCTCCATCGGCGTGAAATGCATACTTGCGCACGAAATAGGGGTGCATGTCCTGCGGTCAATGAACGGCTACAGGCAGAAATATAAGATTTTCGGCACAGATGCAATCCCTGGCTACCTGCAGACAGAAGAGGGGTTGGCAGTACTGCATGAGAAAAAGGCCGGCTGCCTCACAAACAACAGGCTCAGGAGGTATGCAGGAAGGGTGATTGCTGCCTCAATGGCATTGAAATGCGGCTTCAGGGATGTTTTCAACGAGCTTACAAAGTTTTTCCCGCCCAAAGAGGCATTTGAAATGACAGCAAGGGTAAAGCGCGGGCTAAAAGACACATCACAGGCAGGAGGGTTTATCAAAGACCACGTTTACCTTGAAGGAAAGCTTGAAATTGAAGAATTTATTGCCAAAGGAAATGACATAACGCCTGTGTATGCAGGAAAAATCGGGCTTGAGCACATACCGCTTGTTGAGGATGGCACGATTTTGCAGCCCATTTACTTGCCAAAATTCTGAACTTATTCTGCAGTCTCGAAATCTTTATTAAAAGCATAAAAGATCAGGGCATTATGCCTTCACGGCTCGTATTCTTGGGGACTGCGGGGAACCTTGGAGTAGTAAGCAAGCAGTCAAGAAGCTCAGGAGGGTTTGTTGTCCAGGCAGGGGAACTTCAGCTGCACATTGATCCAGGGCCGGGCGCTTTGACAAATGCAGCTCTTTGCGGCATAAATGTCAGGGCGCACACTGCAATACTTGCATCCCATGCGCACCTGAACCACTGCAATGACCTGAACGCGCTAATAAACGCAATGACACTGAACGGGCTTGACTCCCACGGACTGCTTGTCGCGCCTGACAGCATTGTGAACGGCACAGAGCACATAAAGCCTGTGCTGCACACGCACTTCGCAAACCACCTTGAAAAAATAATAATTGCCCAGCCAAACAAGAAAATAGGCATAGAAAGCATAGAGGTGCACACGCTTATTGCAAGACATTCTGACCTGCATTCGCTTGGCTTCAAGATTTTCACCCCTGAATTCGTGCTTGCATACACAGGTGACACAAGCTATGATCCCGAGATTGCAAAACAATACGAAGGGGCGGACATACTTGTGGTCAACTGCCAGCACCCTGGAAAAAGCAAGGAGCCGGGGCTGTGCACCGCAGATGTCATCAGGATTTTGAGAAAAGCCCAGCCCAAGCTGTGCATCCTGACGCACTTCTCCCAGAAAATGATTGATGCAAAGCCATTGTACGAGGCAAGGGAAATACAAAGGCAGTCAGGGGTGCAGGTAATAGCATCAGAAGACAGAATGACTCTTGACCCTGCATCTTATTCTGCAGAATTAAAGCAGAAAACCCTTGGGCTGTTCACATCAGGAAAAGAAGGCCATAGCCAATAAGGCAGCCGATGGTAAGGAAGGGCATTGCAGGATAAAATTTCTTCTTCTGGCCATAAAGCAGCAGGCAAAGCAGCGCAATGGTGGCGCAAATTGCAACAATGACTGACTGCTGCAGCCCTGCTGTTTTCATCACAACGCCTGCAAAAATAAGCGGGAAGCCGATGTCGCCGCCTCCAAGGATTGCTGTCCTGACGCTGCCTGGCTTTTCAGGCGCCTTCAGGACAATTTTTTTGGGCAGGTAAGGAAGCAAAAGCCCTGCAAAAATGCCGGTCTTTGCCTGGAACTGCGCCATCCTTGTCATGTGCTTGGAGCGCCAGACTGCATACATGTCATAAGCTGAAATCAGGAGCAGCAGGATTATTGCTGTCAAAGGGGTCAGCAAAGGCACAAATATGACAGCAAGGCCGCCGTAAATGAAGAGTTCTGTTGCATTGTGGACAAGCACCCCCGGCCTGAAGATTTTCCAGGTGCCAAGGATTAATGCAAGCAAAACCGCATAACTGCTCGGCATGAACGCCGAAAATGCAATGTGCAGGCACAGCACAACAGCCAGCCAGAACCAGAGCTTCCAGAGCACAACCTTCTGCCAGCGGATAATGACCAAAAGGAGCATTGTGCCAATAACAAGCGCAATAAAGATGTAGACTGCTGAAGTCATCGGTGGCGCTTCAGGACGCTCTATTCCAATGCCTGCGACAGAGGGAAGGGCTTTCCATTCAACCCTTCCTGTTTCAGCCGTCTTTTGGACGTCAACATAAGAATTGATTACCGCAAGCCCTATGACCTGGGCAAGCAAAAACATTCCTACCAGCAAAAAAGTTACAGACCAGTTGTGCTTCATGCTCCTGCAGGCGGTGAAAGCTTATATAAACCCTGCGTTTTGCAGCCTGGAATGAAATACCTCAACAATGTTGTGGTTTCTGTCTTTGCCAAGCCTTCTGAAGAGGATGTTATTGCTGTCCGAAATGGGCTTGTTGAGCTTGTTCCGCTAAACCTGGCAGAGGAAAAGATAGAGGTAAAAGAGGAGACTGCGCAAGGATTTAACGAGCAGCAGATAAAAATATTCACAATAACGCTCAACAAGGAGTCGCACACAAATGCATTCCTGAAAGCTATGTTAAATAGGTTAACAACAGAGCAGAAAGAACTTTTGCTCCGTCAGAAGGAGTCAAGGCTTGATGCTGATTTGTGCTTTTTCATCAGGATTGACAAGGGCAAATGGCTTTCTGACAGGCGCATTTTCATAACAGACTCAGGGCAATGCTTCCACATCAGGATGCAACTGGCTGCATTTCCCGCCAGCCGCGAGGCAGCTCTTGTCCTTGTTGAGAAGATTTTTAAACCCGAATAGTCAAACTGCAGGGCATGGCATTGATAATTGACCCGTGGGGCGCAGAGCTTCCTGCGGAATATGAAAAAATCGTGAAACAGTTCGGGCTGGAGGTATTTGACTCCTCATTATTCCCTGAACCAAACAGGCTTATGAGGAGGAAAATCGTCTTTGCATCCAGGGACCAGAAAGTTATAGCTGACTGCATCAGGAAAAAGAAGCCTTACTATGCCCTGACTGGAATAATGCCAACTGCTGACAAGGTTCACTTCGGCACAAAAATGGTTGTGGAGCAGATGCGCTACTTCCAGGAGCACGGCGCAAAGACATATGTGCTTGTTGCAGACCTTGAGGCAGCAACAACAAGGGGCGTTTCGCTGGAAATTGCGCGAAAAAGGGCGCTTGACTTCCACATTCCTGCTTACATCGCGCTTGGGCTTGACCCTAAGAAGACAATTTTCTACTTCCAAAGCGAGAACAAGGACGTTATGCACCTCGCATACGAGGCGGCCCAAAGGATAACACTTAACGAGTTCAAAGCTGTTTACGGCAGTGCAGACCCCTCAAGGATAATGGCTGCTGTAACGCAGGTCGGAGACATACTTTTCCCGCAGCTTGAGGAGAAAATGCCAGGCATAATCCCTGTTGGCATTGACCAGGACCCGCACATCAGGCTTACAAGGGATGTTGTCGAACGCTCAGGAAGGATGCACAAGCTCATTCCTCCGGCAGGAATCTACCACAAGTTCACGCCATCGCTTGACGGCACGCTGAAAATGAGCAAAAGCAAGCCAGGAAGCTGCATAGAACTGCCAGAAGACCCAAAAGAAGTGTGCAAGAAAATACAAAAGGCAGTCAGCGGCGGAAGAAAAACAGAAGAAGAGCACAGAAAGCTCGGCGCAGAGGTTGAAAAAGACATGGTATTTGAGCTCTTGAAAATGCATCTGATAGAGAACGACAACAAGCTTGAAATGATTTACCAACAATACAAGACAGGGCAGATGCTTTCAGGCGAGCTGAAGAAGATTGCATGCGAGGCAATGACAGCATTCATGAACTACTTTGTTGAACGGCTTGAGGAGGCGCGCAAGATTGTCCCTGACCTTAAGTTCATAAAGTTCAGCTAGCCCAGAAACATTTATATATCAAGATATTCACGGGGAGAAGCATGGCAAAAAAGAACAGCCACAGTCATGGCAGTGTCAGAAGGGATATTCCGGGCGAGCTTCCTGCAGGGGCAAGGGCTTGGACCCCGCTCTCAGCAGGCTTCATGGTTGCCAGCATAGTGGGGTTCTTTGTGTCACTGCTTTACATAAGCAAGTTTTCACTGCCGATGTCAGTCGCATTTGCAGTTGTGTTTTTGTGCATGTTCCTTGCCTCGATAATATCAATGGGGCGCGCGTCTCCTGATGCGCAGCTTGCGGCAAGGCCGATAAAATAAAAAATCAGGGGGATGGAAAATGAAGCTTGTTGCATTTATAGCGGCATTTTTGATACTTATGCTGGTTTCCTGCGCTCCTGCACAGCCTGCAGCGCCAGCTGCTCCTGCAGCACCTGCACAGCCTGCAGCCCAGCCAGCAGCGCCTGTTCCGCCAGGACCAACTCCTGTAGAAACAAAGCCTGTGCCAGCAGTCTCAAAGGAATTGCAGGCGCTCTTAAGCAAGGCAGACCAGAAGGTAAAGAGCTATTCATACCTTGAACTGATAATCCCGACAAAGCAGCAGCCTGACAGGTTCTATATCAAGGGCACAAAAGCCAAGATAAAGCTCTACGAGTATGACCCCTATGTTGCAGAAACATACTTTGACACAGTCTATCTTGACACTGTTGCAAAGACCGCGGTTGGAAGGTGCGAAAGCAAGCGCAGGTGCATCTGGCCTCAGGGAGACAACACAAAGAAGACATGGGACAACCTTGACTACAGCAAGTATTTGACAAAAACGCCGTACGAGTTCCTGAAGTCAGTGCCTCCAACAGCAACAATAATTGGCCCTGAGGTGTTTGACCAGCGCACAACCACAAAGATTGAGTACGAGGAGGGCGGAAAGCTCATCCAGATGTGGATTGATGACACGTATGGAATCCCAAGGGCAATAAGGGTTGTGCCCTCGTCAGGCCAGGAGCTGAACTACAAGTTCAATGACCTGCAGTTCAACACACTGACAGACGCAGATGTCACGCCGCCGAAGATTTAAGGCGGATTTTTTTATTTTAGAATTCCAGCGCTTTCTTTTTTTCCTCAACTATCTTAGGCGCTCCGCCGCCGTGCCAGCTGAACCTGGGGCGCACCTGCATGGGGTACATCCGCTCATTTACATCATCAATGGCAATGCAGGAGCCTGCAACCCTTGGCAGCAGCGCAAGCTCCTTGTCAAGGCCCACCCTGAGATAGCTCTGGATGATGCTTCCCATTGCATCAGTGTCAACCTTTGCTGTAAGCCTGTGGGCAAGCACAATGTCTGACTGTGTCATTGCGTCAGTGTGCACCTTTCCAGGCTGCTGTGTTGCCATGACTATAGCGATTCCTGGCTGGCGCCCCTCCCTGAGCAGGGTTATGAGGGCGTCAGTGGCTGATGTTTTGCCCTGTGCCGGCAGGAACTCGTGCGCCTCGTCAATCATCAGCCAGACCATGGGCATTTCCTTGCCCCTGAGACGCTCTTCCTCCTCTTCTTCATCTGTGATCAGGTAGTGCATTGCAGAATGGATGCTCTGGAATTCCTCATTCTTCCTCACAACCATCCTCTCCTTGAACAGCCTTTCAGCAACAAGCCCTATCACAAGGTGCTTTATCTTCCACCCGTTTGGCATGACTGCATAAGGGCTCAGGTCGAGGATTGTTACCTGGCCGCCGCTGATTATTTCCTTCAGCGGGGTAGCTTCCCTGCTGAACACGCCCCACTGCTCAACGCCCCTGAAGCGGTTGACTGCTGCATTCTTGACATGCTCCTCCTCTTTCGGGTCTGCCTGTATCAGCTCAATAATGTCCTCGACATCATAGTCATCGCGCTCCTTCTGCAGCGTGAGTATGATTTTTGCAATGAAAACAGCCAACGGGTCTTCTGGATGGATGTCAAAAGTCAGATTCCAGTCTTCAGGAGTCAGTTCATAAGGCCTGATTGAGAAAGGGGCATCTGTCGGTATCCCCTCTGACTTGTACTTCTTGAAAAATCCTGTTGGCGTGAAGATTTTGACAGGAATTCCCTTTCCCTCCATTCCCCACTGTTGCAGCAAGTGCTCGTCCTTGTGGTTCGGGTATTTCATTGTCCAGTAAATGCCCATCGTGTCGAGGAGGACAACAGCCAGCCTTGAGCGGTATTCATCAGGGAGGGTGGCTATGCCTTCTGCAATTACTCCAAGGCTGTATGACTTTCCTGAGCCCCTTTTTCCGCAGACGAAAACAACGTGCGCCTTGTTCAGGTCAAGGTAGATGTTCTGCGCCAATGCTGTTGTCTGGCCCATCTGCACATAATGCTTGCCCAGAAGTATTGTGCCGAGTGTTCCAAACTTCTCCCTTTCAGCCTCCTCCCTTCCAAGAATGATTTCGAATGCCATCCTCTTTTCATTGGGAAATGTGGCAAACGAGTATAAAAAGGTTTATGCCCGTTCGTAATTGCAGACGAGCTTTATTGCAGCAACAAAAAAGCTTGGGGCAGGGATAATGCCATTATTGCCATTGTCCGATGCTGTTTTTACAAGCAGTTTGTACTTGGCCTCATCATCATTGACAATTATTGCAACCGCGTTTGGCAATTTTCTTGCGTATCGCGTCTGCCTCGCATTGTTGCCTATGACATAAACCCGCCCGCACCCGCTTAAAGGGGAATTGAATTCCTCCTGCGCAATCTTTTCAAGAAGCTTTGAAGATGACAAAGAGCTGTTATTGACAACCTTTGCCTCGACAGGCAGCTTTTCCAGCAAGCCCTTATTTTGAATGCCGCCAATAATTGCGATTTTGGCATCCTTGACCTGAGTCAGGGCGCACAAGCCCTGCCTTGCATAGTCATCATGCTTGTTGGTGAGAACATTCTGGTGTATTCCTATGAGAACTTTTTTTGGGTGCATATCAAATGAAAAAAGAAGAAGAATAAAAATGTTTGTATTTCCTGCCTATACAAAAAATCAAGCAGGCTTTACAATTCAGCTGCCGTGACCACGTGCACTGAAGAGTCCTTTACCCTGCTGTCCATTGCTATGACGTGCTTGACTCCTGCCTTTTCTGCAACGTCTGTGATTTCCTTGTCGGCAGAGCCGTCAAAGACAACAGCATAAACACCTGAGTTAAGGGTCTTGAGCGTGCTTGAAAGCTCTGTGAAAGGAACCTTGCCAAGCACATTCATCTTGTTGTCAAGCAAATAAGCGCCGCGAGTGCCGATGAGGTTTTCAAGCATGCTTCCAAAGCGCTTCTTTTCCTCAGGATTCAGAGCCTTGCCCTGCATAACAGGCGTTGCCATGGGTGCCCGCCTTACTTCAGACTCAATAGGCGCAGACCTGACCAAAGGCTGGAGCCTCTGAGGCTGCATAACCCTGACTGGTGCGGGCTGGATCCTGTTTGTTGTCTCGCGCATCAAAGGCCTGCGGATGCTCTGGGTTGTGTCATTCGCAGCCAATTCAAGCTTTGCCTGCTCAATTGTTATTCGGCTCCTCAAAGCCTTGTGGATTTCCTTCTTTGCAAGCTCCTCAACCTCCTTTCCGTCAGGAGCCCTGGCAACAAAGTCAATCTCTGCAATGTTCAAAAGCTCCTTCAGGATGAGGTTTCCGCCCCTGTCTCCGTCAAGGAAGACAACAATGTCCTTTTTCCTGCTGAGGTCCACTATTGTCTGCGGAACCTGTGTGCCGTTCATTGCAATTACGTTCTTGAAGCCGTTCTTCAAGAGGTTCAGGACGTCAGCGCGGCCCTCGACAACAATGACCTCGTCGGAGTCCTCAATTCCAGGACCTGCAGGGCACCTGTCCCTTCCATACTCAGTGATTTCCATAACCCTGACCGAGTGCGCGACCTCCTCTGCGAGCTCCTGCGAGTCAGGCATTACGCTGTCCACCATTGTCCTGAGCAATTCCTTTGCGCGCTCAATGACAAAGTTCCTCTTGCTAATCCTGACATCCTCAATGTTTGTGACCTTTAATTTTGCATTGCAGGGTCCTATTCGCTGTATGATTTCCAAAGCCGCAGCAACTATTGCTGTTTCTGCCTTGTCCAAAGAAGAAGGGATTATGATGCTTCCCTGGGTCCTTCCGCCCCTTGTCTCTGTGTTGACCTCAATTCTGCCAATTCTTCCAGAACGCTGAAGCTCCCTGAGCTCAAGGTCTGCGCCTAGGAGGCCTTCTGTCTGGCCGAAGATTGCGCCAATGACATCCGGCCTGTCGACAACACCCTCGATTTCAATGCTTGCGTTGACAATATACTTAGATGAAACAGGACTGATTTTCCCCATTTTAACTCCTCCATGTTGTTCCCCAATTGTTATTAAGAGGCTAAAAAAGAACCAGTCCGGCCAGAAATGACTAAAAGCATCCTTTGGGACTTCTTTTGGCTATTTTCCGGCTTATTCCTCCCTCAAACCGAAGGAAACTTGGATGATAATGATGATTGGTTCTTTTCTGTCTCTGTTTGGTTATCTTGACTTTGTTAAAAGGCCTGTAGCCACGCCGCTAACCCCCTGAGCTCATTGCTTGGTTTTCCGTCAGCTCCACAGGGTTCTCTCGGCAACGGGCCGTATTTGCGGCCTTTTAACCTGTCCAAACTATATGTTGCAGGTCTATATAAAGGTTCGTATTCTATTTATAAATTAAGATGGGATAGGTATAAAAACAAGGCAGTTTTGAGAGGTTTAATGGCACGCATAAGGCATCCTGAAGACATAAAGAAGACATTCAAGGACGTATTTGACAATTTTACCAATGTGACGATTCTCAAGCTTATCTCAAAGGGGCAGCTGGACGGGTTGGAGAGCCCGATTAGCATTGGGAAAGAGGCTAATATATTCTCTGCAATGGCTCAAGGTGAGAGGGTAATGGTCAAGATTTATAGGATAGCCGCCTGCGACTTCAACAAAATGTATGATTACCTTAGGGCAGACCCGCGGTTTCCAGGGCTGGATAAGAACCGCAGAAAGGTTGTTGTGCTGTGGGCAAGGCGCGAATACAGAAACCTGCTAAAGGCAAGAGAAGCAGGAGTAAGGGTGCCAACACCGCGCGCAGTATTGAACAATGTATTAGTAATGGAGTTTATTGGTGACGAAGGAATTCCAGCACCAAGAGTAAAAGACGCAATTCCGGAAAACCCCAAGGAATTTTTTGAAAAGGTTGTCAACGGAATGCAGAAACTCCACAAAGCAGGATTAGTTCACACTGATTTAAGCCAGTTCAACATCCTGAATTACAACGAAGAGCCGGTCTTTATTGACATGAGCCAGGCAACAACACTGGAAAACCCAAACGCACAAGAATACCTCACAAGAGACATAAAAAACATTTGCACTTTTTTCAGGAAACTGGGGCTGGATATCGACGACGAAAAAATAAGGCAGCAAATAACAGGAAAAAAGCCAATACGCAACATTTAAAAACACGTTGCGTTCCCATCAAAAAAATCACCTAATGATTATGACCTCCCAAGAAGTTGATGAATTTGCTTATGAGCTGAAAATACCCAAGGAAAGGGTCGCCGTGCTCATAGGAAAGAAAGGCGAGCTGAAACGACAGCTGGAACACGTCACAAAGACAAAAATAAAAGTCGATTCGGACGAGGGCGACGTGAGCATTTCAGGCGCTGATGCCTTATTGCTGTACAGCTGCCGCGAAATAGTCAGGGCAATAGGCAGGGGATTTAACCCGCAAATCGCAATGCAGCTCCTGAAGCAGGACTATGGAATTGAGTTCATTAACCTGACTGAATATGCATCCACACAAAAAGAGCTTGAAAGGCTCCGCGGAAGAGTCATTGGCGAGGGCGGGAAGTCACGAAAAACAATCGAGGACCTGACATTCACGAATATCAGCGTTTACGGAAAGACAATAGGCATCATCGGAAGGCTCGAAGGCATTCCTGCTGCAAGAAAGGCAGTTGAGGCACTGCTTTCAGGCAGAAAACACGGAACAGTGTACAAGTTCCTTGAGCGCAACAGGAAACAGATGCGCTTAGCGGAACAGGGTGTTGACAATGGCTGAAAAAATCATTGCAGAAAAGCTGGCTGAGAAGCAGAAGGCGGTTTCTGTTGCTGAATTCTTTGAGAGAAACAGGCATTTGCTTGGCTTTGACAACAAAAGAAAAGCCCTGCTGACAGTGGTAAAGGAGGCAGTTGACAACTCCCTTGACGCCTGCGAGGAGGCAAGAATACTGCCAGAGGTTTCTGTGCAAATAATCGAAATGGGCAATGAAAGGTTCAGGATAATTGTTGAGGACAACGGGCCAGGAATAGTCAAGAAGCAGATTGCAAACGTGTTCGCAAGACTGCTTTACGGCTCAAAATTCCACACAATGAAGCAGGGCAGGGGCCAGCAGGGGATAGGCATTTCTGCAGCAGTACTTTACGCGCAACTGACAACAGGAAGGCCTGCAAAAATAACAACAAGAATAGACCCAAAACACCCTGCACACCACATGGAACTGCATCTTGACACAAAAACAAACGAGCCGCACATAGTCAAGGAACACGAAATTGAGTGGAAAAAAGACCACGGCACAAAAGTCGAGCTTGACATCGAGGCAAGCTACCAGAAAGGAGACCAAAGCGTTGACAGCTACCTGAAGGAAACAGCAATCGTCAACCCCCACGCAACAATAGTTTACACAAATCCAAAAGCAGAACAGGTCATATTCCCAAGGGCTTCTGACAAGCTTCCAAAAGAGCCGCAGGAAATCAAGCCACACCCATATGGTGTTGAGATTGGAATAATGCTCAAAATGATTCGTTCAACAGAATCAAGGACACTGCAGTCATTCCTGATGAACGAATTCTCAAGGGTCGGAAGCCAGACAGCAAAGGAAATCTGCGCAAACGCAGGCCTGACCACTGACATGAAGCCTCGCGAGCTCGAACTCGGGCATGTCGAAAAGCTGATGGAGGGTATAAAGAAGACAAAAATCATTGCGCCGCCAACAGACTGCATAGTGCCGATAGGCGAGGAATTATTGGAAAAAGGGCTTCGCAAGGAAGTTGCAGCAGAATTCTACACTGCTGTTACCCGACCTCCTGAAGTTTACCGCGGAATCCCGTTCGTCATTGAGGTTGCGCTCGCATATGGAGGACAGCAGCCCAAGGAGGAGCCTGCAAGAATCTTGAGGTTTGCAAACAGGGTTCCGCTATTGTACCAGCAATCGTCCTGCGCAGCATTCAAGAGCATCCTGCAGACAAACTGGAAGCCTTACGGAATGCAGCAAAGCGGAGGGGCAGTGCCAGTAGGTCCATTGACAATAATTGTCCATCTGGCATCAGTCTGGCCGCCATTCACGTCAGAAGCAAAAGAAGCCATAGCGCACTATCCGGAAATCGTCAAGGAAATCAAGCTTGCGCTGCAGGAGGCAGGAAGAAGGCTTGGAGCATACGTAAACAAGAAAAGAAGAGTGGGGCTTGAAAGGGAAAGGGTAAACATATTTGAGCGCTACATCCCGGAAGTCGCTGATTCGCTGGCAGCACTGTCAGGCGAGAACAAGAAAGCCCTTGAGTCCCAGCTGAACTCAATGCTTGCAAAGAACAAGGAATTCATAATCAGCAATACTGCAGCCATTCCAGAATCAAGAAAAGATGAAGAAGACAAAATCAAGCTCACGGGCTCAGCAGAAAGTGATGAATAATGAATGATGCAAAGAAAAAACTGCAAGAAATAGGAAAGGAACTTGTAGAATCAGTCAAGAAAGGAAAACAGCCAAAGATTGACGTCCCAGTAAGGGCATTAAGCAACATAGTCTACAACGAGAAGACAAAAACCCTTGAGTTGGGAAACAAGACAGCAGAAAGGATGTTCTTCAATGTCGGACACGTCAAGAAATTCGTCCAGACGCTTGAAGTCGCAAAGATTTCAAAACAACTGCTTGACCTGGCAAAGCACGCATCACTCAGGGACGTATTCTACATGGCAAAACGCACTTTGCCCGGCACAAACACAAACCTTGTTGACGAGCAAAGCGAATCAGACAACGCAATAGAGGACATGGAGCTCATTTCAGGATTCTCAAGGGAGCAACTGAACATCAATGCAAACAAGAACGGCTCAGTAGCAGGGCACGTGGTGATTGAGGACAAGGGAGACACGATAGACTGGAGCAAAATGGGCTCAGGGGGATGGTCAATCCCGTCAAATGTTGAAGACATCAAGTTCAAGAAAGTAGACGCAAAATACGTCCTCTACATGGAAAAGGCAGCAGTCTGGGAGCGTCTGCACGAGGACAAGTTCTGGGACAAGCACAAATGCATCATAATGAGCTCGCAGGGGCAGACAACCCGCGGAATCAGGAGGCTTTTGCAAAGGCTGTCAACAGAACACAGCCTGCCGATTTACGTCCTGTGCGACTATGACCCGTACGGAGTCTACATTTACTCCGTCCTGAAGTTTGGCTCTATCAATCTGGCACACATGACGCAGACCCTGACGCTGCCAAATGCAAAATATCTCGGCATAACCTCTGATGATATTGACAAGTACAACCTGAAAAAGCACTTCATCAAGCTGAAAGACGTTGACATCTCGCGCCTGAAGCAGATTGCAGAGTATGACTGGTTCAAGAACAACAAAGTCTGGCAGCGCGAGTTCAAGATGATGAAGGCATTCGGAGCAAAAGCAGAAATCCAGGCATTGAGCGCGCGAGGAATCACATTCATTTCTGACCATTATTTGCCTGAAAAAATAAAGAACAAGGACTGGATTGAATGATTTGCTTCGCTACGGCCCTGGGAGGATTTGAACCCCCGATCTTCCGCTCACTCCGACTAGGAATAGAAGGTTCAGCGGCATACGCCACGGCTGCTCTATCCAAGCTGAGCTACAGGGCCAATGCTTATTCGCACATTTTCAGCTCTTTTAAATCTTTCCACTGGTCACTGGACATGGTCACGCAGGGTATGAAAACCAGGTGTCGATAAGATGAGGCATGATTTCAGCAGAGTTGGCTGAATTGGCAGGAATTTTTGCTGCCGATGGGTGTATGCAAAAAGATTACATTTGTTTATGGGGCAATATCAGAGAGGACCGGCCTTATTATGAAGGAACAATTACTTCTTTATTTGAAAAAGAGTTTCATACGACACCTAAATGCCATGAAAAACCAAGCAATTCTGTGTATGGCTTTTATATCTGCAAAAGGAAAATAATCCAAGAGTTTCAAAAACTGGGTTTTCATCCAGGAAATAAGACATATACAGTTAAAGTTCCTGAACAGATAATGACAGACAGGCGACCTGAAATCTGGGCAAGTTTTATTCGTGGATTTTTTGACGGTGATGGCTGTTTGCACTTCAGCAAAAGAAAGGGCACCTATTCTAAATTCAAAAGAGAGCATCACACATATCCAAGAATACTCATTACTTCTCGATCATTCGGTTTAGCGCGGCAGATTTATGAACTCTTACAGAGATTAGGAATTCATTCAACGCTAACTTATAAAAAACCAGGAACACTCAGAGAAAATCCTTGCGCAGTAATTACCATTCGAGGCATTCAGATGTTAGAGAATTGGATGAAAATTATAGGGATGAGTAATAATTCAAGTCTTACAAAATATTTGCTTTGGAAAAAACAGGGATTTTGTCCATCTTATACTTCGATGAAAGAGCGTATAGAACTTATGGCCTGAATTGAGATACTTTTTTAAAGATGTCACAGCATAACACTGTTGTCTGCCGCGGTAGCCAAATCCGGCAAGGCAATCGCCTGCAGAGCGATCATTTGGGGGTTCAAATCCCTCCCGCGGCTTATTCACAAATGTGGTTGTTATGAAACGAGCAATAATTGCATTTATTATCATGATGTTCCTGATAGGATGCCAGCCTGCAGCAAAGCCAGAAGCGCAACAAGCGCTTGCTGCGGCTCCAGTCCCTGCGACAGCTCCTGCGCCTGTGACTGAATCAGCACCCGCACCACAGCCAGCACCAGCAGAACCAGCTCAATCACCTTATGAAGTAATGCAGGAAGTTTCTGCAGCTTCAGGGCAGGTGTCGCCAGGACCGACTACTGCATTAGAGCCTGCAGTGCTGAAGGAGGGGTATTTCCACAAGGTCGTGCACGAGACAAACGGAAATGTGCAGATAGCACGGGCATTGGGCGGAACATTGTCCCTTAACCTGCGCGGGTTTGACACAGAGCCAGGGCCAGGGCTTACGGTTGTCCTGCACAACGGCGACCCAGCAAACGGGTATGTTGTTGGAACCCTCATTTCCCACACAGGAAACTACCCATACAGCCTGCCAAATGATTTTGACGTGAACAAGTACACCAAAGTCGCAATTTATAACAAGAAATACAACGTGGTATGGGGCGAGGCTGACCTCAAGTGAAGCGAAAAATCCTGCTGAAGAAGGAGCAAAAGCAGTTTGTGCCAGAGCTTGACAGGGAAGTAAGGATTGAAAAAGAGGCAATGTTCTACGTTTTTGACCCAGGAAAGGACTTTCACACAAAATATGGCGCAATAAGCAAAAAAGAGCTTGCCAAAAAACCAGGAAGCCATGTAAAAACATCAAAAGGAAAGGAATTCACACTGATCGAGGCTGATTTTGCAGACGACTTAGGGCACATACGCAGGCTTCCCCAGACAATGTCAGCCAAGGACATGGGAATAATTGTTTCCGCAACAGGCGTGAACAAAGAAAGCTTTGCAATAGACGCAGGGACAGGCTCTGGCGCGCTTGCCTGCTATCTTGCACACATTTGCAAAAAGGTTGTGAGCTATGAAATAATGGACAAGCACATTGAAGTCGCAAAACAAAACCAAAAATTCCTTGGCTTGAAGAATTTGGTGATTAAGAAAGGAAGCATTTACGAAAAAATCCCTGAAAAAAATGCTGATTTGCTTGTCCTTGACGTGCCAGAGCCGTGGAAGGCAATAAAAACAGCAGAAAACGCATTAAGAATCGGCGGATACCTTGTTGTTTATGCAATACAGGCAACACAAATGCTGAATTTCGCAAATGCAATACTCAAAGACAAGAGGTTTTTGCTTGTAAAAACCTGCGAACTAATCGAAAGGACGTGGAAAGCAGAAGGAAACATACTCAGGCCAAGCACAGCGCCATTCGGCCACACAGGATTCCTTGTTTTTGCGAGGAAAATATGCTGAAAATCAGATGCTGAATTCTTCCTTGACCTGCTTTTCAAAAATCATTCTTGCAGGGAAGCCCTTGCTCGCGACAAAAGTGTTAAAGTCAACCCTTGATATGCCCTTTGACATTGCCTTTCTCTGAAGTTCTGCAATTCTTTGGCCAAAAACGCTGTAATTCGGCGAGTATCCGGGGTTTTCAAAGAAGCTAAATGTAAGGTCAAAGATGCGCTTCTTTGGCAATCCTGTTTTTTTGTGAGCCCATTCAACAAAATCCGCATATTTTTGCTTGCCGGAATTGACCCTGCTGTCGCTGATTGCCCGCAAGAACCTTCCAACACGCCATTTTCTCACGACATATTCCATTGCATCGTTAAAAGTCTCCAAGTCAGAATACTGGCTAATGAACTTTATCACGTTTTTTTCTGCCTTGCTTGGCATGTATTCGTGCTCCAAATGCCTGAAAACCTCAAGAAGCTCAATTTCGCGGTGAAAGCTCAAGCCCTCTGTGATTGGCGTGTCCAAGGATGAGCCAAGAATCTCAACCAATCTGAGCTTTCCAAGATACCCTGTATAGCTGTTCATGAAGTTGACACAGTGGCCGTGCTCTTCGTGAATTGTTAACTGGAAAATTTCAGGAAGGCAGTCATTAGGGCTTCCTCTTTTGTCTGTTGTCGCGAAATAAATGCAGAAAGGCTTCTTTGTCAGTGTTCCCATTGGGCTCATTGCTCCACTAGGCATGAAAGGAACCATGTATTTAGGAGTCTCAATTACCCTGACATCATATTTCGGAGTTATTCTGACTAATTTTTCCTCTGCAATGTCCTGAAGCAAGTGCCTGGTCTCAATTATGACCTTGATTAGCTTGTTCAAAGGCACATTAAACTTCTTTTTCATTGCAGCATCAATGTCTGGAATGCTGTTTTTGCAGTTCAGCTTTGAAGCAAGCTTTGCGCTGATTGCCTTCAGCTTTGGCATATCTTCTTCAAGCCAGCCCATTGCCTTGTTTTCTATGTCTTTTGCTGATTCAGGATAGTCATAGTAGTCTTTCAGGATTTTCGGATAAACTTTTTCCCTTCTGAACCCCTTGCCGTGCTTCTTTAACAGCGGAAAGACTTCTGTGAAGTCGCCTTTCCTTATTTTTCCGACAAGGCAGGCATTGCGCCATTCCCTGACTTTTTCTGCCAGAACATCAAGCTTTTTCTTTGTGCTTTCTTTCTTGACATTGTTTTTTGCTGTTGCAATCACTCCAAGCGCGCCATCGCAGGAAAGGACTGTGAGAATTTTGATTTCAGCAGGCCAGTCTTTTTTCAAAAGGTATTTTTTGACATCCAAGCTCTTTGAGCAGCCGTCTGCGAGCTTCCTGATGTGGCTTTCCTTAAAGCCCTCAATCAGAAAATGGTTGTAAAGATAACTCATTACACCGCCAGGAGGGTCATTGACTTCCTCAAACAGGAAGCCGCGCCTAATTGATTTGAGATATTTTGTGGCTTTCTTGTCTTTTTTGCACTTTTTCAGCAGTTTATCAATCTCTGCAAGAGCCCTTTTCTCATTTTCCTTTGTTGGAATCCAGACTTTGCCTGCATATTGCTTTAATCCTGCGCAGAAAGCGCCCAATGGTGAGATTTTTTTCCACAATGAGAATATTTTATTGTCAATCTTCATTGTACCGGTTTATTCGTGAAAACATATATAAATGTATTGTCAGTAAATCATGGCAATGAAAACAGAAGCAAGGGTTATTGGAATTGATGACAGCCCTTTTGTCAAGAGAAAAGACAAAAAAGTGCTGCTTGTCGGCGTTGTTTACCGCGGCGGAGTCTTTCCTGACGGCGTTGTTACCACTTACGCAACTGTTGACGGCACTGACGCAACAGAAAAAATAGCCTCAATGATAAACAAGTGCAGGTTCAGGACCCAATTGCAGGCAATAATGCTCAAAGGAGTGGCAGTAGGCGGGTTTAATGTAATAGACATTTACAAACTGCACAAGCTTACAAGAAGGCCTGTTGTGGTTGTTGTGCGCGACTATCCTGATTTAAATGAAATATTCAGGGTTTTGAAATGGCTGAAGAAGAAAAAGGCAATTGCCCTCATCAAGAAGCTGCCAAAACCAAAGAAAATAGGCAAAGTATATGTCCAATATGCAGGAACAAACCTCAAATCAGTAAAAGAGCTTCTGAAAATCACCTCAACAAGGGCATTTATCCCAGAACCACTCCGCGTGGCACACCTTATTGCTGCCGGAGTTGTTAAGGGACAGAGCCGGGGAAGGGCTTAAGTGTAGTAAAGCCTTCCTGTTTCCTTCTGTTCCCTGTCAAGCCTTGAGCCAGGCTTGTTTATTCTGGGACGCTTGCTGTCCTCGTCGCGTCTGAGCGTGATGCCGATTTCTGTGAGGAAGTTGTTCATTCCGCTAACCATGTCAAAAGGACCGCTTGCCTTGCCTGACTTTCCAGGGCTGCCTGCAAAAACCATAAGCTCGTCAGCAAGATAGTCAAGGAACATCAGGTCGTGGTCAACAACCATTATTGTAACACCCCTTTGTTCGGCAACTTCCTTGATTGTCTTGGCAACTGCAAGCCTTTGCTCAACATCCAAATATGCAGATGGCTCGTCAAGAAGGTAAAGATCAGCATCCTGAGAAAGGCAGTGCGCAATTGCAACACGCTGCAATTCCCCTCCTGAGAGAGCATTCATGTTCTTTAGCAACAAGGGCTTGATTTCAAGAGGGCGGATAAGCTGAACTTCGTACTTGCCGACAGCATTTTGCAAGGCAGTGCTCACAAGCTCTTCTGACGACGAATCAATCTGCTGCGGCTTATAAGCCACCCTGACAGGAATCTCAACCTCGCCTGAGTCAGGCTTGAGGACATTTGCAAGCATTTTCACAAAAGTTGTTTTTCCAGTGCCGTTCTCACCAAGAACTCCAACAACACTGTGCGCATTCACAGAACCGGGCTGTATGTCAAGCAAGAAATGGTCAAGCTTTTTCTTCATTTTCTGCCAACCAGTAAGTTTTTTCACAAATTTCTTCTGACCTGGCTGTCTTGCAAAAAAAGTAATTGCATAAGGCCTGAACCTCATGTTCTGCTCCTTGATAAAGCCCTCAAGATATGTGTTGATGCCGTTCCTTGCGGGCTTTGGAACGCTCACAATGCCATAACTGCCTTCCTCGCCAAACATTATGTGAGCCAAATCAGTCATGTAGTCAAGAATTATCAAGTCGTGCTCAACAACAAGCACTGCAGTTTCCTCATTTGCAAGATCCTTGATGAATTTTGCAACATTAATCCTCTGCTTGATATCCAAATAGGATGTTGGCTCGTCAAAAACATACAGGTTTGCCTTTTTCAGCACTGTTGCGGCAATTGCAATCCTCTGCATTTCTCCGCCGGAAACTGTTGAAATATCGTTGTCAAGGAGGTGGGCAATGTCAAGCGCCTTTGCAGTCTCTGCAAGCTTTTTTGTCTCATTGACTTTTTCAAGCAAGTCCCTGACTTTTCCTTTTGCATTCTTCTGAATCTGGTCAATATGCTGGGGCTTGTAGCTCACCTTGATTTCCCCTTTTGCAAGTTTCTCAAAAAACACCTGCGCTTCTGTGCCCTTGAAATACTCAAGAAGCTCCTGATGGCTTGCCTCTTTTTCCCTGCCCAGATTGGGAACCAATTGTCCCGCAAGAATCCTTATCGCGGTTGATTTGCCAATACCGTTCCTGCCGACAATGCCAACCACTTTTCCAAAAACAGGCATTGGAAGATTGTACAGGTGAAACCCGTTTGTGCCATACTGGTGCACAGGCTGCTTTGCCAGCTCCTCAGGAAGCTTGATGATGCTTATGGCGCCAAAAGGGCACCTGTTCTGGCAAATACTGCACGCATCACTTGTGAGTTCTGGATTTATTTTTATCTTCTGGTCAACAGGGTCAATTGTCTTGCATTCCAAGCCCTGCCTGTTCATCGGGCAGATGCGCATGCACAAGTATCCGCCGCAGCCTTTTGGGTTGCACCTTTCCTTGTGCACAATCGCTATTCTCGGCATGCCCCTTTCAGAAAGAGTGACATTTATAAATCCTCGCTGACCTAAAAACCAATTATGAAGTGCGAGCTGTGCAAGAAAACAATTGAGCAGACATTCCTTGGAAAAATACTCGGCACATACATCAAGGATGCAAAAGGAAAACAGCACGTTATCTGCTTTGAATGCCAGAAAAAGTTCCAGAAGAAAGAAGAAATTCTTGCTCAGCTGAAATAACACACCTGCCCTCGTAGCTTAGTAGCTATAGCACCTGCCTCGTAAGCAGGAGGTCGCGAGTGCAACTCTCGCCGAGGGCTTATTATTGAGAAAAAGGAGGATGAACAAAGTGCTGGTGCTTTATGCCTTGCTACCCATAATCCTGATATTCCTGCTAATAGTGATTATGAAGTGGCCGGCAAGCAGGGCAATGCCTGTTGCCTGGCTGGCTGCGGCAATAATCAGCATCCTTGTCTGGGCAGTCCCTGTTGCAGGAATCATTGCATCATCATTCAAGGGAGTGCTTGTCGCAATTGACATATTATTCATTGTATTCGGCGCCCTGCTGCTCCTTAAGATACTTCAAAAAGGCAGGGCAATAGAAGTAATAGATTATGCCCTTGCAGGCCTGTCCCAAGACAGGAGAGTCCAGGCAATCCTTGTAGCATGGCTCTTCGGCAGCTTTGTGGAAGGCGCAGCAGGGTTCGGCACACCTGCAGCACTCGCGGCACCCCTGCTTGCATCCATAGGATTTCCGGCAATAGCAGCAGTAATAGTGTCTTTGGTTGCCAACAGCACCGCAGTATCATTCGGGGCTGCAGGAACGCCGCTTATCATGGGCATAAGCACCATACTTCCTGAACAACTGAAGCATCTGCTTCCTGAGATTTCAGCCACAAGCGCATTGCTCCACGCAATCATCGGGACATTTGTGCCGCTGATAATGGTCTGCATACTGACGCGTTTTTTTGGCAAGAACAGGTCATGGAAAGAGGGAATTGCAATTGCGCCTTATGCAATATGGGCAGGCTTGTGCTTTACAATCCCTTACTATCTTTCAGCCCGGCTTTTTGGTCCTGAAGTGCCGTCAATAATCGGGGGGATTGCAGGGCTTGCATTGCTGGCAATAACCACCCGCGCAGGATTATTCGTGCCAAAAACACCATGGACGTTTGCAGGGCACAAGGAAAAGACCTTGTCTTTCAAAACAAAACTGCCAGTATGGAAAGCATTCTTTCCGTATATTTTGCTAGGCATTCTGCTTGTAATAACAAGAATCAGGGAATTGGGAATTGGTGAAGCGCTCAAAAAAGTGGCAATAAGCATTCCCGGCGCTGGCTACACGTTTACGCCGCTGTACTCTCCTGGCTTTATGTTCCTGATAGTGTGTGCAGTTTCATGGTTTTTGTACGGGCTTTCAGGCAAGGAAGCAGCTTCTTCAGCTGCCAATGCATTTGTTCCCCTGAAAAACCCCGCAATATCACTTGTTTTTGCAGTTGCAGCAGTCCAGCTTATAATGAATTCAGGCAACAACATTTCAGGACTTGAAAGCATGCCTGCAATAATCGGCAGCAGCCTGGCAGTCCTTGGCAGGCTGTTTGTTGTGCTCTCCCCTGCCCTCGGCATGCTTGGCTCTTTCATTGTGGGCAGCAACACGGTATCAAACCTCTTGTTCGGAGCTTTCCAGCTCGAGACAGCACTTGCAGTCGGGCTTTCACCGGTTTTAGTGCTTGCCCTGCAGAACGTTGGTGGGGCTGTCGGCAACATGATTTCAGTGCACAACATTATTGCTGCTTCGGCAACAGTGGGCCTGCACGGCGAGGAAGGCCATATTATCAGGATAAACCTCATTCCAGCAATCAGCTATGCGCTCCTGGCAGGTATTATTGGGGCATTGCTGTTGCTCTGATGCAAAAGCTTTTATTCAGCTTTTAAAAAATGCTTGATATTAAGCGAGGTGGACAAAAATGTTGAGAGTTGTGCATGAATTCAAGGATTTTTTGAAGGAGTACAAGATTGTCGGGCTGGCTATTGCCTTCATCATGGGCGCTGCAGCAACAGAACTTGTGAAGTCATTGGTCAACAACGTGATAATGCCGATAATCACGCCGTTCATTCCTGGCGGAGGATGGCAGACAGCAACATTCAAGATGGGACCAATAGTTATTTCGTGGGGTGCATTCCTGAGCTCGCTGATATACTTCATAATACTGGCATTTGTAATATTCCTCATTGCAAAATTCGTCTTCAGGGAGGAAAAGGTTACAAAGAAATAATCCACAAAGCTTTTATGCAGCTGGTTGTGGGACTGGAGCATGGCACTTGACAGGAAGACCTGGATGTCAATATTCATCTCTGCAGTAATGATACTCAGCGTGATAGGCTTCTCGCTGACAATGACAGAGCCTGAACAGCAGGTTGAGTACAACGGAATGAAATTCACAAGGTCACAGGCAGGATGGCAGGCAAAAATCAATAATGTAAAAACAGAGCTCTATTATTATCCTGCAGAGCTTGAGGACATCCCTGTTGATGAAGGGGTGGGAGTTGCGCTTGATGGCATCCGTGTTTTGTGGTTCTCGTATAATCCGGCGGATACTTATGCGCAGGAGATTGCAGGAACGCTGTTTTACATGGAAGACCTGCTTGCCAAGGTGAAAGACGTGTATGTCCAAAGGGGGCTTTTGAACAACACAGACTATGCACTCCCTGAAGCAACCTGCGCAAATGCCACACTGGCTGTCCCTGTGCTTGTCCTGCAGTCAGGAAATGAAACGTCAGTAAGGCATGACAATGGATGCATAATTGCAACAGCATCAAGCGGAAGGGATATCAGCATGGTTGGAGACAGGGTGCTTTACCAGGCATTCGGGGTAATGAGATGACAGAACAAAAAAAACCAGAGCCAGTTAAACAGGCAAGCCCTTCGCGCAACATGATTGTGATAATAGCGGCTGTTGCACTGTTTGTTGCAATTAGCTTTGTAGCTTACAAATACATGCATAAGGAGCCTCAGAGCAAGCCAGACCTTGTTTATAACTTCTTTGAGTTCAAGAAAATAGATGATATGTGGCACACAAAATGGCAGCGCGACGGCCAATTGTTTGATGTCAGCCTGCGCTACAACCCTCTTGACGTTGAGCTGGTGCCTGTCAGAGGCGGGCTAAATGAAACCTGGCTCAAGCAGCCGTACTACCTCACATTTGACCCTGACTCAAACAGCTCAAACAGCTCAAACAACACAGACTTCAAGTACCTGGCGCTTGCATTTTCAGAGCTCGGGCTTAACTGGGCAAGGGGGATTGGCAAGGAGGTTGTCACTGCCTGCACAAAGAATGTCTCAGAAGCCTGCGCAGGTCACCCTATTGTCACATGCGATGATGATGACAAGCCTGTATTTTACCTGAAGGTTATGAAATATCCGCGGGTCACGCTTGACGGCAACTGCCTCATCATTGAAGGAAAGGAGCTTGACCTGATCAAGGCAACAGACAGGGTTTTGTACCATTTCTATGGAATAATGCCGTAAGTTTATATAGCGCCAAGCATTATCAGGGAATATGTATGTCGTCTACTGTTCCCAGCAGCTGGACGGTATTGCGGCAGCGGCAATACTCTTCAGGGCCGCGCGCCTGACAGGGCACGAAGTCAGGCTTGGCGGGATTCTCAACTTTGAAAATGCAGACGAACAGTTTTCGGCAATGCAGAACCTGAGCGGCGACCTGATATTCATACTTGACTTCCTGCCTGACAACATCCAGGCATTTGAGCAGAAGCTCAGCGCAATCACAGTCAGGAACAGGATTGCATACTGGAACAGCCACCATCCGCACTCCGAGGCAGACGGCGCAATACTCTCCAGACACGCTCACACAGTAGACCTCTCAGGGCCCCTGCATTATGCGCCGGTGCCAAAGGAAAAAACCTGCGCTGCAGAGATTGCCCAGAAAAAATTCCTGCCGAATGACAGCGTTGCAAGAGAGCTCGCGAAGATCGCGCATGACATAGAATTCTGGGAGCGCACAGACAACAGGGCAGTGCAGCTCGCAGACCTCATAGCATCAGGGTTTGAGCCAAAGGAGCTTGTTGACATACTCTCGCGCGGAATCCTTTGGTCTGAGCGCTTTGAGCAGCTCAGGCAGGAATACCTTGGCAAAAAGCAGCATGCAATGCAGGACATAATAGCACACCTTGCAGTCAGGAACATCCTTGGCTACAATTTCGGTTTCTCGCTTGCCCAGTCAATCCTGCCTTCCTCTGATGCAGGGCAGCACATTCTTGACACACATTCAGGCGTAGACGTATCAGTTGTGCTTTACCGCAACGGCAGGATAAGCTTCAGGAAGAGGGATACCTGCAACCTCAACCTTGCAGAAATAGCAAAATTATTCGGCGGAGGCGGGCACAATTATGCAGCAGGGGCAAGGCTGGCGCAGCACCAGTCAATAACACGCGAAAATTTTGACAATGTGCTGTTTGAGCTTGACCAGCAGCTTAAAACCCACCTTCTCAGATAATTTTTACATACATTAAAATACTTTAATTGATTATTCCTGCGCATAAAAGCCAAAAAGAGGTGCAATGCAAATGGCAGCAAAGAAAAGAAAGAGGAAGCGCGCAGGAAAGCGACGCCGGCGAAGATAAACAAATGCATTTTGCTGCCTCGCAATGCGGGGCAGTTATTTTTTCTCTGCGAAAACATTATAAACAAACCCTGTTCTGTTCGGGCTGATGATGATTACGCTTCGAGAGATGTTTGATGCAGCCCTGATGACTGTTGCAGTGGGCTACATATTCATGGGCATTTTCCAGGCGCGGGCAAGGTTTCATGCATTTGACTGGCAGGCATTGTGGTTTGCATGCCTTGTCACTGCCCCAGCGCTCATCCTGCATGAGCTCAGCCACAAGTTTGTCGCGATTGCAGCAGGGCTTCAGGCAACATTCCACGCAGCATACTTCTGGCTGGGAATCGGGGTGCTGCTAAGGCTTTTTCATTCGCCGCTGATATTTTTTGTCCCTGCATATGTCTCAATCAGCTGCGCTCATGCGCCATGCACAATGCCGCCGCTTGTGTCTGCAATGACTGCATTCGCAGGCCCTGGGCTTAACCTTGCGCTCTGGCTTGCGTCATGGACAGTGCTCAAATACCGCAGGCTGAGGAGCAGGAAGTGGTTTTTGTTCTGGTTTTTGACCAAGAAAATAAACATGCTGCTTTTCATACTCAACATGCTGCCGATTCCTGGATTTGACGGCTATTCTGTATATTCCGGATTGTGGCAGGCTTTTGGCTGATTGTGGTGCTGGAAACTACAAAAGAATTTAAACTGCAGATTTCTTTTCAAAACATGCACCTGACCAAATTTGTGGTTATTACAGGCGGAGTTCTTTCAGGGCTGGGAAAGGGAGTGGCTTCTGCATCCATTGGCAGGCTCCTGAAAAATCATGGAAAGATTGTCTGCATAAAATGCGACGGCTACCTCAATGTAGACCCTGGCACAATGAACCCGATTGAGCACGGGGAAGTCTTTGTCCTTGATGACGGCGGAGAGGTTGACATGGACTTCGGCCACTATGAGCGCTTTGTCGGAATGCAGTGCAAGTCAGACTGGAACCTGACATCAGGGAAAGTCTTCAACAGGGTAATCACCAAGGAGCGCAAAGGGCAATTTCTTGGAAAAACCATACAGATATTCCCGCACGTCATCAACGAAATAAAGGAATGGATATTCTCAATCGTGAAGCAGGAGCAGCCTGACATGGTACTGCTTGAGATTGGCGGCACAATAGGAGACATCGAAAACAGCTGGTTTGTTGAGGCCGCAAGGCAGCTGAAAAAGGATGTGGGGCAGGAAAACATCGCTTATGTACATCTAACTTATGTCCCTTTCCTCAATTCTGTCGGTGAGCCCAAGACAAAGACTGCCCAGAGGGATGTCGCACTCCTGAGGGAGAAGGGAATTGTACCCGACATAATAATATGCAGGAGCAAAGACGAAATCTCCCGCGGCATCAAGGAAAAGCTTGCAATGTTCTGCGATGTGGAGCCGTCGCACATCATCAGCGGGTATGATGTTGAAAACATTTACGAGGTCCCGCTTGTATTCCTGAAAGAGGGGCTGCTTGATATACTTAACACCAAATTGTCGCTCAGGCACAAGGCAGAGATGAGCGAGTGGCAGTTTCTTGTCAGCAAAATAAAAAACCCGAAGAACACAATTACGATCGCTGTCTGCGGCAAGTATACCGCGCTTAAGGACTCTTATGCAAGCATAATAGAAGCGCTGACGCATGCCGGCGCGCATAACGACGCAAAAGTCTGCCTGAAATGGATTGAAACAACAGACATTGAAGACGGAAAAATGTCTGCAGATGATGCGCTCAAAGGAATCCAGGGAGTCCTTGTGCCTGGCGGGTTTGGCAGCAGGGGCGCAGAAGGAAAAATTGCAGTAATAAAGGCAGCGCGGGAAAACAACATACCTTATCTGGGAATTTGTTACGGGCTACAGCTTGCAGTGGTTGAATTTGCAAGAAATGCCTGCGGATTATCAGGAGCAAACACAACTGAAAATGAGCCAAACACGCCATACCCGGTAATTGACTTACTGCCTGAACAAAAAACAATATTTGCAAAAGGCGGAACAATGCGCCTTGGAGCATGCAAGGCAGTGCTTGAGCCTGGAAGCATCGTAGCCCGGTTGTATGGTGCCTCGGAGGTGTGGGAAAGGCACAGGCACAGGTATGAAGTAAACCCGGAGTATCATAAAGTCCTGCGTGACAATGGAATGATGCTCAGCGGGCTTTCAGAGAACGGCAGGCTTGCGGAATTCGTTGAGCTTCAAAACCACCCATTCTTTGTTGCCACGCAGGCTCACAATGAGCTCACTTCCCGCCTTGAAAGACCAAATCCATTGTTCTTTGGTTTCATCAATGCTGCGCTTCAAAAAGGGGCAAGCTTTAAAAAGTGACCCTATAACCTCTTCGTCGGTGAAATATTGGGAATCAAGCTATTTTTGCTGAACATTTATGACAAGCAGTACAAGAAGCTGCTCGTACTGAGCTTTCTGCTTCTTTTTGCATGCATAGGGGTGCTAATAGTGCACAAAGTGCAGACAGGGGAGTTTATTTCAAAAGGGGTTTCGCTCAAGGGTGGACTGACACTCACAATCCCTGTTTCAGAGGCAGACATCCATTCGCTGCAGTCAGCCCTGTCATCGAAGTTCCCAAAAGCAGACATCAATGTCAGGAGCATTGCAGAAGCAGGCACAATCAAGGCGCTTATCATAGAAGCAGCAGACATTAACGAGGATGAACTGGTTGCAGCGCTCAGGGAGCAGGGGCTTCCAATGGTTCAGGGAAAGTTCTCGGTGGAAACAATGGGCTCATCACTTGGCCAGAGTTTCTACAGGCAGACCGTACTTGCCGTAATTGTTGCATTCATTTTCATGAGTTTGGTTGTATTTGTAACTTTCAGGAATATTTTGCCAAGCCTTTTTGTCATCCTCTGCGCTGTTTCTGACATTGTAAGCACGATAGCGGCAATAGATTTTTTGGGGGTGAAGCTCTCAACAGCAGGGGTTGCCGCGCTTTTGATGCTCATAGGGTATTCAGTGGATACCGACATCCTGCTAACGACAAAAGTTCTTAAGCGCAAGGAAGGGACAATATTCAATCGTACCGTCGGCACAATGCGCACGGGAATGCTGATGTCATTTACTGCTTTGGGAGCCTCACTTGCAGGATTCTTTTACACGCAGTCAGATGTTGTAAAGCAGATAATGCTCATAATATCAATAGGGATGATTTTTGACATGGTATATACCTGGGTGCAGAATGCAGGCATACTCAGGTGGTATCTTGAAAAGAAGGAGGGCGGCCAAAATGGGCAAGCTTAAGCGCGCCCTCACAAACATCCGAGTAATAATCCTGATAGCATTCATACTTTTCATGCTGTTCGCGCTTAGGCCAGAGCCATGGAACAAGGGGGTAATGATAAAGAGCGTTGTTAAGGACAGCTCTGCAGCACTTGCCGGCATTGCAAGCCCCAAGCCGACAGCATCGCCCTTGTCAAAAGAAGTCATCCTGTCGATGAACAACAGGCCAATAACAAATGTTGATGATTATTATGCATTTACAAAAACCCTGAGAATCAACCAGACTATACAGGTAAAGACAAGCAAGAACAGCTACAAGCTTATTACAAAGGAGGCATTCAGGACAATAACACTGAATGAGACAGAAAAAAAGAATATCACAGAGACTATAGAGGTTAATGAGACAATAAACGGCACAATAACCCCTGTCAACAAGACGATAACAAAAGAAATAATTGCAAACAAGACAATGCAGGAATCGCTTGGAGTTGAAGACATCGGGTTAAGGGTTGACAATGCCCCAAAAACAAACCTCAGGAAGGGGCTTGACCTGCAGGGCGGAACAAGGGTTTTACTGAGGCCTGCAGAGGCTGTAACCACAGACGTACTTGACATAATTGTTGACAACCTCAAGGAAAGGCTGAATGTTTACGGCCTGAGCGACATTGTAGTCACAACAGTGCAGGACAAGCCAGGATTCCTTGGCGAGCCCAACAGGTTCATACTTGTCGAAATAGCAGGGGCGACAGAAGAGGAAGTCAAGGATTTGCTTGCAAGGCAGGGCAAATTTGAGGCAACAGTAGGGAACAAGACAGTATTCCGCGGAGGACAGGACATCACATACGTGTGCCGCACTGCAGAATGCAGCGGTCTTGACCCAAGAAGGGGCTGCGGCAGGTCTGACAGCGGATGGGCATGCAGCTTCATGTTCAGCATTGCACTGAGCCCTGAAGCAGCACAGCGCCAGGCTGAAGCCACAAAGGACCTGAAGATAATCACTGAGCGCGGCGGAAACTACCTGAGCGAAAAGCTTATGCTTTACCTGGATGACCAGCTTGTTGACGAGCTTAGCATTGCTGACGACCTAAGGGGAAGGGCAGTCACAGACATTGCAATCACAGGCGGAGGGTCTGGCGCCACCCATGAGGAGGCTGCAAGGGCAACGCTTCAGAGCATGAAGCGCCTGCAGACAATCCTAATCACAGGAAGCCTGCCTGTCAAGCTTGAGATTGTGCGCATAGACACCATATCGCCAACGCTTGGCTCGCAGTTTATCAAGAATGCATGGATGGCAGGGTTGATTGCAGTGGCAGTGGTCACTGCAATCCTTGTGTTTGCCTACAGGAAGATAAAAATTGCCCTGCCAATAATCGGTTGCTCGCTTGCCGAAGTCACATTGACGATGGGGATGTATGCCCTGTTTGGCTGGAATCTTGACCTTGCAGCAATTGCAGGGCTGATTGTTGCGGTTGGAATAGGCGTTAATGACCAGATCGTCATAATGGATGAGGCGCTCAGAAAAGAGATGGAAAAGGCAGCATACAACTGGAAGGAGCGGCTCAAGCGCGCATTCTTCATAATATTCAGCGCGTACTTCACAGTCGTGGTTGCAATGCTGCCCCTGCTCTTTGCCGGCGCAGGGCTGCTGAAGGGATTTGCGCTCACAACAATAATAGGCGCAACAATCGGCGTATTAATCACAAGGCCTGCTTATGCATTTGTGATACAGCTCCTTTACGAGGAATAATAATGGCAACAAAGGCAAGCTCAATAATCCTTGTGGCACTTTGCACCATACTGACATCAATTGCCCAAGTGCTTTGGAAATTTGCAGCAGACTCAGGCGGAATACCGGCAATGCTCCAGAGCTGGCAGCTATGGGCAGGGTTCGGGCTTTATGGCATCGGGGCTGCAGTCCTGATAAGGTCATTCAAGGAAGGCGAAGTCTCAGTGGTCTATCCTGTAATTGCCTCAAGCTACATATGGGTCGCACTGCTTTCCAACCATTACTTTTCAGAGCCGATAAACACTTTCAAATGGCTTGGCATTGCCACAATAGTGCTGGGCATCACTGTGCTTGGCACCGGAAATGTGAGGGTGAAGCGATGACAACAGCGCTGTGGGCTGCAGGGCTTGTAATTCTTGGCACTTTTATTGGCGCAGGAGGGCCTATTTTGTTCAAGAAAGGCAGCGCCACGTTCAGCCTTGACCCGCGCAAAATCCTCAAAAACCCGCTGATACTGTTCAGGAACTATTATGTCCTTCTCGGCTGCCTGCTTTACAGCATATCGTCATTCATTTTTATCCCTGCGCTGCGCGGCGGCGAGCTCTCTGTGCTTTACCCGCTTGTCTCGCTCAGCTACATCTGGGTTTCCCTGCTCAGCGTGAAATTCCTTGGCGAGCGGATGAACCTCACAAAAATCACAGGAATCGCGCTCATAATCATCGGCGTGTCGCTCATTGGCATCGGAAGCACATGACAAAAACCGAAATTACATCCTTTGACCTGCATTTCCTTCTCACAGAGCTTCAGCCGCTGGTCGGGACAAGGCTTGACAAGATTTACGTGCTTGGGGACCGCGGCGTTTTAATCACGTTTGGCAACAAAAAAATGCTCCAGGCAGGGCCAGGAAAGCTCTGGCTGCCTGCTGAAAAGCCGCAAACGCCAGAACAGATACATCCTTTTGCAGCCCAGATGAGGAAACTGATAGGAAACAGCAAAGTTGAAAGGATAGAACAGGTTTGCTCGGAAAGAATACTCGCAATCCACATTATGAGGTCGGGAAAGAGTTTTGTCCTGTTCATTGAAATCTTTGGGAGGGGAAACATAATCCTTTGCGACAGCACAGGAATTGTAATGGCCGCCCTTGCCCTTAATGACAGGGTGCAGCGCGGAAAGCCGTACCAATTGCCAAAGAGCATTGACACTTTCCACCTTGACGGAAAGCAGTTTTGTGAAAAATTCCTGGAAAGCAGGGACAATGTCTCAAAAACACTTGCTGCAGGACTTGGGCTTGGAAAAATCCTTGCAGAGGAGCTTTGCGTAAGGTGCGGAATATCAACAGCAGAAAAGCCGACAGCAGGACATGCTGATGAGATTTATCATGAACTGCAGAAAATGCTTTCACAGACGCCATCTCCGCAGATTATTTACGAGGGAAGCATTCTTGCTGATGCAACCCCTGTGCCTTTCCAGTGCTATGCAACAAAAAAGCGCGAAAACATTGAAAGCTTTGGAGCAGCGCTTGCAAGGATATTTGCCCTGCCGGCAGAGGCAGTGAAGGAGCAAAAGACAGCGCCAGTGCAGGAAAAGCTCAAAAAAATAGAGACAATGATACAAATGCAGGAGCAGAGCCTTGCCAGGCTGCAGGAAAAGGCAGAGGAAGAGCGCAAAAAAGGCGAATACATTTACGAGCACTATCAGGAAATCAAAAAACTTCTTGACGAGATAATTGAGGCAAAGAAAAAACTGAGCTGGAAGGAAGTAAAGGCAAAATTCCCGCAAATACAAGAAATAAACGAAGCTACAGGCGATATTGTTGTAGAAATTTAATTTCCATTATCGCTGGCACCGCGACTGTAAGGAGCCGTATCTTGTATCTGTTTGTTATTAATGAAAGAGTTAGGTGGACAGCTTACCCGATTTCCCGCGCAATGCAGTACAGTCGGGTACGGAGGCTGGTTTAACTGCCGAGTTCGAATGGGATCGGGTGGGACCCAGCCCCTATGACCGTCCGAAATGAAAACACTATGGGCGGTTTATAAAGCTTACGCCTTTTTTTATCTTGGGTAAATGTACAGCGCAATAAATGTCACGATTGCCCAGAGGAGCATTCCAATCATCATTTTTGCATCCTTAAACACAAGCTCAGGATGCCTTGCAATCGGAGAACCCGAATAAATCAATGAGAAATACCTGAAAATAACAAACAAAGCAAAAGGAAGAGAGAACGCGAGCTGAGGATGGGTGCCGAGCAAAGCAAATGCTCCGTATGCAAGTATTAGCAGTGCTGTTGCAACAATCATCAATGCATTTGCTATCTCTTTTGTGTAAACCTTGAGTGTTTCCTTGTGCATTCCTGCCTTTGAGCCAAGGAATGCAAGGTCAGCATAACGCTTTCCTGCCAGCAAAAACAGTGCGAAAAAGAAAGTGCACAAGACAAGCCATGGCGAGATTGTTACCCCAATAATGAATGTTCCTGAGACTGCGCGCACAACAAAATTAATTGCTACAGCAAGAATGTCTGCAAAAGCCACATTCTTCAACAGGAACGAATATAGCTGGGTGAGGACCACGATGAATCCTGCTGCATAAAAGAAATCCCTGTTGAGCCGCAAAGCAAGCCAAAGGCCTGCAATAAGGAGAATAATTCCCCAAATGAACGCTGCAAAGACAGGAATTTTTCCTGCAGCAATTGGCCTTTTTCGCTTTTCAGGATGAGCCCTATCCTTTTTCCTGTCAACAATGTCATTGATTATGTAATTGAAAGACGAGCAAAGGCACAAGCTCACAAAACCAAGGAAAGTCACCCAGAGAAGTCCGGGCTCCATTACTTTGCCAACAAAAATTATTGGCAGGAAGACAAGCAAATTCTTGTACCACTGCAAAGGCCTGAGCACTTTGATATAATCAATAATTCCCATATACTTTGCAACTTTTATGGGGTTTATTAAGGTTGTGCTGACGATAACTTTATAAATCGTTCAAAGGTCGTCAAAACAATGCGGGTGTTCATACTTGGGGGCGGACTCTCAGGACTGGCTGCTGCTGACAAGCTCCTTGATTCAGGAAAGGCAGAAGTCACAATCCTTGAGAAGATGCAATTCCTTGGGGGGCTTGCCAGAAGCGTTGAGGTTGATGGAGAGCTTATCCCGATATTCAACCACCACATTGTGCGCACAAACAAGAAGACGCTTGAATACCTGAGAAGGTATGATTTGCTTGGCAATAACACATGGAAGCGCATAAACCTTGCAGTTGCGTGGAAAAACAGGGTTTACAACATCAATAAGCCCTGGAAATATCTGCGGTTCAGCTACCTTAACCTTATTGAGAAGATAAGGTTTGGCATTTTCGGGCTTTATGTCTCATATTTATTCAATCCAGACAGGCTTCCTGACAGCCTTGATGCAGAAACCTGGCTGAACAAGGCATGCGGAAGGGCTGTAACGCAGAAAATGCATTACCAGCTCTATGCAAGGAACAAGTTCAACATCCCGCTGAGCCAGATTTCGGCAAAGCAGTTTGCGCACAGGATGAAAGAAAGGGAATTCAATGACAAGTTCACTTATCCGATGCGCGGAATACAGGGGCTGATTGACGGCTTAGAGCAGGACGTGCTGAGGAAAGGGGGAAAAATAATCAGGAAGGCAGATACGACCCACATCGACGTCCAGAAGCGCGTAATCACATACAAGGTAGGCGGCAAAGAGCACTCAGAAGTCTATGACGCACTCATTAACACGATTCCGGTTGAGGAATTCCTTAAGTTCACAAAAGGGATTCCAAAAGAATATTCTGACAACCTCAAAAAGCTAAAGTACACGCCTGTTGTCGGCATTTTGTTCGGGACAAAAGACTATCTTGACCCTGAAAATTACTGGATAAACTTCTTTGGGGAGCGCGTGCATGTAATGTACCAGCACTCACTCCTTGTTGACAAGTACAGGACAAAAATAACGTGGGTGGACCGCTATGGCGGAAGCGCAGAAGACCTGGCAAAGTCAGATGATGAGATAAAAGACCTTTACCTTGGCGCTGTCAGGAAATACTTCCCAAAAATGGATGTGAAATTCTGCCTTGTATTCAGGGATAAGTATGCAGAGCCGATTTATGACAGGGATTATGCAAAATACTGCCCGAAATACAGGACTCCTATTCAGGGGCTGTACAATGCAGGAATCCAGGTCACATTCCCAAAAATCAGGAACATGAATGTGGCGCTTGAAAGCGGGGAAAAAGTTGCAGGAATTTTGCTGGAGGACTTCAAATGAAGGTTGTTGTTACCGGTGCAGCCGGACTGGTCGGGCAAAACCTTGTCCCAATGCTTCTTGCCCAAGGATACAGAATTACTGCCATTGACAGAAATCCTAACATTAACCTGCTGAAAAGGCTTCATCCAAAAGTAAACTGCATACAGACAGATGTCAGCTATCCTGGGAAATGGGAGCGCGAATTCAAGGATGCTGACTGCGTAATAGAGCTTCACGCACAAATTGCAGCCCAAACAGCAAAACCGTTTGAGAGGAGCAATATTGAAGGCGTAAGCAATGTCCTTGAGATTTGCAAGAAATACAGGATAAAAAACCTGATTCACATAAGCTCATCAGTGGTCATTTCTGTGGCAAAAGACGAGTACACAAGGACAAAGCGCATAGGAGAGCAGATGGTGCACAAAAGCAAAGTCCCGCACACTATTTTGAGGCCTCCGCTCATGTTTGGCTGCTTTGATGCCAAGCACCTTGGCTGGATAACGCGCTTTATGGAGAAAACACCGATTGTCCCTGTGCCTGGCTCTGGAAAATACATCAGGCAGCCCTTGTTTGTCAATGATTTGTGCAAAGTCATAGTTGAGCTCACAAAAAGAAAGCCGCAAAACAAAATATACAACATAATCGGACTGGAAAAAATACCTTACATTGACCTGCTGAAAATAATTGCAAAAACCCGCGGGTGGCATAGGCTTTTTGTTCCATTGCCTTTGTGGCTTTTCGGATTCCTTTTGAGGGTTTACAGCTTTGTTTTCCGCAAGACTGTATTTACTCCTGACCAGATGAGGGCTCTTGTCGCAGGAGACGAATTCCCTGTTGAGAATTGGTGCGAGGAATTCGGGGTAAGATACACTCCGTTCAAGGAGGCAATCTGGAAGACCTGGCACTCGCCGTGCTCAAAGTACGCAAAAGAAATGGTTTCTCCACACTGACTTCATTATGCATTAACAGCTCCAATTGGCTCGCTTTGCTCGCATAAAGACTCTCGCGGCGAATTCGCGAATTACATTCTGCTCATTCAGCCGCTCATAAAAAATAAACAGTCAGAAAAACCATCTAACTATTGCCAGTATGCCTTGCTTCCATGGAACCCTGTGGGTGACTCCTGTTTTTCCCTGGTATTCCTTGTAGTGCTGCAAATACCACTTGTAGCTGTCAATCAGGGCATCAACATTGCTGTACTGCGGTTTGAAGCCAAGCACTTTTTTTGCCTTTTCTATGCTGACAAAGCTGTCCTTGTCAGCTGTCTCATAAACCCATTTGTATAGTGGGGAGAGTTTGAGCTTTTCAAGAACCCTGAGTGTATTGATGACAAGGAATGGCGGAGTGCCGATGACACGCCTGTGGAAGCCTGCATAGTTGAGCAGTGCCTGATAGTCTTTTTTCATAGTGCTGAATTTTTCTGCCCCGATGTTGAAAGTGTCATTTGCAATCCTTGCAGGTTTTGTTGCTGCAAGCCAAATTGCCTGGTTTAGGTCTTCTACATGCAAAAGCTGGTAAAGGTTGTTTCCCCAGCCGACAATCGGAATATTTTTTCCGCGCCTCACCCAGTCAAAGAGGACATCAAATACTCCAAGCCTTCCTGCGCCAATGAAGGACTTTGGCCTTAGGATTGGGACGCACATGCGGTTGCGGTATGACTGCGCTATTTTCTCAGCAATCACCTTGCTCTCGCCATAAGGCCCAACCCCCTGCAGTTTGTCAGTCTCGTAAAGCGGGTGGTGGTCTGGGATGCCGTAAACAGCGGTTGTGGAGATATGCACGACACGCTCAATGCCCAGCTCATCTGCAACCTCAAAAACAGCCTTTGTGCCATTGATGTTAACAGACTTTATTTCAGCAGGCTTCCACAAAGGCAGCCCTGCAGCAGCATGGACAATCACATCAGCGCCCATGGCTGCCCTTCGCAGGATGTCCTTGTTCCTGATGTCGCCCTGGAAGTGCTGCACGCCATTTATGTCAGGATAATCAAAGGGGCTCAGGTCAATTGTGCGCACCTTGCAGCCTTTTTTCAGCAAGTATCGCGAGAGGTTGTATCCGAGAAATCCTGCCCCTCCTGTTATCAGTATTGTGAGCTGTTTCTGTGCCATCTTTTTTTCTTTGGATTGCACACCACTTTTAAAGCTTGTGGATTACCTGTTTATCCTGTAAAGCTGAAGGTAGGGCTGGGTCCCAATGTTTGCAGATGTCACAATGCTCATCCTGGATTCAAGCGCCTTGCTGACCGGCTGGAAAGGCACTGCAAGCAGGTCAAAGACTTTTGCATTCGGCACTGAAGGGTCTTTGCGCTCCCTTATCTTTGAGAAAGTCACATTATTCTCTGACAGGTACTGCTCAAACCGCGGGTCAACAAGGACAGGCTGCTGCTGCATGTACGCGTCAAGGAGGACATAATCAACATCGTATTCATCAAGCAGCTTTTCTATCAGACCACTGTTGTTGCCGTAAAGCATCACAATGCCGTCAGCATAACGCTTTTCAACATCGACAAAATAATTGGCATGCGTCCTCCTCACAAAAACGCATTTTCTCCCTGTTAAGCCGTTCATTGCAAAGCAGGTTTCATCGTGCGCGAGCACAACATCATTAATCCCTGTATTCTGCTGCATCCATTTGCCAAGGGAAAACCATGCTTGTGTTGTTGGGTCAAACTGCTCGCCAAACTGCTTCCACCTGTCTGCCCTGTATTCGCCATAACGCTGGATAAAAAGCGCTACCACAAGGACAAGAACGCCTGCAAGAATGATTTTCTGTGCATTCTCATCAGGCCATTTTTTTGCCAAAATCTGCTCAACTGCGCGGATGCCATAAACCGCAAATATGAGCAGTGATAGTGAGATTGCCCACACGTGCGACGGAAGGATCCACCTGCCCAGCAAGGGCTTTGTGATGAAATGGTGCATTGGAGCAAGGGTTCCTGCAATATACCACAGGACAGCATAGCGCGGCGCTTTTTTGCCGAAATTCATTATGCACACTACAAGACCGACAACTGACAGGATGCTCATTGCTGCATATGTCAGCGAGGAGAAATTAAACGTGGACTTGAACAGCGTTGAGAAAACCCAGCCAATACCAAGCAAATCAATGTCTGTGCCGTTATACTGGAAGAGAGGATTTAGGCTTTTTGCGTGGTAATTCACAATGATTGGCCCGTAAAACAGCAGGGAAACAGCAAATCCCACAAGCAGCATTGGCACATAAAGCCTGAATGCGCCTGCAACTGCTGCTTTTTTGTCCTTTTGCAGCAAAGTTTCAATCACAATCGTAAAAGCAAATAGCGCCATGCCTGCAAGGAAAAAAGCAACATGCGAAAGCGCTGTTGCACCCATGAACAATCCTGCAAGAGCCTTGTCCCTGAGCCTTCCTGTTTCCTCTGCCTTAAGCCAGAAACCAAACCACAATGGTATTGTAATCATCCATGGCAAAAGGTTTGGCGCTCCATCGGGAATGCCCCTCACGACAAGGGAAAGCAGCATCAGGACAAGAGCCCAGGTGTCGTTCTTGAACAACTGTTTGCCAAGGAAATAATAAGCAATTGCAGAAAGCACAGTTGTTACAAGCCCAACAAACATTTCTGCCCTCAATAAAGTGACTCCTGGCAAAAAGCTGAGGAGAATGAACACGTAATTTCCAAGCCAGGGATAGAACGAATAATGCCCTACAAAATAAGGATCACTCCAAAAACCATTAGCCAAATAATTCAACGCAAAACCATGGTGCGCGTAAAGGTCTCCGCCATAATAAGGCCCTGGCAGGTGCTTAAGCCTCATGTAAAGCGAGAACACAATACCAAGGTAAACAAGAACAGCAATAACAGCAGCCTTTACCTGCCAACCAAGCCCGCTTCTGGTTTGCTCCTCCACGAACAGAAGCACAGATGCGCTGTTTTAAAATGTTGTGGTAGTCCATAATATTTATATAGCATGCTCAGGGAGTCTAAGCCATGTCATCATATGCCCGCAAGGCGTTACATGGAGCCGCAATTGTTTTCACACTGTCAATGTTCTCTGCCCTGACTGCTTATTTTTTCAGGTTTCTCCTGGCAAGGAAGCTGAGCGTTGAGGATTATGGGCTTTTTTTTGCGTTGTTTGCATTCATAAACCTGCTCGGGCTGTTCAAGGATTTGGGCCTTGGTTTTGCAATCCTGAAATTTATCCCAGAGCTCAGGGTTGCAAAAAAATGGGACAGGATAAAATCACTTATAGCATCAAGCTTTATCATCCAGCTTGTTTCATCTGCAGCCATATCTATTGTCCTTGTCATCCTTGCGCCAAAAATAATGCAGGGTTTTTTTCACAGCCCTGACACGCGCCTTTTCCTTCTTTTTGCCGCGATATTCTTTGTATCATTTGCCCAGAATGTTGTTTCAATTTGCTTCCAGGGATTCCAGAAGATGCTTTTGTTCTCTCTCCATGACTTTGCCCGCAACCTTGTGGCGCTTTTGACTGCGGTTGCGCTTCTTGCGCTGGGGTTTGGGATATTTGCCCCTGCCTGGGCATACTTTGCAATGTACATAATAGTGTTTGTAGCGTCATTTGCAATATTCACGACAAAGGTATTCAGGCAGTTCTGGAAGGCGCGAACAGTGCTCGCAAGCCAGGACTTTTCACAGCTTTTGCTTTTCGGGCTTCCTGCAATGCTAACAATATTCGGAAACAATGTGCTGCAGTATACTGACACCCTCATGCTGACTTATTTCAAGGACCTCACAAGCGCAGGGCTTTACCAGGTCGCTGTGCCTCTTGCATCAGTTGTGCTTTTCCTTGTATATGCAGTTTCAGCAGTGGCAACACCGCTTATATCAGAGCTTGTCGCGCTGAAAAAGCGAAAAGAACTGAGAAATGGCATAGAGCTCCTGCACAAGCACCTGTTTATTGCGGTTGTTCCCATGGCTGTTGCGCTGATTGCATTTCCTGAGATTTTCATCAGACTTTTCTTTGGGGAGAAATTCATAACCGCAGCCCCTGCACTGCAGATTCTTGGAGTAGGGATTGTATTTTATACAATAGCATATGCAAACCTTAGCACGCTTTTCGGGCTTGGCAGGCCAGAATACACCACAATGGTGATGCTGGTGACTGCAGTTGCAAACATTGCCCTGAACTGGCTGATGATACCTCCTTATGGCATGGTCGGAGCTGCAAGCGCAACAGGGCTCAGCTACCTGCTTATGCTGGTAATCAGCGCAAGGGGAATCAGGCGCGTTGTGAAAATACGCGAGCCCTGGATTGTGTGGGCAAAGACCCTTGTTGCAGCTCTTTTGCTTGTTGCGGTGCTTGCAGCAGTAAAGGGCATTCTGGCGCTGAACCCCTGGCTTGAGCTTGCGCTTGGCATCCTGGCAGGCACTGCAGTCTATTTGCTGTTCCTGTTCGTGCTCCGCATAATAACGCTGCATGAAATCAGGTGGATGGCAGCTCAGGCAGGCTTGCGAAGGACAAAGTGAAGGTTCATCGCAGGGAAAACCCTCATCGGCGTGTCCTCGTAGAATCTTGGCAGCAGGTTTGCAATCGGCTGTATTATCCAGTTCCATATCGCAAGTTTTTTTCCGAATTCAAGCCTGCGGCTGACAAGCTCAAAAGAGAAGTCAGCATAAAAGTGGTAAGGGCTTGACTTCTGGAAGTAGTCAAATGAGTTCCATGCAAAAAAATGGCTGTGCGTAGGGTCGTTGTATGCATTTGCGCTTGTGAAATGCGGAACCCTAATATGCACAACGCCGTTTGGCTTGAGAATCCTGTGGATTTCCCTCATAACCGCAATAACATCCCTTGTGTGCTCAAGCACATCCTGGCAAAGAACTTCATCAAACTCATTTGCCTTGAAAGGCCACGGAGTCTTGTTGATGTCATGAACAACATCAACACCTGCGACCTTTCTGGAATCAAGATTAACCCAGCCCCGCCTTATGTCTTTTCCACAGCCAACATTCAGCTTTTTCATACCACATGAGGCTCGCAGGCAAACACGTATCCGAGTATTATTTCCTTGCTTCCAAATGTCTTGTGGAGCCTGCACTCGCCTGCCAACTGCCAGATATTATCTGTTTTTAAGTGTTTGGGATAATCTGTTATGATGAGAGTTCCGCCCCTGCGCCTTATTATTCCGCGCAACTGGTCAATTTCTTTCTGCTCGTCAGAATAAACATCGCCTATAACGTAAAAGTCTGCCTTTTTGTCAGCGTACCATGCCAGATTCATGTCATTTGCATAATACGGGCCAGGAAGGTTCTGAATTTCAGCAATAATGCCTTTTGTTACAGCACCGACATCAGGGTAAGGCTCTTTCACAATAAATGCCTGGACTATGAACAGGTTGAATGCAAGCGCTACAGCAACAAACAGTATGAAAGACCGCCCTATTGCCTTTTCCTTTTCTGAGTGCACCGCATAAATGAACAATGCCAATGCCGCAATGCAAAGCGCAAGCCCTGCGCCAAGAGGAATGAATGATGTCATGAATGCCGGCCCGCCTCCGCCCCAGAACTGGAACACAAATGTCCAGTCAAAGGTGATTGCGCGGACAATATAATTGTAAACATTGTGCTCAATCCACCTGCTCGGGATAAAGTTAAGGGCAATGAGAAAACCAAGGAAAGGAAGCGCAATTAGCAGGACTTTCTTAATGTCCTTGAATTCAATGCGCTTTGCCAGCTCCCTTCCGCCAAGTATGCAGAGCGCAGGAATCATCACAGCCATATAGCGGTCAATAGCGCCAAGATATTTTGTCAGGGTATAAAACAAAACTGTTGCGCCTGCCCAGCACCACAAAACCCTTGCGCGCTTATCAAGCTCAGACAAAGACAGAATGGCTAAGCCGGTAAGCAAAGGGGTTGCCCAAAGTAAAAGATAAATTATGATTCTTATTGGTGAAAACAATGAGGGAATGAGCGTTAGCACTCCTGAATGCAGAAGGGTTTCCTTGATGTATGCCGGATAAATCAGCAGCGAAAGAATCGGGAAAACTGCAAACACTGCAAGCCCGATGCCCAGTATTTTTGCGCAGGTTATTGCAGGCTCTTTTATTGAGCCGTGCTTCCAGACAAGGTAAATTGCAAGGGCTATGAGCATTAATCCACCTGTCAGCTTTGTCAATAAAGCAAGCCCGAGCACAATTCCGCACCATACAAGCCATTTTGTTTTTCCTGTTGTTTCAAACCACAGCCAGCTGTGGAAAAACAAAAGCCAGAAAAGCGTTAGAATTGAACTGTCATGCTCTATCAAGAATGATGCAAGCACGTGCCAGAATGAGACTGCCATCAAGCTTGCTGCAAAAACAGCACTTTTCGGGTCAAAAATCCTCCTTGCAAGCAAATAAGTCAGCCAGATATTGACAAGCCCAATGATTAAAGGCAGAAAACGCATTGTGACTTCATTTACCCCAATGAACCAAGTGAAAAACCTATAGGCAAGAGGTGCCAAAGGAGGGGATGTCCAGATAAATTTGTCAAACCCGCGGTCAATCACAAAATTAAACCCTGAACTTGAATGGTCTGCTGCAGCATAAGGCCAGGGGTTTTCATCGGAAGTAAAGGGAGTGCCGAGTGTCCAAACCCTCAGGAATAATGCAACAGCCAGAATCACCCAGAAAATCTGGCTGAGCTTCATGCGGTTGCCTCTGCAATTATTGAAGCGCCAAGCTTTGGAAGCAACTTTTGCTCAACCCTCAGCAACCATTCTGCAAATTTTGGCGAAATAACTGCAACAAAAGGTGAGATTACAAAGAACGTCCTGACGCTTTTAATCCTGAAGCCTGCACTTTCAAGGCTTTCCCTGAGACTTTTTATCGTTTTCTTGTTAATGTGTTGGTGCTTGTAGCTTACAGGGGAGAAAAGGTTCCATACCCATTCAATCAGCGGCCATAATGAGTGGTAGTTGGGTGTTGTAATTATTATCCTGCCATTTGGGCCGAGCGATTTGCGGATTTGCTCCAGCATTTCATGCTCTGTGGCAATCGGAAGGTGCTCAATAAGCTCAAGCATTGTGAACATGCTGATTGCGCCAGGCTTTAATGGAAGTTTTGTGGCGTCAGATGCAAACCAATGGGCGTCAGGAACTATTGTCTTTGCAAATTCCAGCTGTTTAAGCATCAAGTCTGTTCCGATAAGGCTTGAGTTCTTGTTTTTCTTTCTTAATACATAGAAAAAGCTTCCAGGACCGCACCCAATGTCAACTACCAATGCTTTCTCATTGGGAATTCGTTCAGCAACAAGCGCAAACTTCCAGGTATGCCAGAATTTCTGAACCCTGTTGCCGTATAGCATTGCGCGGTGATAATACCCAGGGTCAATAGTCTCGTAATCAAAGTCTTTCATTTGAAAAGCGCCTTTATTTTGTAGCCGTAAAGGAATGCGATGTGCTTGAGGTATGCGACATTTGTCTTCCAAGTCATTTTGCTCTGCCCAAGCGAACGGTGCAGGAATATGTAAGGAATTTCTTTTATTTTGCCCTGGTGCTTTCCCTTAACCATTATCTCAAGGCCGAGCTTGTAGCCAATAGTCCTCAGCTTGACACCCTCTATCACTTCACGCCTTATGAAAAAGAAACCGCTCATTGTATCCTTTACACTTGTTAATGGCACAGCAAGGAGCCTAGCTCCCCATGAAACAAGCCTCCTATGCAAAGCCCAGCCTTTTACCCCTCCGCCTTCTATGAGCCTACTGCCGACAGACATCAAGTACCCTTCGTCCCTTATTGCTCTTACTAAGTCAGGTATCAATTCTGGCTTGTGCTGAAGGTCAGCATCAATCCAACCCACAATATTGCCTTTTGACTGGTTATAGCCGTACAGCATTGCGGAGCTCAACCCTCGCTCTTTTGTCCGCAGAAAAGCCTTGACATTGTATTTTTTTGAAAGGCTTTGGGCAATTTCATAAGTGCCGTCAGGGGAATTGTCATCAACAACAATGCATTCATAAGGCATCTTTGCTTTGTGCATTGCTGAATCTATTCTCCTAATAAGAATAGGAACATTCTTTGCTTCTTTATACGTTGGAATTACTATTGATACAAGCATCCCCATCAGCCAGCAAGACCAAATAACTGTTTAAAAGCTTTATGGAGTTTTGCATGAATGCATCGAGAATACCAATCCTTTGTCCCGCACGCTTCCAAGCTTTCTGCACGTGCCAAGCACCTGCTTTAACGGGTTATTTTCAGGCAATGGCGGATAGTCCTCGAAAAGCACAAGATTTGAGCTTAATGCCATTTGCGCATATTCCCTGAACTCCTCTTCTGAGCGCACGACTACAATGCCCACCCTCTTGATTATTATTCCTGTATCCTGCTCCTGGAATTCCCTGCCAGACATTTCTAATGCGCTGATTTCAGCATGCATTCTGCTTAAGTTTGCCTGAGAACTTGACAGTATTCCGCCGCGTGGCTCGTTTCTCCAGATGTAATTATTAGGGTGGGCGCCTATAAGCAGCACTGACATATTGTTCCCGATGGTTGCACTCAGCGCATTGTCTGCGGCTTTTGCCATTGCAGGAATGTCGGGGCCCTTAAGCGTGAAGTTTTGTTCAGCAAGGGCTATTGCATTTGTTGCAACTGCTGTTATGAAAAGCAGGATGATTGAGAGCTTAAGCAGGTCTTTCTTTTGTTTGAATATGCCATAAAGTGCAATGCCAAGCCAGGCTGCTGCCACAACAAATGACATTATGACAAATGACAATGGCAGATAATATGATGGACCCATATCGCTTATTATTGGAAAAAAAAATCTTCCAGGATGGATGAATGTGCTGAGCTGTGCCGCAAGAGAATAATACGGCGAAGCATACTGGTCGGGGCTTGGAAGCAGGTATGCAAGCAAAAGCAGGACAATGCTGGAAATTCCAAAATATGCAATTGCTTTTCCCCTGATTGCCTTCAAAAGACTGCCTTCGATGCTTGTTATGCCATTGCTGACAAGCAAAGCCATTGCAGGCAGGGCAATCTGCATAAACCGCTCAATGTTGTTGTTGATGATAAGGAATGAGTAAACAAATGCAGGGACAAGAATCCAGGCCCATAACAGCGGGCTTTCATTGTCTGCGCGCCTCGCCAATACCAGTGCAAGAAGTGCAAAAAATGCAGGCGAGGCAAGCACAATCGCCAGAACCCATGAGGCGAGAGGAAAGCTGAAGCCTCCTGCTGTGAAAAGCTTGATGGAAATCCTGTGGAGAGTGTAGCCTGTGTAATAAGTTGCGCCTGTAAGGAACTGGATTGCGTAATAAGCAGCAGGAATGGTAATTCCTAGCAGCATAGGCCACAGTTTGAATGATTTTTTCCAGTTTTGCTGTCTTCTTATTGCCAGCCACAGCTGGTGTGCTCCGATAATTCCTAACAGGAGCACTGCAGCGCTTTTTGTTATCAGGCTTAGCCCAAACATCACAGCAATTACTGCGAGATATTTTGCTTTGGGATTGCCGAGCCACAGCCTGTATGCGAACAATCCTGCTGTGAAAAACAGCATTAAGTAATTATCCTGGTTTGTTGCCATTCCAATTCCCGCGAGCCAGGGGCTTAATGCGAGCAACAGCGATGCAACAATGGCTGTTTTTTCAGAAAGGAAGCGCCTTCCATAAAAATATGTGAGGAGAATTGCGGCAAGGGATACAAGCAGGAATGGCAGCCGGATTGCCCAAGGGTAGACTCCGAACAATATGCAGTTAAGGTTTGTGAGCCAGCCTGAAAGGCTCGGATGGCCGATGTCACTAAACCAGTACTGGCCAGTACAATAAAAATTCTGCCATTGTATTTCATCGCCGAAAAGCGGGTTATTTATGGATGGCAGCCTTGCAATTAATGCGAGCGCGATGATAATTATGAGCATCTTAGTTGTCGCTTTCATTGTGTTTGCGGCTTTGTGAATACGTACTCTATCTCCTCAAAACCTCCAACGTAAAAGCACCAGAACCTGCTGCAAATGTATGGGTTGAGGTTTGCAAGGAAATTGAAAACAGCATTCATTGCCCTTAATGGAAGCATTGCAATTGATGGGATGACTGTTTTTTTTAAGTCAAAGCGGATAATCCATCTTAATCGCATTTTTCTCAGTATAAACTGAAAGCCCATATATCCTCCTTTAAATGAGGGGTTGAAATATTCAGGAAATCCTGCGTCAAAGCCATGCTCGTGCTCTGCGTGCGTAAAGCCCCTGCTGAAATGCGGAACCCTGATTATCAACCTGCCGCCTGGCTTTAGGATTCTGTGCAGTTCTTTCATTACGCTAAATGGGCGGTCAAGGTGCTCAAGAACGTGCTCGCAAAAAACCTCATCGAATAAGCTGTCAGCAAACCTGCTGTAAGACTTTAGATTGTTAAGGTCAAGCAGGACATCGGGTTTGACGCGGGGATTAATGTCCACGTTTACATAGCCCTGCTTTTTGAATTCCCCGCATCCGAGATTCAGCCGCATCATTTGCGCCTGCCCCCGTGATAGTTAAAAACCTGCTGATGCCACAGCTGGAAAGTCAGGAGCACCCAGAGCTGGCGGGCATAAAACAATGGCGAGCTGTTATAGTGACCAAGAATGCGCCTGACTGCTTCAGGATTGAAAACGCCGGATTCCTTTAGTGCCGCAGGCGAGAGAAGCTCATCAGCCATTGGGGCAAGGTCTGTTGCAAGCCAGCGGTCAATCGGCACATAAAAGCGCTGTTTTTTCCTTTTTATTGTCTGTTTTGGCAGGTATGGCTGCATTGCCTTCCTGATTATGTATTTTTCAGTGAAGCCCTTGAGCTTGAGCGATGCAGGAATTGTTTCAGAAAATTCAACAAGGCGGTGGTCAAGAAACGGCACCCTTGCCTCTATTGCGTGAGCCATTGTCATCCTGTCGCCCTTGTGGAGCATGTTCTCAGGAAGCTGGGTCTCATACTCGAGCTTAATTGTGTTGTGCAGGACAGGATTATTGTTATGGTAGAAGCAGGCAAGCTCATTCCTGATTCCGGCAAGCCCTGGGGAAAGCTCCTTTCTTTCCTTTTCATTGAAGATAGCAACTATTTCCATGTACTGGTCAACCGGCTTTTTCTTTGCCAGGAATGAGACAGCGCGCTTTTTTCCCTCTGAGCCAAGCTTTTTGGCATATTTGAAAAACCTGTTCAGGACTGCAGAAGGCATTGCGTGTATTGCAGGCGATGCAATTGCCCTTACTGGATAAGGCAGCTGGCCGAGCTTCAGGAACTTGTTCTGCTCATAGCCTGCGAACACCTCATCCCCGCCATCGCCTGTGAGCACAACAGTCGCGCTTGGCTTAGTCTTTTGCGAAAGCAGGTACACCGGAAGCAGTGTGGGGTCTGCAAGTGGTTCGTCGCAGTGCCAGACAATCCTTGGAAGGTTTTTTGCAACGTCATGCCCGACAATGAACTCCCTGTGGTCTGTCCCAAACCTCTCGCTAACTGTCCTTGCATACTTGAGCTCATCAGTTTCCTCCCCGTAGCCAAATCCGACAGAGAATGTTTTGATGTCTTTGATTCCTGCATTGTGCATCAGCGCAACAATTGAGCCAGAGTCAATCCCGCCGCTGAGGTAAACCCCAAGCGGGACGTCTGACATCAGGCGCTTGACAACAGCATCCTGCAGCAGCTCGCGGGTACGCCGCGCAAAATACTGCTCAGGGGCATTTGCTGTTTTTGATTTGTCAAAAGAGACCTGCCAGAACCTGTTTCTTTTCAGGCTTTTGCTTTTCAGGTCATAGACAATCCATTCGCCAGGAAGCACCCTTTGCACCCTGTCCAGCATTGTCTCCCTGCCATAATTGTACCTGAGCGTGACATACCTGCTGAGAGCTGTGCGGTTTATTGTTCTCGGGAAATGAAACTCAAGCAGTGACTTGTATTCAGAGGCAAAAAGAAAATGCCTGCCGTCAAAATAATAGTAAAGCGGCTTTATTCCCAGCCTGTCGCGCGCAAGGAACAGCAGCTTTTTTTCAGAGTCATAGATGCAGAATGCAAAATCGCCATTAAACTGGTGGACGCACTCAAAACCGTATTCGTCGTATGCGTGCACAATCACTTCTGTGTCAGTATTTGAGTTAAACCTGTGGCCAATGGCTTCAAGGTGCGACCTGATTTCCTTGTAATTGTAAATCTCGCCGTTGAAAACAACCCAGGATGTGCCTTCATTGTTTGACATTGGCTGGCGCCCTTTCTTTGAAAGGTCAATGATGCTCAGGCGCTGGTGGCCCAAGGTAACTTTTTCGTCTGAGAAAATTCCATGCTGGTCAGGACCGCGGTGCTCGATAAGGCGCATCATCCTTTTGACAAGCGCCTTATCATCAAAGTCACAGCCCACAATGCCGCACATTAAATCACCTTCTCAATCTCATAATTAGGCTTTTCGCGATAGTACATGCGTATCATGATCTCTGCAATAAAGCCGAAAAAGAAAGTAAGGAAGCCTGTGATTACAAGCATTACTGAAAGCACGAGCAATGGACCGAGATAAAGGGCATTTATTATTAATGCCTTGATTATCTGCTCAACAAGGATTACAAATGCAAGCCCAAACTGAAGCATTGCAGCACCGCCAAAGAAATGAATGGGCCTTGTTGAGAAGTCATTCCAAAACTTGATGAACAAAAGGTCAAAGAAGCCCTTGAAGACGCGCTTAAAGTTGTATTTTGTTTTTCCAAACTTCCTTGCGCGGTGGTTTACCGGAAGCTCGCCTATTTTGAAGCCCCTGAATCTGAGCACTGTTGTGATGTAGCGGTGCATTTCGCCGTAAAGGGTGAGGCTTTCAAAGCATTCGCGCCTGTAAACTTTCAAAGTGCACCCTGAATCGTGTATCTTGTCGCCTGTCAATGAGCGCCTTATCCTGTTTGCTATTTTTGAGAAAAGCTTTTTTGAAAGCGTGTCTTTTCTGTTCCAGCGCCAGCCAGAGACAACATCATAGCCCTCATCGAGCTTTTGGAGCAGTTTTGGGATGTCCTGCGGGTCGTTCTGAAGGTCTGCATCAAGAGTGATTAGTATTTTTCCTTTGGACTGCTTTATTCCTGCATCCATTGCAGCAGTCTGCCCGAAGTTTTTGCGGAACTTGACAATCCTGACGTGCCTGTCAGCCATAGCCAGCTGCAAAAGCCGCTCATATGTCCTGTCTTTGCTGCCATCATCTACAAAAATTATCTCATAAGGCCTGCCAAGGGACTTCATCACAGGAGTGAGCTCGTTGTACAGCGGGACAATATTGTCCTGCTCATTATACACCGGCAAAACAACTGAGTATTCCATTATTTCTTCACCCTGTAAATCGTGTAAATATCAGGAGCAATGTTATTTATGGGATAGCGTTCATTTACGGTCTTGATTGGGGCAAATAGTTCAGGATGAGAGCGTATGAAGTCAAGCGAGGGCTCATCGGCAGGAGCCCATGTCTTATTACCAAGCACAAGATACGAGATATTAAAGTCTTTGATGTATTTCTGCAGGTTTGTTGAATCTGAGACAATGCCATAAACGCGCTTTTCAGGCAGCAGGTAATCAAGCTCCATGCTGTAGCCAGTCTGCACAAATATTCCGTCTTCAGGCAGGTTTCTCAGTTCATTTGCGACAGCATATCCCTGCACTATTTTTTGCGAGCCAAGGGTGAAATGCGGATGGGCAATTATCCAGCAAACAATAAACAATGCTGACAGGATGACAAATCCAACCCGCACAGGCTGTTTTTCCATGAACTTATTAAAAAGCATAAATAATGCCTGGGTTTCGAAGTAAAGGACGGGAATAACTGCAAGTATAATGTGGCGCATTACACCAACTCCTGTGAACATGGGAATTACAAGAATTACAAAGTATGCAAAGAAAATAAGATCAAGGTTGTTCCTATACTGCTTTTCTTTTATGTTCTTTCTCGCTGCTTTCCACAGCCAGATTGCAAAGATTATAACCAATGGCAAATACCAGACAAGCATAAATGCAATATTTTGAATTTTCAGAAGCTCAACTACATTTGACCAGTTCAGGTTTGGTGTTATCAGGAAGGGATACGTGTCAAACAAATATCCGACTGCGCTTGCCATCTGCGGAATGTCAATGGTGAAAGCAGTCTGTGTCAGCCTCACTGATTCTGGGAATGAAAATGGGCTCAAAACCTGACCGATGCCAAAGTGTGTCACATTCTCAATTACACCGTCAACACCTATTGGTGCAGCTGTATTTGTGAGGAAAAACTGCAGCCTGATTCCCAGCCAAAATGCGTAAGCAAGCCCGCCAAGGACAACAGGCGCAAATGCCTTCCAGCGAATGTGTTTTGGCGGCATAAGGAATAGTGTCAAAAGCATTATCGGGAAGAGGAAAATAACCTGGTCAGAGGAAAAAGCTGCGAGAACAGCCGCGATTCCAGAAGCCCAGAACCATTTTTCTGACTTCTTTATCCCAAGCCAGTAAAACATAACAGCCGCCCAGAAAAAAGCCATGTAAGTTGTTTCCTTGAATATTATTCGCGAGAACTCAACAAGCGCCCAGTTTAATGCAAATAAAAGGGTGAACAGAAAAATCCAGGTATTTGACTTGTTAAGATTCCTGAATCCTGAGATCATTATGAAAAGAAGCAGAAGATCCAGAGCAAACGAGACAAAAAGCCCCGCCACAGCATCGTTTTGCAGAATAAAATTGGTTATTGCAATGAAATATGGATACATTGGCATGTGCTGAAGGAACAAAGTTCCGCCATGCATTGTGTGGTTTGGAAAATTCTGCGCAAGAGCAAGGTATCTGCCTTCATCAACGCCGACATAATAGAAAGGGGTTTGTGCAAAAAGCCTTGTAACGATAAAGACAGCTGCAAGAGCTATGATACATGCCTGTGGCGATGCCAGAAACTCTTTCCAGTTCACTATACCCCCCTCGTCAATGTGAATGGAATTTCCACAAGGCACAGCTTTATAAAGATTATGAAGGTTGCCTGCCTGATGCCGTCGCCTAAAATAATCACAATAATTCCTGCATACAACGAGGAAAAGACAATCTGGCAGGTAATCCGCGAAGTAAGGCAGTATTCTGATGAAGTTCTTGTTATTGAT
>JAWABQ010000003.1:0-61217 GCA_038884575.1 Candidatus Woesearchaeota archaeon
GATGCTGTGGGGTGTTATCGGAAAGCGGTTGAGTTAGACCCGAAACTTGCTGCTGCGCATAATAATTTGGGTGTTGTTTTGGAGGATCAGGGCAGGTTGGATGATGCTGTGCGGTGTTATCAGAAAGCGATTGAGTTAGATCCTAAATATGCTGTTGCGCATTATAATTTGGGTGTTGTTTTGGAGAAGCAGGGTAGGTTGGATGATGCTGTGCGGTGTTATCAGAAAGCGATTGAGTTAGACCCGAAACTTGCTGCTGCGCATAATAATTTGGGTGTTGTTTTGGAGAAGCAGGGTAGGTTGGTTGATGCTGTGGGGTGTTATCAGAAAGCGGTTGAGTTAGACCCGAAATATGCTGGTGCGCATAATAATTTGGGTGTTGTTTTGGAGAAGCAGGGCAGGTTGGATGATGCTATGCGGTGTTATCAGAAAGCGGTTGAGTTAGACCCGAAAGATGCTGTTGCGCATATTGGGTTGGGTGTTGTTCTTAGTAAGCAGGGTAGGTTGGATGATGCTATGCGGTGTTATCAGAAAGCGATTGAGTTAGACCCGAAATATGCTGTTGCGCATAATAATTTGGGCGCTATCTTATGTGAGCAGGGCAGGTTGGATGATGCTATGCGGTGTTATCAGAAAGCGGTTGAGTTAGACCCGAAATATGCTGGTGCGCATATTGGGTTGGGTGTTGTTCTTAGTAAGCAGGGCAGGTTGGATGATGCTGTGCGGTGTTATCAGAAAGCGATTGAGTTAGACCCGAAATATGCTGTTGCGCATAATAATTTGGGTGTTGCTTTGCGCAATCAGGGCAGGTTGGATGATGCTGTTTTGTCTTTTAGGAAAGCGATTGAGTTAGACCCGAAACTTGCTGTTGCGCATTATAATTTGGGTGTTGTTTTGGAGAAGCAGGGTAGGTTGGATGATGCTGTGGGGTGTTATCAGAAAGCGGTTGAGTTAGACCCGAAATATGCTGGTGCGCATAATAATTTGGGTGTTGTTTTGGAGAAGCAGGGCAGGTTGGATGATGCTGTGCGGTGTTGCAGGAAGGCGATTGAACTTGAACCGAAAAATGCCATTTTTCATTATAACCTTAGTCTTGTTTTATCTAAGCAGGGCAAGCATGACGAGGCAATCAATCATTATGAAATTGCTGCAGGTTTAGGAGACAAGGCTGCTGAAAAAAGCTAGCTGAATTAAAGGAGGGCGCTAAATGAAGCTCGATGACCTTCGTGAGCTGGCTGATTTTGTAATGAAAGAGTCGCGCAAGGCTGAGCAGAAATGCTTGGCTAAGAAACCCAGGTATGAGGGGGTGATGCGAGGAATAGGCTCAAATGTTGCTGCCGCCCTTGAAATGCTTGTTGCCGGCGGAGTGCTTACAGGCGGCATTTATATGCTTGCCACAATGGGTTCAAGCGCTCCACAGCCTCCTGCTGCTTACCAAAAGCCGCCTGAGCTTTCAAGCAGGCCTGCAGGCGCAAAGCCTGATTCTGAGAAGCGGGCTGAAAAAAGCGCAAAGGAAACGCCTGTCATGCCGGCTGAGCCAGACAAAAAGCCTGCAGGGCCAATAGCCCGTCCTGTTGAGACAAAACCAAATCCTGTTGTTGAGACAAAGCCAAATCCTGTTGTTGAGACAAAGCCAAATCCTGTTGTTGAGACAAAGCCAAACCCTGTTGTTGAAAAAAATCCCGAGCCTGTTTTTCCAGACTTTGATTTTATAAGAAAACATCTAAGAGATAAAGTTGTATCAGAGTTCGAACGAGAAAACCCGCTGTTCTTGCGGCTTATGGAAAAAATAAGGGAGGATGAAAAAATTGTTGATATGAGGGATAAAAGTTTGGATGAATTGAGGGCTTTTGAAAAAGAGCGCACGGACTTTATCGAGTCTTATTTTTCCAGCCTGGAGAAGGAAAAGCGCATAAAGGGATGGGTCAAAAATTTCTTTGATATGATTGGCGGGCAGAATGATGCTGCCAATTGCGAGACTGCGATTTATTCAAACCGGCAGAGATATTATGTTGAATTGCTTGATGGTTCGCTGTGCGAGTTTTCATTGAGCATTAATATCTGGGAGAACAAGTCCCGTGTTGATTTTTTATACACGCGCTATTTAGATTTGCACCATTTAAGGGAGGCGGATGATAAAATAGAGGGCATTCCGGGTATGAGAGTGCCCGATTCTGGGAACAAGACCAACAAAAAGTCTGTTGAGAAAAAAATAAACCCTATTGAAAGCAGGCCTTACGTGGAGTTTGTCAGGGTGAACTTCCCCAAGTATTCGTGCAGGATTCCCAAGAGCGAGGCTGATGCGCTTGCCCGCCTGCAGAACAAATACGATGCCTTTTCCAGCACTGAAAATGACGAGGGCGACACTTATGTTGACTATCTTGGATTTTACAGCAAACACCTTGAGAAAATTCCTGATGAGGTATATAAGTTTTCACACCTGAAGACGCTTAACCTTGACTGGAATGAGCTTCAGTCTGCTGACGGCCTTGAAAAAATCGCGAGCCTGAAATACCTTGATGTCAGTCATAACAGGTTCAGGAGCCTTGAGAGCTTTTGTGCAATACCGAATCTGGAAGTGCTTGACGCAAGGGGCAACCCCTTTGACTCCAAAACCCTGCCTGAGGAAAAACAGAAGCTGGTGAAAAAAGGAGTCAGGGTCATATTGTCAGATGATGATTATGCGCAGTATCTCAGGGAAAAGCCAAAAGCTTTCCGGAAATAGCGCTTACTTCTTTTCAAGCAAATCCCTTATTTGCCAGAAAGCCCTTTGCACAACTTCCGGAAGGGCAGGATGAACATGGACTGCCCCAAGGATGCCGTCAGCACCAAGCTTTCCTTTCATTGCAACAACAACCTCCTGTATCAGGATTGATGCGTCGCTTCCGAGGATGTGGCAGCCGAGAATCTCGCGCGTCTTGGGGTGGACAAGCACCTTGACAAAGCCATCCTTGTCTTCTATCGACTTGCCGTAAGCAGTATCATAATATTTGTACCTGCCAACAACGTAAGGAATCTTTTTCTCTTTCAGCTCGTCTTCTGTCATGCCAACACCCGCGATCTGGGGCGAGGAAAAGATCGCGTGAGGCATTGCGTCATAAGGCACGGGCATTTTGTGCTTTGGATTAAGAGCATTAAAAACAGCATATGATGCCTCAAGGTTTGCTGAATGCTTGAATAAAAACACTCCAGCAATGTCGCCGATTGCCCAGATGCCGGGCACGTTTGTTTCCATAAATGCATCAGTCGTGATGAATCCATTCTTGTACGTGATTATTCCTGTCTTTGCCACGTCAAGAATGTCAGTGTTTGGAACCCTTCCTGTTGCGACTAATAGCTGCTTGCCTGAGACAATTTGCTTTTTTCCTTTTGTTTCGCACTCAACAGCAATGTTTTTGCCCTGCCTGAAAACACGAACCACGTTTGTGTCAAGCAAGACCTTGTGCTTCCTTGCAAATATTCTGGTGAATGCCTGCGCAATTTCAGAATCCTCATTCGTGAGCAACCAATTGCTGCGCTGAATAATCGTTACTTTGGTTCCCAGAGAGCCAAAGAAGTGAGCCAGTTCTGCAGCAATGTAGCCGCCACCTATTATTATGATGCTTTCAGGCTGTTTTTTCAGCCTCATTGCCTCATCAGAAGTGATATAGCCAACTTTGTCCAGGCCTGGAATTTTTGGGATAAAAGGCCTTGTTCCTGCGCAAATGAATATTTTGTCAGCTGTGATTATGTGCTTGCCAACTTTAAGCTTCTTTTTGCCAACAAACTTTGCAGTCGCCTTGTAAACAGTGATGTTTTTTGTGTGCCTGTTTGCCTGCTCTATTTCTTTTGCTTCGGCGTCAACTGCGCTTGCCGCCCTTTTTATGATGCCCTGCCAGTCAATTCCTTCAACCTTTGCGTTTATGCCGAGCATTTGGGCGCGCTTTATTTCATCTATCACGTCCGCGCTCCTGATTAGCATCTTTGAGGGAATGCATCCGCGGTTCAGGCAGGTGCCTCCGAAAGGGCCCTGCTCAACAATTGCCACTTTCAAGCCGCGCTCTGCTGCATAAGATGAGATTATCAGCCCTGAGCCGGCGCCTATTATTATTGCATCAAACCTCTTTTCCATAATGATTAATTAGAACTCAAGGTATAAATTGTTTGTGATTTAAAAAGGGGAAAAATGGAGTGCAGAAGCGTCTTGCGACGAAAAGCCAAGCAGCCCATCCGCACTCCGTTTGTTATTGTAAGATTGGTGGCAATTTTGTTATATAAATTTTTCGTTGTTCTTTTCTGTCTTCTTGAACTCGAATTTGTCCGCATGTTTGTCCAAAACAATGATTTTGTCTGCAACCTTTTTGAGGTCTGAACTTAGCGAGGCATGAAATGATGCGCAATGAACGTTCTTTCCGGTATGCTTGACACGGTCAATCGCATGCGCATAATCAGAGTCGCCACTAACGACGATTGCGGTATCGTATGCATCTTGCATGCAAAGCGAGAGCATTTCGGTTGCTAATGCGACATCAACTCCCTTTTGGAACGGGCGGCCGTCTGAATGGTACCGCAACGGTCGTTCAAATACAGTAATGCCATTAGCCCTTAACATATCTATGAAGCCCTCTTTTTTCTGATAATCAGGGTGTTTTTTGTCAGGGGCGCAGTCAAAGAAATATGCCCTTACCAGTTTGTGTTCGCCTGTAAGGAAACTGATGAGCTTTGCGTAATCAATACGGTATTCTTTCTTGAACTGTTTTGCGCCTTGCATCAAGTTGTTGCCATCAATAAATATCACGATGCGTTCAATATGCGGATACACTTTGAAATGACTATTGCCACTAAAACCCATATCGTGCGCCTTTATTTGCTTGTTTTTAAACGCTGTGCAAACCTGTCCAGTGACCAGTGGCTTGATTCCTTTTTAAAGCCAAAACGATACATTTATATACTAGAGAATATATTTTAGAGGATAACAGAGACAAAAGGTAGCACAGTACAGGACAACTGGTATTGTGTTGGAAGACGAGTTCTTCCTGGTCTATCTTTTGTCATTGTTAAAACAAAAGATAGAAACCAGGTATGTTGGTTTCGGAGTAAACAAAGATGAAATTTGCAGAGATGAATCTGAAGCCTCACTTTATAGAGGCACTTAAAAAACAGCAGATTACAGAGCCGACCAAAGTCCAGGAGGAGACAATTCCTGTGATGATGACGGGAAAGGACATCATAGTCCGTTCCAAGACAGGCTCAGGAAAAACAATAGCTTTCCTGCTGCCGATAATGCAGAATTTGCACCCCCAAGGCTTGCAGGCATTGATTCTTGCGCCGACAAGGGAGCTTGCTCTGCAGACAGAGAAGGAAATAAGGAAGCTTGACAAAAGCGTCAGGTCAATCACGATTTACGGCGGGGTAAGCATTAATCCGCAGATAGAAAAACTCCAGAAAGGGGTGCAGATTGTTGTTGGGACGCCTGGAAGGATTCTTGACCATATGGAGCGTGGCACAATTGACTTTTCAGGGCTGAGGTGGGTTGTGCTTGACGAGGCAGACAGGATGCTTGACATGGGGTTCATAGAGGACGTGCACCGCATCCTCAGTGCAACGCCGAAAAGCAGGCAGACAACGCTTTTCTCCGCGACAATGCCTGCTGAAATCATAATGCTCACGCAGGACTGCATGAAGCCTGACGCGAAAAAAATCATTCTCGAGCAGGACGAAATCACAGTCAAGAAGATACGGCAGGTTTGCTACGGGCTTGATCAGAAGGAAAAGCTCGACACGCTTGTCAAGGTTCTTCGCAGGCCTGAAGCAAGGAAAGTGATGATTTTCTGCAATACAAAAAGCTGGGCTGACTCGCTTGGCAGGATTCTCCGCAAGAAGGGGTTCCGTGTCGGCAGCCTGCATTCTGCCTTGAGCCAGCTGCGCAGGAATGTGGTGATGCAGGACTTCAAGGACGGCAGATTCAACATCCTTGTTGCGACAGATGTTGCTGCAAGGGGGTTGCATGTTGACGATGTCACTCATGTCATCAACTACGACCTTCCTAAGAACCCAAAGGACTACATTCACAGGATTGGAAGGACAGGCAGGGCGGGTGAGGAGGGTGATGCAATCAGCTTCTGCACCCAGAAGGACGAGCCGATGCTCAAGAATATTGAGCGAGAAATCCAGATGACTTTGGACCTGCAGACGCTTACGGGCGGAAAGTTTGAGCGTGTTGAAAGGCCCCAGATAACCGCGACAGCTTCTGCTGCTGATGGTGACTGGGGAAACCTGCTTGATTGATTTTTTTATTTTTCAAAATCTTTAAATACAGGGCAGAAGGAGCATTGCCATATTCGAGCCCGTAGTTTAGCGGCATAACGCCTCGTTGACGAGCTTTTGCAACTCAAAATCGAGGAGGTCGCCAGTTCGAATCTGGCCGGGCTCATCAAGCGAAGCTTTCTAAATCATAAACTGCCACAAATTGGGTGGCTCCGCCACAGGGACCGGCCATAGTGGTATTTCTTCCATTATAGTTGGTCCTGCGACTGTAGGGAGCCTGTATTTGTATGTATTGCTTAACGAAGTTCTTTTTAAAGCAACATTTATAAACCTGTGTAGGCAATACAGCGACGATGCGGGAAGCCAGGTTTCCAAAGGATGGCGTTTTCAAGTACTTTTTCATATCATTGTTTATTGCAATTGCCGCGCTTACGTTCTGGGTGACAAAGCCATTCCTGAATGCGCTTCTTGCAAGCGCTGTTGTTGCATATGTCTTTTTTCCGGCATACCAGTGGCTGAACAGGCACATAAAGTACAAGAATGTCTGCGCAGCAATTGTTTCAGGCTTTATCCTGCTGCTTTTTATCGGGCCGCTTTTTCTCGTGATTGAGTCTGCAGCGCCTGATGCAAGGTTTGTTTATGTCAGGGCAAAGCAGAAAATCCTGACAGGCGAGCTCATTGAGGTGAAGTGCAGTGACAGCGCGCAGAGCATTCTTTGCCGCCTTCAGGACCGCGTTAAGGAGATTGTGCAGCAGCCGGATGTGAAATACTACCTTAGTGATGTTGTCGGCAGGGTTACGACTTTTATCATGGACAAAATATCAGGGCTTGTGCTTGCACTGCCGGTTATTTTCCTTAATCTGTTCGTGACTTTTTTCGCAGTCTTTTATCTGCTCAGGGACGGAAAGGCGCTTGTGGCAAACATAAAAGGTCTTCTTCCAATTCATCCAAAGCACAGGGAGCATATTTTCAAGCGCCTGCAGGATACTGCGCGCGCAGTCATTTTTGGCTCCCTGGTTGTTGCAGTCATTCAGGGTGTGCTTGGCGGGCTTGGCTTCCTGGTTTTCGGGGTTTCATCCCCGCTGCTCTGGGGTTTTGTGATGGCGCTTTTTGCTCTTGTGCCTTTTGTTGGAACTGCAGTAATCTGGCTGCCTGCAGGGGTGGCAATGATTGCAGCAGGCTCAACAGAAGGCAATGTTGCCGCGGTCTGGAAGGGCATTGGGCTTTTGCTCTATGGATTCTTCATAGTCTCAGGCATTGACAATGTGCTCAAGCCGATGCTCATAGGCGACCGCTCAGGCATACACCCTGTGCTCATACTTATCGGGGTCTTTGGCGGGCTTGCAATGTTCGGCTTTATCGGGTTCATAATAGGCCCGCTGATAGTTGCTATGTTCAAGGTCTTTTTGGACATTTACAAGCAGGAATACGAAGAGGTGTAATTCTGTGAAACTCAGAGTAAAGGACAATGAAAAAGCTGCGCTTTTTCAAGCCCTTAACTCTAAATGGAGCAATAAAAAATGAAACTTAGAGTTAAGGACATGGATATTGCTACTGGCGATGTCCAGGTTGTAATCCTGAACGAAAAGGATGCGGAAATGCTTGACCTGCACCACAATGACCGCATTTTCTTGAGAAAAGGCAGGCGCCACACAATCGCAGTGCTTGATATTGCTGAAAGCGAAAAGGCAGTACCGCCTGGCTCAATAGGGTGCTTTGAAGAGGTCCTTGATGCTGTTTATGCCAAGGATGGCGACATTGTCAAGATTGCGCTTGCAAGAAAGCCAAAGAGCATAGGATACATCAGGAAAAAGCTTGACGGCAAGGAGCTCTCGTATGGTGAAATTTACGAAATAATAAGGGATATTGGAAGGAACAAGCTCACTGACATTGAGCTCGCGAGCTATGTGACTGCCAATTACACGATAGGCATGAGTGATCCTGAAATCCTCAACCTCACAAGGGCAATGGCTTTGACAGGCACCCAGCTGAAAGTGAGGAAAAAGCCTGTTGTTGACATCCACTGCATTGGAGGCGTGCCTGGCAACAGGACAACAATGATAGTTGTGCCGATACTCATTGCCGCAGGGCTTACTGTCCCGAAGACAAGCTCGCGCGCAATAACCTCGCCTTCAGGCACGGCTGACACGATGGAGGTGCTGTGCCCTGTTGCGCTGCCCATATCAAGGCTTTACAGGATTCTTGACCAGGTCGGCGGATTTATTATCTGGGGCGGCTCTGTCAACCTTGCGCCTGCAGATGACAGGATAATCAAGGTTGAGCATCCTTTAAGCATTGATGCAGAAGGACAGATGCTTGCATCCATAATGGCAAAGAAGGCAAGCGTCAGCGCAACCCACCTTCTTATGGACATTCCTGTCGGCAAAGGGGCAAAGATTGAAAACAGGAAGCAGGCTGTGCATTTGCAGGGCCACTTTGAGCGGCTTGGCAAGGCGCTTGGGATAAATGTGTTGACGATGATAACCAATGGCGCTGAGCCGATAGGAAACGGCATAGGCCCTGTGCTGGAGGCAAGGGACTGCCTTTGGGTGCTTAGGAATGATTCGAGGGCGCCCATTGACTTGAGGCAGAAGAGCCTTGAGATGGCTGCAACCGCCCTTGAGTTTGCAGGCGCTGCAGGAAAAGGTGAGGGGATGCGGGTTGCGGCAGAAATCCTGAACAGCGGAAAGGCATACGGCAAATTCATGGAGATTGTGCGGGCGCAGGGTGGAAAGGACATTGACCCTGAAAGCCTGAAGACCTGCCCATTGCAGTACACGTATGTCGCGCCAAAAACAGGGACAGTGCAGGTGCTTGACAACATCTCAATTTCCCGCATTGCAAGGATGGCTGGCGCGCCAAAAGACCCTGATTCAGGCATATTGCTGCACCACCACTGCAATGATCATGTCAAAAAAGGGGAGCCGATAATGACGATTTATTCCCACACAAAAGAAAAGCTCGGTTATGCCATGGACTTGTTGAAAGAGCTTGACGGCATTATTGTCCAGTAGCCCTGTGCTCCCTCTTGTGCTGCTGGTGCGCTTCAACGAGCACCCTGTGCGACGTGTAAAACCTTCCTTTCAGCATTCTCAGAAGCCTTTGCAAGGGCCTTATTGTCCTGTTGAAAAGGCCTGCCTCCCTTGCAAGCCTTGCCTCCTTTCCAAGCTCCTCTGCCTCCCTCAGCATTCTTGCCTGCTTTGCAAGCTCCTCTGCCTCCTGTATTGTCTTTGCCTCCCTGAGAAGCACTGCCTCGTGCGCAATCTTCTGGCCGCTTTCGGCAATCTCCTCCCCTATCCTGAAGAATGCGGCAACCTCTGAGTATGCCCTGAACGCAAGGTAAAAGGGGAACACTGCCACCATGTCAAGCCAGTACAGCCTGAAAAACCTCCTTATGTTCCTTGTCTTGAACCATTTGAAAACAAGGTCTGCGACAAAAAAGAACACTATTACGCCGTCAAAAATCCCAATCCACGGCTCGTATTCGCTCAGGTGGACAAGGGTCCATAGCGGGTTTTCGAGGACAAGCGCGACGGCAAGCAGGACAACAAGCACAGGAATGATATGGTCTGTGAAATGCTCAAACTCGCGGTAAGCGATTAGCCAGATGCTTGTTGCCTCTTTTTCCATTGCTGCCTGCATAATCAAACAGGTATAAAAGGGTTGCTAAGGGTGAAGCTTTAAAATACAAGGCAGGTTATGTTCCTGCATGGAAGACAAGGAATTTCTGGAATTTGACGAGGAGGACAGGCAGGGGCATTTGTGGTGGGTGAAGCCTGCGCTTGAGAAGATAATTGCTCGCGACAGGGAGCTCATACTCAAGCTTGCCCAGGATATAATGGCAGAGCATGCCAGGCAGGCAGAGGGCGCTGAGCCAGGCAAAATCCGCTCAGAGGATGACTGCATAGGTGATGCGATTGAGTTCTACATAAAACAGCACAGGACGCTTGACCCGAAGAAGGAGATTGAAATCCAGAAATTTGAAATCGGGCGGGAAAAATACTTCCGCGAACTGAGGGGCGAGCATCCGTCAGATGATGAGGTCACAAAGACATGGGCGCAGCTTTATGCTGCAGGATGGCGGTCGCACAACACGAAAAGGGGGCTGTATGTTTTCAGGAAGGAAAAGCAGCATTATGTCGGCCTGGTGAAGGCGCCTCAGCAGCCCCAGTAATGCCTCCTGTTGCGGTGGCTGCCACTATCAAGATTTATATTCGGAAATTCCCTGCGTCCTTGTGATGACAACCAAGGAGATTGGGGAACTTGAGAGGGAATACAAGGCAGGCGACATGGAATGGATCAGGAAGCCGCTTGCCGAGAAAATACAGAAATATTCAGAAATGATTCTTGGCGAGGCAGCAAAACTGAAAAAGAAGCACCCCTCGCTGAACGATGACACGTGCCTTGAGATTGCAGTAAACCACTTCTTCATAAAACACAAGACAGTGGACCCTGCACAAGAAATAAAACACCAAGTGGAAGAAATCAAGCTGGAAATCTATTACCGCCAGACAGACGCAGGGAGGGAACTCGACCACGAGGAAATAATCAAGCAATGGAGACTCTGGCATTCTGAATTCTGGAGGGACCACAACATAATGAGGATAATCTATTTCTTTGAGCAGAACAAGCAGGTATACCTTGACATCCTGAGGCAGGTAAAAGCCCGGCAGGCTGATCCAAAATCAATGTAATATTCTTTGAAGAAGCCCTGAGAAATAAGCAGCAGCGCCTGCAGCGGCAATGGTGCAGAGTATTCCCGCAGCAACCATCCTTGCGCGCCTGTTGTGGGTGTAATTGCTGTATTTTGCAGGGGTGAATACTGTGTCAACAAGCCCTGCAGGGGCGTATTTTGGCAGTTTTCCTGCCTCGACCCTGTCAATGTCCTGCAGTATCTCGGAATAGTCCTGATATCTCTTGTGCGGCTTGTTCTGCATCATCCTCGCGATTATGCGCTCAATGCCCTCAAGAACCATGTCCTGCTCGTTTGCAATTCCTTTGATCTTGTACTGCCTGTCGCGGGCAATTGAGACGAGTATTTCGCGCGGAGGCACTTTTTCGCCATTTAATCCCAAAGGAAGACTGTCAGTGATTAATTCGTAAAATGTTGCGCCTGCACTGAATTGATCGCTTAACCATGTTGCATCCTTGCTGTTCCTTGCCTGCTCAGGGCTCATGTAAGGCGCAGTGCCTATTATGTTGCCCTCCATTGTTGTCCTTGTAAGCTCCACGTTCTCTGGGCGCATTATGCCATAATCAGCGATCTTTACATTGGTGCGCTTTTTAACGAACAAGTTGCCTGGCTTTATGTCGCGGTGCACAATGCCCAGGTCGCGCAGGCGCTTTAGGCCCCTGATTACCTGCTCCATCACTTTAAGATGGGTTCTTGGCTCCCACCCCCTTGTCTTTTCAGGATTAAGCGAGCCGTCAAACAATTCCACAATCATGTATCCCTGCCCGCTTGTCTCAACAAGCCCTGCAGCAAAGTGATAAGTGAGGTTGGGATGATAAAGCCCGAGAATAAAACCCTCCCTGCTGCTGCGCCAGTTCATGTCCTGAGGAAGTTTTGACACGCTAACTGCAATGGCGCGGTTGCCGTTGATGAGCTCGTTTTCCTCAAAGAAATCCCTGACTTCCTTTTCAAGCCCGCTTTTTGACATCTCGCCGGCTTCCTGCTCTGCCGCTTTTCTTGCTTCCTCCCAGTCCTCAAGGCTTGTCCCCTTGAGGTTCCTGTGGGTCCTCATTGGCACATAAAGCGCGCGGTAAGCATCAGCGTCAAGGCAGGAATACGTAAGCTGTCCCCTGAAAGCAATCCTCTGGCTTCCAATACCGATAGGCTCACTATCAACAATGGTGATTGCCTTGCCAATAGGGTCTTTTGTTGCAAGAGAGCCGTCCCTCCTGCAGATGTTCTTCAGCGTTGTCTTTGCAAACTTGCTGTCGCTGTCCATGAAGAACACCACAAGAAAGCGGTTTATAAAGCTTCAGAACTTGGTCAGGCTGGGGGAATATATTAATAAAGAGGCATTTGCTTGTTCTTTTATATGCGCGGCGAATTTGGAAATTCAGTGTTTGAGCTGGTTTATTCGCTTTTTATGCTGGCATTTGGCATGGGCATGATATTTGTGTTTCTCGCGGTTATGGCATTTTTTTTGTTTGTGTTTGGATACCTGTTCTTGTTGTTTTTCTTCCCGATTTTCCTCGGCATTTTTATCGGGCTTTTTCATCAAAGGAAGGATTCTTTTAAGACTGTTATTTCCGAAAAGGACAGCAAAAAGCTTGCCCGCATCATTGACAGGATTGCGAAAAAGACGGGCTTGAAGAAGCCGCACAAAATTGTCATAACAGAGGGCACCGATGTGGCTGTAACAGGCTTTTTCACGAAAACGCTGATAATAGGCCTTGTCGCATTGAAGTTTATGGATGAAAATGACCTTTTTGCCATATTCGCACACGAATATGGCCACTTTGCGCACAAAGACACCATCTTTGGCTATTTGATCTACAGGATACAGAATTTTCTTGAGATCCAGAGGGAGATAAATGCGCAGAATATCGGGCTGAGCTTTACCATCCTTATTTATCTGCCGACATGGATTGTGTTCTACCTGCTGTCAAGGTATTATGCGGTTATCGGGCTGTGGTACCGCAGGCGCGTTGAGCACAGGGCAGATGCATTCGCGGCAAGGATAACAGGTCGCAAAGAGTTTGCAAATTCGCTTGTCAAATACGCAGTGGTGGCTGATATTTTCGACAACATAGTCCCGCAGCACATCGCGCATCATCTTCAGAAAGGCAGGAGGATAATCAATATTTACGATTATGTGCGTCCGTTGTACTGCCAAAAAATCATTGATGTGGGTGTTGACAAGGTGCTTTCGCAAAAAAGCTCTTGGTGGCACACGCACCCGAGCATAAGTGAAAGGCTGGAATTTTTGGGTGTTGACAGTGTTGAAATTGGCGTCAGGGAAAACCCAAGTCCTATGCTCTCCAACCAGGCGAAGTACGAAAAAGATGCCAGCCTGTTGTGGGCGCACAAAATTGCGTGCTGGATGCAGTATGTTGCTGCAATGCAGAGGTCGCAGGCAGAATGAAGAAATACCAGGTTTCAAAATATTTCAAGGGCAATAAGAGAATCACAAAGCTGCAGGGGGTTGCCTTTATGTTTGCAGGATTTGTGATTTTTGTTTTCGTGATATCTGCCTTATTCCTGTTTTTGGTGAATTTAGGCCATGTCGGCAAGGCTTTGAAGGGCGGTTCTGATGCCTCATCCATTGAGAAGCAAATCCGCGGATACTGCGTTTCAGAATGCACAAAGTATTTGGGGCCGTTTTTCCAGAGCACTGTGACAAAGGAAAGTGAGACGATCTATTATTGCAGGTGCTATGACCCCCAGACTGGAAAGAGAATAGAGCGGCAATACAGGATTTCTAAAAAGTAGCAGCATTTAACCTGCTTTGCTTTGCTACGCCGGCGCTCGGATTTGAACCGAGAATTCCTTGCGGAACCCGCTCTCAAGGCGGGCGCACTACCGGATTATGCGACGCCGGCATTCACCGTCGTCGCAAGACCTCTTGTTCTGCGGAACTGCGAGGTTATGCGACGCCGGCAAAATATACACTAATAAGGTTTTGAAGCGTATAAAAAGCTTGCCCCTAAAAACAATCCGAAACATTAATATTGGCGTTTTTAGATGCAATCGTCATGCAGGACAGGGTGACAATAAGGGAGGGGAGGCTTTGGCAGTTTCAGTCGCTGATACCTTATGTGCTCACAAATACTTTTGATGTGCTCGCGCTGTTTTTGAACCCAATAACGTATGTTGCATATCATGGCAAATCAATAGTCTCGTTCTGCTGCGTAAAGCGCTGGGGAAAAATCACGGAAATAGGCGATGCATACACCATGCGGAAGTTCAGGAGGCACGGTCATTTCAGGGAATTGATGCGTGCAGTGCTGAAAAAATATCCGCGGGTTTACATACTGACCCACAGCAAGATTATAGGCGCTGCAAAGCGCTATGGGTTCAGGCTTGTCAAAAACCCGCCGCTTCACTTCCGCCTGAGGCAGATTCTTGCTTATGCTGTTTTTGGGCTTTTCTGGAGGCCGTGGGCTGTGCTGAAAATGGAGAAGTGATTTACGGCTGCGGCAGCATTATGGGAATCCCGTTCTTCACAGGGTATTTTCTGCCGCATTTTGTGCAGATTAGTTCGTCTTTTCCGGCCTTCAGCCCTGCCTTGTCCGTGGGGCAGGCAAGGATTTCAAGCAACTCCTTTGGAACAACTTCTGCCATGCTCCTCTGAAACAACCGCAATGCTTAAAAGGCTTTCGCAAAGAAGTATATTCTGCAGCAAATAAATCTTTATAAACCGCCTGCTTGGAGTGGTATAAATACATTGTGGTGATAGTTCCTCTACATTAGGGCGTATAGTTCCTGTGTGGAGGTATTGTGGGGGTAGTGCTGGGTTGTATTACATCAAAAAGTGCCCTGAATGCGGAGGAATAAACCTCTTCGTGAACAGGGAAAAAGGGGAGATAATCTGCAAGGACTGCGGTCTTGTCGTTGAGGACAAGATGGTGGAGTTCGGGCAGGAATGGCGCGAATTTGAGAGCGAGGGCTCTGGCGAGCAAAGGCACAGGCGCACAGGAGCCCCAATGACTTACACCCAGTATGACCAGGGGCTTGGCACAGAGGTTGGGCAAAAGGCAGACCTTTTCCAGCTCGGCTCAAAGGACAGGAACAAGTTCTTCAGGCTCAGGAAATGGCAGTACAGGATTTCAACAGCAATAGAAAGAAACCTCAAGCTTGCCCTTGCCGAGTTAAAGAGGGTTTCAAGCTATCTCAAGCTGCCAAAGTCAGTCGAGGAGGAGGCAGCAATGATTTACACCCAGGCGGTCCAGCGCGGACTGGTCAGGGGAAGAAGCATGGAATCAGTCGTCTCTGGAGCGCTCTATGCTGCCTGCAGGCGCCATGAGGTTCCAAGAACACTTGACGAGCTCTCAGAGGCATCAAGCATTGAGAAAAAGGAAATAGGAAGAACATACCGCTTTGTGACAAGGGAGCTTGGAATAACAATCCTGCCAAGCAATCCTGCTGACTACATCGCAAGGTTTGCAAGCTCATTGAAGTTATCGCCGGAAACGCAGTCAAAGGCGGTTGAAATACTTGAAATGGCACAGCACGAGGAGTTAACCTCGGGCAGGGGGCCAACAGGCATTGCTGCAGCGTCATTGTACGTTGCTGCCTTGATGCACGGCGAAAAGCGAACGCAAAGAGAGGTTGCTGATGTTGCCGGTGTCACAGAAGTCACAATTCGAAACCGCTACAAGGAGCTTCTTGATGAATTAAAGCTTGACAAGGAAGTCAAGAAGACAAAGAAAAAGAAGCGGTGACAGGTTTCTTTAAAAATATCCTTGTTATACTTATTTGCGAGGCATGCAGTGACGCCCATGGCAATAGCAATAATTTCAGACATTCATGGCAACATTGAAGCCCTTGATGCGGTCCTTAATGACATTTCAGAACAGGAGCAAAAGCACGGCATAAAGGAAATCCACTGCCTGGGTGACATTGTCGGCTATGGTCCTGACCCTGCTGAGTGCATCCAACGGGTCAGGGAGCACTGCAGTGTTGTGATTGGGGGAAGCCATGAGGAAAGTGTCTGCTATATTCCAAAGGGCGTAATGGCAAGCCTTTACAGCATCAATGCAGTCCCGTCAATACTCTGGACAAGGCGCTTGCTGCACACGACAGCAAAGGAACTGGTTGTTTATATCTCAAAACTGCCTTATGTCAAATTGCCGAATGCTGACGATGAACAAAAGCGCATTGCAGAAGTGCACGGCACGCTCTGCCATGCAATGCAGGATTATGACAGCATCATGTGGAAGAAAAGGCATCCAAACAACCCGCCTCACGGCACCATTGCCTGCGCAAGCATAAATGGCTATGCAACAATCGCTGACAATTATCCTGAGGGCGAGAATAATGTCGGCAGGTGCTTTGCATCGCTTCAGAAAATAAGCAGGGCGGTATGCTTTGTTGGCCATTCGCATGTTGCAGAGGCATTCTGCTGGAATCCTGAAAAACAAAATTTTAATCATGTGCCGGTAAAAGGAAAACAGGATTGCTGGAAATCCGAGAGCATAGAACTCAAGCTTGTTTCCGGCAATTATTATGTCATAAACCCGGGCTCTGTTGGCCAGCCAAGGGATGAGGACTCAAGGGCAAGCTATTGCATTTACAAGAATGACAGGGTGATATGCAGAAAAGTGCCTTATGAGGTGGTTGATACGATGCGCAAGATAATGAGGATTACCGAGCTTAATGAGAACCTGAGGGCATATTTGGCAGCAAGGCTCCTGGTTGGGCATTAGCAAAACCTGTACAGCTTCTTTTCAAAACCAACAATTCTTCCTTTTTTCACAATTACGCCCTCTTTTTTGAGCAATGCAATCTTTTTGGCAATTTTTTTGCCTGATTTTGCGCCCTTGTATCCGCCAATTTTTCCATCAGAACAAACAACACGGTGGCATGGGACTTTGGGGGCATAAGGGTTGTTCTTCAATGCAACGCCGACAGCCCTGTAGACCTGCCCGTAGCCTCCAAGGGCATTGCCTATCTCGCGGTAAGTTGAGACCCTGCCTTTTGGGATTTTTTTGCAGATTTTGTAGACTTTTTCCGAGAATCTGGTCATGCAGGCTTTGGAACAGGGCTTATTGTGGCATTTATTTTGTAATAGAACCTGTCAGCAGGCACCCCTTTGCCGTTCTGGTGCAGCATTTCGTATATCTCAGGCCTTGCTTCAATGAATATGATTCCTGGCAGGTCCTTTACTTTTGCAGAGATTTCAGCTGCCTGGCAGTATCCTATATCCCTTGTTTTTGACAAATCAATCACGACCCGCCTTTGCTTGGCGCACAGGTATGCTGCATTCAGCTTTTCCTCAAATGTCTCGCCGTGCCAGAGGTCTTTCCTGTTCCAGTGGTCGTCTATGAATCCGGGCGCTGAAACAACAAGGTCCCCTTCCTGCTGCTGGTATGGCTGCTTGGCGACCTTTTGCAGGTATACGACTGCGCCGCCGTTCCTCAGCCTGCTTACCTTGATGTTGAACAAGAAGCTTGTTTCCTTGTTGCTTGAGCTGTAAGGCACCCCTTTCAGCTCAAAGAACTTCTTGCCCTGTTTGTCAAACTGTTCCTGGCAGATTTCGCGCAGCCTTTTGAATACTTCTGGCTGGAGCTTGAGGCTGTCTATAAGTATCTGGTCGCTGCTGTAGCCAAGCCGCAGTTCTGCAGCGCGGGTTGCCATAACAAACCTGTAGTCTGCGTCAAGAAGGAGTGCTGTCTCATTGGTCTTGTAAAAAGTGCCTATGAGTGCCTTTACCTGTTCTGGCCTGATTGTGCGGGCCAGGCGCTCAAGGTTTGACTCAGGAACATCGTTCTTTTCTTCCATAACTGTTTATTCCCTATTGCTTGTTTATAAATGTATTCCTTTTAAAAGCGCCCTAAAGCCTGCATTTCCGGGATTCAGCCTGTAATGGATTGCCCAGTATATTATGTCCGCAATGGGCGCAATTTCTTGCTGTGCTGCAAAAGTGCACAGCTGTGTGACATTGTGCGGCTTTTTCGCCTTGTGCGTGCGCTCAAAGTCTATCATGACAACCTTTCCTTTTGGGGTGACAATTGCATTTTTCAGAGTCCTTAGCATTTCCTCCTTGGCAAGCCCTGCATTGTCAAGTATAAATGCCTGCCTGAACAACTGCCTGAAAAGCTGCTTTTTAGCCTTTGTCGTGGCGTCTGCCAATACGTCCTCAAAATATTTGCCAGGAACATACTCGTAAACAACAAAATCCTTTTTTGCAACAAACAATCTTGGGCCAAGACCAAGCCTGTTCACGACCTTGAGCATTTTTCCCTCTTTTGCAGGAGCATTGGCAGCAGAATCAGGACGCTTGACCTTCACAACGCAGTCTTTTCCCTTGTATTTGCCATTGAAAATCCAGCCCCTCTTGCCCCTTGTGAGGTATTTTAGCTGTTTTGCCCCTGCCTTTTCAATCTTTTTCAGCAGTGCAGACTTTTCAATTTTGTAAACAAACAAGTCCTCAAAAAAAATGTGCAATCTGTCAAGCTCTGCAAAAGTGAGAAGGGTTAGTTTTATTGCCTGTTCAATGCATTTTTTGTTGCTGAGAGAAGAAAAAAGCAGCAGGATAATCCCGTTTGTGGCAAGAAATGCATTTGCGCTTTCCAAAAACCTGAAAATTGTCTCATATCCTTTTTTGCCGCCCTCAAGCGCAACATCACGCTCTGGAAGTTCCTGAGGCAAATAAGGCGGATTAAAGATTATTGTGTCAAACTCGCCCTTAACGTTGTCAAACAGGTCGCTCTGCAAACACTTTATTTTCCTGCTTGCAATATTCCTCTTGCAGTGCCTGACAGCAGCAGGATTTATGTCAACAGCAAGCACTGACCTCACTGATTTCTTTTTTGCAGCAGCCAATGCCTGTATCCCAGAGCCGGTGCCCATGTCAAGGACTCTGCCTTTTGCCAGTTTCTTGACGTGCTTTTCAAGCAATAATGAGTCTTCTTTTGGCGGATAAATCATGGCAGATACTCACAAACAAATCCTGTTAAAAGATAGTCTAATACGTCTCCTTTCATGTATTCGTGATACAACACCCAGCTCTGGCCGTCAAACAAGACAGGCAATTTCTTAAACCTCTTGCAGAACAGGAACGTGTTGAATGCCTTCAGTCTTGCTTCAGAATCTTCAGGATACTGGCTTGTGAACTCATTCTGGTCAACATTGCTTATGAGCGTTATTGATGACGGACCATAATTGACAGTCTCCTTTAGCCCGTACATTGTTCCGCTAAGCGCAGACAGCAGGTCATACCGCCAGTAGCCTATGACGAGGTGGTCGTCCTCGTGCTGCAGCATGGCTATTCTTCCCTTGCTGTCATAATAGACGTCTGTCTTTATGTTTTGCTTGTAAATCGCCTTTGTCCTGTTGTAATCATCGTACTCGAATTCTGTTGCAGTCCCGCCGTCCCTTGCAATGCTGCTCAGCCTTCCTTTTGAGTCATATGCTGCCGAGAGCCTTTCACCATTTTCCATCGAGACAAGCTTTCCTTTTGAGGTGTATGAGAAAATCCACTGCCTTGACCCTTTTTCAGCGCGTATCACGCGCCATTCAGGGTCGTAATGGAATTTTACAGGATTTATGCCGTCGTCTATGCCTGTTATTTTGCTGTTTTGATATGTGATGACAACTGTTTTTGAGGAGCTGTTGAGCAGGACAAGGTTTCCTGCCTGGTTAAAGCCCCAGAGTATTGACTCATTGCCCCTTAGCTGGTATACTTTGGTGAAGGGTGCAGGGATTGTTCTTTCAGGCACTGGCGCAATAGCCGGTTTTGGCGCTGGCTTTATTTTTTCCGCAATTGTCTGCGGCTCCTGGTATTCTGGAACGCAGGCGGCGAGGAATAGCGCAGCCAGCAGTGCAAATGCGATTTTCATTTTTTTAGTATGGCCTGAACAGCCAGAACCATATTCTCCTGAATAATCCTGTGGGCTTGTACTGTATTGTGCCGTCCTCAAGCATTTTCACGATTGCGTCAGCGCGCCTGTCAGCCTGCCTTATGCTATTAAGTGCGTTTTCTGTGATGTGCACTTCCATTGACGTGTCATTCAGCGCGTACGGGTGGACTTCCTGAACCACGTTCTTTGTTGTCACGGCGCTGGCAATATACTCGTTGCCGTCATTCATCTTGATGTAAAAGTTTATTTCCTCGTCGTCAAAGTATTCAAGCTGCTCAGGCAGCACCTCGCCTACATAATCCTCAATGACAAACCCGGCAATCTCTGTCTTGCCTGCCTTGCGCGTTATGTCCTCTATTGTCGGCACTGAAATCTCGTCTGTTGTGACATTATGCTGCACAGGGCTTATGCTGATGTTCTCCTCCTTGACCACGCACGTGCAGTTCTGGCAGCGCCTGCTTCTTGCGCAGTCATCGTCGCTTTCGCAGTCCTCGTTGCCCTCAACCTTGCCGTCGCCGCACGTGGAAAGCCTGATGACAGGGCCTGACGGGATGCAGTCGCAGGTCTTTGGGTCGCAGACAAGGTCTATTCCGATTGCCATTGAAATGTTTGGGCAGTAGTCAGGCGTTGCCCTTTTGCCAGGGTCGCACATCTCAACGCCCTCGATGATGTTGTTTCCGCAGTCTTTTGCGCTCCTGTCAGGCAGGCAGTTGCATGTCTGCTCATTGCACACCATTGCAATCTTGAGTATCTTGCCGATTGAGGGGCATAAATCATATGCAGTGTCTGGCTCGCAGACCTCATAGCCCTCCCTTATGCCATTGCCGCACTTCTGCTCTGTAAGCGATGACGGGATGACGCTGGCGTATGCTGCTGCTGAAACAAGGGCAAAAGCAAGGATTATTGCAAGAGGCGGTTTCATTTTAACCAAACCAGCTCCCTATCCACCTGAAGAATCTCTTGACTGCGTTGGCAATCCCGCGAGTCACGCTTATCCCTTTTGAATCATCAAAGTTCTCTGTTGGCAGGGGTGAGCGCTCTTCTGGCGCTGAAGGCGTCTGCTCGGTAGGTGCTGGCTGCTGGGCAGGCTGTGGCTGTGCTGCAGGAGCTTGTGTTGTTGGCGGCTGTGTTGTTGTGGTGACATTGTGCTGCACTGTTGTGGTCTGCTGGGCTGTCTGCGTGCTTGCAGAGGCAAGGGTCTTGCACTGGCACCCTCCAAATCCCTGCGCGTTCGGCCTTGTGCACTGTCCTATGTTTCCGTCATTGTCATAGCATATCTTGTCAGGAGGGTCGCACTGCTCGCCTGCGTCAAGCTTGTGGTTTCCGCAGGTTGGTCCTGTTGTGGTGCTGCTTGTGCCTGTATATGTTGCGGTTGTGTTTTTTCCAATGCACCTTCCTTCCTCGCACCTGGTGAAGCCGTAGCGCTCGCAGTCAATGTCCTCATACTTTCGCTGGAGCACGTCGCTCACTTTTGTGCAGTAGTATTCGCGCACAAACCTTCCTGTGCTGACATGGTAGCCGTCTTTTCCGCTTACACACTCGTCAAACTTCTCTGTCAGGCCATAAGTCACAGAGCCTTTCTCATCAATGGTCTTCTTGATGTCATCATCCTTGTCAGAATCTATGCAGTCAACAGCAAGGACAGAAGTGATGTTAAGCAGTATGCAGAACAATGCAATAAGCGCCAGTTTTCTCATATGCTTTCACGAGAACACGGCAGTATAAAAATCTTACTTATAATTAGAGCGCCAAAACAAGCCCTGCAACTGCCACAACAACAACCATGCCAACTATTGCTGCAAGAATGTGCCATTCATTGGACTCGCGTTTATTAAGAAGTTCCTTTATGTCTTTCATCGTGGATTTCCTGACTCGGACATATTCCATTGTCATCAGGACTCCAAGAACTTTGTCGTTCACTCTTTCATCCCTCTTTTTGTCATCAATTGGTTACGCTGTTGTCCTTCACAAGCATAGAACTTGCTTTTAAGCATTATTGTTTGCCAAAATATATTCTGCAGAACAATCAAGCACGGTCAAACGCTATTGTGAACTTCCTGTCCTTGACTTTGGGCTGTGAGGAATGTGCGTGCTTCCTTGCCAGCGGCTGGTCAGTGAGCTTTAACTGCTTTGCGCCGACCTTTTCTTTTATGGCCTCAGCCCATGGCTGGAGCATTGATACGAGTTGGCTGTCTGCCTGTATTGCAAGGGTAATCTGGTCGCGCTTGTCAAGCCCTGCCTCTTTCCTTAATGACTGGACATGGCGCATTATCTCCCTTGCAAAGCCCTCTGCCTCAAGCTGTTCTGTCCTTGTTGTGTCAAGGTAGATTACGAAATCCTTTGCCTCAACAGCTGCAATGTGCTTTGGAACCTGCCTTTCAATCATGAAATGCTCTGCGCCAAGCTCGACCTTTTCATTGCCTATGTTGAGCGTGACTTTCTTGTCTTTTGCCAGTGACTTGAGGATGCTTTGGTCACTTTCCTGGGCAATCTTGGCAATGATTTGCGGCGCCTTGTGCCCAAAGGTCTTGCCGATTGTGCCCTGGTTTGCCTTCACAACCTCTTTTACCTGCGCAAATTCCTTTCCTGAGATGATGTCCTTTGCATTTGTCTGGGTCTTTATTATGCTGTCAAGAACCCTTGCTTGCTTTAGCAGTTCCTCATTGGCGCTGACGACAAAAATGCACTTGACAGGCCACCTCAGCGAGAGCTTTGCCTTTTCCCGCGCAGCAAGGGCTGCCTCAATAATCTTTCCTGCTGACTGCATCCCTGCCTCGATATCCTTGTTTATCTTTTTCTTGTCAGCAGCAGGCCAGCTGAACAGGTGCACTGACTCCTCAGGCAGCTTGAATTCCTTTTTCAGGTTTTGATACATTTGCTCTGTGATGAATGGCGCAACAGGGGCAAACAGCTTCATTGTTTCAAGCAAGCAGCTGTAGAGCGTGTAAAGCACAACTTCCTTGTCATTCTCACTGCCCACAGCAGCCTTGTCCCTGACCAGCTGCACATAAGTCCTGCTGAGCGCAAGGAACAAGTCCTCAATCAGGCAAGGGACCTCATTGATATGGTAATTCTCAAACTTTTCAGTGGTTTCGGAGATCGTGCTGTTCAGCTTTGACATGATGTAGCGCTCCTCGTCAGAGAAAAGGGTTTCCATCACTTTGGGGTCAAGGTCTGCGGGGTTTTTCCCGATTGTCTTTGCCAAATCAATCAGGAAGTTGTGTATGTTCCAAAGTATTATCAGGTTCTTGTACTTCAACTTTGCATCCTCGTGGTTGTAGTTCAGGTCCAAGCCGGGGTTTGCGGCGCCGATTGTGTAAAACCTGAAAGTGTCAGCGCCGTACTTGTCAACAACCTCTGCAGGCTCAATGTAGTTGCCCAGCGACTTTGACATTTTCCTGCCAAGCGCATCCTGGATGTAGCCGTGCATGTAAACGTTTTTGTAGCTCTGCTTTCCAAAAGCCAAAACGCCTGCAACCATGAGCAGGTTGAACCAGCCCCTTATCTGGTCCTTACCCTCGAGGATGAACTCTGCAGGGAACAGGCTGTCAAACAGGTCTTTTCTGCCGGGATAGTCAAGGCAGTTCCAGCTCACTGTGCCTGCATCAACCCAGACATCCATTATGTCAGGAATCCTGCGCTTTTTCTGCCCGCACTTGCATGGAATCTCGTGCCTGTCAATCCAGGGCCTGTGCAGCTCGACAATCTTCTTCTTTGACTTCTCCTCAAGCTCCTCAACAGTTGAAATGACCTCGTAATCACCGCAGCCAGGGCATTTCCATATCGGCACAGGAGTCCCCCAGTAGTTCTGCTTTGTGATGCTGTTGTCGCGCAAATTCTTCAGCCAGGAGTCAAACGCGTTCCAGGCGGCTTGCGGAACCCACTTTGATTTTTTGTGGAACTCAATCATTTGGGGCTTTAAATCCTCTACCTTGAAGAACCACTGCCTTGTTGTGCGGTAAATCACAGGGTTGTGGCACCTCTGGCAGTGAGCATATTCGTGCTCGACAGGAGCCTCTGCAATCAGCGCGCAGCGCTTTTTCAGCGCCTCAACAAACTTTTTGTCATCTTTTTTCGCAATTAGCCCTGAGAATTCCCCCATACCTTCAGGGAATCTGCCGTGCTCGTCAATGCTGTTCCAGGCGGGGATTTTGTTCCTGTAGCCAACCTCATAGTCCTCTGGGCCGCAGCCCGGCGCGCAGTGCACAAGCCCTGAGCCTGCGCTTGCATCAACATATTCCGATGAGAGGACGACAGTGTGGGTCTTTGGCGACTCTGACTTGATTTTCTTGTATTCTGCAACTGTGTCCTCAAACGGGTGCAGGTATTCTGTTCCTTCAATCTTGTTTCCTTTGAAAGTCTCAATAATTTTGGGGAATTCGCCGGCAATGCCCTGCACTATTGCATTGGCAAGCGCTTTTGCCAGTATCCAGACCTCGTTCTTCACCTGCACCCTGACATAGTCGAGATCGGGATTTACCATTACTGCAAGGTTGAAGGGGATTGTCCACGGGGTTGTTGTCCAGATTATCAAAAATTCATTTGGCTTGCCCTTGATTTTGAGCTTCACAAAAATGGAATTTTCCTTTACGTTCTCATATTCCAGCTCGTGCTTTGCAAGGTTTGTCTCGCAGTTTGCGCACCACGACATTGTCCTTAAGCCCTCATACAGCCTTCCCTGCTCGTGCGCCTTCTTCACAAGCAGCCATTCGCCTTCAATGAATTCCCTTGAAATCGGTATGTATGCCCTGTCAAAGTCCATCCAGACCCCGAGGCGCTCAAAGTCCCTGTTCATCTGGTGCATCATGTCAACAGCAAACTTTTCGCATTCCTTGTTGTACTTGTCAAGCCCAAATGCCTCAATGTCTTTGCGCAAAAACAAATTGTGCTTTTTCCTGATGTTGTTCTCAGTGGGCAGCCCGTGCATGTCATACCCTGCCCTGTCCCAGACCTCAAGGCCGCGCATCCTCTTGTAGCGCAGGATTGCGTCTTTCAGCGCCTTGTTCCATGCAGTGCCTATGTGCACGTGGCCTGAGGTGTACGGAGGTCCGTCAAGGAAATAGTATTTTTTCTTGCCAATGCCCCTCTTTTTTGCTTTTTCGTAAATTTGCTCTTTCTCCCAGAACTTCATCACACCAGGTTCGATTGTTTTTGGGTCATATGAGGCAATTGTCATTGGAGAACACCACCAGAAAAGGGGTATAAATAGTTACCTGATAATCTGCCCTGCCTGCTGCTTTGCAGGGGCTGGTGCTTTTGGGACTGCCGGCTTAGGGGCAGCAGCCGGTTTTGGCGCTGCAGGACTGGTTTCAGCAGGCGCTGCCTTCTTTTCCTCTGCCTTTGGGGCAGCTGTTTCAGCCTTTTTTTCTTCTTCCTTCTTTGCGCCTTTCTTTGGAGCTTCAGGTTTTTTCTCCTCTTTTGGGGCGCCGACCATTTCAGCCCTGACAATGCCCTTGTCGTCCTTTGTGGCATTGACTTTTACCCTTGAAGGCGGGTTTTTTATTCCGTGGCTCCAGAGTATCATGTTGAGGTATTTGCCGAGCTTTATGCTTTCTGCGTCATCCACCTTCATGTGGCGCATCAGGAACTCGCGTATTGCCCTGACTGCCTTTTTCGCGCGCTTGTACTTGACTGACTTGAGCCACTCCTTTCTCAGCGGTATTGTGTAAGTTCTTTCGACTGCCATTTTATACCTTCATCTTCTGCCTGCGCCACGAGCGCTTGACAAATGTGTGCCTGCCAGGGTGCACCCTCCTGCCCTTGCCGTATATCTTCGGCACTGTCCAGAAAGGCGCCCATTTTGTCTGGCGCCCTTTTTTTGCAATGCGCTTTTTCCTTGCAGGATGCTTGTATCTTGACATTTTCATTCACTCTTTTGGGTTTCTTGTGCAGGGGCTTGCGCTTGGGGCTGCGGTGCTGTTGGCGCAGGCGCTTCCTCTTTTTTCTTTCTTGGTGTGCGCTTTTTCTTTGGAGCCTCAGGCGCACCCGGAGCCTCGCCTGTTTGGGCTGTTGCAGCAGGGGCTTCAGCTGGCGCTGCCTCCTGGGCTGGTTTCTTCCTGACCCTTGCCTTCTTGGCAGGCTTTTCCTTTGGAAGCTCTGTGATGTGCAAATCCCCTTCTGGCTTTTTTGGAAGGACAATGTTGTTTTCCTTCATGTAAGCGTCAGCAATCTTGCCAAGGAATGACAATCCCTGTGGCGTTATTGTCCTGCCTTTGTGCAGCCCCTTGTCAATTTTCTTTGCAAAGCCTGCCTTTTCCAGCTGCTGCAGGATTTTCCTCAGTATGTTTCCTGAGCCCTTGAAGAACCTTTCTGGCGCGTGGCCGCGGTTTTTCCTTCCGCCGTACAAAGTCCTGAGCTTTTGCACCCCTATTGGGCCGTCTGAGTCGCTCAGCCTGCGGAGGATTGCTGCTGCGCGCACAAACCACCAGTCATCCCTTGACGGCTGGCGCTGCTTGAACATCCCTGTCTTGACAAACAATGCCCATTGCGGCGGCTTTATGGAATCCACTTTCTGCAGTTCTTTTGCTGCCCTTTCAATGAGCTCTGTCTTTGGAATTTCGTATAAACCCATTGTTTCCCTCTAGATGGCCTTGCGGCCTACTTTGGACATCACGAGGAATGTCCAGAATAACCATCAAACAAAGCAGCCTCTTTAAAAAGGTTTCTATAATAGTTACCTTTTTATACAGCATCCCTAAATCAGCATTCATGCCGTCTGTTGTAGTGAATGGCAGGAAAAAGCAATATCCAGGGCCAGTATCCGGGATAGAGCTTTCAAAAGAACTTAAGTTAGAGGGCAAGGCTCTCGCAATGAAGGTAAATGGGGAGCTGAAAGACCTTTCTTCAAAAATTGACAAGGATGCAGAAGTAAGGCTATTGACCTTTGAGGACAGGGAGGGAAAAGAGGTTTTTTGGCATACTGCAGCGCACATATTTGCCTGCGCAGTCAAGCAAATGTATCCTGATGCCCTGAACACAATCGGCCCTGCTGTAGAGGACGGGTTTTATTATGACTTTGACAACCTGAAAATAACCCCTGCTGACTTTGAAAAGGTTGAGCAGCGGATGGGGGAAATAATTGCCAAAAAGCTGCCGTGCGAGAGAAAGGAAATGGCGCTTGCCGAGATAAACAGCATTTTTGTTGACAATCCTTACAAGAGGGAGCTTGCAGAGGAATTTGCAAAAGGCGGGAAAAAGCTGACTGTTTACACTCTTGGCAGCGAATTCTTGGATTTATGCGAGGGTCCGCACCTGCCAGACACTGGCTATGTCAAGGCTGTGAAGCTGATGAGCATTGCAATGGCATTCTGGAAGGGTGACCAGAAGAACAGGCAGCTGACAAGGGTTTACGGCACAGCATTCCCTGACGAGAAAATGCTCAAAAAGCACCTTGAATTCCTTAAGGAGCTTGAATTAAGGGACCACAGGAAGCTTGGCAAGGACCTTGAACTGTTCACTTTCCACGAATGGAGCCCTGGAAGCCCGTTCCTGCTTCCAAAAGGAACAATTGTTTACAACGAGCTGCTTAATTTTATCAGGGGGGAATACAAAAAGCGCGGCTACCAGGAGGTCATCACTCCGCAATTGTTCAACAAGGCATTATGGGAAAAGAGCGGGCACTGGGAGCACTTCAAGGAAAACATGTTCTTGATGGAAGTGGATGGCGAGGAATTCTCGCTAAAGCCAATGAACTGCCCGTCGCACTGCCTGATTTACCAGCTCAAAAACCATTCGTACAGGGAGCTGCCCCTGAGGATTGCGGACTTCTGCTATCTGCACCGCAATGAACTGCGCGGCGCACTTGGCGGAATGACTCGCGTGAGGAAAATGAGCCAGGACGACGCGCACATTTACTGCGCTCCAGAGCAGATACAGTCAGAAATCAAGGACTTGCTTGATTTTGTTAAATTAATTTACAAGGACATTTTTAAGATGGAATATTCTGCAAAGCTGAGCACAAAGCCTGAAAAGGCAATGGGCTCTCCAAAGCAGTGGGAGCAGGCAGAAGATGCGCTGAAAAAGGCTCTTGATGATGCAAAGATGAAGTATGTTGTTAAGCCAGGCGAGGGGGCATTTTACGGTCCAAAGATTGATTTTGATGTCAAGGACGCTTTGGGAAGGGACTGGCAGTGCGCAACAATACAGCTTGACTTCCAGATGCCTTTGCGCTTTGACCTGAAATACATGGCTCCTGACAATACGTTGAAGACTCCTGTGATGATTCACCGCGCAATACTTGGCACGCTGGAAAGGTTTATCGGGGTTATTACAGAGCACTTTGCAGGAAAGTTCCCCTTGTGGCTCTCCCCTGTGCAGGCAAGGGTGATTCCTGTTGCAGAGGCATTTGTTGACTATGCAAGGTCAATAGGCGCAAAATACCAAAAGGAGGGAATAAGGGTCGAGGTTGATGAGAGCCAGGAGACGCTTAACAAGAAAATCAGGAATGCGGAGCTTGACAAGATAAACTATGTGCTTGTTGTCGGCGGAAAGGAAATGGAAAACAAGACAATCAATGTTCGCACAAGGGACAACAAGGTTTCAGGTGAAAAGAAGGTTGATGAATTCCTTGAACAGCTGAAAAAGGAAATCGCTGAAAAGAAGTAAGCTTAAATACTGCTTTCTATTTGCATTCATTTGTGGGATTTGAAAGGGGATTGGCAGCGACAGCAGCAGTCTTAGCGATAGTCCTGCTTTCTTTGAGCATGAACCTGCTGTTTCTGCAGCATCCAAGGGAGGAATTGACAGCAGGGGTGCAGGCCACAGGAATGCTTCCTGCTGACAGGATACAAAAAGACCAAGTGCAGGTTTACACAGACCACGTTTCAATAAGCATCCCCGGAGTCAGGTGGGCGAACTTTTCAGCAACAGGCTCAATGCTTCCTGTGCTTGGCTCAGGGGCGTATGCCTTGCAGGTTGTGCCCTTGAATGCTGGTGAAATCCAGGTCGGCGACATTGTATCTTACAAGTATGAGGGCAAAATAATAATCCACAGGGTTATTGAAATAAACAGTGACGAGTCAGGGTGGTATGCAATAACAAAAGGCGATAACAACCCAGAGCCAGACCCAGAGCCTGTGAGGTTTTCCCAGATTGACAGGGTTGTTGTGGGCATACTTTACTGATTCAGGCAGTTTCTTTGCATGATTCCCGCAATTCCTCGTTCTTTATTGCATTGCATCCTTTTGTGTTGTTGTTAAACCTGGAAACAACTGCAATGCATTCGTCAGTCGGGCTGCTCCAAAGCCCCATGGATGTTATTTCCTTGCAGATTTCAGGGTTTTTTTCTGTGGCTGCAATGCACTGTATGCACAATGTTTTGAGCAGTTTGTCATGTTTTTTGCAGTCGTCCAGCGTGAACTCAAATGCCCTGCCAAAATCCTCTGCTTTGACAACAGAATACCTTGTTTTGTTCAATTCCCAGTGCTCATACATAAGCCCGCAGGTCATTGTCATCACAACTCTTGAATTGTCCACAAGAGCCAAGCCTGCTGGCTTTGGAATTGAAACAATCGGGTGCGCAATTCTTGTGCAGTTCAGCTCATCACACGATTCCACAATGATTGCAGTCTCGTTTTTTGAAACAACAAGTTCAGGAACGCACTGCGTCTGGATAACATCGCCCTTGTCTGCAAGGACGCAAAGCTGCGATTTCACATAGACAGGGTTCTTTTCAAGCAGCTTGTCTATCTTTTCCTGGAATTTCTCAACATCGCTCTTGGGCTTGAACAATGAGCATGCAGCAAGAAACAACAAAAGCAAGGCAAGCCATTTCATGTTTTGTCCTCATCCGGTTTGATATTTAAGCTTTGGGTTTGAAAATGACCAAAAGCTTTTATACTTCTTTGAGAGATTTTTTTGTTATGGCAGAATACAAGCAGGTCATCCTTGTAAGGCATGATTTGAAGATGACTAAGGGAAAAATGGCAGCACAAGTAAGCCATGCGTCTGTTGAGGCCTTATTGAAGTCCCACGCTGATGACAGGGACAAGTGGAGGCAGCAGGGAATGAAAAAAGTTGTGCTGAAAGTCAAGGACCTGAATGAGCTTCTTGAATACAGGAGAAAGGCAGAGGATGCTGGGCTTGTTGTTGCCCTGATTACTGATGCTGGACACACGCAATTGGCTCCAGGAACAACAACCTGCCTTGGCATAGGTCCTGACAAGGCGGAAAAGATAGACAAAATTACAGGAAGTCTGCAGCTGATAAGCTGAATTTAATAAGATTTATAAACACCTTCTTGATTTTTCGGAGAGTATGGTTAGTTTCAAGGTTGTCATTGGGACAAAGGAGGGCAAATGCCTGCAGAAAGAGGTAGCAGAGCCTGACGCAAACCACTTCCTTGGCAAGAAAGTGGGTGACAAGATTGCTGGCGAGGCAATAGGCTTTACAGGCTATGAGTTTGAGATTACAGGCGGCTCTGACTATGCGGGCTTTCCGATGAGAAAAGACATTCCCGGAGTCGGAAGGAAGCGCATCCTTGCTGTCGAGGGCATCGGGCTCAAGAAAATCGCGAAAGGAATCAGGGTGAGGAAGACAGTGTGCGGAAACACAATACACCCAAAGATTGCGCAGATAAACATGAAAGTCACAAAGGCAGGCAGTGCGTCGTTGCCACTACCAGAACCAAAGCCAAAAGAAAAGAAGGAAGAAAAGAAAGAGGAAAAGAAGTAATTCTCGAATAACATTTATATATTCTCAGCCAGTCAGTTTTGCCATGGTAGCAGTCCAGTTCTATCCTGTGGATGCAACGTACAAGGTGGTAAACGGCAAGCCGCAGGTTTATTTGTTCGGCAGGACAATTGCGGGCGAGCAGGTTTGCGTTATTGATGCGAATATCGAGCCTTACTTTTACGTAATCCCGCGAAAAGGGGAAGACCCGACTGCAGACCTGCTCAAGCTCAAGGCAGAGCGTATGGGCGAGAATTATTCTGTTGTGCGCGTTGAGCCTGTGAAGAAAAAATACATAGAGCAGCCTGTTGATGCCCTGAAGGTCTTTGTGAATCTCCCAAAGGCTGTTTCTGAATTAAAAGACGCTGTGCGCGCGCTTCCTGGCGTGCTTTCGATGCACGAGTATGACATTCAGTTTGTAAGGCGCTACTTCATTGACAAGGGCATAACACCGTTGACGCTTGTGAATGCAGAAGGCGAGCCTGCTGTTGAGAAGCTGAAAGTGCCTGCAATAAAGGCATCAAAGATAGAACAAGCTGCAGAGACAACGCTTGCAAAGCCAAGGGTTATGACAGTTGACATTGAGACATACAACCCGTCAGGAAAGCACGTCTCGGCTGACAAGCACCCCATACTGATGATTGGGCTTGTCGGGGATAATTTCAAAAAAGTTCTGACCTGGAAAAAGATTGAAGGGGCTGAAAAATATGTTGAATTCCTGCCGTCAGAGGCAGATGTGCTTGACAGGTTTGCAGACCTTGTCAATGAGTACAAGCCTGACATGATATCTGGCTATTATTCAGACGGCTTTGACTTCCCGTATATCCGCGCAAGGGCTACAAAAAACAGGGTTTCTTTGGATCTTGGCTTGGATTATTCAGAATTAAGGATTGAGGGAAGGGCAAGCACAGCTGCAAAAATAACAGGGATTGCGCACATAGACATCCTCAGGATTGTGAAAAAGCTCCTTGTGAAGGTTATGGAGACTGACATTTTCACCCTTGACGCTGTCGCAAAGGAACTGCTGGGAAAGGGAAAGCATTCTGCTGACATTGAAAAGCTTGCAGGCGCGTGGGACTCGAATGACCACACGCTGCTTGCCGAGTTTGCAAAATACAATTTGCAGGATGCAGAGCTGGCTTATGAGCTTGCGCGGCTGACAATGCCAAACCTGATTGAGATGGTGAAGATAGTCGGGCAGCTGCCTTATGACATCAACAGGATGGGTTTTTCGCAGCTGGTTGAATGGTTTGCGATGAGGCAGGCGTTCCTGCTTGGCGAGATTGCGCCCAACAAGCCGAGCTATCGCGAGCAGTCAAGGAGGGCAAGGGACAGGATAAAGGGCGCGTTTGTGTTCGAGCCAAAGCCGGGATTGTATGAGAACATTGCAGTATGCGACTACCGTTCTTTGTATCCGACAATCATTGCCTCGCACAACATCTCGCCCGGAATGCGGAATTGCTCGTGCTGTCCTGACGCGCCACAAATCAAGACAGACAGGGGAACATTCTGGTACTGCCAGAAGCGCAAGGGCTTTGTGAGCGGAATCATTGAGGATTTGATAACAAGGAGGGCAAGGATAAAGGACATCCTGCGCAAGGGCGACAAGGACCAGTTATTGCACGCAAGAAGCTGGGCATTGAAGGATTTGGCTAACTCATTCTACGGTTATCTTGGATTCTCAGCAGCCAGGTGGTACTGCATTGAGTGCGCAGAAAGCACAACAGCATGGGAAAGGGAATACATACATGGAGTCATTGAAAAAGCAAAAAAAGAAGACTATGCCGTCTTGTATTCAGACACTGATTCAGTATTCTTGGGGCTTGGAAACAAAACTCCCGACGATGTTCAGGCATTTGTTGACAGAATAAACAGCACCCTGCCCAAACCAATGGAGCTTGAGTATGAGGGCTTCTATCCAGCAGGAATCTTTGTTGCAGTAAAGGCAAGCGAGGCAGGCGCAAAGAAAAAATATGCATTAATGAACCAGAAAGGGCAGATAAAAATAGCAGGTTTTGAAACAGTCAGGAGAAACTGGAGCCCAATCGCAAGACAAACACAAAAAAGAGTCCTTGAACTGTTGTTGTCAGCCAAAAAACCCGATGCGGCGCTTGAATACCTGAAAAAAATTGTTGACGACCTCAAGCAGAACAAGATTCCACTCAATGATGTTGTGATTCACACCGCCCTGAGCAAGGACATCTCAGAATACGAAAGCGCAGGGCCGCACGTTGCAGCAGCACAAAGAATGCAAGCATTAGGGCAACAGGTAGGTCCTGGAGTATTAATCCGCTATGTAGTCATAAAAGGCAAGGGCAGAATCCGTGATAAGGTCAAGCTGCCGGAAGAGGCAAGACAGGAGGAATACGACGCGGATTATTACGTAAACAACCAACTCCTGCCCGGCGTTGAAAGAATATTTGACGTGTTCGGAATAAAGATTGCCGATTACTTTGCAGAAAAAGAGCAAAGCGCGCTGAGCAAATTTTTCTAGTATTCAATAACCCCAATAGGCTCGCTTCGCTCGCAACGGGACACTCTCGGGTATTATTCGTAAGCGACAAATGTCTCGTCACCAGTGGCAGTATCTATCGCAAAAATGCTGTAATCCCTTCCAATAATCACTGTGCTGTTGTCCTTGCTGATGTCGTAAATTTGGCTCATTGACGGTTTCCTTGAAAGCTCCCTTGTTGTTTTTGCCGCAATATCGTACACATTGACAACTGTCTCGTTTGTTCCATCAACATATGCTGCGTACACCACGATTGAGGAATCTGGTGAGAACCTTGGACTTCTAGGGAACCCGTTGTAGATTACCTTGGAAGTGCCTGCTTCAACATCAAAAAGTACTAAATCATTGTAGCCTCCCATCAAGAGCACATATTTGCCGTCTTTTGAACTGTCGCGCACCCGCACATCATTGTATGAGGGTGCTGCATCAGCTACATTTGTTCCATCAAAGTACAATGCCTTGCCAATGTAATTTTGGTCTGCATTCCGTTCTGTTCTGATGAGTGCCTTTCCGCCGGACTTTGCAATGACCTGAGAATAAATAGGTGTGGCGCCAATTACTGGTGTAACCAGGTCCTCTATTGTGCCGCTTGCCCTGTTGTAGAAGAGCACATTGTCATTTCCGGGTATTGCCAGCCTGCCTGCTCCATTTACCATTTCGTTCCAACGCCCATCCCAGTTCGGGAATGCGCTCAGGTCAATTGGAGTGGTTGTTTGGGTTGCAAAATCAAAATGATAAAATGCAGGGGGGTTTGTCCCTGTGATGTCATACCCGCACATAACTGCCTCTGCCTGCGTCATGCCCTGGACGTAATATGATATTGACGGGTCAGGGCTTGGCGGGACAAATGTCGCGGTTGCCCCTGTGCCCAGCAATTTGAACACTATATTTGGATAATCATAGTATGCAGCCGCTTCAGGGGTGGAATAGTGCTCAATGTTGTTTCCTGGGCCGGTAGTCAATAAAAGCTGTTTTGCTCCGCTGCTGTCTATCAGGTAGAATTTATTGTTTCCGAAAATATCTTCGGTAAACACCCTCAAATTATTGTCGTTGTGATTAATGTTCACCACTCTTTCAGATGCGAACAAGTCCTTGGTTTCATGCGTGTTCACATCAACAGACATTATCCTGCTGATGTGGAACAACCAGTCATATTCCTCGTACAGCGCAGTCTGGTCATTATTGACCATTTTCAGGAAGTATTCGTCCTTGTCAGGCGTGTTGCTGTCAAAGTGAGCGCCGCCATCGAGGTCAGCAACGACAATATCGCTGTTGGACGGCTGTATGCTGTAATCCCATTCGTAAAGAACTGCTTTTGTCTGCGTTGTGGCACGGAGCCAGCGGTAAGAATCTTGCGGAAGAGCGCGGAGCAGAAGGTTTGTATTTCCTGACTGGGTGTCAAAGACAATCAAGTTGCCGAGATTGCCCTGAAGGTGGTCTTCAAGAATGACTTTCTTGCCAGAATTGTTCATATCCTCATAGTGCGCGACTAAAGGATTTACCTGCACTGGCACAAAATTTGTTTCTGTCTTCTTGTTGCAGGCAGCAATAAGTCCGAGCAGTCCTGCGGCAATCAATGCGAGTTTCTTTCCCATTTTACACCCCTAAATGTTGTTACCTAGAAGTAATAAGTGGTCTTTATAAAACTTTCGAGGAGCTTGGCATTCTTCCTCAGCTCTGATAAATATTTGGTTGAGATGCCTGATGAATAACAACAAGTGAAGAACTTCCATTATTATTGGCACCGCGACTGTAAGGAGCCAGTTACTTATATTATGCGTTAAGTTTTTAATATAAAAGTGATTTCCCGCAAGTTATGGAAGACTTGTTCAAGTGGTCATTGATTACTGCGTTTGTCATCTCGCTTGTGACTTTCCTGCTTAACTTTGTCACAAAGGGCATTGGAATCAAGATTATTGTTGCAGTTGTGCTGACAGTGCTTGTAATCATTTACTTCATGAAAAAGTACGGCGTGCCTGATTCTGGCTTTAGCGCAGGCAGCATAATCGGGCTTGCAGCAATGGCAGGTCTTGCGGTCGTGGTGACTACTGATGTTCTTGAATACATCTTAACTCTTCTGCTTTTCGTGATCGCGTTCTTCATAGGCGGTTTTGTCGGCAAGTGGTCGTCTGGAGGCTCAGCAGCTCCAAGGAAAAGGCGCAAGGAAAAAGAGGAAAAAGAGGAAGAAGAGGAAGAGCCAGAGGAAATAGAGGAAAACGAGGTTTCAGGAGAGTAAGCTTAAATTTTATATAAAAACGTATTTATAGCGTCCAGCCATGGTGATTGCAATACGTTTCTGTGCAAGTGAGGAGAAAACATAATTTTGAAACTGGAAAGCTAAAATGGACCCGATTAACTTTTTCAACTCAATGGCATATCTGGAGCCCAAGTGCCCCAAGTGCGAGCATAAGATAGAATACGGCGTGACCACAGAGTGGAGCGAAAAGCAAAAAGCCCACATCTGCAAGAACTGCCACACTGTGATTGAATGATTTCTCAGCATAACTTTAAATAGCATGTCACAAAGGCAGCAGTCATGCAAACCCTGCCGTTTGAGAAAAGAAGGCCAAAACTGCTTGAGAAAAGGCATGCTGAAACAGACCCTGCATTTGGCTGCATCCCTGAAAAGAGGACAGCTGACATTCTCGTGAATTACGGCATTATTAATCTCAACAAGCCCGCAGGACCAACAAGCCACCAGGTGTCTGATTACATACAAAGGATTTTGCACATTGAGAAAGCAGGCCACTCAGGAACACTCGACCCCGGCGTTACAGGAGTCCTGCCAGTCGCCCTTGGCCGTGCAACAAGAATTGTGCAAATGCTTCTTACTGCAGGAAAGGAATATGTCGGAGTAATGCACCTGCACGACGAAGTGCCGACAAAGGAGCTAGAGGCGGCAATCAAAAAATTTGTTGGAAAAATCACCCAGCTGCCGCCGTTAAGGTCAGCAATCAAGCGGGAACTCAGGCAAAGGCACGTGTATTATTTTGAAGTCCTTGAAGTGCAGGGCAAGGATGTATTGTTCAGGGTGGGCTGCGAGGCAGGCACATACATCAGGAAGCTCTGCCATGATTTGGGCATTGCTTTGAAAGCCGGGGCACACATGGCTTCATTGCACCGCACAAAAGCAGGACCATTCACAGACGAAGACTATGTCACACTGCAAGACTTGGAAGACGCATATTGGTACTGGAAAAACGAAAACAATGACAAATTATTAAGAGCATGCATCAAGCCAGTCGAGTCAGGAGTGGAGCATTTGCCAAAAGTTTACGTCCAGGACTCAGCAGTTGACACAATCTGCCACGGAGCATCACTCAAAATTCCGGGTATAGTAAGGCTTGATTCTGATGTTGCAAAAGGACAACACATAGCAATAATGACCCTGAAAGGCGAACTAATTGCGTTAGGAGAAGCACAGCAAAACGCAGAAGACATTCTCAAGGCAGAGCGTGGAGAGGCAGTAAAGACGCACAAGGTATTCATGCTGCCAGGGACTTATCCAAAACCACAATCTTTATAAACGCCGTGCCTGCACCTGCCCTATTCTCGATAATTCGTGAGAAGGAGTGAAGACAAAATGATTGACTACCTAAGGCCAGTCGCAACATCAGCACCGCCTTACGAGGTGCTTTTCCAGAGAGGCGATCATAAAAACCAGCTTTGGTACATGAATGGCAGTGACAAGCCTCATTGCGCATCATACAGGCCTGCTGACAACATTAACGGTCATGCTCTTTTCAGCGCTCTTGAGGTTGTCCTTGGGGGGCTTCCGAGCGAAATCCTCAAGGTTAATATTCGTGCAGAAAAAGATGAGTGCAGGGAAGAGCTGAAGCGTGAATGCCGCGGTCTTGAGACAGCAACAATTAACGGCCGCATAGTTACTTTCCACATCTGATTTTTCTTCTTTTTTTATTCTATTATTAAACAACAGAAATACTTAAATAGGGATACCAGTATACATAAAAGTATATGGAATTATTTGGAATCGTCGAGATAGGTCGGTCTGCCGGACTGTGGGCGCTGCTGTTCCTTGTTCCGCTGATAATCATTTACCTTATCCGCCCAAGGCCAAAGCTGATGACCATTCCCAGCCTTATGTTCTTCATGAAATCATCAGGGGCAACAAAGCTCACAAGCTTCCTCAGGCAGTTCCTGAGAGACTGGCTTTTCCTCCTGCAGTTCCTCATAATATTCCTGCTCGCATCAACGCTGGCCCAGCCGTTCACAAGCTATTACCACGACATAACATCTGAAAACACAGTCATAGTCATAGACGTTTCTGCAAGCTCGCAGACAAAGGAAAACGGAAAGACAAGGTTTGACATTGCTGTTGAAAAGGCAAAATCATTGCTCGGCGCAAAAAACACAATCATACTTGCAAAGGACGTTGCCCAGATTGGCATTGAGGATGCTGATGTCACAGACGCAATAGAATACCTTAATGCCCTGAAGCCAAGGGACACGACAAGCAGGATAGGCGATGCAGTAATCCTTGGCGGCGAGGTCCTTGCGGGGAAAGAGGGAAGGGTGATAGCCATAAGCGATTTTATCAACACAGCAGGGCAGGACCCGCACATTGCAAAGGCTGTTGTTGAAAGCAGGGGGCTGACAGTTGACTTCATAAACACTGCAACAGGAGAGCACCGCACGAACATAGGCATTGTTGACATGCTTGCAGAGCCGACAACAACAACAGTTTATGTCAAAAACTTTGAGCCTGTCCAGCAAAAAGTCAGGGTCAGCATCGGTGAAGGCATAAAGGAGCTGGCGCTTGCCGCGCGCTCAATAGAGACATTCTCAATAATCACCCCTCCTGGCGTGACAAAGATATCGCTCAATGTGCAGGATGATTTTGCAGTTGACAACACTGTTTACCTGAGCAGCCCTGGAGGCGCAAAGACAAAGGCGCTGCTCATAACAAACAACGCGAGTATTTTCCTCAAGAACGCCCTCCTTGCCTCAGGCGAGACAGAGCTCACAATTGCAGAGCCGCCCATAATCCCAAAAACCGCTTTTGACGTTTACATAATCCACAACATCAACCCAAGGAACATCCTTCCGGGCACGTTTGAGGACCTTGCGAACAGGGTGGAGGCAGGGGCAAATGTTGTAATAGCCGCACAGGAGGACTCTGACAAGATTGACTACAAGTCGCTGACCCCTGTTGACATCGGCGGAAGGGCAGAGGGAGGGTTCATCACGATTGACCAGATGAACAAGTTCACAAGAAACATTGAGTTCGGCGCTGTGGAATATTATTTCAGCAGCACCCCGAAAGACAGCCCGCTGACAGTGCTTTCTGTCAATGGCAAGCCTTTGGTCTCTGTCGGCAGGAAAGGGAAAGGCAAGATAGCTTATTACGGCATCCTTGAAAAGGCATCAGACTTCCCGTACTCGCCTGGCTACCCGATTTTCTGGACAGAGTTCATGCGCTTCCTGACTGACCAGCAGGATGTGAGGACACTGAACTACAAGACAGGCGACACCCTGATACTTGACGCCTTGCAGAGGATTGAGACCCCGACAAAAATACTGAAGAAGTCAGCAATGATTCTCGAGGAGGCTGGCATTTACAAGTTTGAGGACGGCAGGACCCTTGCAGTCAACCTGCTCAGTGAGCGTGAGAGCGACATCAATGCGAACACAACAATGGGGGCAAAAAGCACAGAATTTGAGCTCAAGCCTGTGAAGGAAAAGCGCAAATTCGAGTTTGAGATGCCGTTCACCCTGCTCGCCCTTATTATCTTGTTCATAGAGCTGTTATATGTCAAAATGAGGGGCATCGTATGAGCATCGCATCATTCGTAAAGCTGGCTTATGGCTACTTTGAGCAGCCCTTTGTGGTCCTGCTTGCAGTCCCGCTTGTCCTGCTTTCAATATGGCTGCTGAAAAAGGAGTTCATCAAGCTCAAGGAAGACCCTGATGTTGTCAGGCAGAAGAAGCGCGCCAGAAAAATGATGCTTGTCACAAGGAGCCTGATTATTGTGCTTCTGTGCATTGCCCTTGCAGCGCCTTACATCCAGCACGAAAAAATCATTGAAGGCGACCCTTTCATCAAGCTGCTTGTTGACAACTCCACAAGCATGGAATTATTCGAGAATGTTGAGCCAGAGCTCGCAGCGGCGCTTGAAAAGCGGCTGACTGTTGAAGGCAAGACAATCGCCGCAGGCGAGCACTCCGAGCTCGGCGATGCAATCCTGAACAACCTTGAGCCAGGGCAGAGCGTTCTGCTTGTCACAGACGGTGCCAGCAACTTCGGCGCAAACCTCGGCGACGTTGCATTGTTCGCCACAAAGCTAAATGCAACAATCAACGCAATACAGCTCACGCCAAAAAATAATGATGCAGGAGTCGCAATATTGGGGCCGAGCAAGACAATGTCTGATGTTGAGAACACGTTTACCGTGGTAATCAACAGGGTCGGAAGCAAAAATCCTGTACACCTCGTGGTGACAATGGACGGCGCAACACTTGTAGATGAGGTAACAGGCGACAGTGTCAAGGAAATCACGCAGAAGCTGCCCGAGGGCTACCACAAGATAACTGCAATTATTGATTCAAATGACTACTTCCCGCAAAACAATGTCTTCTACAAGACTGTGAAGGTTGTGCCAAAGCCAAGGGTGCTGTTTGTGTCTGAAAAAGAGTCGCCGCTCAAGACCCTGCTGAGCCAGCTTTATGTTGTTGACTCGCTCTCATCAGTGCCCCAGGACCTGAAGGACTATTACGCAATTGCAGTCAATGACATTAATGCCGACAAGATGAAGGATGCAACAGACCGCGTCAATGAGTTTGTTTCTGACGGCAACGGTCTGGTTGTCATTGGCGGCAAGAATTCCTTTGACGAGGGGGGATACAAGGATTCTGTGTTTGAGACAATGTTGCCTGTGTTTGTTTCTACCCCTGGCAAGAAGCCGGGAGAGATCAGCGTTGTTATTGTTATTGACATTTCAGGAAGCACTGGCGCGCCTTTTGGAAGGTTCACAAGCACTGCTGAGTTTGAAAAGTCAGCCGCGGTTGGGATTTTCAGGGATTTGAGGATGGACATCCGCCTTGCTGTCGTGGCTTTCAATACGCAGGCATACCTTATTTCAGAGCCAAGCCAGGTTTATGAGAAGGTTGGGCTTGAGGACCGCATCGGCAGGCTCAAGTTCGGCGGCGGCACGCTTATGCAGGCAGGGATGCTTAAGGCGATTGCAATGCTGTCGCAGATGGGTGGAAGCAAGAACATCATCATAATGAGCGATGGAAAGACCCAGAGCGAGAGTGCTGCAATAGAGTCTGCAAAGCTTGCTGCAAACGAGGGCATAAAGATTTACACAGTCGGGGTCGGGCCCACAACAAATGAGAACCTGATGATGCAGGTGGCTGAGATAGGCAACGGCATTTATTTCCGCGCAACAGAGGAGACAAAGCTGAAAATCATCTTTGGCGATGTCGAGGACCAGAAGGAGAAAGGGGGCACAATGGGGCTTGTTGTCCTCAACGCCAACCATTTCATAACAGAGGGGTATGAGCCAAAGGCAGACCTCCATGGCTTCAACCAGGTTGTGCCCAAGACAACGGCGAGGCTGCTGCTCACGACAACGACAGGTGAGCCAATACTGGCTGTGTGGCGTGTCGGGCTTGGAAGGGTTGCTGCTTGGAGCACGGACGACGGCACAGAATGGGCGGGCGACGTGCTTAACAAGATTAACAGCAGGATTTATGCGCGCATGTTCAACTGGGCAATCGGAGATCCTGACAGGAAGGCGCAGAGCTTCATAGATGCAAAGGACACGATTGTCAATGAGCCGACTGAAATAACTGTCAAGTCAGAGACCCCTCCGGAGGCAAAAGGCGCGACGTTCTACAAGATTGATGATGAGCTTTATTCTGCTGCAATGACTCCGACCACTGTTGGCTTCCATGAAGTGTCAGGGGCAGTATTTGCCGCAAACTATGCGCGGGAATACGGCGGGCTTGGGTTTAACGATGAGCTCAACAAGATTGTGCTCAGCACAGGCGGAAAGGTGTTCGCGCCTGACGACATTGACGGCATAGTCGCGCACACAAAGGCAAGGGCAAGGCGCATAGTCAACACAAAAGACCGGCTTGGCTGGCCGTTTGTGCTTGCTGCTGTCGCAATTTTCCTCATAGAAATATTTATAAGGAGACTTGTCAGGAGGGAATGACATGGCATACATAACAAAAAACGCAAACATTGTCCTTTTGTTCCTGATTCTGATAAGCGCCGGCGCGCTTGTGGCAGCAACAGTGTTTTTTCAGGAGAACTTTGACCGCATTAATGATGCTTACAGCGCAAAAAAAGCCCAGCTTGAGCAGGTTTCAAAGGACCTTTCTGAAAAGCAGCAGGCTTTGGAGCAGATAAAGAACGAGCTGACTCTCAAGGCCGCGAGGGAGGAGGAGTTCAGCCAGCAGTACACCACGGTCAAGACAGAGAAGACCCAGCTTGAGGGCGAGAAGCAGCAGCTGACTCGGGTGAAGCAGAGCCTTGAAAGGGAGCTTGAAAGCACTGAAAACCAGCTTGTCACCGTAAAGAACCAGTACGAGGCTGCAAAGGGCGAGGCTGAGCGCCTGAAGACAGACCTTGCAGAAGCCCAGGCTGACATTGTTTCCTTGAACAACAAGATTGACGATTACAAGGATGAAATAAGTGCGCTTAGCTCAAAGGTTTCATGCCTGCAGACCCAGCTTGCAAAGCCTGATGCAGAGGAGGGCAGCTGCTGATGGCAATGAAGCCAATACTTGCGGCATTGAGGGAAGTCAGGACTGCAGTTACGCAGATAACGCTTTTTACTGCCCTGCTTGACACTCTTGTGGTGTTCCTGCTCAGCGCGCTTGTGCTGATACTTGTTTCGCTGCAATGGTGGTACGCGTTTGTCCCTGCAGCGCTGTACGGCTCAATCCACACGTACAGGAGCGTGAAAAAGCGCCGCAACCTCGCATATGTCGAGGAAAAGGTGCCTGAGCTTGAGGAGCAGCTGATAACTGTTGCTGACAATACTGACAAGGAGAATGCGATTGTCACAAGCCTGCAGCAGGATGTCCTGCGCGGCATGCGCGCAATAAAGACCTCGTACTTTTTGAGCTTTGGCAGGCTTGCGCGCGAGCTTATAACTCTCGCAGTTGCCAGCATCCTGATAATCACGGTGTCAGCGCATGGTGTGAAGTTCCTTGACTTCAGGGATGTGATGAGGGACCTTGGCGAGCTTGGAAAGGGCGTAGGGGCATATGAGCTCGGCAATGCCAGCCTTGAGTTCATTGAGAACATGAGTGAGGACATTTATGGCAACAAGACAATAGAGGAATTGGGGAATGATGAGATACAGCTTCAGCTCTCCCCGGTGCTCAGCGACATTGACATAAGCAAAATCAACCCCCCTGAATCAAAGGAGTTCAAGAGCACCCTGCCGCAGGAAATCAAGGCCACAACAGATGTTTCGTTCCAGGAAAGCATCCCGAAAGGGTACCAGAGGATTGTGAAATCATACTTCCGCGAAATCGCAAAAACATCATAATAAAGGAGGATGAAAAATATGAGACTTGAAGATGCCAAAAAAACATTTGACCACCTGCTCCACGAGATGAACAGGGTCATCGTGGGGATGGATGAGGTGCTCAAGCAGATGGTTGTGTCCCTGCTGACCAACTCGCACGCAATACTTGAGGGCTATCCCGGCCTTGCAAAGACATTGAGCATCAAGACAATGGCGCAGCTGCTCAGCCTGAAGTTTTCGCGTATCCAGAACACGCCTGACCTGATGCCCTCTGACATTACAGGGACGTACATCATTGAGGAGACCACTTCAGGCAAGCGCTCCTTCAAGTTCCAGCCAGGGCCTGTCTTTGCAAATGTCATACTGGCTGATGAAATCAACCGTGCAACCCCAAAGACACAGTCTGCCCTGCTTGAGGCAATGCAGGAAAAGCAGGTTACGGTTGGCAACAGCACTTTCAAGCTTGAGGAGCCGTTCTTCGTGCTTGCCACGCAGAACCCGATAGAGCAAGAAGGAACATACCCGCTTCCTGAGGCGCAGAGCGACCGTTTCCTCTTCAAGATACGCACAGACTATCCGACATTTGACCAGGAGCTGGAGATTGTCAACAGGTATGCAGAGGAGGAGAAAAAGGTCTCATTGAAGCCTGTGCTCAGCAGGGACGAGCTCATTTACCTGCAGAGCCTGACAAGGCAGGTGCCTATTGCATCTGACATCAAGAAATACGCTGTCTCGCTTGTGACAGCCACAAGGCAGAAAAAAGACCTGATTGAGTACGGCGCTTCGCCAAGGGCATCAATCGGGATTGTGCTTGCGGCAAAGGGAAGGGCGCTGCTTGAGGGAAGGAAGTATGTGTCAAAGCAGGACATTAACCTTATGGCATATCCTGTCCTGAGGCACAGGATTATCCTGAGCTTTGAGGCAGAAAGGCAGAACCTGCACGAGGATGACGTTATCAAGCAGTTCCTGAAGTAATGCAGGACGCAATACGCTGGATGCGAGACGCAAAACTATAATGAAAGATTACAAACAACTCAAGGTTTGGCAGGAAGCTCACGAACTTGCGAAAATCATGCACAGGATTGTGAAGACCCTGCCCAAAAATGAACAGTATGCGCTAGCGCAACAGCTTTGGCGGGCTTCCTACTCCGTGCCTGCTAACATCGCTGAAGGCGCCTCAAGGGCGACTGAGAAGGATTTTAAGCACTTTTTGCACACAGCTCTTGGGAGTGCTCGCGAGCTCTCGTATTTTTTGCTTTTGATGAAAGACATAGGATATATTAAAGAAAAAGAATTTGCGGTGCTTGAAGATAAAACGGACAAAGTTTGCCGAATGCTGATTAACTTTATTACTGCAATGAATTCGTCGGGCGTCAGGCGTCCTGCGTCTCGCGGTGATTGATATGGCAATTGACCTGAGCTTCCTGCACAAGTTGGACAGGATGTCCCTTATCATAAACAAGAGGCTGACTTCCAACTATGTGGGCGAGCGCAGGGCAATCGCAACAGGCCGCGGCCTGATTTTCAAGGACCACGCAATGTACTCGCCAGGGGATGACTTCCGCGCAATTGACTGGAAAGTGCTTGCGAGGCTTGACAAGCTTTTTGTGAAGCGCTTTGAGGAGGAAAGGAACCTGACAGTGCACATTATTGTTGACTATTCAGGCTCAATGGGCTTTGGCGGAAGGACAAAGAAGTTTGAGTATGCTGACATGCTCGGGCTTGGATTCTGCTACATGGCAATGAAGCATAACGAGCGGTTTGTGGTGAGCACTTTTGCAGACAGGCTTGAGGTTTTCAAGCCAAAGCGCGGAAGGAGCAACCTTATGCGCGTGCTTGACTATCTTAACACCAAGAAGCCAAAAGGGCTCAGCAAGTTCGAGTCCTCCCTGGCAGCCTACAAGAAGCGCATAAACACAAGGTCATATGTTGTCATCCTGTCAGACTTCCTTTATGACACAGAGGAGATAAAGAACGCGATAAAGAGGTATAGGGACCACCATGTTGTCTTGATTCAGGTGCTTGACAAGACAGAAACAGACCTTAACCTTGAGGGCGACTTCAAGCTTGTTGATGTTGAGACAGAGGAGAGCCTCAGGACGTTTATCTCGCCTTATGCAAGGAAGAGTTACCTTGAGCAGCTTTCAGAGCACCAGGCGAAAATCAGGAAGGCGTGCGATGAAATCGGCGCCAAATTCTTTGTCTTCAGCACAGAATACCCGATATTTGACGCATTCTATGAAGTCCTGAATGCATGATTATTCTTCATCAGGTTCTTTTTCATCTGGTTCTATTATGATGTAGTTCAGGGTCTGTTCTATCCTTGAGCCTGACTTAAGGCAGCCGCCAAGAGCGTCAGAATACTCAAAGTGGTTGATGCTCTCGGGCAGTGTCAGGTAAAGCTCATCACTCATCAGCCTCACAAAATTGTAATCTGCTATCTCGCTGAACACATGTCCGTACTGGCCCCTTCGGTCTGTGTAGCCGACATTGACAGGCATGCCAAGCTCCTCGCTGATTTTTGCAGCCTTTTCAAGAATTGTTGAGACAAGCGCTTTGGCATAGTCATTGTTCCACTGGGTTGAATAAGTGGGCTCGAGCAGCAAAGTGATTATTTCATATGGCAAAAGCCTTACGACAGTCCTTGCAAGGGTGTCCCCGTGCCTTGTGCGGGTGTAAAACACCTTTTTGTTGGCGTCTGCAACATATGCAAGCAGGCATTTGTTGTAGCCTGTGGGCTCTGTCCAGCGCTGGCAGCTCTGCACAGGCTCCACGCCGACATTGAACACCTGCATGTAGTTGTCTGTTTCCTCAATGCTTATTGATTCAAGGTTTTCCATGTCAGGGGAGTTAAGGCATGCAAGCGCCCTTTCCATGAATTCCCTGAGCATCTCGTATTTTTTGTCCCTTGCCTTTTCCCTGAAGAAGCCCCTTGAAAGCTCTATCTGCTGGGGCTCGATGTCAAACAGCTCAAGGCATTTTGCAAGGTTGTATTTTGCCCTGAGGCTGCTTGCCTTCCAGCCAAGGGCTTTCTTGTCAGGAGTGTTTGGGTCCTGCAGGAGGATCCTTATGTTTGAAAGCTCTTTTTCTGCATATTCAATATTCTGCTTTGGGTCGCCGTGCATGTTTTTGTATGCCTCTCTGGCTTCCTGCCCGATCATCCTTACTGCATCAAGCTTCTGCTTCACTGCGTCTGTGCATTTCAGCACGTGCGTCCTGAAGATGTTTTCCTGCCAGGCTTTTGAGTTTGCAGCATCAGCGAGCTGTGCAGCTGCCTTTTCGTGCGAATACCTCCACTTTGTGAAGTCATTGTCAATAACCCTTTCTGCTATGCGCGCAAGTATTGGCAGCCCCTCTGGATAGTTTTTCTTGTATACGTCGCCGAGAGTGCTGAGTATTGTCAGGAATTTTGACGGTATGCGGTCAGATTCGTCCACAAGCTTTTTCAGGTGGTCTGTTGAGATTGGGACCGCACTGAGCCCGCTCGTGATGCGCCTTTGCCTGAGGCCTGAATAAAGCTCTTCAAATGTTTTTGCGCCAAAATTATATCCGCCTATGTCCCTGTGGCATGAGAACATGAGTGCTGATGCAATCTCTGCATAGAGCTTTTCAAGCTGCTCTGAATTCTTGGCAAGGCTGAGTGTGTGCGCAAACACATCTGCGCCCCTTGAAAAGTACATTGTGAGCTGGTGTGCGCCAATAATCAGGTGCCTGTTCGCGTCCCTGCTGTGCAAAACCCTTTCCTCTTTGCAGAATGATTCTAGCTTGTTCAGCTGTTCCTCGCTCGGGCTGAATTTGCTGGCTGCTGCAAGCAATGGCAGGGGCATTGCAGTGTATTTCCTGGCAAGCTCTGGCATTCCTGGGTTTGATACAAAATCCCTGACCATTGCAGTGATTGATTCGTGGTAGTTATCAGGCACAAGCTCTTCAAATGCAAATATTGTGTCAATTGCCGCCTGGAAATGTGAATAATCCGCGTTTTTGGGCAAAACCATGCCAAGGTTGCATGCAAGGCTGTGTATTGTCTTTGGTTTTGCCTTTTCTGCCCTTTCAATCACCTTGATGAAATTTGCATCATCAACTGCCTTGTTTTCTGCAATCTGCAGGAGCAGTTCGGAAAAGTCTGACTGCTCGTTTTTTTCCATATTCTTTTTCAGGGCATTGAACACGATCTGTTTTGTTTCAGGCTGCTTGCGGGCCCCAAAAATAACAGCCATATCCTCGTATTCTGCGCTTGGAATCCAGCCGCGCTTCTCATAGCAGTCAATGCCGTACTGGAGAATCTGCTTTACCCCCATAATGTCCGCGGGCGCATAATTGTCAATGAGCGCCCTGAGCGACTTTACAAGCGCAACAATGCTTTCGCTCCTGTCATCCTTTTTTACGCGCTTTATGCACCTGTAGTGGAATTCCTCCGGGTCCTTGTAAACGTTGCGGTCAATCTCTTCAAGAAAGCGCTCGAGGAGCTTCACCTGCTCTGAGGTGTCTTTGCTGCCTTCTGTCCTGATTGTCTGGATTTGCGACAGGGTCATTATTTGTTCTAATCTCAGCTTCTGCCTGGGCTCCATCCGGAATCCAAAACCCATTCCCATTCCTGGCATTTTTCCTCACTCCCTGACGTAAAATGTTGCAATGTTCTTTTTGCTGATTTTGACATAAGCAGGCTGCAGCTGCTCGTGCTCCTGCGCAGCCCAGTCTGGCTGCTCGTCCCTGACAATGTCGCTAATGTCCCTTACCTTGATAAAATTCTGGCTTTCTGATGCGAGCGTGCCCTTTACGCCTATGATGACGCGCACACCGCCTGTGCTGGAAGCCTTCCTGATTGGCTTGCGGTAATAGATTTCAACCTGCTTCCTGTAGTCCCCCTTGAATTCCTTTTGAAGCGGCATAAAATAATTAAAAAGGCAGGTTTTCTTAAAGCTTTGTACAATAATCACTGACAGGCAGTTAATGTTTTTAAAAGTTCAGAATTCAGCTGCCGAGCTCTGCCTTGACAAGCTCGTTAATCTCGTCCTCTGAGATTGAGCAGCCGTTGAGCTTTACTCCCCATAGCACTGACTCGAGCAGCTCTTTTTTTGCGTTTGGGACTTTCACGACATAGCTGTCAAGCAGCCCCTTCTCATATGCGACAGTGACGAGCTCTGCAGAGCGTATTAGTTCAATGTGGTGTGTGTAGTCCCTGAATGCGTCAAGCCTTCCTGTGTCAACATGCACCTTTCTGTGCAGGCGCCTTGACATCATTTCCTCAAGCTGGTCAGGGGTTTCAAGAAGGCTCCTTGTGATTCTTTCGTCCATCACCACCCTGTTGATGCCGAGGCTGACAGCGGCTGCAAGGGTTTCCATCTCGCCGATCTGGACAATCCTTATGGGCTCCTTGTGCGCCCAGAACACTGTGTTTGCGGCTTCAAGCAATTGCAATGCCCTACTTTTTAATTCAGGAGTGTCAATCACTTTCAGGGTTCCCTGCTCAATCAGGCGCTGCACCTGCAGGGCCTCGAACTTGAACTTCTTTGTTTCAAGCGGGCGGTCCACAAGCTCGTGCTTCACGCTTGAGACTATTGAGAACCTTACATTTGCCTTTTTCTGCATTGCATCCAGCAGCCAGAGCAGGCTGTTTGTCGTGAGCGAAATGATGGGTCCCGCATCAAGGAGTATTTCTGTCACTTAAACCACCTTCTTGCAGTATTAAGGCGGTGCCTTGCAGGCACTCCAAGCTCGTGCTCAGGTATCTGGGTCTTTCCGAAATAGTCCTGCAATTCCCACTGTGATATGCCGAGTATTTCTGCAGTCCTTGCAAGCGAGATTCCGTGCTCTGTCATCTTGCCTGCCTTCTTGATTCTTGCCTGGTTTATGACCTCTGTAACATACAAGCCGACTTTTTCGTCAAGCTTCCTGACCTCCTCAAAAATCCGCCTGATTACGGTTCTGTAAACATCCTCCTTGCCGAGCTCAAGGGCATCCTTTGCCTCGCCCAGCTGGGAATCAAACTTGGGCATGGGCACCTTTTCCTCAATGCAGCGGTGCACAATCTTGCTTATTGCGTAAATGATGACTGCAAAGGAAACGCTGTCATCGTCCTGGAAAATGGATGCGTCATGAATCACGTGGTTGCTCAAGTCCAAAAGCGCGTGGTGGTCCTCTGCCTGAAGGCTTTTCAGGGCGTCATCAAGCACATCAAGAATGTCCTTTCTGACAATGTCGCGCATAAGGGTGAATTGCTGCAGAGAGTATATAAATTTATTTCGTCAGGCTTACTGTCCTCAAAAGGGTGGGGCTTATTGTTATTGGCGTGAATGTTGACGGCTCAGGAGCAGACGGCGGCACTGCACACTTGCCGTCATCACAGCCGTATGGGCACGCAATGTTCTCAGAGGCGAGGCTGTTGCCCTGGCAGTAGTACTCAAGCACCTGCCTTGTGTTTGCGCAGGAGTCTGTGTAAGCGTCTGACTTCTGGGTTCCGTCAGTGTAATAAGTTGTGATGATTGTCGTGCCTTTGTTCTGCGCATCCCTTCCCTTGTCGTTTTCCCTGCATGCTGTTGTGCCGGTCTGCGTGGCAGTGGCAGGGGTTTGGCACACCTGCCTCACGCAATAGGCATATGTTGTTGTGCTTCCTGAAGAGCTTTCCCAGCATTCCCTTTCGCATCCTGAAGGCCCGCAGCCGATTTTCAGGCAGATATTGAGCGCTTCAGGGCTGTTTGCATATTTCTTCCTGCATAACTCCTCGCAGCTCAGGCATTCCCTTTGCACGCATGCCTGGTATGCTGTCGGGCTTCCCTGTGATTTCTTCCAGCATGCTGTTTCGCACGGGTCTCCTTGTTCGCAGTCAAGCCTAAGGCAAAGCGCATAAGCATCCTTGTTGGTGCCGTATCTTGTCCTGCAGTTTTCCTCGCAGGATGTGCATTCGCGCTGCACACAGGCGTCATAAACGCTCTTGCTTCCCTGTGATTTCTTCCAGCACGCAGTCTCGCAGGGGTCTCCTGGATTGCAGTCAAGCCTAAGGCAAAGCGCATAAGCATCCTTGTTGTCACCATACCTGTTTCTGCACGTGTCTTCGCATGTTTCAGGAGCACACCTTTCCTTTAAGCAGAGCTCGTATTTGGTCTTGTCCTTTCCATATGCCTGCCTGCAGTATTCCTCGCAAGTGCATGGCGGCTGCTTTGGGCAGTCAGGGCATTCTTTGCATTCAGGGCGCTCAGGAGCCTCGCAGCCTGCATTGACAACAATCCCTCCGCCTGTGGCAGTGATGGTTCTGTCGCCTATCATGACAGTCCCGCCATATACTCTGGGCAGCCAGAAAAACAGCAGGATTAACACTATAATTTCAATCAAAATCAGGACAAGCAGGCTCTTGGGAATTACAGAAGGCTGCCTTCCTGCGTGAAACTCAGTGTAACCCTGAATTGCCATTTCTGCCTACACCAGCACCCCTGTTGCCTGTGTTCCGCTGCACTGCCTAATGCAGCTCTGGTATGCGGTTGGCTGGTTTGCATATTTTTCCCTGCATTGTTCCTCGCATGTTGGAGTCTGGGGCGTTGTTGGCGTTCCTCCTGTATTGCACTCCTGCCTTATGCATGAGTTGTAAGCAGTTGGGTTGTTTGCATAGCGCTTCCAGCAGCTTCTTTCGCAGGGGGTGCTGTCATTGCACTCAACTTCTATGCATGTCTTTATGGCAGTTGGGCTGTTGGAATATCTTGTCCTGCAGTTTTCCTCGCAAGTGTTTGTTGTTGGAGGCCTTTCTGGCGGGCAGTATTCGCAGCATGCCGCATTAACAACAATTCCTCCGCCGCTTGTAAGCACTTTTCCGTCAGCGCCAATCACCTTGCCTCCCCAGCCCCAGTAGTGTGGGAACCAGAAAAGCAGCAAGAATATTATTATTGCCAAGCCGATGACAATCAGCAAAAGCAGAACATTTGTCCCAAACGTGGGCTGTCTCGGCGAGAACATGACCGCGCCAGGGCGTGTATCCTGAGCCATAAGAGCACCTCCTTTTTTTGCATTGTTTCTGCACGGGCACTATAAAAGGTTTAGTGCCTACTCTGGCGTGAAGATAATGAATAAAAAAAGAAAAAGCAAAAATTCTGGCTGCTGCTTATTTCTTCGAGACAAGATAGATTGTCCAGAGTCCTGCAAGGCCAACCAGGTCATATACTATGTTTGCAACAGTCCCTGAGCCAAAGATGGCTGTCACAAGGTTAAGGTCGAAAAGGCCGACAAGGCCCCAGTTTATGGCACCGATAATTACCAGCACCAGTGCAATCCAGTCCACAGCATTCTTTCCTGCCATATTAATACCACCTCAACACGTGTTCGTGCTGCTGGGTATATAAACTTTTTTCTTAATAACAGAGTGAATAATGGCTTTTGGGCAGCATTATTTTTTCTTTTTCCGCCAGCAGGCAAGGAACAGGATTCCCACAAGGAATGCAGGGCCTGCAATCTGCAATGACCACACAATCATGTACCATTCAAACTGGCCCCTAAGTGCGCTCACTGCCATCAGGGCAATATACAGCAGCCCTGCAAGGATGAACGCTATGCCGCCCACAATTTCGTGCTTCCACGATATTATTACTACAGCCAGCAGGATGAGCGCAGGAATGTTGTGCATGAACAATGCGCCAAGCGTCTGCCAAAAGCCCAGCCCTGTGCCGAAGACATCCAGCGAAAACAATGCCAGGAATGCCACAAACAGCAGGCCAAGAATCCTTGGAGTCCAGTAAACAAACTTGCTGACCTTTTTTGCCATAAAACATCGGCAGAGAATGATTGTATTTAAAGTATTTGTTTAATCCACAGTAAACAATGTGTCATCGTGGTCTACGTCAAACAAGCCAAGCCTTGCGCCAGCGTCAAGCCATCCGTGGGCATAATTCAGGGCAGCAAATGCAGTGACAATGTCGCCTTTTTTCTCAAAATGCCTGGCATCTGAGAAGTAGCGCTGAGCCATGTCGAGGAAGTCTTCTGCTGCCTTTTTGCCGATTGTCTTCTCGGCAGCAACTATCTTGACTTTCTTCAAAGCCCTAGAAGTGACATCAAAATACTTTGCGAGCTTTTCAGGGGTGATTGTGCTGCTCATCCAGCCTTTACTTCCTCTGCCTTTTTCTGGACGCGCTTTGCAGGCATTGGCCTCTTGACTGTTATGGGCAAAACATCCTTTTCAAGCTCGAGCTTTGCAATCTCAATCGGGTTGTAGCCTATCTTCTCAAGTTCCTTTTCAGAAAGGGAAACAAGGAATGGGGCGCCCATTGAAATCTGCAGTGCCCTTGAGCCTATCATCCTTGCAATCTCGTACTTTGTGTGCTTCTGGGTTTCTTCTGCTTTTGCCATTGGGATCACCTTTGGAGCTTTTTGCGAAGCTCCTTTGATTTCTCGTGCGCAAGGTCTATCATTGCGCCAATCTCTTCTGCAGTCAGGGGGGTTTCCCCGCCTTTCTGCATTGCGCAAAGCATGTCCTTGTCGTTGAATGCCACAGTGAGCCGCGCATCTGCCTCTGCCTCTTCTTCAGGCAGCGGGTCAACCAGCAAATGCTCGCCTATCTTGAGCACTGTCACCTCGACCGGCGTCTGCAGCAGGGGCAGGCTCTTGCCTGTCTTTTTTGAGTAGTCAACAACGCCTTCCTTGTCAATCTCAGGGAAGACAGCATCCTTAAGCGCGGCAATGGCTGCAAGCGCAGCAGCGTCAAGCAGGTTTCCTGCATCGTTTATTGTGCAGATGTCTATCATGACGCTCCAGACCTTTTCCTTTTCCTGGATGCAGAGCTTTGTCAGGTCAATTGTCTTGGTCTCCCTGATTCCGCGGTCAACAACCCTTGCGATCTCTGTTGCCTGGTCGCCTGGCGGCCCTGTCTCGAACAGCGGGCTGCTCATGGGCGTGAGTTCTGCGTTTACCATGAGGTTGCCCTGCGCAGGCGTGTCAGGATAAGGGGTTTCAACGCCGAGCTTGACCCCTGCGAGCACCTCTGTCTCGCCGATTTTCACGCGGGCGCTTCCCTCTGCCATGTGCGAGACTCCGTACTCAACACTGACCTGCCTGAACTCGTCCAATTTCCTGCCGTCATAGCGCAGTCCTTTTGCGATGTATTTTAGAATGTGCTCCTTCATTGTTTCACCTTCTTGTGGCTCTCAGCCGAAAACTTTGCCTTGAGAGCCTGCTGCTGTACTTTGTAAATCTCCATCGCCTTCTTTTTGGCGAGCTCAAGGACCTTTTTCAGGTCTTCCTTTGGCACTTCGCCGTCAAGCTGCAGCAGGGAGAACTTGTCCATTGTCGGGATGTATGCGACCGGGATGTCTGAAATCCCGATTTCGCAGTCCTCGTAGCCGTCAATGTCAGCCATTATCTGGCCGTCGTAGTGTCCCATTGACAGTGCAACAACAAGATCCTTCATCTGCAGCCCTGCGTCTGCCAGGGCCATTGATGCTGCTGTTATTGCAGCGCACCTTGTCCCTGCATCTGTCTCCGGAAGCTCTATGAAAACATCAACAACAGCATTGGGGTATTCCTTGAGGTCAAGCACAGGCATCAGCGCCTTTGAGATCAGCATGCTGATTTCCTGGCTTCTCCTTCCGCCCCCCGGCCTGACTCTTTCGCCGTGGCCTGAGAAGGGCATCATGTTGTAGCGGCACCTCAGGATTCCTGTTCCGGGGTTCTGCATGAATTTTGGATGCAGCTCCCTTGGCCCGTAAACAGCCGCGTAAGCGACTGTGTGGCCGATCCTGAACATTGCGCTTCCGTCAGCCCTTGGGATTATGCCGACCTTTGCATCCAGCTCCCTGAGGTCCTCCCATGCGCGGCCGTCGTGGCGCTTGGGGTATGCCTGCTTTACTGCCTTTGCTGCCATTTTAACCAGTCCTCCTTGGGCCGACAAACCGTCTTGGTCCGTGCCTTGCGTGCGGCCTTGGGCCTCCAAAGCTCCTGCGCTCGCGGTATTCCTCCCTCGGGGGCTCGTGGGTCTCTGCTGGCTCAGGAACTCCGGCAGGGATTTCAACCGGTTTTCCGGTGAGCTCCTCCAAGTATGCCTTGATGCGCTCTGTCAGGCCGGGCAAATGGGCTTCCTCCTCGACTTTCTTTATTGCCTGCACTGCCTGTATTTCCTGCTCAGGGGTCTGCCCCTCGACCCATATCCAGCCGTTCTGCCCGACTGCAATGTTGCATCCTGTGGCGTTCTTTATCATGAGGACCATGCTTCCGTCCTTTCCTATCACCCTTGGCACCTTGTGCGGGTTGACCTCTACAAGCCGCCCCTCCTTGAGCTTCCTGAGCCCTGGCGCCTTCATTGTCACGTCGATAAGCTTCTGGCTTGTGACGTTTATGACCTTGCACAGTATGTAGTCGCCAAGTGCGTAATACTGCGTCAGGTCTGCTGTCCTTGGGATGAACTCGCTTGTTGCATCCTTCAGTCCAAGAACTGCGCTGTAGGGGCTGCGAGTGTCAATGCGCCAGCCTGTCATCAGCACATCAATTATCTTGCCAATGACCTTGTCGTTGAGCTTTGGCACGTATGCTCCTGTCAGTGGTATCAGCTTGATGACCTTTCCCTCTATCCCTATCATTCCCAGGCGGGCTGCAAATATTTTCGCGCCCTCCCTGTAAAGGCCCTTGCTCGGCAAAAATCCCATGCCTTCTGCAACGACCTCCCCTGGAACGACGATATCGCGTTCCTTTACGTTTAATGTTTCATCACTCATATTTGATTCACTCCGTGTTTTTTATCCGTTTACCTTGATTACTTTTGAGACAAGCTCCCCGTGCGTCAGCGCGTTCAGCTTGTCATAAAGCTCCTGTTCCATTCCCCCAGGCACCTCTATCGTGCCCTTCCAGGAGCCGTCATTCTGCCATTCCTCCTTGAGTATTTTTCCGAAGGACTTCAGCGCGTTGTGCGCCTTTGAGGAATACTGCGCAGGAATTACCAGCTCTATTTCCTTGGTCTCGAATTTTATCGGCAGGATGGGGCGCAGCGCCTTGAGCACGTCCTGCACCTGCTGTTCTGCAGGCTTGAACTCGTCAATGCGCACCTTTGCCTCGCCCATTGCAGCCTCAATCCTTTGCGCAGGATGCGGGGCGTGCGTCCTTGGGTCCACGCCGTTGCGCCTGATAAACTCAACCACCTGGCGCCTTTTTTGCTCAAGCAGCTTCTGCCTGTATTCTGCAGTCACCTGTATGTTGCCGTCTGCAATTATTTTCTTCGCGACCTCAAGGGCGTCAGAAGTTCCGAACACCGCCTGCATCCTCTGCTCTGACGCAAGCATCCCTTTTTTAGCGTCGCTGAAAACCTTTTGCACGCGCAATGCGTCCCTTATGTCCGCCTTGCCGTGCCTTGCTGCTATCGCAATTTCCGGCTCAATGACTATCTCGAATACATCTGAGCCTTTTTTCAGCCGGGCTGTGTTAATGTGTTCTTCTGTCATAACCTTACTTCTTCTTTATGTCCTTGAGCACCCGGTCAATGTTCTGCCGCGAGACTTCCTTGAACTGCTTTTCGTCAGTCCTGATGTATGCCGCTGCAATCCTCTCCAGTGAGAAATTCTTGTCCAGCACTTGGTTGAGCGCGCGAAGGGCAAGCTTCAGGCCCTCCTCTATTGTGAGGGTGTCCTTGTACTCCCTGTTGAGTATTTCCTCTATTTCCTGCTCGCCCTCTCCTATCACGGTTGCCTTGAACTGGAAGAATATCCCTGTCGGGTCTGTTTCGTAGACTTTTGGGCCGTCAGAGTCAATGCCTGCCACGATGAGGCTTACCCCAAATGGCCTCAGTCCCCCTGACTGGGTGCACACCTGCTTTAGTGCGCAGATGTCTTTGACTATGCTTATTGTGTCTATGGGAGTGTCATAAGTTACAGAGTGCTGCTGCGCCCTTATTTGAGCCCTTTCGACAAGCACCCTTGCGTCTGAAATTATCCCTGATGCAGTTGTTGCAATGTGGTCGTCAATCTTGAAAATCTTCTCGACAGACTCCGGAATGACGAGCTTGTCCACAATGCGCTTGTCTGCCACAAGCAGCACGCCGTCTGAGCAGACCAGCCCTATTGCAGTGCTGCCCTGCCTGACTGTCTTCTTTGCGTATTCAACCTGCAGTAGCCTTCCGTCAGGGCTGAACATCGTGATAGCCCTGTCATACCCCATAAGCTGGTGGGGCATTGGCTGGCCGCCTGCCTCTTCTTCTCCTTTCTTCATTTTATCATCACCCTGCAGTGTATGTTGTTGCTTTTTTGAGCGAGCCTGAAACCCCTATGCTTCGCACAATTGCAGGAACTCCTTCGATTTCCTGTATTGTTGCAAGCCCTGCCTTCAGGCTGTCAACATGCTTGTTGTTAACGCGAATAATCCCTTTTTGTGTTTCAGCATTGTACTTCTCTGGAAGAAGCCAGATTCCTGCCTGGGCAGCACCCCTTGTGCCATTGAAGGAGAGCATTCCTTGCCACACTGCCTTTGAAACGCCTGAAAAGCCCTTAATTCGGCTTTTTGACAGCACTTCAAAGGCTAAATAGCGCTTTTTCTCTCTCAAACTCGGCAGAATTGCCTTAATCTTTGCCATTTGGCCTCTTCACCTGTATAACACCGTTCATTGGTGAGAAAAACATCAAAACAATTTTTTCGTCCCTTTTCTCACTCTCGATCCAGCAAGGTGGAAGATGCTTATATAGGTTGCGGTTTATTGTGATGACCACTATCAGGTAGCAAACTTTATATAGGCTTGTCTGGTATTCATTCTATGGCTGAAAAAAAGATGTATGTTGTTGCAGCTGATGATGACCCAATGGTAAGGCGGCTTTTGGAATATTGCTGCAACCAGGCAGGATATTCTAATGGAGTCTCTGTTGTGATGGGCTCATTCTGCAATGGCCAAAAGGCATGGAACTACATCAAGCTTCTTGCAACACAGCCACATCTTTTGATAACAGACCTTAACATGCCTGAAATGCGCGGAGATGACCTGATAAGGCTGTCTCGCAAGCAATTCCCAGACCTGCCTGTCATAATGATATCTGCTGTTGAACCCGGCTTAACAGAAAGCGCCAAGGACCTTGCTGATTTGCTGAAAGTTGAATTTGTTGAAAAGCCGCTCAAGGCTTTTTCGTTTATTGAGGCTGTGGCAAAGTATGCCCCAAAAGAATGAGTTTTATAAATACAGGCGATATTCCTGAATTTATGGGTGAAGACAGGCAGGTATGGCTTGTTGGTTTTGAAGAGATTGAAAACAAGATACACTCTGTGCTGTCGCAGATGCCCGGCATCAGCATTGTCAGTTTTAGGGATGTCTGCGATGCAATCGAGGCATTGCGGAATGGCAGCCAGAAGCCAGGGATTATTATCGGCAATTATTCAGCTGCTGACCTGATGCTTGAGGTGGCGCACCAGAAATCAAGATATTGCGGGGTAAGGACCGCATATCTTTCTGAAATGGACATTTCCAATCTTGCAGAATCACACGGCGCAAAATATTTGAAGCTTGGCAGCGACGGGAAAATTGACGGCCTTTCCTGCCTCATACAGGGCTGTTGAAGTGATTTCTTTTCCAAAACCTTTTTAACCATGTTGGTGATTTCACGAGAATATTGGGCCCTTAGCTCAGCCTGGTAGAGCATTCGGCTCTTAACCGAATGGTCAAGGGTTCAAATCCCTTAGGGCCCGTCCATGGAAAAAAGAGTTATTATGATTGCCTTTGCACTGCTGTTTCTTGCGGCCTGTGTTGCAAAGCCAGAGCCTTATGTCCTTGAGGATAGAAAGCCTGCGCCAAACATCACGCAGGAAATAGCACAAATTGAAGAACAGGCAAGAGCACAAGTGCAGGAAAAACTTGCTGAACAGGAAGCGCAAAAAAAACAGGAAGCACAGCAGGATCAAGAGGAGCAAAAGCCGGTAGAAGAATCAAAAACTAGAATCATAATACAGCAGGAAATGGACAAGTCATCAAAAGACCTTGGGATTTATCCCTCATTCTTTATGGACGGCGCAAATTTCAAGACAAACTTTATCACAATCATTGGCGATGAAGCGCCATCAAGCTATGTCGTGGCTGTTTCAAACCTTATGGCGCGAACGCCGGGAAACAAACCAATAGGATTCAGCATGCTTGCAAGCGAGATAAAAGACCTATCAAGATACAATGCGATTATTGTCGGAAATGCCTGCAACAACGAGGTTGTTGCCCGCCTGCTGAACAACCCCTCGCCATGCGAGTCAGCGCCTTTGCCTCATAACAAGGGGCTTATCAGGCTTTACGAGTCACAGAACGGTAACAAGGCAATACTTGTCGCGGGAAAAACAGACTCTCTTGTGATAGCTGCAGTGAATGTCCTTGGCACTGAGGAATTCAAGGGCGCAGCAGGCAGCGAGGTGTGCGTACAGGGAACTTCTATCGTGCAGTGCTGAGAATTCCGAAAGGTTTATTTCCTGTTCTGATTCCATCACAAACATGGCTGTTTTCGGCAGAAAAACCTGTGCTGATTATGTTGATGAAATAAGGAGGAGGCTTGAAATCATTGCATCATACCCTGATGCAATTCCATCACGGCCGGCAGGAATTGCCCTTGTTAGTGCTGCAAGAGCGCAGGCAAAAAGGGTGCGGACCATTCTCAAAAAAATCAGTGCGCTCAACCAGAAGGCATCGAGCGGAATGCACAATGCGTTGTTGCTCATAGAAAGTGCTGACACGCTTGACAAGTACGCAATGATAAAGCCGCAGGCAGCGCTTGCCCTGAAGTTTTTTGAAGATATTGAGTCCGCATGTAGGGCAAAGCTGGTATCCAAGAGGCTGAAGCGCGGAAAGACAAGGTCGTATGGCAGGATGATGACAATTAATGAGTTCAGGCGCCTCAGTGTGGTGGGAATACTTGAGGCTGCGGAGGAGGACGAAATGATTCCTGCATTTGAAGCGCCGCCTGCTATTGTTGATTATTTCATGAAAATAGACAAGACTGCAGTCCGCAACATTTATGCGCTCATCGGCGGGACAGGCAGCGTTGATTATGTTTTGTTCTTCAGGACAAGCATTGTGCCGACAACAATCGGCCCGCCAAGGAGGTGGCCCAAAATAATAGAGGTAAAGTTCCCCCACGGCACCCCTGTGGAAATATTTCAGGTGCGCCGGGTGTAATTCCTGACACAATCCAGAAGCCCGCTTGGAAGGCGGAACAATGATGGAACCTTTTTAAGGACTTCCTTTGGGATTACGGAGAGGTACCATTGAATGCCTTTTAGTCCGTGTTTGGTATGATATTCTTCAAGCACGATGCCGGCAAGGACAGCAGCGCGCTTCTGGTCCTGCTGGGCGTATTCCCTGAATTCGTATTTCACACTTGCAGGATTTATCAGCATTAATGCAACCATTGCTGCATTCCTTGTTTTTCCGCGCAAAAACCTGGACCGTATTAGTTCTGCTGCAGGAATGTATTCAAGCTGGCCAAGCGCAAGAATATACTTGCTGCATTCATAGGGGTCAGTGCTTGCCTGAAGCAGTTTGAGTATTTCAGGTGCATTTTTCCGGATTCCAAGCCGGCCTGAGAGCCCTGTTGCAAGCGGCCTGTCACGCGGGCTTTCCAGCCAGTCAGATATCTCTCTGTAGTAAGCCTGCCTTTCTGAATGGTTTGCAGACTGGAGAATTGATGAAAGCCGCTCTATCCTGTCAGCAAGGCTTTCTTGCCGAGGCCCTTTTTTCCTTTTTTGAAGACTCATAAACGGTAAGATGCGCGGTCAAAGAAATGAATGTTGTTTGTTTTTGGGTCGCGGATTCCAATAGTCCTTATGCCGTTTGTGCGGTGCACAACAATCTTGACACCCTCTAAGGCTCTTGGAAGTTCATTTCCTGTTGTTTTTCCAATATCATAAACATCAGCGAGGAACTCAAGATGAGTCCGGAGGTAATCGTCTATTGCATTCTGCATCTTCCTGTCCTCCCGTCTCAGCCTGACAATCCCGTTCCTTCCGCCGTTTGACCCTCCGATGTAGCCGTAAGTGAGTGCTGCTGTGAAGTCCTTCTTGTACTCTTCAGGATGTTTTAGTATGTCCTCCAGAAGCCTTTCAGAAAAAGTAAAACGGACACTGCTCCCTGCTTGTTTGACCACGAGGTTTGCAGGAGCAACGCATACTGGTGTTTGAGACTTGTTGTTAAGGTATTCTTTTGCCTTCTCCCTGAATGAATCGAGTGAAAAATTTTCCTTTGTGAAGTAATTAGTGGCTTGCACCATTGGATTAAATACGGTTTTGCTTTTTTTAAAGCTTCGCAGAAGTTTTGATGGGTGCAACAAAAATCAGCAAGCAGCAGACCAAAATTCAGAACCCTGCTTCCTGCCCAAGCCTCTTAATCAAGGAGGCATTATTTGTCAAAGTGCGAAGACGCCAAGATAATTGTTTGCAAGCGCGCGCAATTTATTACTGTATTCTGTGACAAACGTGCTTTTTGCATTCTGGATACTGAGACACTCGCTTTTGTGGGCGATAACCTTGCTTGCAATCGTAAAAAGGTTCTTGTCCAATGCATTGTCCTTTTGCTGAAAAAGGCTTAATGGAAAACCAGGAATGGACATTAGGCAGGTCAATAAAAGCCTTAGCAAACTTCACTGTGACAAAAAAATCATAAAGTTAATATAGTAGTTGTTACTAACTGGTAGCTATGAACTCAGAGCTTGAAACTGCTGTTGACCAAAAGGTCAAGCCCATAGTCGGCAGCGCAATGCAGAAATACCTCGGGGTAAAGGTCTCAAACATTGAGGCAGACATTTCTGACCAGCTCAAGCGCTCAACGCTTCTGGACATTCCCATTGACACAAAGCTCCCTTTCAAGCAGGCAAAGAAGGCATTCAAAAGGGCTTATTTGATGAGGCTGTTGAAAATACACCTCGGAAACATCTCAATAGCTGCCAGTGTGGCAGGCCTGGACAGGAGGAGCATACACAGGCTTGTATTGTCCCTGAAGGTTCCGGCGCTGAAATTCCGCGAGGACGCAGAGCCTTCCTATGCACGCCAGGCTGCTGTGCAGGGCATTATTCAGGGGGTGTTGGAGCAGTACAAGTCTGCCCTGAACCCAATCAAATATAAGGCACTTTCTGCGCAAACAGAGGCTATTTCAGGGGACATCGTAAAAGAGCTGCCAGAAACTCATCTGACCCTTAAGGAGGCAGAGCACGAGTTTGAAAAGGCTTATCTGGGCCAGCTTTTGAAGGAGTGCCCGACCATAGCGCAGGCTGCAAAGCAGGCCAAGCTAAGGTATGAAGTGCTGCACAGAAAGCTGAAATTCCTTGGAATTAGGAGCCAAAAGGCCTGATTTTTTGGGCATAAAATGCCAGGTTTCTTCGCCAATAATGGCTTAAAATGGCAATATGACAAAAATGTCACAGTGGGTGTGAGTAAAACGAAAGCTTTAAATATTAGTACCACTTCTAAGTAGTCATTAAACAGGGGGTGTCTATATGGCATTCATCCACAAGAACGTTAACAATGCATTGATGCTGGTCATAGCATTCCTCTCAGTTGCCCTTACGGCAACCACAGTGTACAGCATTGGGGTGTTCACTGACATCAATGATGCTTATGCCGAGCAGGCAATGCGTGCTGATGAGCTTCAGAGGCAGCTTGCCGAAAAGGAAGCCATGACTGACAGCCTCAAGCAGGCTGCACAGCTTACACAGGAGCGTGAAGCTGCCCTTGCAACCATACTTGAGAAGCAGCGTCAGGAGGCACAGCAGCAGGCTGTCAGCGCACAGGCAACTGTGGCTGCAACGAACACTGCTGTAAAGACGCAGACTGCAAAGGCAAGCGTC
>JAWABQ010000004.1:0-59397 GCA_038884575.1 Candidatus Woesearchaeota archaeon
ACTGCTTGAGATAGACAGCCCTGGCGGAAGCCCTGTGGCAACAGAGGAAATAGCAAGGGCAGTCAAGGACGCAAACAAGACAGTTGTTGCAGTAATCCGCGAAACAGGCGCTTCAGGCGCATACTGGGTCGCATCAGCAGCAGACTACATCTTCGCTAGCAAAATGTCATTGACGGGAAGCATAGGCGTTGCAGGCTCAAGGCTTGAGTTTGCAGGGCTGCTGAAGGACTACAACGTAACTTACCGCAGGCTCGTGTCAGGCCAGTACAAGGACGCAGGCACGCGATGGAAGGAAATGACCCCTGAGGAAGAGGCATTGTTCCAGAAAATGCTTGACGAGGTATACAACGAATTCATAAATTCCGTTGCAGAAAACAGGAACATGCCTGTTGAAAAAGTAAAAGAGCTCGCAAACGGCTTTGTGCTCACAGGCGCGCAGGCAAAGAATGCAGGGCTTGTTGACGCAATAGGAAACAAGGACGACGCAATCAAGTACATAGAGCAAAAGCTCAACATTACAGCAAAAACTTATGAGTTCAAGAAGAAAAAGCCCTTATTTGAGGAAATTATCGGCATATCCAGCTACAACATCGGCAGGGGCATAGGCGCAGAATTAACACAGGCAAGTGTTTCTGAATCAGTGAAGATAACAACTTGATTACTTCAGTGCAAACCCCTTAGTCCCCATCCAAATCGGCACTTCATACCCTTCTGGAACGTGCTTGAACTTCACAATGCCTTCAGAAACCAAGTCATTTATGCTCACAATTCCTGCCTTCTGGTCATCCATTCGCGGGCAGGCAGTGTTGACCCAGCAGTCAATGAAGTTAAAGTCCTCCAGATGCCTGAAATCAAAAGTGTCGCAGGCAAAAATAAAGTATTCCTTGTCCCCTTTTTTCTTCAACTGCAGTGCCCTTTGCAGGTTTTTCTGCCCTGGTTTTGTGCTCACAATAATCCCAACACTTTTTGCATTCAAAAACTTCAAGACAGCACCCTTCCTTGCCTTTTCATAAGCCAAAACTTCGTTCTTGTCAAGCTCCTTGAACTCGTTTGTGTAAGGATTAAAGCAAAAAACAGGCTTTTTTGACTGGATTGCGACATTTATCGGGTGAAAAACACCACTGCCGACAAACAGGTAAGCATCAACCCTTGAAGCAAGCTTTAATGCCATTGCTGCATTGCAACCAAGCACCTGTCCGCCTGCAATTGAGCCAGGAACCTGCTTCACAATAGCCGGAATTTGGTTGGCGAACTGAATGCTTGCAACAACACCAACTTTCCTGGGCAGTTTTTTCAGCACAGCACGAGGAATAACAACCTTTCTTGTGCTGTGCGCATGAATGAACAATGTTTTCATAAAGAAAAGTTGCAGGACACTATTTATAAACCTGTCTCAGGAAGACGCATTCAGGCGCACAAGTAGTGCAAGGCTTTCCTCATACTCGCTGATATCGCTCTGCGTGTACTGGTCTGGCTTTTCCCTGACGTACTTGACAAGGTTCTCGAAAAACTCCTTCCTTGCAGCCACATATCTCCTGAACGCATTTGCCGAAACAAGCTCAATTGATGCAGCGCAAAGCTCAATGTCAAGGGCATCAATGCACCTAATCTTGTTGTCAGCGCCGTTTTCAGCATATTCCACAAACTCGTGGAATGCCCATAATTTCTTGTACGGCTCATAAACCTCATCGCTCACGCCAATAACATATCCATCCTCTTTCTTGCCTGCGCACACATAAGCAAAGCAGGGCAGGTCTGGATTGCGCTGCTGCGGAATGTCAAAGAATTCCAGTTTCTTGCCAGCAACATTCACCTTGTTCAGGCGGTAAAACAGGTTTTTGAACATTTGGCGCGCTGTTTCAATGTTATCTTTTGAATAAACCTTCATAGGATATTATTCCTTTCTTCCGTTTATAAATGTTCTTGCCCACAATTCCCTTACTGCATAATCAGCAAGAGGCTTCAAATTCACAATGTCCTCCTCATTATACCTGATCAGCGTGTTCAAATAATCAGTATCCTTTGTTGCCCTGAACTGCTCCCACAAATAAACAGCGTCACTTCCGGAAACACCCTCAACATCATCAGCCCTCTTTATTCCGCGCTGTTTTTCAATCGCCTTAAGTCCGCCAGTCAGGCCAATGCGCGAGCAGACATGCCGCAAGTCAATGTGCGGCTTGTGCAGGCGCAGCCCAAAAAAGCGCTCAATCACAGGCAAATCAAAACTGCTGCCGTTGAAAGTCACAACCATTTTTGCCTTTTGCAACTCCCTCTCAATAAGGCTCCTGTCAAGGTTGTATCCACGGATAAAAGTTTTTGTGTCATTGCCATCATACAGCCCAACCACGGTAATGCTCCCATAATAACCATTTGTTTCAATGTCAAGAAAAACAGCATCATCCCTCAAATGGTCATACAAGCGCCAATGCTCTGATGAAGGAATGCTTTTTGACAAATAATTCAGGTTCTCATTCCACAACTCATTCTTGAACTCGTGAATCTTGGCATTAGCCTGCTCTTTTCTCCCTGCAGAAAAGCCCTTTATGCTTTTTGCCTCAACAAAAGAATTCCAGTCATGCACTCCCTGAGCCCAGATTTTCTGCTCTGTTGCCAGTCTCACTTTGGGCAAAAAAAGAAACGTGTTGCGAAGCATAACAGCCAGCAATACCCTGCCTGCTTAAAAAATCTCAGTATCCCTGTCCAGTGACCAGTGGCTTATTCCCGTTCTGGCGCAGAATCCTGCTTTTTCTCTTCCTTTTCAGGCTCTTTCCTCTTGTAATCATCCCTGAGGAACTGCGGCTGATAATACTCGCGATGCCTTATTTCCCCAGGAGCCCTTATCCCACAGTCAGGAACCCTTGACCTGTCGCCTGAAATAAAAGAAAGCCCGAACGCAAGACCCAATGCGCAGACAGGGACAAGCCAGGAAAAACTTTTTTCGCGCTCAGGCATTTTTTCCTCTGCAAGCTGGGCAAGGCTCTTTGTTGCACTATCATCCATTCCAAGCCTTGCGCGCTCCTCAGCAAGAGTCAATGCCTCAAGAATGTCATACTCCCTGCCTGCATAAACGCAATCGCGGGATGCTTGCGGGTTGTTCTTCAGCTTTGCATAATCAAGCATCAGCATAACATGCGCCTTGTCAGCGCAAATTAGTCCATGACCAACATCAGAAAGAAGGGTCTTGTACTTCCTTTCAAATTCCAGCTCCTGCCTCTCAATATCTGAATACGGCTGTTCCATTATCTTCACCCCGCTCAGTATATGTAAGGTATCAGTTTCCTTGTCCTGTTCATATAGTTTGCGTATTCTTTGCCGTATTTCTCAATCAGCACCCTGTCCCTTGAGCTCACCCTGTATGCTGTTGCCAGAAGCAAAAGCACTGTGAAAACAAGCATGAACTTCAATGAAAGCGCGCACGCAAGGCCGGCAACAACAAGCAATAATCCAAGGTCGCGCGGATTCCTTATTGTTGCATAAATCCCGTTTGTCGAGTAAGGGGGCAATTCCTCTTTTGGCTCAAGAACCTGCAAGAACCACAAAAACTGCTTTCTTGCAACCATTGCCTTAAGCCAAGTGTTAAAGCCGAGCGCAAGAAGCACAAGCCCAACAACAGCCATTGAAGTGTATTCTGCTGACATCACAGGATTGCCGCTCTTTACATATTCCCCGATGCCAACACCAAGAGTCAAAAGGAATGTGAGGAGCCAAACCCATTTTGCCTCATCCTTCACCTGCGACTTATGATGATGCGCCCACTGAAGCACTTTTGTCCTGAACAATTCCCTGAACATAAGCAGTATTGACATTGCCAAAAACAGCACTGCAACAGCCAAAAGCGGAATCCACAGCCACACTTCCATAGTCTCACCTCGATTTTAGCACTGAAATGCGCTTGCAGTATTTAATTATTGGGCATTTTGAGCAAAAAGGCGACACTGGAACACAAATGCCCTTGCCGTGGCTCACAAATGCCTCATTGACAACAAGCCAGTGCTTCCTCGGCACAATCCTCTCAAGAGCAAGCTCTGTCTTCTCAGGGCTTTTTGTTTTCACCCAGCCCAATCTATTTGAAACCCTGTGCACGTGCGTATCAACAGGCAGTGCAGGCACGCCAAAAGCATAAACAAGCACGCAATTAGCCACTTTCCTTCCAACACCAGGCAGTTCAAGCAGTTTATCCAGTTCCTGAGGCACTTTTCCACCAAACTTTTTCATTAACATTCTTGAGGCATTAATGACATTCCTTGACTTGTTGTTGTAAAAACCAATCTTTCTGATTATCTTTGCCACATCAGCCTTCTTGGCGATAGCAAGCCTGGCTGCAGTCGGATACTTCCTGAACAAATCAGCAGCAACAACCTCAGTAACCTCATCCTTTGCACGCGCGCTCAAAATCGTCGATATCAACACCTTGAACGCATCATACTTCTGCCCAAGCCTGCCAAGCATTGTCTTTTTGCCCTGCGACTTAAGAAGTTTTTTCAAAACAATGTCAATCTCAGCGTGGCTTACCATGCATTCTCCTCCAATGATACAAATACTGCTGGGCATAGCCTGCCATCCTGCCCCATTTTTTCCTCCCGAAATCACCCATCTGATTAAGCTTCATCTTTTTTGCCTCTGGATAACACTCTTTCAACACCCTTTCCATCCAGACATCAACAGGAAAGCTCTCGGTAAAGCCCAAGGAAAACAAAAGAATGCAGTCAGCAACCTTTTCCCCAATCCCAGGAAGCTCCATTAATTTCTCTCTCGCCTGCTTGTAAGTCAGTTTTCTCAATCCCGCAAACCAAACATCACTCACTCTTGCATTAACGCCAGCAATATACTTTGCCCTGAAACCAACACTGCACTTCTTCAGCTTTGCAATATCTTTCAAAGCACCAGGAGAAGGGAATGTGTAAAACTTTTTACCCCTGAAAATCACTGGCTTGCCAAACTTTTCAGCAATGCATTCCATGTTCTTCTTAATTTTCTTTATGTTTGAGAACTGCGAGCAAAGGAATCCAACAGTGCACTCCCAAGGGTCCTGCCTTATGATGCGAAGACCTGGATATTTCTTAATCGCGATCCTGAGCGCAGGGTCTTTAGACAATTGGTGCATTATTTCAAGATAATTCTCATCAAGCCCGAAAAAATGCCTGACAAAACGCTCAGAAGCGCCCTCAAAAAACAGCTTATTACCATCCTGGCGAGCCCTGAAAACCTTCTCCCTGGTAACTATATAATACCAGCCATCATGCAGGTGATGCCTGAAAAACTGGCCGGAATCAAGAGTATGAAGAAGATTGAAACCAAAGCACTTGATTAACCCCATATTAAAGCTGAAAATGTATTTGCTTTAATAGTTTTATCATCACAATAAAATTTATAAACCCTTCCCCCAGTTTCAGTCAAATACAAAAAAAGAGGGCTTGGTTAAAGAGGATAAAAATGGGGTTGACGACCAACAGCGATTCTGCAAAGGCAGTTGAGGACTTGTTTTCATCTGAGATTGAATTTAATGACAAGCGGCTGAAAATAAGCAGGCGCTTCACCAGACCAGGAGTGCACCCTTTTGATGAGCTTGAGTACGAAAAGCGCTCCTCTGTCATTGCAGAGCCTGACGGCAAGGTCGTATTCAAGCTTGAAGGCGCTGAAATCCCAAAAAACTGGTCCCAACTTGCAACAGACATAGTGGTATCAAAATACTTCAGAAAGGCCGGAGTGCCTGGAACAGGGCACGAAACAAGCGTAAGGCAGGTCATCCACAGAATTACAAACACAATACGCCTTGCAGGGGAGTCAATGGGCTACTTCCAGACAGCAGAAGACGCAGACACTTTTGAAATGGAGCTCGCGCACATCCTAATCAACCAGAAAGGGGCGTTTAACTCGCCAGTATGGTTCAACTGCGGGCTTTACCACCAGTACGGAATCTCAGGAACAGGCGGAAACTGGTACTGGGACTTTGACAGCCAGAGCATCCAGAAGACATCAGGGGCATATGCCAGACCGCAATGCTCTGCGTGCTTCATCCAGTCAATACAGGACGACCTCATGAGCATCTTTGACCTTGTCAAGAGCGAGGCAAGGCTGTTCAAGTACGGCTCTGGCTCAGGCACAAACTTCTCCGCATTAAGGAGCAAGTACGAAAAGCTCGCAGGCGGAGGAACAAGCTCGGGCCTAATGACCTTTTTAGCAGTATTTGACCGCGCAGCAGGCTCGATGAAGTCAGGGGGGACAACAAGAAGGGCAGCAAAAATGGTGTGCCTTGACCTTGACCACCCTGAAATAATTGACTTCATAAACTGGAAAGTCAATGAGGAAAAGAAAGTCAAGGTATTGGTCGCAGCAGGATACCCGGCAGACTTCAACGGTGAGGCATACCAGACAGTCGCGGGCCAGAACTCAAACAACTCAGTAAGGGTTCCTGACGAGTTCATGCAGGCATACCTCACAGGCGGAAAGTGGAAGACAAGGTTCCGCACAACAGGCGAAGTCCACAAGGAATATGATGCGAGGGATATGATGCGGCAGATAGCGCAGGCAGCATGGGCGTGCGCAGACCCGGGAATCCAGTTTGACACAATAATAAACGACTGGCACACCTGCCCGAACACAGACAGGATAAAGGCAAGCAACCCGTGCAGCGAGTACATGTTCCTTGACGACTCATCCTGCAACCTTGCAAGCATAAACCTCATGAAGTTCCTGAATGAGGATGGAAGCTTTGACATTGAGGGATACAGGCACGCGTGCAGGATATTGCTGATTGCGCAGGAAATACTGGTTGACTTTGCAAGCTATCCCACAAGCTCAATCGCGAAAAACACCCACGAATTCCGGGCTCTCGGGCTTGGCTACGCAAACCTTGGCACGCTGCTCATGGTAATGGGAGTACCATATGACTCTGACAAGGGAAGGGCAATTGCAGGCGCTCTCACTGCAATAATGACAGGCCACGCATACTGCGTCTCCTCTGAAATGTCTGCAGTAAAAGGGCCATTCGCAGGATTTGCAAAAAACAGGGAGCCGATGCTGCGCGTGATGAGAAAGCACAGGGATGCGGCATACAAGATAGACGTAAGGCACTGCCCGCCAGACCTGCTAAAGGCAGCAAGGGATGACTGGGACAATGCGGTGGAGCTTGGGGAAAAATACGGCTACAGGAACGCGCAGGTGACAGTGCTTGCTCCGACAGGGACAATCGGGCTGCTGATGGACTGCGACACAACAGGGGTTGAGCCAGACTTCTCGCTCGTCAAGTACAAGAAGCTTGCAGGCGGAGGCTTCTTCAAGATAATCAACCAAAGCATCCCAAGGGCGCTGAGGATGCTCGGCTACCTTGATGATGAAATCAAGGACATACAGGCACACATACTTGAGACAGGCACTATAGAAGGCGCGCCGCACATCAAGGAGGAGCACCTTGCGGTTTTTGACTGCGCGAACAAGTGCGGCAATGGAAAGCGCTTCATAAACCCAATGGGGCACATCAGGATGATGGCAGCAATCCAGCCATTCCTCTCAGGCTCCCTTTCAAAGACAGTCAACCTGCCAAATGAGACAACAGTTGAGGACATTGAGAAAATATATGTGGACAGCTGGAAGCTCGGCTTAAAGGCAGTTGCAGTCTACCGCGACGGGTGCAAACTGTCACAGCCACTGACAGCAGGCACAAAGGAAAAGACAGAAGCACAGGCAGACAAGCCCAGGACAGCAGACTCAAAAACACTGCCATCAAGAAGAGCAGGGCTGACAGTTGACTCTGTTGTTGCAGGAAACAGGCTGATGATACGTACAGGAGAGTTCCCAGATGGCTCGCTTGCGGAATTCAGCATAGACATGCACAAGGAAGGCTCGCCAATGAGGGGCCTGATGAACTGCATAGCACAGGCAGTATCAATAGGGCTGCAGCACGGAGTCCCTCTTGAGAAATTCGTTGACGCATTCACGTTCACGCGCTTTGAGCCTGCAGGAATGACCACGCACCCCAACATCAAGACAAGCACAAGCATTGTTGACTTTGTATTCAGGGTGCTCGGACTGGAATACCTGGGCAGGACAGACCTCGTGCACGTCAAGCCAGAGGCAAAAACACCAAAGGCAGAGCCTGCATCGCAAAAACTGCCAGCACCAAGCGCCCCAAAGCCAAGCGCACCAGCAGCTGATGCTGTAAGCGCCCACCTGAAGAGCATGTCAGCAGACGCGCCTCCCTGCCCAAGCTGCGGCCACTTCACAGTCAGAAGCGGAACCTGCTACAAGTGCGTCAACTGCGGCTCAACAACAGGATGTTCGTAAAAACTTCATTAAATGAATACTGCTAATAACATCTCCTTACAGTCGCGGTGCCAACGATAATTGAATTTCTTTCTGTGCATTGCTTGGGGCTGTTGTTTAATGAGCGTATCGCAAAGCTTAAAAATCCAGAGTTCTAGAACATCCTCGGGGGAAAATTTCAGGATATTATGGCCATTCTGACAAAGATTGTAAAGAGGAACGGCAGGGTAGTTGACTTCAACCCTGAGAAAATTGCAACCGCAATCTTCAAGGCAGCGCAGGCAGTGGGCTCGCCTGACATGGGGCTTGCACAATCCCTTGCCACGAAAGTGATTGCAACAGCAGAGTCAAGATTCGGAACCGAAAAAACCCCCTCTGTCGAGGATATGCAGGACATAGTGGAGGAAACCCTGATTTCAAGCGGGGAAGCAAAGATTGCAAAGGCATACATCCTTTACAGGCAAAAAAGAACAGAACTAAGAAACCTCAAAAAAGCAATACTGCAGGGGCAGACAGACGAAGAAGTAGACCTTTCACTGAATGCCCTTAAGGTTCTTGAGAAAAGATTCCTGAAAAAAGACGCAGACGGAAAGCTCCTTGAGACGCCCTCCCAAATGTTCAGGCGCGTCGCGGCAAACATAGCACAGGCAGACGCATTTTACGGCGGAGATGTTGCTGCAACAACAGAGCGCTTCTACGAAAGGATGCGCAAGCTCGAACTATTGCCAAGCACGCCGACACTGATGAATGCAGGAACTTCAGTTCAGCAGCTGGTTGCATCATTTGTGCTGCCTGTCGAAGACTCAATAGAAAGCATTTTTGACGCGCTAAAGCACGCCGCAATGATACACAAGACAGGAGGCGGCACAGGATTCTCATTCTCAAAGCTCAGGCCAAAGCACGACATCATCGTGACAAGCCAAGGCCAGTCAACAGGACCCACAGCATTTATGAGGCTTTTTGACGCATCAACCAACATAATAAAGGAAGGCGGGGCACAAAGGGGGGCAAACATCGGAATCCTGAGGGTAGACCACCCAGACATACTTGAATTCATCAACCTCAAGGCAGACGGCAAAAGCTTCACCAACTTCAACCTATCAGTCGGAGTCACTGACACTTTCATGGAGGCAGTGCTGAACGACAGGGAATACCAAATAATAAACCCAAGGACAAGACAGCCAGTAACGACCCTTTCTGCAAGGGGCGTGTTTGACAACATCATCGCCCTTGCCTGGCAGCGCGGAGACCCGGGCCTGATTTTCATAGACAGGATAAACCAGCACAACCCATTGCTTGCGCTTGGCGAAATAGAGGCAACAGACCCGTGCGGGGACCAGCCATTGCTGCCTTACGAGTCAGCACCGCTGGCTGCAATCAACCTGCTCTCCTGCGTCAAACAAGGAGACATGAACTGGGAAAAGCTCAAGGAACTGGTCCACGATGCAGTCCACATGCTTGACAACGTCATTGACGTGAACAAATACCCATTGCAGGAAATAGAAAGGGCAAGCAAGGCAACAAGGAAGATAGGAGTGGGCATAATGGGCTTTGCAGATACGCTTTACCACATAGGCGTGCCTTATGACTCTGAATCAGGGCTTGAATGGTGTGAAAAAATAATGAAGTTCATCAAGGAAGAGGCTGTGGCAAAAAGCATGGAGCTCGCAGAACAGCGCGGAACATTCCCCTCATGGGCTGAAAGCACGTTTTCGCAAAGGGGGCTGCCATTAAGGAACGCAGGGCTGATAACAATCGCGCCAACAGGCACAATAAGCATGATAGCAGATGTCTCGCCGTCAATAGAGCCGAATTTCGCAATATCCTTTGTCAAGAACGTGATGGGCGACACTGACCTCGTGTATGTCAACAAAGTCTTCTCAAAAGTCGCCAAGAAAAGGAACTTTTACTCAGACCAGCTGATAAGGGAAATTGCAGACAAGGGCGGAATACAGCACATTCCTGAAATTCCTGATGACGTCAAAAGGGTATTTGTGACAGCACAGGAAATAATGCCTGAATGGCACATCAGGATGCAGGCAGCATTCCAAAAGCACGTTGACAACGCAATTTCCAAGACAATTAATTTCCCTGCTGATGCAAGCCTGCAGGAAGTCTCACAGGGGTTCATACTTGCATACAAGCTCGGCTGCAAAGGGCTGACTGTTTACCGCGACAAAAGCCTTGACCAGCAGGTAATACAGGTGTCGCACGCCAAAAGGTTTGACCAGAAGGAAGAGCAGAAAGGGCAGAACCCGTTCCTGCGCTGCTCTGAATGCGGGGCCTCGCTGCAGTTCTCCCAAGGAAAAGGGCTGTGCCAGGTGTGCGGCACAGAGCTGCTCCAATGAAAATCTACACAAAAACAGGCGATGAGGGGAAAACCAGCTTTGTCGGAGGGGAAAGGGTCTCAAAAAACGACCTAAGAATAGAGGCAACAGGCACCCTTGACGAGCTAAACAGCGTGCTTGGAGTCACGCTCGGCTTTGTAACAGACGAAAAAATCCAGCAGATACTAATCAAGGCCCAGCACGACCTTTTCACGCTTGGAGCAGAGCTTTCCTGGTTCACAAGCAAGGCAAGCACAGGCACAAAGCAGCTGCCGCTAACATCACCCCAGCAGGTAAAAGAGCTGGAAAACCACATTGACGAGCTTGACGTGCTGCTGACAGAGCCAAAGTCATTCATCCTGCCAAAAGGCACGCAGGCAAGCACTTTCCTGCATTTTGCAAGAACAGTCTGCAGGCGCGCTGAAAGGCTTATAGTCTCGCTAAGCCAGCAATACCCGCTGAATCCTGAAATAATAAAGTACATGAACAGGCTTTCTGACCTGCTGTATGTCATGGCAAGGTACGCAAACAAGGAATTTGCCGCAGGCGAACAGCAGCCAATCTACAAGTACTTCAAGAAGAACGGCGAATAAGAAGTTTTTTAAAGCAAATAAAACGACAAATTCTTATAACATTCGGGCCCCTAGTTCATCGGCAGAACGCACCCCTCGCACGGGTGAGGCGCCGGGTTCAATTCCCGGGGGGTCCATGCGTAAGTTATATATGTAAAGGGCCAGTAGTTCAATCCGGCAGAACGCGCCGCTGGCAGCGGTGAGGCTCGGGGTTCAAATCCCCGCTGGTCCATCATGAAAAAAGCAGTGCTGTTTGACTTTTGGGGAACGCTTGTGCAGCAGGGCGCATATTCGCCCCTCAAGCAGACTTACAGGTTCATGCGCCCAGGAATGGTGTTTGGCGAATTTGTTGAAAAATTCGAGCGGATAGCAATGACAAAGCCGTACGACGACCAGGCAAAAATGTTCAGGGACGCGTTTGACGCATTCGGGCTCAGGGCGCCTGACTGGGTCATTGAGAAGCTCATTGGGGTATGGAACAAGAACAAGCTCCTCGCAAAGCCCTACCCTGACACAATGCAAGCCCTTGAAATGCTGAAAAGCAGGGGAATAAAGATTGCAATCGTATCAAACACCCCAAAACTGTCTGTTGACGGAATGCTTGAAAAATTCGGGTTTGACAGGCTCTTTGACGCAGTATGCTTCTCGTACGAGACAGGCCTGCTGAAGACAGACGCTGAAATGTTTGACGTTGCCCTCGGAAAGCTTGGCGTAACCAAGGACGAGGCAATAATGGTCGGAGACAGCCTTGAGACAGACATTGCAGGCGCAGAGCACGCAGGAGTAATGGCTGTGCTGATTGACCGCAAAGGCACGCGCGAATACAAGAACAAAATAAAAAGCCTGACTGAAATCGAGAAATTCCTCTGAGGTGACAAGTATGGATGACTGCATTTTCTGCAAAATCATTGCAGGGAAGATTCCTGCAATGAAAGTCTATGAGAATGACAAAATCTTCGCATTCCTTGACATAATGCCTGTCAACCCAGGACACACGCTTGTTGTCCCAAGGGCGCACCACGCTGACCTGCTTGAGACTCCTGATGATGTGCTCAGCGACATGATAACGCGCACAAAAAAGATAGCAACAGCAGTGATGAAGGCAGTAAAAGCAGACGGGTTCAATGTCGGCATAAACACAAAGCCAGCAGCAGGCCAGGCAGTATTCCACACCCACTTACACATAATGCCGCGCTTCAGTAATGATGGCCTCAGGCACTGGCCGCACAAAAAGCTCAGCGATGAGGAAATGAAAAAAGTGCAGGATGCAATAAAGGCAAACTTGTGAGAAGCTTTTTAAACCAACTTCTTTCCTTTTCCCGCTATGGCGGTGTAGCTCAGCCTGGCAGAGCAACGGTTTCATAAGCCGTGGGTCGCGTGTTCAAATCACGCCACCGCCATAATGCTTAAATACTCTGTTCTGCACGTTGCCCAGTGAGGTGATGTTGATGGAACAAAAAGTGCGTGGATGGCTTGCGGTCATAGCAGCGCTTGTGGCTGGCTATCTTGCTTGGATTGGCAACACAAAGTGGAGCCTCTTGGTGCTTGCGCTTCTGCTGCTTATTTCAGGCTACCACCACCTGACAACAAAGCACAGGAAATAAGCGCATTGTTTTCTTTTTTGTTTTTTTGTAAGAAAGCTTTATAATAGATTATCCTCAATTCTTCATTGTTTGCCGTAGTCGCATAACCTTGCAGTTCCGGAGAACAAGAGGTCTTGCGACAAGGCATATGCCGTAGTCGCATAACCTGGTATTGCACAGGCCTGGAACGCGCTGCGCCACAGAGCCTGGCCCGCAAGGGCATCCCGGTTCAAATCCGGGCTACGGCGTAAAGCATTGAAGGGATTTGAACCGGGTCCCGGTTCATCGCGCCGACCAGCGGTCGGCGGGAACTTGACAACCGCCGCGGCGGTTGGTCAAGTAATCCGGGCTACGGCGTCGTAATGTTTAAATACTAATTATTGAGCCATGTTCCTGTGGCAACAATAGCATTTTACGAACTTGAGCCCTGGGAAAAGGAATACCTCAAAAAGAGGCTGAAAACGCACAAGCTTATTTTTATTGACGGCAAGCTCACTGCGGCAACAGCTGAAAAAGCAAAGCTTGCAGATGCAGTCAGCGTCTTCATCTATTCAAAAGTGGACAAGGCAGCCATTTCAAAGCTGCCAAAAGCAAAGCTCGTGAACACGATGAGCACAGGCTTTGACCATATAGACCTTAAGGCATGCAAAGCCAAAAAAATAACAGTGACAAACGTGCCCGCCTATGGCGACGTGACTGTTGCTGAGCACACATTTGCCCTCCTGCTTGCATTGTCGCGCAAGATTGTGCAGGCAGCAGAGACAACCCGCAAGGGCGGCTTTGAGTTCAGCGGTCTTTGCGGCACAGACCTGAAGGGAAAAACCCTTGGCGTTGTCGGCACAGGAAAAATCGGCAGGAATGTCGCCCACATAGGCGTATGCGGATTTGGGATGAAAGTCATAGCATATGACACCTATCCTAACCTTGATGCTGCAAAAGAATGCGGATTCCAGTATGTTCCGTTTGAAAAACTCCTTGCAGAATCAGATGTAATAACCTTCCATGTGCCTTTGACAAAGGAAACAACCCACATGCTCAACAGGAAAAACCTCAACAAGGTGAAAAAAGGCGCAATACTGATTAACACCTCAAGGGGGGCAGTGGTTGAGACAGGAGCAATACTTGAAGGCATTGCAAAAAAAATATTTTCAGGGGTCGGGCTTGATGTGATTGAGGAGGAAGGGGCAATAAAGGAGGAGCTTGAGCTGTTGGGCAGGCCTGCAAGGGAGATGAAGCCGGCTTACAAGACCCTCCTGGAGGCGCATGTCCTTGTGGAGCAGCCAAATGTGATCATAACCCCGCACTGCGCATTCTACTCAAAAGAGGCATTGCAGCGCATAATCGACACAACAATACAGAACATTGAGGGCTTCCTGGCAAAGAAGCCTGTGAATGTTGTCAAGTGCTGACAAAACAAGGCAAACTTTAAAAAGCGCCCTAATCCTATCGCCGTTAACTGCCCCTGTCGTCTAGCGGCCAAGGATAAAGCCCTCTCGCGGCTTTGACACGGGTTCAAATCCCGTCGGGGGCGTTGGTAACCCAAATAACAGACCAGGCGCTTGAAGACAGGATTGTGTCATCAGATGCTTTTGTGTGCGTTGCTTTCCTGCAGGCTGGCGGGGAGCATGACAAGCGGTTCCTTAAAGAATATGAGGCTGCTGCTGAACGGCTGCCTGACAATATTGAGTTTTACTGGATAAACGCGACTGAAAACCCTTCCATCTCGCAGGAATGGCAGATAAGGAAGACCCCCACAACAGTCATTTATGTTTCTTGTGAGGAGCTTGAAAGGTATGTTGGCTTCTATGATGCTGACTTTCTGGTAAAAAATATCAGTGACAGGACCAAGAAAAGGCGCTGCTATTAGGGCAGATGAATCCTTCCGCCTTTCTTTCCCTCCTTTTTCCAGCGCTTTTTCAGGTCAGAAATGTCCTTAAGAACCATTTGTTTTGTCGGCTTGAAGTCCCTGAATGCGCTTTTTGGGATGCCTTTTGTTGGAAGCGGAGTCTTGTGTATTTTTCCTGCATTCCAGCCGCGCTTTTTCATTTCCTCAATCAGCTTTTGGTGCCTTTTAAGGAGCGCCTTTACCCTGTTTTCATACCTTATTGTTTCAGGATGGTTTACCCACCCTCCTTTTTTCCTTTGATGCCTTTTTGCTATTGCTCCAATAATTATGTGGATTTCAAGGTGTTCGCCAAGCAGGCGCTGGTCATCAAGATACTCAGGCGGGACAAGCCAGACTCTTACCATGCATGCAGTAATTAAGGCAAGGTTTAAAAATGCTTCATAAGAATATGTTCTTGTGCAGGCGTCGCATAACCTGGTAGTGCACCGGTCTCGAACTTCACGAATGTGAACGACAGAACCGGGCCCTCACGGGCCTCCCGGTTCAAATCCGGGCGCCTGCGTTTATTTCCTGTAGATTTCCAGCGCTGCAACTGATGTTGGCGCAAATTTCTTCGGCATTCTTCTCAGCATGCTGCGCATTTCCTTCCATTCCATGAATTTGCCGCTTTCAATCTCGTACTTGTTAAGCCTGCCTGCGCGGCCAATTTCTGCAGAATACTGGGTGACAAATGCGTTTTCAGGCTTTGCCTTATGCCTGAACGTGAACAGTTTCATGACTTTTTTCGGCTTGACGCCAAGTTCCTCAAAAATTTCCCTTATCGCCGCCTGGCGGTATGTTTCGCCTGCATCAACATGCCCTGCAATGGAAACATCAAGAAGCCCTGGATAAACCGCTTTTCTTTTGCTTCTTTTTGCAACAAATATCCTGCCTTTTTTGTCAAACACGAATGCCTGAATCATTCTGTGGGCAAGGAATTTTTTGTGGCATTTTTCACGGGCTTCTTTTCCCACAACCCTGTCCCTTCCATTGACAATATCAAGCATTTCCTGCATGCTGGAAAACGAACAGCACTTATTTATAAATCCTGTGGGAAAGAATCAGACATCAACCATTTCTATCTCAATATTAAGCCCTTCAGGGATAGGCACGCGCATTACCAGCCTCAAGGCCCGCTCATCAAGCCCAAGGTCGATGAGGCGCTTGTGGACTCGCATCTCAAAGCGCTCCCAGGTTGCAGTGCCCCTTCCGCACGGAGACCTCTTTGTAGTCACCTTCATCTTCTTTGTAGGAAGAGGAATAGGCCCCCTTATGTCAACGCCGGTCTTGTCAGCAATATCTTTAATGTAAGCGCATGTTTGATTGAGCTTATCGATGTCGATGCTCGCCAACTTGATCCGTGCTTTTTGCATAAGGTTGGGTCAATGAAAATTTTAAAAATAAACTGTTTATGAGGGCTTTTACGCCTTCTTAACAAGGTCAATGCACATTCCTGCAGCGACCGTGTTTCCTGAGTCCCTGACTGCGAACTTCGCAAGCTTCGGGATATCCTTCTGCTTCTCAATCACAAGCGGCTGCATTGGCTTGATCTTGACGACCGCCACATCGCCGTTCTTGATGAAGTCAGGCTTGTCCTGCAATGTTTCTCCTGTTGCAGGGTTTATCTTCTTCACAAGCTCCACGAACTGGCATGCAACCTGCGAGGTGTGGATGTGGAATACAGGAGTATACCCTGCTGTGATGACAGTCGGGTGGTTCAGCACAACCAGCTGCGCAGTGAATTCAGTCGCCACTGTGGGCGGGTTGTCTGACTTTCCAAGCACGTCGCCGCGGGCAATGTCCTTCTGCTCGATGCCACGGACATTGAAACCGACATTGTCCCCTGGCTCAGCCTCATTGATTGCCTCGTGGTGCATCTCAATGCTCTTGACCTCGCCTGACACACCCTTTCCTTCGCGTGCAGGCATTATGATGACCTTATCGCCGACCTTCATTACCCCTGTCTCAACACGGCCAACCGGCACAACGCCGATTCCCTTGATGTTGTAGACATCCTGCAATGGCAGGCGCAGCGGCAAATTTGTCGGCTTTTCAGGCGGAGCAAGCTTGTCCAGCGCCTCAATAAGGGTCGGGCCCGTATACCACGGCATGTTCGTGCTCTTCTTCACGACATTGTCCCCAGGATATGAGGCAATAGGTATTACCTGGACAGTCTCTGTCTTGTATCCGACGCTCTTCAAAAGCGCAAGCGCGTCAGCCTTTATCTGCTCAAACTTCTTCTGGTCATACTTGTTCAGGTCCATCTTGTTGCACGCAACTATGACCTGCGCAACGCCAAGCGTCTTGCAGAGGAATGCGTGCTCCTTTGTCTGCGCCTGGACTCCTTCAGAGCCGACCACGAGCACTGCAGCATCTGCCTGCGATGCGCCTGTAATCATGTTCTTGATGAAGTCCCTGTGGCCTGGCGCGTCAATTATTGTGAAGTCGTACTTTGGCGTGCCAAACTTCTTGTGCGTGAGGTCTATTGTGACTCCGCGCTCACGCTCCTCCTTGAGTTCGTCCATGACGAATGCGAATTCGAATCCGCCCTTTCCAAGGCGCTCTGCCTCTTCCTTAAGCTTCCTCAGCACCTGCTCCTCTATGTGACCTGAGTCGAAAAGCAGCCTGCCGACTGTAGTGGACTTGCCGTGGTCGACATGACCGACGAACACAAGGTTTACATGCGGTTTTCCTTTTGCCATAATGATACCTCCAATCTCACAGGGGCTTCCAACGGCATTTTTGCCTCTTTGCACCCCTCTGTATCTTGAAATTTGGTTATAGACGATGGGAACGGCGCCTATTTATAAAGCTATCGGACGCTCAAGCCCCGAGCATTCCTGCTGTGAGCCCCTTGCGCTGGACTATCTGCCTGACCACCTTGTCCTGAAGTTCAGAAGGAAGGCGCTCAAACACCTGGTCAACAAGCGAGCTTGTCCCGCGACCGCCTGTGGCAGACCTCAAATCAGAGCTCCACCCAAGCATTTCAGCAACAGGAAGCTTTGCCTTTATTATTGAGAGCATTCCCTCCTGCGTGAGCTCAAGCACCTGGCCGCGCTTGTTCATCACGAGCTTTGTCATTTCGCCAGTGTAATCAACAGGAGCCTCTATGAGATGGGTCTGCATAGGCTCAAAGATTGCAGGACCTGCACCCATCATTGACGTCTTAATGGACTCCCTGACAGCAGGATACATCTGCGCAGGACCGCGGTGGATTGCATCCTCGTGGAGCTTGAGATCTGACATCACAACCTTGACCCCAAAGCACGGCTCTCGCGCCAACGGACCGCCGTCCATGACCTGCTCAAACCCGTCAAGCAACAATTCCATAACCTCGCCTATCTGCACAATCCCCTTTGTCTTGTCAATGAAGAAATTACCCTTGTAAATGTCCTTGACTGCAAGCGCAGTGTCATTGTCATAACCAACATCAACAAGGGTATCCCTGATTGCCAAATCCTTCTTTTTGATGCGACCCTCAGGCAAGTCCCCGTTCCTGATAAGCTCCCTGACATGGGGCTCAAGAGGCTCAACATAAATATACACCTTGTTGTGCTTGTTTGGCGACTTACCCTCTGCCTCAGGCCCCTTCTTGGTGACTGTCTCGCGGTAAACAACAATCGGCGGCGAGGTCTTCACATCAACATTCTTCTCAGTCTTTATCCTGCCTTCAATGATTTCAAGGTGGAGCTCGCCCATGCCATGCATCAGGTTTTCGCCAGTCTCCTGGTTTATTTCAATCTTGATTGACGGGTCCTCCTTTGCAACCTTCCTGAGAACCTCAACAAGCTTGCTCAAATCCTGAGGCTTCAACGGCTCAATCGCCTTTGTGATGACCGGCTCAAAGATGTGCTTAAGCTCCTCAAACGGCTGCTCAGGCTCAAGGGTGATTGTCTCCCCTGCTGTTGCAGAAATGCCTGCAAGAGCCAAGACATTCCCTGCAGGAACCTCATTAACGAGCTCCGGCTTGACCCCCTGGTACATCATCACCTGCGCAATCTTCTGGTTCTGCTTTGCAAGATTCAAATGCACAGGCATACCCTCTTTAATCGTGCCTGAATAAAGCCTTCCTGCTGCAATCTCCCTCCCAGACCTCGGGTCTATTGTGATTCTTGTGACACAAAACGCAAGCTTGCCGTTCCTGTTGCACCCAAGCAGGTCCTTTCCAAACTCCGAGTCAAGGTCGCCGCGCCATATCTTCGGAATCCTGTACTTCTGGGCCTCTATCGGGTTTGGCAGGTGCTTAATGACCATGTCAAGAAGAACTTCGTAAAGCGGCGCATTCTTCCAGGTCCAGTCCTGGCGCGCCTGCTCTGTCATCCCGCCCTTGTAAAGGTCAATTATGTCCTTGAAGCTTATTCCCTTTTTCTTCATGAAAGGCACAGATGTTGCCCAGTTTTCCCTTGCAGACCCAAAGGCAACAGAGCCGTTTGTAATGTCAACCTGCCATTTTTTCTTGAACTCGCCCTCTGCGATGCTCTCAATCAGCCTGTTGAACTCCATGACTATCTTCAGGAACCTCTGCTGCATCTGCTCAGGCGTGAACTGGAGCTCTGTAATGAGCCTGTCAACCTTGTTGATGAAAAGCACAGGCTTGACGCGCTCCCTCAAAGCCTGCTTGATGACAGTCTCTGTCTGCGGCATTATGCCCTCTGAGGCGCAGACAAGCACGATTGTGCCGTCAATAGCGCGCATTGCCCTTGTGACATTGCCGCCAAAATCAACATGGCCAGGGGTGTCAATGAGGTTGATGAGGTATTCCTGCCCCTCAAACTTGTGGACCATTGAGACATTTGCAGCGTCAACAGTGAGGAGCCTTGTCTGCTCATCAATGTGCTGCCAGGTCGCCATACCCTTTTCGAGCGAGCCTGCTGCAACCTTTGACATAAGCCCTGCTGCTGCAAGCAGGTTGTCTGTCAGTGCGGTCTTTCCGTGGTGGATGTGCGCGCTTGTGCAGATGTTGCGGATGTTCTCCTGCTTGTCAGCCAGGCGCTTCATCATTTCAAGCTGTGTCTCTTTTTCTACCATTTTCAATCACTCAAGGCGTGTATGTATATCATGAACATTCCTGTACGTGTGGAGCTCCTTTGGCGAAAACCAGAGCTCAAGCTCGGCTTTTGCATCCTGCTTGCTGGATGAAGCGTGGATTACATTTGGCGTTGACCTGTCCCTCAGGTCAGCGTATTTGAGGCACACATGGGCATAGTCGCCGCGGATAGTGCCGGGCATGGCTGACTTTGGCTCTGTCGGGCCGACAATCTTCCTGACAACCTCAATTGCCTCAATGCCCTCAAGCGCGATTGCAACAACAGGACCTGCCCTCAAAAAGTCAATGCACTGCTGCCTGATGCGCTCGCCGTGCTTCTTTGCAATTTCCTCACTATAATGCTTTTTTGCCATTGCCTCATCAGCCCACACCATTTTCATCCCCACAATCTTCAGGCCTGCGCGCTCAAAGCGCGAAATTATCTCTCCGACCAACGCACGCTGCACCGCATCCGGCTTAAGGAGGACGAGCGTGCGCTCAATCATTTCTTCCCCTCCTTTGCAGCAGCCTTCTCCTCCTTGTCTCCTGCCGCCCTGTGCTGCTTTTTCTCCCTCGCGAACTCAAGCGTCCATTTTGTGGTTCTCGGCTTGTGGTCCTTCTCAATCAAGTGGGTTTCGCACTTTCCTGAGCAGAACATGAATATCCTGCCGTCTGTCTTCACGAACATGATTCCTGTGCCAGGCTCAATGACCCTCCTGCAAAAAGAGCAGCGCGCCATGCTTACGAGCCCCCTGCCCTGCCGCCCTTGTTAAGCGGCCTTGCCTCGATTTCAGTCTCCCTGAGCATCAGTATATCATCCTTCTGCACAGGCCCTTTCACATTCCTGCGCATAATCTTGTCCTTGTCGCGGCCATCAAGCACCCTGACACGGACCTGTATTGCCTCGCCCCTCATCCCTGTCCTGCCAATGACTTCCTCAACTCTTGCAGGGGTCGCAATAGTGAACCTTACCCCCTCTGCCACCTGGGCTTTTGCGCCTGGCGCGCCCTTCTGCACAGGCGCCGGCTGCGACATGTCAACAATCTTTCTTTTTGGGTCTCCCATTTTCAGGCTCCGCCCTTGAGGTCCTTGATAATATTCTTTGCCTCCCCCTCTGCTATGATTGCAATTGCCCCAGTAGGCACCTTGATTCCTGCAGCTGCTCCAAGCTCTTCCTTGCTTGGCACCTCAATACACACAACACCCTTTTCCTTTGCAAGAAGGGGCAGGTGCATCACGACCTCTGCCGGCTGGACATCCTTTGCATAAACAACAAGCTTTGCAGTCCCCCGCTCAAGAGCCTTTGTTGCCTCATTAGTGCCTTTCTTGATCTTGCCTGTGCTCCTCGCAAGCTCAACTGCCTCGAGAGCCTTTTCCGCAGGTCCTTTGTCTGCCATTTTGATTTTCCTCCTTCCGACAATGTGAGGATAGAAACAACACCTCACTCTGCGCAAGACGCTGGACGCAGCACGCGAGACGCCTTGCGCATCATAGTTTCATCGGTTTAATCGCAAAATCAAGGGTTTGTTTATAAAGGTTTTGGTAGAACTTATTTTACTTCCTTTTCTTCCTTGTCTCGTATGCCTTGCGCCACTTTTTCATCTGCCTTATCTGGCGCTTCAGCTCCTGGTGCTCGTGCAGCTTTTTGCCAAGCGTTGCAGCCACGCCCGCACCCGGAATTAGCGTTGCCGCGAGCTCTGCGCCAACCTCAAACATCCCCTCAGAAACAAGGCGCTTTTTCATTTCAGCGCTCAATATCCTTTCACCGCGCTTCCACGCGCCTGTCACGGCATCAACCTCAATGGTCTTGCCATGCTCTGCCCCTTCCTCGCGGAACTCAAACACGTGCACAGGCCTCAGGATAAGCGCAAGCCTCTTGATTTCAACAATCTCCTGAATAATCGTGTCTGCCTGTATCGGCCTGACAAGCTCCTTGATAAGCTGGTTGACAATGAATGAGGCGCGGATGCTTATTGGCTCCATGACAGCATCGCCTTTTTGCACGCTCTCAACATTCCTCACTGCCTTTTTCTTTGCCCCAAGATACCTTTCAAGGTTCTTTTCCTTCTCGTGCACTGCACTTTGCAGGATTTCCTTGGAATAATTCTCAAAGCAGTGGTCTTCTGCATCAAAATGCACATAAGGCTCATCCTGGCTTACTGCGATTGTCCTGCCGTTGAATGTTATGCTCCTTACCTCTGGCCTTACCTGGAAGCCGTAATGGCTCCTCCTCTTGTATTCCTGCACGCTCTCGCCAATCAGGTGCCAGAAAGGCTCATACCTTTTCTGGTAAGCAGAAAGCGATATCTGGCGCTTCTGCTTCTCAAACATCTTCATTATGCCTGTAATTACCCCAAATGCCTTTGACTTGTTCTGCTCTGCTATTGCCTGCGCCTCCTCTTTAGAATAGGCATCCTGAAGAACCTCAATGGTCTTTGCACCCCTTGCAAACACTATCTTAACCATGCTGCTGGAAAAAAGACAGGCTGTTTAAAAATGCTTCCTTCCCAAAGTCCTTCCACTGCACTTCGGAAAAATGCACAACCGCGCCGGGCGAGTCCCAGAGCAGGACGCCCCCTGACTTTTTCGCAGGCGCTGTGTGGATTATCAGGCTCGGAGGCAGCAGCGTCGACGTAAGCATTGCCTCCTTGAGGGTCGCGCGCGTTATCTGCTCAGGGGCGAGCTTGCCCAGCTGGACGTGCTTTGCCAGCAGCTTTGCGCCATCAACAATATCCTCCTGGCCGTCATATCGCACGCAAAAGTTCACAAAGCACCTGTCATAATCGCTTGTTGAGGACATCACGTGCTTTATGGGCTCAATTGCGCGCTCAGGAAGCTCATACCACTTGCCAAGAACAGAAATTTTCACCTGGTTGTTGTCAAGAAACGGCTCGTGCATCAATGCGGTGAAAAGGGTGACTATCGCATTGACCTCATTCTCTGCAGAAGACGAGGGAAAGTGCAGGGTAAGCATTGGGATTTTAAGGCTGACTGCAAGAGTCACAAGCTCAATGATATTTCGCAGGGTTGCCTCTGGCTGGACAGGCTCCCTGGAATTCATGCTTATCGCAACATGGGTGGGAAGCGGCCTCGGGCTAAGCGTCACTCCCCCCACTTCCGTCTGATTCACACCCTGTTTTCAAGGGGCAAGTATTTATATATGTTCTGAACGAAATGCCTGTTATGATTGAAGCAGTGCTTTTCTCAATCGCGCTCGCACTCCTTGCCATCGGCGCATACACAGACATAAGGACAAGGGAAGTGCCTGACTGGGTGAATTTTTCAGGGATAATAATCGGAATAGGGTTCAGGGCATTATGGGGGGCATCAGGCCAAAGCTGGAGCCAGCTCGGATACGGCGTGCTGGGATTGATTGTCTTTTTTGCACTCGCAATAGTAATGTATTATGCAGGCCAGTGGGGGGGAGGGGACAGCAAGCTGCTTATGGCAATGGGAGCACTGCTTGGCTTCTGGTTCTCGCGCGACAATGCAGGGCTCGGGTTTTTGCTCTGGGCGCTGCTTGCAGGAGCAATTTACGGCATTGCATGGAGCATTGTGATGGCATTCAAAAACCGCAGACTGTTTTTCCACAATTACGCAGCGCTTGCCAAAACACTCAGCTGGGCAAGGCTTCCTGTCCTTATCACCCTTGTGCTCGGCATAGCATTTGCAATCGCGACAAATGACCCGCTGTTCAGGATGCTTTTACTCCTTGTTGCGCTCCTCACACCAGCACTATTCTACACAGCAATCGGGGTCAAGGCTGTAGAAAAATCCTGCATGTACAGGAACATACCGCCAAGCCTGCTGACAGAAGGGGACTGGATTGCAAAGCCAGTCTATTACAAAGGAAAATATATTTGCGGCCCAAAAGACCGCGGAATATCAAAAAAGACAATAAAAAAACTCCAGCGCCTTGGCATAAAAAAAGTTAGGGTCAAGGACGGCATACCATTTGTGCCGTCATTCCTGCTTGCATTCATCCTTTACTGGATTTTCGGAAGCCCGCTTATGTGGCTTGTTTAATTGAAGAAAACGCGCTGCCGGATTCGGGCTAAGGCAGCCTTTCAAGCTGTTTCAGGAGGTAGTTTTCACCCCCTTCCTCTATTTTCTCAGGCTTTTTCTCCTCTTTTGGCTTTTCCTCCTCCTTTTCAAATATCCCGATGTTCTTTGAGCCCTCCCTGAGGTTAAGCTCAACAGTGCTCATCTCCTCCTCTGACAATTGCCTCGGCTGCCACAAAAGGTTAAGACCATCATTTTCCCTCCTTGGCACAACGTTAATCAGGAAATGGTTGACCCCCTGGCCTGCAGCAATGCCGTTGTTGACTATTATGTTTGTGCCCTCTGCGCCAAGAGTCTCAAAGACAGCGATTGAGACCTTGTTTGCCTTGTCAAACATTTTCCCAATCACAAAATCAGGAACCTGCTCAAGAATTGCGGCGTGCTTTTTCGGGGCAAGTATTATGTGTCCGGCTACAGCAGGCTTTGGCGCAAGAAGTATTGCAATCTGGTCGTCCTCAAACAGCATGCCCTTCTTTGCCTTCACCAGGTCGCAGATTTCGCAGCCCATTATCTTGCCAAAAGCCGCGCAATGTCATCAAGGTTTGCCCCTTGCGCAGGCTTCACCTCCTTTGCTTTTCTGGCAGGCTTTTTTGCCTCTTTTTTTGCAGCTGCCTTTTTCGCAGGCGCCTTTTTTTCCGCAGGCCCCTCCTTTTCCATCTCATCTTTTGGCGCCTGAGACTCCTCCCCTGTTTCAGGCTCTGATTCTGCCTTCAGCCCAAGGGCCTTTGCAAGAGCCTTCCTGAGCACTTGCTGGGCTTTTTTTGCATCAGCAGGCGCCATTCCCCTTTCCGGCAGCACAAGCCCGACCCCGTCATTTTCCATCCGCGGAATAACGTGCATCATGAAATGCTGGGCCCTTTGCCCTGCTGTAACGCCGTTTGCCACAAAGATGTTTGTTCCCTGCGCCTTCAGGGACCTCAGCTGGGCATGCGAAATGCCCTTTGCAACCATTCCAATATGGGCAAGAACATCCTCAGGAATCTGCGGCATTATCACATAGTGCTCTTTTGGAATAATCAGGACATGCCCTGGGTTTGCAGGGTTTATGTCAAGGACAACAACAACCCTGTCATCCTCATACACCTTCTTGGAGGCAACCCTTCCTGCAGCAATATGGCAGAAAATACACTGCTGCCTTGCTGCCTGCGCGATTTCCTCTGGAGACATTGCGCCTTCTTCTGCCATATCCTCTCTAAACCCTGCCTTGTTTATAATATTTGCCTGTAAAATCGCATTATTTATAAATGAGTATTGCCCGCACACAAGCCATAAAGAGGCGACAAATGGACAAAAGAGGAGTTTCACCGCTTGTTGCAACAATACTCCTGATACTGCTCTCTGTGGGAATGGGTGTTGCAGTGATGAGCTGGGGAGAGGAATACATAGAGGAAAAGGCTGAATTTGTCCAAGGAGTGCAGGAAACTCCCACAAGCTGCGACATGGTCTCATTCAACATTATAAAGATAGGAGGGGCTGACCAGCTCTGCCTTGAAGGCAGCACAATAAAAGGGCTGATTGACAACGGGCCTGACGCAAACATTGCAGGCATTCATGCGCGGATTGTTGCAGAAGGCGGCATAGGAGTAATCGAAAACATCCTTGACAGGCCGCTGCAAAGGGGAAGCGCTGCACAGGTCGCATTCAGCGCAGGCGGCACAGGACCTGTAAGCCAGATAAAGCTCACCCCGAGCGTGACAATCGCAGGCAAGACAGTAATTTGCAGCAAGCAGGCAGTGATTGCAGAGAACATAAGAAACTGCTGATTTCTCAGGAAAACCTTGAACTGCCCGGATAAATCCATTTCCTTATGCTGTCCCTCAAACTCCTGCCAAGCGCCTTGCTGGGTGCTTTTGCCTTTTCTGCTGCAATGTCATGCGCTGCAAGCCCTGTCGGGGCATTGCACTGGTTCAGCCTGCAGCCATCGCCACCCAGCCTCTTGTTGAGGTAATGGAATGAGTTGCCTGTCGAGTTCACCAGCTGCAAAGGCTTTTTCAGGCTTATGTCATAGCTGTTCTCGACAACAACGCCTGATGAGCCAACCAGCTTTATGCCAACCTGGTTGCGGATAAGGTTGGCATTGATTATCTTAACCTGCGAAGAGTTTTTTATCAGGATGCCGATGTCATAGTTCGCAATCTGGCAGTTCCTTATGGTCACATTCCTGCGGTTGACAAGCACAAGACCTGCATTCAGGAACTCGCCGTGCATGACGCTTGTCCCGCAGTCAAAGACAATATTGTCTTTTGTGATATTAATCCCCTGCGGGTAATTGTGCGGATAATAATTGTCAGCGCACAACAAGGTATCCTGGTCAACCCTGGGCGGGTCAATAATGCCAGTGCATGACCTGCTTGCAGCAGGGGCAGAGGGCAAAAGCAGGCAGAGAATTACAAGCAGTAAAACAAACCGCAATGACATACTACCTCGTTTTTTTGCTCCCGTCTCACACGCCCACTATATAATAGTTTCGGAGAACAATCAGCCGTGCTTCCAGTGGTGGTGCTGGTAAAGCAGGAACCCCGCAAGGTATGCAAGCACAAAAAGTGCAACCATTGACCAGACCCTTACCTTTTCAGGCATTGCATCCATAACTGACTTTGTCATCTTGCCTGTTGACATTATCGGCTTGGTTTTCGGCGTGTTTGTTGAAAGGTTAAGCATTTGCGGCGCTGTTTCCTGCTTTGGCGGCTCTGCAGCTGCAGGCAATACTGTTTTCGGCTGCTCAGGGGCAGGGCAGTCATTGTCGTTCTCGTAAGTGCAGGAAGGGGAACAGTAAAAATCGCCGTGTTCGCAGGGATACACTGCCCCTGCGCCATTGCACAGGTTTACATCGCAGAAATCCTTGTCAAGCTCTTTGTTCGTAATCCAGAACGAGTTGAACTTTGATGCCAGCGCGCTCACAGGCTTCACAATGCTCTTGTCGGCATTGCTCTCAAACCTGTTCTCAAATGCCTGCAGCATCCTCACGCCAATCCTGTTCTTCAGCAGCGCATTCTGCACTATGGTATTCCTGTTGCCCTCTTTAACATAAATGCCCACGTCATAATTCAGGATGTTGCAGTTCTTCACAGTCACGCCGTCAGCGCCGTCAATTATTATCCCCTGGCCGTCCTGCACTGCAGTCCCGCGGATTATTGCGCCATTGCAGTCAAGCGTGACATTGTCAGCCCTTATTGTTATCCCGCTTGGCACATCGTATGCCCTGTTGCACAAAGTTGTGTCCCTGTTCACTTGCATAAGGTCAAATGCTGCCTCGCACTCTGCAAAAACACCAGGCAAAAATGCAAAAAGCGCCAAAAACAGGAAAACAAGCCTCATGAAAACCTCTTCATTTCAGCAAAAACAACCAGCGCAGGCAGATAAATCAGCACGAGCACGAAAATCACCACAAAAGTAAGCGTGTTGAACTGCGCCTCAAGAATCCTGAGAAGCGCATACGCAAAAGGCAGGGCAAGAAAAGGCTCAAGAAAATCCCAATACCTGTACTGTTTGTGCAGCAGGAATCCCAAAAAACCCCTTTTTTCCTTCATAAGGCTGAAAATGCGAAAACCAGCATAAAAACATTTTGGTCATATCGGATAAAAGTCCAGGTAATCCTCCTCTTCGACAAGCAAGCCGCCCTGCCAGACCTCAACGCGCAAAGGCATTCCTGCAAGGTCATCAATCCAGATGTGCGTCTTCCTGTTGGCATCCTGCAAGTCAGTAAACTTGTAAAGGGTTGCAGGCCGCTTGCCGATGTGGCTGCCAGGCAGTATTGTAACCGGGTTGCGGTAAAGCAAATCCTCAAGCCACTTTGCCGGCATCTTGAATGCAAAAACATCAAACTTCACAGGAAACCTTGCGCCAAGGAATTTATCGCACACAGTCCCGACCTGCTGTTTGGCAAGCGCCTCGGGAGGAACGCATTCTGCGCTTGCAGCCCTTCCAACAAAATCAAGATAGACTGTGTTTACAACAACATTCACGCGCCTGCCATTGATTTCCCGGTCGCCAAGCTGATACTCATTCACAAGCTTCCTAATAATGCTGCCATTTGCAACAACAACCTCGTCGCCCTTGTAAAGAAAACGGTATCCTTTCAGGCCTGTTGCATTTGCGTAAAGCAGGTTGACAATTGTTGGCTTGTACTTTCCTGAAATTTCTGCTGTCTCCCTTGCCTTTTGCGCAGCCTCCTCATATTCCCTTTGCTTTTCAGCCTCAATTTCAGCAGCAAGGTCAATCGTGTCACAGATTCCGTTGCCATTCAAGTCCCTGCAGCAGCCGCTGTCTTTTGGAATTTCAGGCCACCTGCACTGCGATGTTTGCTGCACTTCACCAGGCGCTGCAGCACACCCTGCAAGAACCAGCACCAGGAAAAAGGCAGTCAGCCGCATCTTCCACCTAATTAGAGAATTTTCCCCCTGTCGGGTTCAGATAGTGCTTTGTTGCATACCCCCACTGAGGGTTGCCGAAATTAGCAGCGCATTTTTCCAGGCAGGCCTTTGCTTCCTGCCGCCTTCCGGAAACATTAAAGGGGCGCTTTGCCTGCAGAGCAAGGCAGTCCCACCTGCAGTCAGCATAATTTGCGTGCTGCCTTACAACAATGCTGTTTGTCAGGCCGGCCCAGGGGTCATCAAGCTTGCTTTTCTGGACTGTCTTTGGGTCAAATACATATGGCTTTGCAGCCATCCCTGTTGTTCCGCCACCTGCGAGCCAGGCAAAACCTGCAAGCGCTGCAATTGCAACAACTGCAAAAACTACAAGCGCAGCATTCCCTCTTTTTTCACCAATCATGCACCTGAAAATAATCATCCTGTATTTAAATTATGCTGCCCGGGCAAAAGGTTTTTTAACGCATTTCGCATACTGCAAGCCATGGGCGGAAACATCAAATATTGCCACAGGCTGCTTGGCGACAGGTATGATGAGGCATTTTTCAACGCTGTCTGCAGGTTTCCGCTGCTCTCGCGCGAAGAGGAAAAAAAGCTCGGAGCGCTTGCCCGCAGCGGCGACCACGAAGCCCGCCAGAAAATGTTCTTCTCAAACACCAGGCTTTTGGCCAAGAGGGCAAAATCATTTGCATACAAGTACCGCAGGCCCGGCCTTTATGCCACATTCTTCATGGACGGCATTGACGGCTTGTACAAGGCAATCTCGCGGTTTGACCCGGCAAGGAACTGCAGGTTTTCAACTTATGCCACGTACTGGATTGACCAGGCAATACGCAAAAGCGCTGATTTGAAGCTGATGATAAGCATGCCGCCTTACATGGCAGAGTGGGTCAATATTTTTGCAAGGGCAGTAAGGGAATACAAGCGCACGCACTACGCCGAGCCGTCTGATGACGAAGTGCTGTTCCAGATAAGGCAGAACGGCATAAAAAGCATGACGCTTGCGCAGGTCAGGCGGATACGCAAGGCATCAGACAAAGCACGCCATTTATCGCTTGACAACATGCTAGAAATCCCTGACACCAACAGGCCTGAAGAATCTCCCGCTGATATCATAAGCAAAGGAACGCTTGATGAGGTCATAAGCAGCACGCTTGATAAGCGCGAAGCAGCAATAATCCGCCTAAGGTACGGGCTTAACGGCCAGCAGCCAATGCTGCTTGAACAGGTTGGAAAAATCCTGAAGCTCACAAAAGAGCGCGTGAGGCAGCTGCAAAAAAACGCAGTCAGCAGGCTCAGGGATGCGCTTTTGAAGCGCGGAATCCCCTGACAGCCCTGCATTTTTCCCCCGAAACAATTTTATACGCCATAAACAAAGCAAAAAATCATGGCAACAACCACAAGGATATGGCCTGGCCCTGCAAAGGCAGCTGCTGACATCACAAGGCAGATTGAACAGCTCAGGCTGCTTTCAAAGCGAGGGTTTGAGAACACAAATGACCTCTGGAGAGTATTTCCGCTGCTGACTGACAACGAAATCAGGGAAAAATTTTACATCCACATTTCAGTGCCATTTGAAAAAGTAAGAATACCAATAATAATCACACTTATCAAGCGCCAGATAGCGCTCCTCCAGCAAGAACTCAAGTGGCTCCTAAATGCAAGCTGAAAAGAAAATAATCCCTGCCAGCATCAGGGTGTTAAAGCCTCCGGCGAGAGTTGCACTCGCGACCCCCACCTTTTTGCTGCAACTGCATACCAAGGTGGTGCTATAGCTACTAAGCCACGGAGGCATACGCTCAGAAGTCAGGGATATCTTATTTAAAGATTGTTGTTCATTTCCTTTCAGGGCTCAGGATGTGCCTGTAGAGCTCTTTTGCATTTCCTGTGACAGGATCCTTGCCGAAGACTATGTAATGATAAGTTCCTTCAAATGGCACTGGCTTTGGAAATGTTGTTTCTGCACTTTTCGCCCCCTGTTCAACATAGAATGGCGCAGTGTAGCTAAGTTCTGGAATTGTTATTTTTACAGGAGCATATCTTGCCCAGTCATCAATAAGCAGCCTGTCAATTGTTAGCTTCATTCCTGTCCAGCCCTCAGCCTTGCGGTAAAGGTTAAAATCAATGTATGGATTGTTCTGTTTTATTTTCTCAGCAAACCTTTGCGTTCCTGCCTGCTGTTCAGTTTTTTGTTTTTGCTGTTCTGAAATGGAATTGAAGGCAAGGTATGCCAATCCTGACAGTGCAATGCCTGCTGCCAAGCCAAGACCAAAAATCCTGCACCTATGAGTGTCTTTTTCAGGATTATACCGCCCAGTGTCTTCGTCTTCCCCACTACGCCTCTTCATAAAAACGCCCTATTGCGGGTTATTTAAAAAATTAATGCAAGAATGCCCGGGACAGATAATGAAAATCCCAACTCACAAGCTCGTCAGGGATTTTCAGACCTGTCCTTAAGGTCTATGTTTCTATCTGACGGTTTTTATCAGAATGCCCGGGACAGGATTTGAACCTGCGAACCCCTACGGGACCGGATCTTAAGTCCGGCGCGTTTAGCCACTTCGCTACCCGGGCGCATCCATTTGTATTTATCCATGCTTTAAAAAGTATGCTGTCCTGAGAATTATTTGAGCCTTTTCCGCAGCGCAGCCAATTGCCTGTTTATGTCAGCAAGGCTCTTGTGGTACTTCGGCTCAGGCGCGCTCTCAGCAGGCTTTGGCTTTTCGCTTTGCACTGCAAACCTTGACCTGCCGAAAACCATCACTACAACAACAAAAACACCCATAAGCAGCCCCACAGCTGTAAGGAAAGGCTTAATGTCATTTATCCCGCTTGAAGAAATGCTGTGGTTTCCTGCTGCAAGCCCTGTGGGAGTGCTAAACCTCATCACAGCCAAGGTAATCATGAAAAGCATCAGGAACAGGACAAGGTGGCTCAGTGTATGAAGTCGTTCATTGCTCATTGCTGCACTATCAGAAGTACAGGTATATAAAAGTAACCCTTGTGCTGTTTTGGAAAGGATTTTAAACCAAGTGCCATTAGTATACCATCATGAAGGGAGTGGTATTTGTTTTAGTGCTGCTGATTGCAGTGCCGGCAGTAATTGCCGCAGCAACTGCAGCGCCGCGAGAGTGCAACACCCGATTGGACTGCCTAAAGCTGGCAAAAGCATCACCAGTCGCGTGCCAGGCAGGATTTTCACCAAAGCTGGTGCCTGACTGCGATGTTGGCAAGTGCGTCTATTGTACACCTGCGACGAGAAAGCTGCAGGTGCAGTGCGACAGGGATTATGACTGCGCAGGAAAAATAACCTGCAATGCGCCCCTGTCAGCGCAGTGCGTAAACAACAAATGCATCTGCACTGCGCAAAAGCGCACTGAGTGCTACACTGACAACGACTGCACAAGAAGGTTTTTGGGCAGGGCGCCGCAAAGGATGTCATGCCTGCGCGGCAAGTGCATTGCCCCCTTGCAGTCAGTTGTGCTTACGCCAAGGGCATGGGGAAGGCCAGTGACATCAGTGCAGTCTGTAATCGCGCCTTTAAACAGCACATAAGGCACAGGACAAAAAAAGAGAAAAGGCACAGCAGCAATTGCTGCGCCATTTTTTTCTTCTTTTTACTGCGTCACAAGCACTTCAACATCCTTGCCAAAGATTTTCTTCAGGCTCTCAAAGATAGGTTCCCTGATGAACACCTTTGGCAGTATTGCAGTCTTTGACAGCGCCTTCTCGAATTCCTCCCACGAGCTTGGCTGCAGCGGTCCAAGGCTGCCGTCCCTCTCGACAGCAGCCTTCTCAATCACCTTTTCAGGAGCATCAAGGTTTCTGATGACAAAGGCAACAGGGCCCAGCAGGGTCACTTCGCCAAACTTGTCACCATACTTCACCCTGACCTTTGTCTGCTCAATCTCCCTTCCGCGCCTGCGCTGCAAATGCTCAACAAGGAACTTCACGAGCTCTGAAGAGTTCTTGCGCGTCTTCTCAAGGTCTGTCTTTGTCAGCTTTCCTGCATCATAAGCCTTTTTTGCCTCAAGGAACTCATTAAGCAGCCTGAGGAACCTTGCAGGAATCTTGCCTGTTGAGATAAGCTTGTCCTCAAAAGTGCTTATAAGTTCCTCCTCAAGCACTTTTTCCTCGCCCTCTGCCTTCAGCACGTCGCGTATTACTGTCAAAAGGGTTTCGTGGAGGCTGACAATCATCTCCTCCTCCTTTGTCTTCTCAATCTGGGCAAAGAGCTTTTTGAGGCGCTTCATGTACTTCTCAGAATCCTCAAGCAGCTTGTCAAGCTCCTTTCCTGTCACCTCCTTCTTCACGCCATGCTCAATGTCCTTCCTTGTCTGGATGACATTCTCAAGCATCTTCACGTATTCCTCCTCAAGGAGTTTCTCCTTTTTCACAAAAATCTCCCTAAGGACCTCGCAGGTCTCCTTTGGAGCAGGCGGCGGAACCCCGTACAGCATGAGCGCTGCCTGAGTCGGCGTAAGGATGCTCCAGAAGAAATCCTCTGTTGCAATGTCCTTGAACCTGAACCTGATGCGCTCAAGCCCCTGCTCGCCTGTGCTCATGTACATGTCAATTGCCTCAGGCGAAGGCTTGATTTTGCCCATCTTGAGCAGCTGCTTCCACGGCATGAAGATTCCGCGGTCAAAGAACGGCACGCCATCCCTCAGGAAAGTGAACATGACAGGGTTTGCCTCCCTAATCGCGTCCCAAAAGTCTGTCAGGATGTATGTCTGGATGTTTATTTTGTTCTTGATTCCTGTTATGTCGCCGGCATCCATCCCCATATTTATGATTATTGCGCGGAGCTTGTCCTTCAGCTCTGCGCGGGTCATCTTCTTGACATCAGTATCGTCTATGACGATGAAAACATCAATGTCGCTTTCCTTTGTCGCCCTGCCTGTGACAAGGCTGCCCCCAAGGCAGTATGCAACAATGTATTTCTCGAATTTTTTCAGGACCATGCTCTTGTGAACTTCCGCAATCTTTATTGCACCAAGCATTCCTGTGTCATACACGGGCGCAGAGAGTGCTATAAGCTGCAGCCAGTCATACTTTCCATCATAGCAGTTCTGCCAGAGCTCTGTCATAAGCAGGGTCTGCGGGACTATTGTCTTGTCAATTTCGCCTGCCGTGGTGTCCATTATTGCGGTGAGCTTGTCCTTTAATTCCTGCTTTGACATTTTTGACGGCTCTGTATCATCAATGAGCACGAGCAGGTGGTGCTTGTCCTTGATCTGGTCATAGCGCTTCTGCTCCTCAGCAAGAATTTCAGGAGGCAGCGATGCTGGCGGCGCCTTTGGCGGAGGCATTAATGCAATTCCCTTGATGTACTTGTCAAACTTCTCGACAACAGATTTCTGGAATTTCTCAAGCTTTGCCTTTAATGCGGCAAGCTTTTCCCTGATCTCAGGCGGCAGGCTTGCATCCTGCGGCTGCTCCTCCTTTTGCACCTTCCTGTCTTCTTTTTTCGGTGATTTTGCCATTTTAAACCTCCGCTAATTCCGCTTCCTGTGTTATTGTGATTGTGCCATTCGCGAGCTGCCTGAACGCCTCCATTGCAGTCGCTCCTGCTGTTATCACGCGCTGCACAAAGCCGAATGCAATGTCGTGTAGCCCATTGCTTGCAGGCTCAGGAAGTATGTTGCCCCCTATCCCTGCAATGTTGTTCTCCCTGATTGCCTTCATCCACGCGAGAGAGAACGCAAATGCCTTTGCCTCCTCGTCATGCGGCGACCTCAATGTGCGCGTGAGCACGTGCCCAATCTCGTGGCCTATGGTCAGCATAAGCCTGTCAAGCTGGTCTGCGCGCGCAAAAACCTCGCTTGCCCCGCGGCTGTTCGCATTAAGGCTGAAGCCCATGATGCCGTCATTCCAAGCGCCCGCATGCTCCCTGTGCGCCTTCCTGAATTCCTTTTCATTAAGGACATGGATTATGATGTCTGAAGGCAGGCTTTCGCCTGTTGTCGCCCTGAAGGCAGCCTCAATGTCATCCCTTATTTCTGCTGCATCGCCGACAAAGCGCGCAGTGCTCCCTGGCCTGAGGAAAGTGTCTGCAACAAAATAATCAAGCGGCGCCCTGCCGGCAAGGTAAGCCCCTTTTGCAGAGCCGGGCACATAATGCATTGCCGCACATGAAGCCCTTGCAACCGACTCATGGCTTACCATGCTGTCAATCGAGGAATGAGCATACAACTTGCTTTCTGCATTCCAGCTTCCGCCGTATGAAGCGCTCGGGCTTCCCCATGAGAACATGCCCCCGTAAGAACCCCTGCTGCTGGAATAATTCATGCTGCAGTAAACCGGCTGCACGCCATAACTGCCGCAGCCAGGGCTTCCATATCCTGCTGAAGAGCCGCAATAGCTCATCTTACTTTACCTTATCCTCCAATGGCTTTTTTGCAGCTGCCTTTTTTGCCTCTGCCTCAAGGTCAACCCCCAGCTCTTTCAATGCCTTGACATGCATCTGCATCAATTGCTCGACTATTGCAAGAAGCCTTCCGAGCTCCTGCCTTTCCTTTGCAAGGGTTGTCAAAGCCCCCTTGTGGAATCCGACCTGTTCTGGTGAACCTTCTGTTTTCTTTGCCATAATGACCCTCCTGTATGACAATTAAGTCACACTGCAGCATAATACGTGAATCATGGATATAAATCTGATGGGACAAAAAAGTCATATGTCAAATTTTCCTATGATGTTGCCAGGATGCTTGTTGTTGAACAGCATTTCACTGCCTTCCATTAAGAACACATCATTGATTCTGGCTTCCAGAATTGAGCCCCAGCACTGCTCGCATATCCACCAGTGCCCCCAAATGTAAATATCAGCATTTTCAGGATTGTGCCCTGCTTCTTTTGCATATGCTATTGCCCTTGACTCGCTGTGGTTTTTGGGATGGCAACCCTCGCACAATTCATACCCCTGCCCTGTCGGCATGTTTAGCCTTTTTCTCTCGCAGCCGTATTGCTCGTGGTATTTGCTTCCGTTTGCGCCCCTGCCGATTATTTCACCACCCCTGACAACAAATGCTGCTGTCGGATGCTCCCTGTCAAGGGACATTATGCTTGCATATTTCCTCAATGCAGCCATGTACTTGTGGCTTGCAGGCACATAAAGAATAGTCCTGCCCTCAGGAATGTACGGATAAGCAATTGCATTTGCCAAAATCACTCACCTGCACAATGTTGCCTGGCAGGAGTTTATATATTTTTTCAGAACTCCCCCAGCGACTTTTGCGGGGTTTTTGGCTGCTCTCTTATTTTAGGCGCTGGTTTTGGCGCGCTTTCATCAAATATCGGGTGGCCGTACTCGCCGTCATAGCCAGGATGCCATTTTATTTCCTGCTTCCTGTTTCTCATTATGAGCTCCACGATTTTGGCGTCAGTTGCTGCTTTTAATTCGTCTTCTGTGGCATCAAGCAAAACAGCAAACTCATTCCCGAACTTTCCAACAAGGTCGTAATACACCTTGAATGTGTTTTTTGACGCAACAGGGCTGCCAATAGCTGCTGAAATAAGCTCTGACAACGGAATAATGCGGTAAAACTGCTTCAAATCAGGAAGTTTTTCGCCTTCTTTCCTGTCTGCAAGGTCTTCCACCCTGTGAGCAACGCCTATTGTCAACGGCCTTTTGCACACAGGGCATATTTTGTTAACTTTGTTTGCCTCGGAGGGACTCATCACAACATTGCAGGCCCTGTGGCCGTCATAGTGGTACTTTCCTTCTTCTGGGAAAAACTCAATTGTTCCTGCCAGCCCCTCGCCTGTCCTGATTGCTTTCAAAATATTCTTGTAAGTCAGCTCTTTCAGGTCAAATATTGTTGCCTCCCTGCCAATCCTCCAGGGCCAGAAGGAATGCATGTCTGAGAAAGACACGATGTTGATGTTGTCAAGCTGAGAAAGCCTGCGGTTCATTGCAGGGTCGCTGCTTATCCCTGTCTCAATCGCGTGAACGTTCTTTGTCTGGTCATGGAAGCAGTCTTTCAGCGAGTCATACCCGCTTTTGTCACCAAACACCCCAAACCAAGGAGTCCATGCATGGGCAGGAATCACCTCAATATCATGGGAGATTGACTGCAGCATCTCAACAAATGCTGCTGAGGAAATATTGAAAATAGGCCTTCCGTCATAATCCAGGCGGCCTTTTTTGCCAAGGGCCTCACTAACCTGTTCAGCAACCTCCCTTGACGGAACAAGCACAACATGATGCACCCTTCTTCCTTTTCCGCCATCAGTGTAAACCAGGGAAATTTCTGTCTGATAAATGAACGGATAGCCTGTTTTTGTCTGATAAACCCCTGTTCCGGGAATCTCTGCCAGCCCCTGCTTAATCTCAGGACCCCATTCGGGATGCTGGAAATCTCCAGTGCCAAGCAGTCCAAGCCCTTTGAGCTTTGCATACTTCTCAAGGTTGGGCAGGTCTGTCTGCTTTGAGCATGCCCTTGAGAAACGGCTGTGAATGTGCAAGTCCGCAATAATTTTCATTGTGATATGTTTCTTTTGGGTTAATATAAAATACTTACTGATAACGTGCGCGTACCGCGCAAGACACATATCTGTTGTTCAAGCTTTCTTCAAAAAAATAAAATTTATGGTTGGTCTCTGTGGCGTAGCCGCCCTATTAGCAGTATTAAGCACAGTTATGCAGCCCCTCACTTCAAATACTGCTGCAGGTTGAGCTCCACAATCACGAAAACAACATAAAACAGTATGAGTGAGACCCCCTCTTTCCAGGTCAGCTTGTCTCCGCTCTCAATAAATGTCGCGAACAGGAATGTTATTGCTATCATGAATGCAGCGCTTGTAACAAACAACAGGAATGAATTGGTTATAGGCGTGATAAGCGCGGTTATTGCAAGCACTATTGTCGAGTTAACCACCACTGCACCGACAAGGTCGCCTATTGCGAGCGGCGCGTGCTTTGCCATCACTGCCCTTGCGCTGAATGTCAAATCAGGCAAAGACGTGCCAATCGCGACAAAGAACAAACCAATAATTATCGGCGGCAGGCCAAGTATTGTTGCGAGCTCTGAGCCGTAATGCACAACCATTTTTGAGCTAAAATACAAGCCGACTGCGCAGACAATAAACACTGCAAATGTAAGGGCAGCAATCCAGTGCGGCACGTGGTTGTCATACCCCTTCTCATACTGCGCATGCTTTGACGTAATCATTTCATACATGTATATTGCGAACGCGCCAAGGAGGATAAGGCCGTCAAGCCTTGACAGCTCCCTTCCAAAATACATGAGGACCATCGGCAGAGCTGTAAGAAACACCATCCCAAAGACCTCGCGCGGAATGATTTTGCGCTCAATCTTTATCCCCCTTGCCAGCAGTATTGCTATCCCCGCAATAAGGGTCAGGTCAACTATGTTTGAGCCGATCACGTTTCCAAGCGAGATTGTGGGCTTTCCTGCCAAGGCAGAGCTTATACCGACAAAAAGCTCAGGAAGCGAGGTGCAGAAGGCCATTATTATGAATGCGGCAATAAACTCATTTATCCGCAAAAAAGCAGAAATTTTTGACAGGCTTTTCACAAGCAGCCAGCCCGAAAGCACAAGCAGTATGCATGCTCCGAGGAACAGCCCTATAGTTGCAAGCACCATCTTTTTTCAGTGCCTTTGCAGAAAGAAGGTTATTTATACCTTTTGGTCTGAAAGCCGCGCATGCCAAGGCACAGGCGGGGAATATTCGGCTTCATTTTGGAGTGGATTGCAAAGCTGCTATACTTTGCCTCGCTGTCATCGCTGATTCCATTCGGGGCAATGATTCTGACACAGCGTCCTGACAGGATTCCGCAAACACTGTCATACCTGCCGCTGACCGCGCTCGGCCTCCTGATTGTCAGCGCAGCCCTGCTCCTTGCCTACCACAAAAGCCTTGCGCACACAATAGCCGCGCTTGGCTGGATGACGCTGATTCCAGGCATTGGCGCTCTTGCATTCATGATTGTGAACAGGCAGGCAGTGCTTGACTTTTTCGCAAAAACAATACTTGGGTTTGAAAAAATCGAGCCTTATGTTGCCGAATACCTTGACAATGTCCTGCCAAAAGTGTGGCTTTTTGTAATCGCATACGTGATTATCGGGCTTGTGCTGCTGCAAATCGCAGGCAGGATTGGGCGCGAGCATTCAATCTGGTCCAGGATAAGAAGATTGCTCGGGCTTCGCAGGCATTAGCCCTTGTATTCCCTGAACCAGTCCCATGTTTTCTTCAGCCCCTCTTCAAGGGAAACTTTGGGCTCGTAATCAAGCAGCTTTTTTGCCCTCTCAATTGAGGCCTGGGAATGCGGTATGTCCTCTTTTCTGGGCTCCTTGTGCTCAACCTTGAATGCCGTGCCTGAGACCTTTGCAATTTTTTCTGCAAGCTCAAGTATTGCAGTCTCTTTGCCAGAGCCTATGTTTACCACAATCCCCGGCTCAAACTTTTTTGTCAAAGCCGCGATTATTGCGTCGCAGATGTCCTCCACGTATACAAAGTCCCTTGTCTGCTTTCCGTCACCAAAAATCGTGAACTGCTGCTTTTTCTTTGCCTGGGACATGAAGTTTGATATTACCCCGCTGTAGCCTGATGACGGGTTCTGGTCAGGGCCATACACATTGAAGAACCTGAGTATTGCTGTCTCAATGCCATGCTCGCGCGCATACATCCTTGCAATCCCCTCTGCAGCAAGCTTGCTTATCGCATAAGGCGACAATGGCTCTGTCCTTGCGTGCTCGCTTGTCGGCAGACGGTCGTTCGAGCCGTAAACAGCTGCTGTCGAGGCAATAACCATCTTCCTTATGTTGCCCAGCCTTGCAGCCTCAAGCAAATGTATTGTCTTCCCGTAAATCTCATTGCAGTACTTCAGCGGGTTTCTTACTGACTCCTCAACAGAAATCGGAGCTGCAAGGTGCACTATTGCATCAACAGCAGGCGACGGGTCCTTGTGCTTCAGGTTCTTGCGCACTTTTATCATGTTAAGGACCATTCTCATGTCATCAACATCCTGGTTCCACACCTCAACCTTTTCATCTGCCTCAAGCTCTTTTTCGCGCCTTCTTGACGCCTCGCCTGCAGAATAATTGTCAATGGCGTCAACATCATGGTTTTGCTTGCGGAGCTTTTTGATTAGGTGGCTACCGATAAAACCAGCGCCCCCTGTCACCAAAACATGCATGAAACTCCCCTATAACAACCGCTATTTAAAAATTTGCGGTTGCACCTGCAACAGTACTGAAAAGCACAGGAATTGCAAAAATGCCGAGGTTTTAAAAATAGGCAGGCAATTGTGCTGTCTTATGGTGGGGGAGCGCTACGGGCAGAGCCTTGACATAGGCAAGGAGATCGAGAAGGAAAAGGAGGAAGAACAACAGCCGCTTCCGTGCACATGCAGCCCTGATTTGCGCAAAAAAAACCAGCCTGCAGAACAGGATACTGCTGAAAACAAGGAGGAAAAAGCAGAGGCAAAACAGGATTCTGAAAAAACAGCCCAGCCAGAGGCAGGCAAGGCGCAGGAATCGAGCCAGGGGCAGCAGGAACCACAACAGCAAAAGCAGGCAGAAGCCCAGGCACAACAGCATGCTGAAACGCAGGCGCCAGGGCAGCAGGCGCAGGAGCAACAAATGCCTCCTGAACAGGAAACACCACCAGAACTGCCTGTGACAGACCCTGTGGAAGAGGATGTCAATGCAATAATCACAAAAGAAATACCAGAGCTTCCGGCCAAAACAAGCATCTGGACAAACAAATGGCTCCTCGGAATTATTTTTGTTGCGCTGATTACAGGAATTTTCCTTGCCTGGATGAAGCTTGCCCCGGAAAATACGCAGTCACTGCCGCAGCCAACGCAATCCGGGCCTGTCTCGCTGGTTGTTTACAATGCCTCAGAGCCTGCTGCAGCGCCAGCCATGCCTGACCAAGCACAGCCAACAGCGCCGGCAGCTCCAGAACGCATTCCTGAACAGCAAAAAAAGCCCGCAGAGCCAAAATCCATCGACGAGCTTTCTGAATTCTTCTCAGAGCAGCTCAAGGACTAATAGCCAGCCTGCAAATTCCTGCTTCTTGCAGCATCCCTTGCATTCACTGCCTCTTCTGCCTCGATTATGCTGTTCCTGTTCCTGTCAACCCTGTTGTAATTCTCAAAAAGTTTTTGGTCAGAAAGCCTGCCCTCCTTTGCCTCAACAATAAAAACATACTCCTTCAGCGCCTTTGCAGCCGCATCATCGTATGAGAAGAAGAAGCTGCCGTTAGGGCTGTAAAACCTTGCCTCATTTTTTGTCTCAAGAAGCATGATTTCTTTCCCTTTCTGGCACGAAATGTTCGGGATGCACGCAGCAATGCCGACTAAAAGCGACGCAGCAGCTGCAATATGCCTCCAGCAAGGCACCCTCCTTGGAGCATAGATTATGCCGTCGCGCCTCTTAATCCTGGGCTCTGTAATAAAATAGTGCCTGTGCATCGCATTGAACTGGCGGTATGCAACATCAACAAGTATGTTGCCCTCTTTCACCCTGACGACAGCGCAGGCATGGGAAACCTGGGCGCCCTTGCTGTCAACAGAAACATGCGCATAATAAGCCTTAAGCCTCATTTTCCTTGCAATCTCAACATAAAGCACAGCCATGTCACTGCATACCCCTTTCCTGCGCTCAAGCGTGTATTCAGGCTCATAAGGCAGGCCGTCATCAATGCAGTCATCAATTGCCTTTTTGCGGTCAAGGTCATACTCAATGTTTTTTGCCATCCAGTCATAGATTGCAGCAGCCCTGTCAATAGCTGGCGCTGCAGGAAGCACTGTCCTTGAAATCAATTCAACAGCAGAGGCAAGGGTTAAGCCCATTTTTTCAAATCCCCCAAGCCCCTGAGGGAGCAAGGGGGCATCCGCTTGTTTCCAAGGGATAAGCCATAATAAGCATTGCAAATTAAAGAGCCTTTTGGCAAAAAAACCGCAAATTTTCCGACGACAAAACAAGAATTTCCGCGCCTTGCCGCAGATTTGCGGAATACTGCCTTAATTCCGGAAATTTTCCGCTTTTGCCGGTTCAGCCCTTGACCCACCTGAGGTATGCAACAGGGCTTGCGGCAAGTATCCCGTACTCAGGGTTGGCAAGCACGTACAATGCAGCAAAGTCAGTGCCTGCTGCCTGGCCTGCAATGTAATGGTCAGGGGCATAGCCGCGGGCAAATGAGACTGCACCATTGCGGAAAGCAAGCGGCACCTCCTCGCAGCTCAGCGGGGCTCCTGTGATTTTGTACGCATAAGTGCACAAATACGCTGACATGTAAGGCGTCGGGTCAAAATAATAATAGCCTGCAATGCCTGAATAAGTGTGGATTGAGCCCTTCTTCAGGGTCATATGGCTGTAATAGCTCACTTCAGGAACCGCAATCCTGTCCACCATGAAAAAAACCTCCTGCGGGGCAAGGATTTCTGCAGGCGGAAGCTGGTCCATTGTGTAATTTGCCTTGTGGAAAGGCAGCTGCGGCAAAGGGGGCATGTTTTTTGGCGCAACCCTGAAAACATCAGAGCCCACATTAAACAGCTCATAATCCCCAACAGCAGCGCCGGTTATTGACTTGTACGATACGCAGAGCATAAGCGCAAGCGCGCCGATTGCCACAATCCCAAACAAAACAAGTTCCCATTTATTCATTCTCAACCACCTTTTTAACAGCAGCAACCCAGAGCACCCTTGTCCAGGCAACAGCAGGAAGCGAAACAACAATGCCGAAAACAAGGGGACAGTAAGGGCTGTAGCTCATAAGCGCAAAGGGCACTGCAACAGCCATGAAAAGCACTGCTGCGCCAATAATGTGCACAGGCAAAAGGAGCCTCCATGCCTTTGCGCAAGCCACAAAAGTGCTCCTGAAAACATTGGCAGGCAATGAGCCGTATGACGCAAACACAAAATACGCAAAAGCCCAATAAACCAGCAATGCCGTCATGTTCGCAGCCTTCAGCCCCATCACAGGCATTATTGAGGATGTTGCGCCCTCAACCAGCTTCAATACAACAATGCTCACAGGAACAAGGGCAAGAATCCAAAGCAGGCTCATTCCAAGAAATTTCAGTGCAAAATCAGCAGGGGAAACCTTTTTTCCAAGGGTTTTGTGCGCCAAAAACCACACAATACCCTTGCAGGCAAGCCATGCAACAGCAGCCCCTCCCAAAAACAGGAAGATGTACTGCAGCAGCAAATGGTATTCTGCTGCAAATTCCTGCGAGGCGCCAAATGAGATGTTCTGCAGGGTTTCTGCCTCTGCAACAGCCCTTGCCTGCTCGCCAATCATTTGCGTCAGCCTGGCAAGGTGCTCGCTTGCCCTGCTGAAAACACTGTAATGCAGCCTCACAATGGCATAAACAAACACGAAATCAACAGCAACAGCAATGAGTCCAAGCCTTTTGTTGCCCACAAACGACTTCCACGACTTTGAAACAATAGAAACAAAGCTCATCTTGTCATCTTGCAGCACTCGCAGTCTGCTGCTTCAAGTGATTCATATCCCTGCGTTATGCAATCATCTCTTGGTATTCCACAGGTGCCATTAAGCTCTGCACAAGTCTTTGCTGCTGCTGGCGCAGGAGCAGCCGGAGCTGCTGCTGGTGCGCTTTGGAATTCCCACTTGTAGCTGCCATACCTGCTGACAATGTCAATAGGCGCAACTTTCTGCACGTCAGATGCATTCAAAGCCACGTAATTGTCCCCTGCGTACTGGTATGCCCTGTATTCCCATTTGCTTTCGCCCGAATCAAGCTTAACGAAAGTCATTGTAACATCCTTGTTTGCAGTAATGTTGGGGTAAGTTATGAGAAGCACCTGGCCTTTTGGCTTCTCATTAAGCTCTGTGATTGTGTGCATTACTGACTGCACGTATTCTTTTTTCGCGCAACGCACCTTGAAATCAACTGTCTTTTGCTGCTGCTCGCCTGTTTCAGGGTCTGTGCTTATCTGGTCTGTCTGGGTGCCCTGACTGTTTGCATCATAAAGCGTGAATACTGCCTTCCAGCTCACAACAGTGTTTGGATTGCACCCCTGCTCCACAGGCCCTTCTTTCACAGGCACATATTTCACAAGCAGCTGCAATGCATTCACGTTGTTAAACTCAGCCCTGCTGAAATCAATCGACACAGAGACAGTCTGCGCAACACCTGCTGCTGTAAGAGCACCTGGCATGTTGAATGACACGTGGTTTACAGGCACGTCAGGCGACTGATAGCCGGATGCAAGCACATTGCCAACAGCATAGCGCATGTACCCATTGCGGTCAGGCTCAAGCTTTGGAGCAGCAGGGTTAATCTGCCAGACCTCGTACTTTGACTCTGCTGCTGTCGGCTTGCCGTATTCAGGGAAGTTTATCAGGAATGTGTAATTGTTGGCAGCAGGGTTAAAGCCTTCTTTCACATTGATGAAAGTCACAAACTTCTTGGTGGATATCACAGGCCATATTGCCTGCTCTGGCTCTGCAGCCCTTGCGCCTGTAATGCTGTGGCGCGCTATTGTTTCCTCATTCACCTCAAACCTGCCCAGGATATCATCACCTGGCTCAGGGACAAGCTTTGTGTAAACCCCGTTTGTGGAAAGCTCATAAGGCAGGCTTGTTGCCTCATTGGTAATCTGCAGCGGCTTTGTGGTGCCGTCAGGAAGCAAACCGTCAACAACGCGGTTTGCAGCATCCCGTATCTCATATGTCAGGAACTTCCTTCCCTGGCTCTGGAACCTCCTGTCTTCTGAGATTTTTTGCTTGATTTCAAGGCTGAAATTAAGCTTGTCTGTGAGGGCAAAGGCAGGCTGGTTTGCAGGAAGCACTGCTTTTGCAGACAGGATTTTAATCCCGCTCTCCTGCTCTCCAAACAAACACCTGAACTTGCCGCTGAACGCATCAAGCGCGCAGAACGCAGGGGCTGCCCCGCCTGTCTCGCGGATTGAGCACTCTGCCTTGCCTGTGCGCATCTGCCTTGTCATCGGGTCCATCCATTCCCATTCAAGGATTGCAGTATCATACCTGTAGCCTGCATTTGCATAGGAATTCTGCGGACTGACAACAAACGGTGCATCAAAGCTGACAAAGTCATACTTCTTTGCCAATCCTGTACCAAGGTCAGGGGCGCTCACAGTCATGACCTGCTCTTTTCCATAACAGTCGCATTTGCCATTGGGATAGTCGCGCAAGTCGCAGCTGAAATCAGGGCTGCACTTCAGCTTAAGCCAGTACCTTACATCTGCGCCTGCAATAAGGCCTCCGGCAATCCTGTAAGCCCAGGTTGTGAGCCCGCTCGGGTCTGTTGTCGGGTCATAGCTGATGAAAGTGCGCTCACAGGTTGTCAGCGCAGCGCTTGTGTCAAGCGGCATTTCCTCAACCTGCTCCTGGAACAAGCCCCTTACATTAAGGTCCCATGTTCCTGTAAATGCCCAGATGCAGATTGCATGCACAAGCTTGCGCTCGCTGAACAATGACCTGAACAAGGGAGAATCACCATATCGCTGGTTTATGCTCTTTGTCACTGCAGTGCCCGCGCCTGTGATTGCAGAAAGCACATCATCAAAGCCCCCAAGCCCAAGCCTCATCCCAACCCCTGGAGTGTTGAACTTCTGCGTGAAGCAGGTTATGACCTCATAAAACAGGTCGCATATTGTTCCTGAAAGCTTTGCCTCGCAGAAACCCTCGCTTCCCTCGCCTGTCAGGAGTATCTTGCTGAAGCAGCCATGCAGGGCATTAAGCACCCCGCGCCACATCTGCAAATAGCCAATGACTGCAGGCAGGCATATGCACTGGATGCTCCTCAGCATCCCGGACTTGGGCTCAACAATGTATGTTTTCTCAGGAGTCCCGACAATCTCATAAACCTGCTTCCATGCCTGCCTTATGTTGCCTGAAAGCTGGCAGGGCGTGATTGTGTAGCCGCTCGGGCTGCTTCCCTCGCAAAGCGCATCATAAAGGCACTTTATCTGCGCCTCCTCTGTCAACTTTTCCTGCGTCTTTCCTGCCTGGGTTTTCACAGATGTCTGCTGCTCAAAGCACCTGGTCACATCTGTCTCAAGCGCTGCAGTAAGGCCTGAGCGCAGGGTCAGCTGGTTTGCCTTCTTAACGCCCGCCTCCTGCTCTGACATGCCCTGGAACTGCACTGTCTTTGCAACATAGCCCGAATAAACAGAATATCCTGTGGCTGTCCCGCCGCCTCCAAGCTCTGCAATCGAAGGGCTCCTGAACGAAAGGCGGCCTGCAGTGAAATTCCTTGGCACTACAAACAGGAAAACATCATTGTTGTCAGCGCCAGGCCTTGCAGGCAACGGGCCCTCCCACCGCGCCTCAACCCTCACAGGCTGCGCCTCTGGCTCCCCTGTATTTGACTCGCAGAAGCCCGCGACTGCATTCCACACCTGGTTGCAGCCAAGCTTTGCAAGGTCTTCTGAGTTTGCCTGCTGCGCTGACAGGCACGTGCTTTGCCCAAGCTCATCAAACGTGTCAAGGCCCTCGCCAAGGACTGTTCCAACGCCGCACGCGCTGCTCCAGTCCTTCTGGTACTGTATTCCGCAGCAGTTCGGGTGCGCAGGGTGCAAAAGCTTCTTGCAGTCCTCTTTTTTCGGGCCTGACGGGAAATTCACAGGGCTTTCCCCCTTTGCAATCTTGTAAAGCTCGCCTATGCCAAGCCTTCCCTTGTAAGTGCCGCTGGCGATTTCCTGCTGTACGTTGCGGAACTCAACGCTTTCCTCAGGAGGCTCCCCTCTTTTGGCAGCTTTTGCGCGCGCAGCTGCAAGCGCCTCAGACCCTGCAGACTCCCATGAAACACCTGAGTAAGTGGGGCTTATGTAATTGAATTCCTTGCCAGTAAATGCGCAGTCATTGCCCGAGAATATCTGGTCTTTCACAGCCCATTTGGAATAAAATGCCTGGTCTGCTGCCTTTACACTGGCGCTTTCTGCAAGCGCAACCGCATTGCCTGCATTGTCCTTTATGTATGTTGCAAATGTCGGGGCGCTCGGGCACCCAACCCTGTCGCAGATTGCATTCATAACATTCATCTCAAACTTTTTGCGCGACTCAAGGACATTCTGGCACTTTGTGCAGGCCTCGCGGTCCCTTCCACCCGTCTTATCACTGCCGCCCCCTGATGACTTGTATGCCTGCTCGCACATCCCTGCCTCTGCAACAGCCTTGTTGAACTTGTTAGCAACACTGCTGACATCGCAAGCCATCTTTTCAGAGAAATAATTATACATCATCCAGACAGCGCTTGCAAGGCAGCCGTAAAGCGCATACTCACCTATCGTGGTAAGCGGGTTAAGCACCTTGTCAATCAGGCTTATCATGTTGCCAAGCAGCTTAACCGTGTTCCTCAGCATGCCTTCGGGTATCACATCATTGGGTATTGTCTGGTCAATCGCGACCTCCACAGGTATGCAGATGTTCTGCACCCTTGTCTCTATCTTCGGCGTGACTATGGGCATCCTTGGGTCTGTTGGCTTGAGCTGGATTATTTCCTGGAACTGTATCCTCATCTGCAGGAACAGCTTAACACATCCTGTCCCTGGCACAAGGCATTCGCCCCTGCGGTGACCTGACAATGCAACCTCTTTCTCATTTGAGCCGGCGCCCGGCTTGTCAGGCAGCGGGTCAACATTGGTGAACTGCACCTGTATGTAGCCGATTGTGTCCTTCGGGCCTTTTGCGCGCGTAAACGAGCTTACCTGTATCCAGTCATGATCATAATCCTTGCTTGCATCAGCGGCAAGCGCAATGGGCCTGACATCAATCCTTCCAAGCTTTGCCTGATATCCGCCCACATAAGTGATATTGAAAGGAATCCCTATCTGCTGGATTCCCTGCACCATCAGCCTTGGCATAAGGATGTCAGGCAGGGCCTCGCCAACATTTGCAATCCACCAAGTGCCAGAGCCGCACAAAAGGAAGTCAACATCAACAGGGCCATAGCTTGCCTTGTTGCCTGAAAGGTCAACAGCCTCAAGCCTTATCTTGTTTGCCCAGCCCTCCCCTGCCTCAACAGTTGTCCTTTGCGCGCCTGTCTTTATGCGCACATCTGTCCTGAGCCTGACCTTTATGGAAAACGAGCCGTCAGGCTCTGTCACCTTGTGCTCAGAAGGGGTCTTTTCGTCATTTATGTAAACAAAAACAGTTGCCTGCTCATCAAGCCTGCCCTTTATTGTAATGTCAGGAATGTAAGACGGGCTTATGCTGCCAAGGTTTGTCTCCAAAAACCTGGGGCCAAGTGTGTCCATCAGCACGGTCTGCCTGATTGTCTGCCTGTTGCCTGCAGAATCCTCAAATATTATTTCAAGGTCATTTGCGCCCTGCGTAAGCGGGATTGTAAGCGAGAACGGGCTTCCTGCTGATGTAACCTGCCAGGGCGTCTCGCAGCTCAGGTTCACAGACTCAGGGAAAGGCGCAGTTGCATTTGACTTTCCTGACTTTGTTGAAGCCGCAAGCTCGGCTGAAGTGCCGATATTGCAGCTTGTGTCAACAGCAGAAACGCTGTAAGTGTACTGGCTTCCTGACTTGAGGCCTGTATCCCTGTAGCTTGGCAAAGACACTGCTGCAATGCGCTTGCCGCTGCGCTCAACAAGGTATTCCTTTATGTCTGCCGCGGTGCCAGGGTCCCATGCAAGCTCAATCGCATCATCATCTGCCCTGTTCACGCGCAAATTATTGACGATGTCAGGAGGGACAGAGTCTGTCTTGTGGATGACTCTCCACTTTATTGTGACCTTTTCGCTCACATCGCCTGAGACAGTGATGCTGTTGTTCTTTGTCGAGGCAGGGATTTCCCTGTCAAGCCTGACCACGGGCGGAGAGTTGTCAAACACAAGAGTGTACTCCTTTTGCGCAACCTGGTCATTCTTGTGCGCCTCAAGCCTTATCTTGTTCTCGCCCTGGACAACTGAAATGCTCGTAAACCTGAAGCTGCCATCTGCTGCTGCGTTTCCAACCCTTTGCCTCGCATTATTCACAAACACGTGCACTGCTGCAAGCGGCGCTGTCATGCCCTCAACAGTTATCACGGACGAATGCGAATACTGGGGAATGCTTGCCTCTATGCCGAATGCTGCTGCGCCCTCAACAACCCATCCTGTAAGGGCATTTGCAGTGGCAAACGGCAGCATAACCACCAGCACTGCCATCATTGCCGCAGCCAGCTTACTCAAATTCAGGCCTGAGCGCATCGCCATACCCTCCCTCCATTATGAACTCCATCATGTTAAGCTTTTGCTCATCTGTTATTGATGTGGGCAGATACTCAACAAGGTGGATTATTATTGTTGATTTGCCTGCAATGTCAGTATAAGGAATCCTGACAAGCTGCGCATTATACCCGCCAATCTGGTTGTTGCGCAGCATAAGCATTGCATCAATGTCATAATAAGCATCATCAAGCACCAACTGCAAGGTCTCATTTGAAGTTGGGAAGCCGACAAACTGGTCAAATGTGCTGTTCACAAGGCTGAGCGCAACAGACACCCTTTCGCTTTCCTTCAGCTGCCTTGGAGCGCCCCAAGTCTTTGTCTCGCCATGGTACGGGTGCACGACAAACTTCATGCTCATATCCTGCAGTTTTTTCATCGGAATCGCAACACTATCCCCCCTCAGCTGCGCTGTTGCCGGCAGATACCCTTCTTTTGAAGCAGTGATGAACGGGTTTGCACACCCCCTCGGCAAATAAGTTGAAAGCCTGTAAATTCCGCCCTCTGCAGATGTTGTGCCGAGCTCGCATTCCTGGTCAAGGCACCTGTAAGTGAGCTTCACGTCAGGCATTTCCATAAGGATGTTTGTGCCCTCAAGCTGGCCAATGGCACTGATTTCATACAATTTGTCGCCATATGTCATGCAGAACTCAGGCGCCCCAAAGTCAATGCTCTGGAACCTCCTCAGGCCGAATGCAACCCTTTCAGGCGAGTTCTGGTTGATAAGGACAGGGAAAGCAAACTGGAACACAAACCCCTGGCCATTGAATGCAGAATCATCGCGTATTGACGCCTTAATGCTGTAAATTATGTCATAAACAAAATGCCACTGGTTGATGCACAACAGCCTCAAGTACTTGCCAACGCCCCTTCCAGCATTTGACTTCAGCAAAGCGCCGTCATTTGGCTGGGCATTGAGCTGGATGCCCCACGCAGGCTGGTACTCAAAGCCAATCTTCAGGTCAGTGGGCTTTATGCCAACATCATAAAAGAACTTGAAGTACTGGTATGCGTCCTGCGGAGCTTGTGTTCTTGGGGGCTTCATGTCCTGACCCTGCTCAAGCTCTTTTGTCATGCGCAAATAATCCTTGTGCAAAGCCTCATAAACGCCCTGCTTCTGCGTGAACGGGAAAAAGTCAGTGTTCTTGATGCGCGTTGTCGGAATATTGTAGTAAAGCAAAGTCTGCAGCCTGTCCCGAACTTCAGGCAGCCTCCAGCGCTTAACTCCGCACTCGATTGTCAGGCCATCAAGAGGGATGTTTTCGCCGTCAGCAGCCATCAGGTCAATTGTAGCATTCTCAAAAAAGGAATGCCTGTTCTCGGCTGACATTGTCGCATTTGCAAGCTCCCAAATCCGGCCAAGCCGCACAGGCAGCCGCACAACAAACTCAGGTATTGTCGTGGTCCTTGTGCCTGTTGTCAGGGCAATAGGCCACGAAATCCTCAAAATCACCTCGTCTTTTGCAATAATTGCCCTTGTGCTTATGTTGCCCTCCTCCTGTATGGAGTACTGGTCCCTGAACGGCTCAAATTCACCCACGCATTCCCTCAGCCTTAGCGTGACATACCTTGAGATCTCGCGCTCCATGTAGCCAATGCTTGGAGTGCGGTCCTCGCCCTCATAATACCACAACGGCACCTTGAAGTAGTTTGCAGAATCAGCAGGGATGTATGCAGTCGGAGTCCTGTCAATAATCCCTGGCAGTTCAATAAAGCCGCCCTGAAGCCCAAGCAGGCCGATGCCCTCGCGCGCAACCTCATTTGCGCAGCCATCCACGTAATTGTAAAACGGCCTCACATCCTCAGGGACAACAATTGCCTCCTCAACAGGCTTCATCACCTGCCTTGTTGTCAAATAAACAACAAGCGAGACGCTGACCAGCAAAACAAGGCCGATGATGATGAACACTGTCAGCTGGCCTTTTTTCATTGTTCAAGCCTCCTGAGGGTGTTTCTCATGCACGTCCTGTACCATGCCATGAATGCAAAATAAACAATGAACGAGACCGCCAGTGCAGCCTTGTCCTGCACAAGCCGCGGAAGCTGGATAAGCACCACATAAACAATAAAAAAGTAGCAGTACGGGTGGACAAAGCTGATTATGCTGCCAAGCCCTGTGCCAAAAGCATCCTTCAGCGCAATTCCAATCGCGCGGTTTTTCGTGTATGAATAATGCAGGACTGTGGTGATATGGGTATAAAGCAGCATCATGATTATGAAAAGGTATGCGCCTGTAACCTGCCTGGCATTTGCAAGCAAAAGCACCATAAACCCGAACCAGACAGTGCACCAGGCAATGCTGATTCCAAACATTCGCGCAAGGAATGACAGCCTGGCGCGCTTTCCAAGCAAAACAAGCCAGATGAGGGAGCGTGCAACAGAATACAGCGCAACAAAAATCAGCCAGAATATTATGACAGCAATTATTGCCTTCATAAACACATTTCCAATTATGTCATTATAAGTGGTTAGCATCTCCTCAGTGAGCGTGGCTCCAACCTGGATTGGCTCAAGAGCCGCAATGTTCCTCATCATCACAGCATACAATGCAAAGCCAAGGAGCACAACAAGGACAACAAATGCAGCATCAATGAACATCACCAGAACAAAATCCTTTTTCAGCCTGAACGAGCCAAGAAAAGCCCTGAACTGCCTTATTGCATATTCCTTGTTGCTGAACAGCAATACAAGCCCTGCAATTGCAATAAGCGCAGCCTGAACATAGCCCCTTTTGTAGGACAGGACTGCAATTATTACAAGAACCAATCCGATTATCCGCGGCATTGTGACAATCTCCTTTGGTTTCATACGTTTGCCCCCGGTCCTGATGGCTGCGCCGGCGTGCCTGTAGTTCCTGATGCTGTCTGGCTTGTTGTGGTGTACGGAGTTGTTGCACCGCCAGCATACTGGACTATGTCATTGCACACCTTGTCTTTTTCATTGCCTTCAAAGTCTGTTATGCCAGGGTCAAACAAAATGCAGACCCTGCCATAATTGTGCATTGAAACCTTGTACAAAGCTGATGCGCCGACTGCACTTGCAGACATTTCCCCAGGCAGCACCTGGGCAGTATCCCACCATGATACTGTCCGCTCTCCGCCAAAGACAATGTTGTAAGTCATTTCCTCTTCTGTGCTCGGATTTGTCAGCCCAAAAGTGACAGTGTACGCCCAGTAAGTTGCATTGGGCGTGATTATCGGCATTGAGCGCCTGCCTTCTATGTGTGCAATTGCCTTTGGAGGCGCGCCAAGGCCGCCTGTGTAAAGTATGCCGTCGCGCGAAGGAATTATCTCGCTGTACCTGCCGCATATTCTTGAAGCCCAGCAGTCAATGCCGCCAAGGACAATTGTGTCACAGAAGAACTTGTTCACGCTTGTGCTCCACTTGTCCAAGAAATCCTCATCAAAAATCAGCGATGACCAGCCGGCAAGGCCTGCATACTGGCGGTACTGCTGTACAAAGATCCCAAGATACGCAGGGGAATATTTTTCGTGCTCAGAGGCATACATCTGGTCAAGCGCATTGATGTCCTCCTCGCTCGTGATAATATTTCCCTCGCCATCATAATAAATGCGGTCTCCGCCCATTGTCAGCTGCACGCGGACATTCCCAAGGAATGTGTTTGGAAGGGTGTATTCTGTCACTTTTTGTGTTGAAGGCGTTACTGTTCCTGCAACAGGCGCAGGCGCTGGTGCTTCAGGCTTTGGCTCCTCTGGCTTTACTGCATCAGCAGACTCCTGCATTTTGTTCATCGTGTCAGGATATAATACCTTAAGAGCCTTTACTTGTTCATCACTAAGCTTTGTGCTGCCCTCATAATAAACATAATCCCCATCATCTTCGCTCCACACCATTGTGACAGAATTCACATCAATACCCCTTGCAGCCTCTTGCGCAGCCCCAAAACTCATCACTTCTTCCTCTGCTGCAGCAGGCAGGGCTGCCGGCGGCGGCAGTGCCGCAGCTGCCGGAGCAGGGGCTTTTGGCGCTGGCTGCGCAGCAGGCTCCACCTGCCATGATGTCCATTGAGTTTCTGATGAAAACCTTCCTGCCAGTTCAGGCGAGGTGTACTTATAACCGCCAGAAATCCCTTCAGGATCCTTGCCAGGCAGCTGCTTTCCTGTTAATTGCCACAGGTCACCCTCTACCCGCGTATACTCCCACTTTGTTCCAGAGCTGTCAGTTGCCCATATCCTGCTGCCTGTATCCATCCCTGCCATGTCCTCCATTTGCGGCGGAGTTTCTGTGACAGGCGGCGCACCTGGCTCTACAGTTGCTGCAGGCGGTATTATTTGCCCTGGCGCCATTGTCATAGGCGCTGGTACCAAAAGCGCTGCAATATTTGCAGGCAAGCCTGAAGGATCTGGATATGACCACGCAACTGTTTTGCCTGGCCCTGTGCCCTCTTGGACAATCTGGTCTGATGTTAATACTGCTTGCGAATTTGCAGGAAGCGGAATAAAATCTTCACCCATGCCCTGCCTTCGTGTTGCCAGGCGCTTCCAGGAGTCAGGGCCTATTTTTTGGTACAGGTTGTCAGAGCCAATGTTCGTGTCGGTTATCAAAACCACACCTATGTGCCGGACTTGCAATTCATTGGCAGTATTTTCTGCGCCAACAGTAAGGTTCATGCTGACCAGCATTACAATGACTGCGATTATTGGAAGATTTTTCATGTTGCCTTTTCTGCCTCGTACTCGTCAAGCTTGTCCTCAAACTCCTCACACCACGTGTCGCTGACAAGCCCCACATCTGCTATTGACTGGAAGCTCTTGATTATGTTCACTGTCCTGCCAAGCTCAGAGACAATCCTTGCGCCTGCGCACATATTGTAAAGCAATCCTGGCATCTGCTGCGCCTTGCACGCAAGGCCGCACACGATTGACAGCGCAGCGCCAACAAGCGCCAATGGGTTTGAAAGCACTTCTTTCAGCATGTTAAGGAAGAAACTAAGCAAAGGAGCAAACGGAATCAGGTTGAAAATCTCCCCTGTAATAAACCTGCATTCCATGTAGTGCTTTTGGTCGCTGCAAACGCTGACAGGCATGCCGTTTTCCCTGAAGTCCTCAAGCATGCAGAGCCCATAGCGGCATTCTATCTGCCTCCACTTGTCAATATTGTGGATTATTCCGGGCAGGCACAATGGCGGGATTGCAATGCTGAACACAAGGCTTTCCCTGATGTTAAAGTACGTATATGGGTCCTGTATTGGCACATCCTGGCCTGGCGTGTATGTTGATACCTGTCCTGCGCCAATTGCGTCTGCAAGCCCAAACCCGCCAATGTAAGCATTGACATAATTCCTGTAATCAGTCGTGTCAACCCCGAACAGGTCAAGCAGGCCGCTCTGGCAGGTCAGGAAGTTGCAGAACTTCTGAACCCACCTCAGTATTTCAGTGTCATACATTTTGCGCAGGCTTTCATTGGGGCTGCATATTGCGTTCTGGGTGCCAACCATTCCCTGCGCGATTGCAGGGCCAACAATCGGTATTGCCCTGACCACTGCCTCTGCGCCGGAAATGAAGCTGAGGATAATGGCAATGGTAGAGATGATTGACATTATTGAGTTTGCAATCGTGCAGATTTTTTCCGCATACGACATGTACTTCTCAAGCTTGCCTATGGTCTTCCACGCACCCTCAAGCCTGTTTTTTGCATCATCAATGTCATCTTCAATGCTGTTGTACAAATCACCAAGCGGCATGTTGTAAAACCTGAGGGTGATTGTTGCATTGTCATGCTCAAAGTTCTGCGGGATGAAATTGCCAACCCTTGTAAGGATTGAAAGCGGGCAGGAAACAGTGAGGTTGTTCACATTGTAATCGCCTGCCACAAGCCCCATTACTGCGTAAGGCTCTGTGCTTCCTGCATAATTGTTCTCAACCCTGAACTCATTTACGTATTCCGTATTGCCTGTGCATTCGCTGAAATCAGCAGGGCCCTCAACGCTTATTGGCACAGCATTCTTGTTTGTGCTCGCCATCTTTATCCTGCAATACACAGGATGCTCAAACACAGAAAGCGTTGCGCGGTCAAGCAGTTCTGGCGAGCATTCGGTTGATACTGACCAGTAGTTTGGCGCTGTCTCATTACTTATGCCCAGTATGAACAATTCAGAAGTGCTGAGCTCAGCCTTGTTTCCTGCAGCATCCTTGAACTCAAAGCTCACTTTTGTCTGCTGCGGGCCTGAGACAGCGGTTGTTATGCTGAAAACGCACTGTTTTTTGGTTGCATTGCCCTCGCACCTTTCAGGCAGGGTATTTTTTGCGCCGCCAAGGTCAGTCAGGTCTGCAAACACCTCAGTGAACCCTGCGCCCTCAACAACAAACTCAATTGTCTCGCCAAGCGAGGTGACATTTGTCTTGATGCGCTGCTGCCCCCTGAATGCCGCAATCTCTGCAAGCCTCACGCCTTCAGGCGCTGTCTTGTCAAATGTGACATTCAGCTGCATTGTTTTTGAAACCTGGTTGTTGATGTTGTCGCGCGTTGTTGGAATGATTCTGACAGCATAAGTGCCGCTGTTTACAGACGGCTTGACGCTCCAGAGGCATTTCCAGCTGTCTGTTCCTGACTTTTCGCAAATATCTGCCTTTGCTTCTGCATTAAGCCCAAGACTGCGCAGGTCAAGGAATGCATTGCCCTTGCTCAGCCCAGAGCCTGCCTCCTTGAATTCTGCAAAAATCGTGCCATTGACCCCAAGCAGGGCATTGCCTGCCTCGTCCACAAACAGGGTGCCCATTGCAACAGGCTCAGGGGGAGTGTCGTCAATGCCTATTGTGCACGTGAGGGTCTTTGTCTCCTTGTTGCCCATCATGTCAGATGCATTGACTGTGATTTGGCATGTTGACGGCGATGAAACCGCTATGTTGCGCCAGATGAACCATTCGCCGCTCTGGCTGTCCTTGGGCCTCCTGCCCAGCGAGGGGTTTAGCTTGCTAAGGTCTGCATAAACAGTTGACGGGTTGACGTCGACATCAGAAATTTTGACAAACACGTCTGCTGCAATTGGCTGCTGGCTCCTTGCGTAAGCGATGGGATAGCCTTCCTTGTCGCGCAGCTCAAATACCTCTGCAGACGGCTTCCTTGAGTCAATCAGGATGTCCCTGCACACAGGAGCGCTTTTGTGGTTGACATGGTCTGTTGCAACAGCGCAGATGCTCAGCCTGCCTGACTGGCCTGTTATCTGCGGGGTGAATGCAAATGTCCCTGTCCTGCTGCAGTTGCCCACGCTTGAGGCAATCTGCGCAATTTCTGTATTGTTTGCAGTGATGTTAAGCAGCTTTATTCCTGAGCAGCCTGTTGTCTTGCCTGTCTCATACCCATAATCCTCAACCTTGTACGTGATTGTGGTCGGCAGGGGCTTTGTGCTCATATTCGGGCTTATGCCGAACGAGACAATTTTCGGCGCAAGGATGTCAACAGTCAGGACTTTGCTGACAGATGCGATTTCCTTGTTTGCAGAATCAAGCAGCTTTATTGTGTAATCGTCGCTGCCGCCATAAACAAGGTCTCTTGTCTTGTAAGTGCACTGCTGCATTGCCTGTGCCTGCGCAGTGCAGGAGTCCATGAACGTGTACGTGTCGCCGTAATAAACAAGCGCCCTCTGGCGCGCAACAGCAGGGGTTGGGTTGCCCAGCATTTCCGCAAGCACCTGGATTGTCAGTTCGTCATTCTCCTTTGCAAAGCCGCTGACATTGTCGCTGCCTGAGAATTTCTGCACTGTAAGCTGCTGCGCAAATGCCACAGGAATCATTACCACAAGCCAGATCATTGCCAGTGCAGCAGCATGCAATGCCCTCATTTTATCACCATTGGCGAAAGCAGGTCCTTGTACTGCCCTGCATATCCGAACAATTCTCCCATCACATCAAGGTCCTCGATTTTCCTGTTCGAGGCAGGAATCAGCTTGTCAAGAGCAAAATTCAGGTAGGTAAACTCAATTGCCTTTGCTGACTTAAGCTCATCCTCTGTAATTGTCCAGTCAAACTCTGCATAGCCTGATATGTATGGCTTTTCCTTGCTGAAGACAATCGGCTCCTCAGGCACCCAGACGCATTTCCTCCTGCCAAAGCCCTGGCTGAAGCACCGCTTGTCAGGCGGTATGATAAGGTCTGGCGAAGGATAGTTGAAGCTGTAAATCGTCACGTGATAGTCTCCTGAGTACATGTTCACGCCTTTTGACGTGTCTGTGGGCGGGTCGCCGCAAGGAATTTTTGCCTTTGCAGCAGGCGAGCCGCAGACATCTGACATTATTGTCACCTGTTCCTCTGCTGCTAGGGGCTTCCTCTCAAGCATTATCATTGTGTTTTCTGTCGGACCCTGGTTCACCACCCTGCTTTGGTCAAGCTCCCAGGTGCCGCTGCCAAAAGTGCCGATTTCCTTCCTGAGCAGCATTTTTTTCACCCTGAAATCAACAGGGTAAGGCACAGCCATCACCAAGTCCACGCTGCGGTCTGCCGCATCAGTTATGTCAAGCAGCATTGCAGCAGGGGCATAATTCTCGTGGATTGCAGAGATGACCCCTCCAATGCACCTTGGCAGCTTTTCAACAAGCAGCCCGTTTTCAGTTGTGCCAATGCCGCATGTTTCCCTGCCGCACGCATAAACAACCTCGGCATTGTCAACAGGGGCTCCAGCGCTTGTCCTGACGCGTATCGTGATATTGCCGCTTGTCCTTTGCAGTTGGTCACAAAGCATTGAATTTTTCTCCTCCAATGACGGCACAATCAGCTGGGGGCCAAGCTTTGAAAGCGGCTCATTGTTCCTCAAATTCGCCTCAAGGAAAAACCTGAGGGTGTATCCCTCGCCGCCATAGGCAGAGGGGCTTGTGATTTCCACAAGCACAGGATAGCTCAAATCATAAGCAAAATTGTACCGCCTAACGCCAAAAAGGAACCCGAATGTGCTTGAGAACCCCTCTGGCTGGCACAGCTGGCCGTTGCAGTTAAGGTCAAAATAAGGCTTCCACCACGGCAGATAAACAAATTTTACAGTCAAAGACTTGTGCGGCTCAAGGACAGGCACTGTGAATCCGCGGTTGTAAAGCACCTCATACATCTTCTTGTTTGTGCCCAAAGGCGCCACAAGGTATCGGTAGTTGCCTGTGTAAGTCACCTTGAGCAGAGGGATATAGCTTGCAAGCATTTGGGCAATCTTTTTCTCAACATCATACTTTGTCCAGGTTACGCCCTTCCCAAACCCAAACTCCATTTCAGACACAGGGGGCAAAGCACCAGGGGTTGCCCTTCCAAAAATGTCAATCAGCGCCCTTGTGGCGCGCTCAAGGAAAGCATGCTCTGCCTCAAGGACTGTTATGTTTGTGCCAAGCGTGTAAATTTCGTAGAAATTGACAGGAAGCTCTGCCACAAAGTCCTTGAGGTCAAACACCCTTCCGCCTGTCTCAACCTTGAGCGGGCAGGAGAGCTGAACAACAACATTTGACTTTGTGACCTGGGCCTTTGGCGCAATCTTCCCCTCAAGAGCCACTCTGACCTCCTGCCTGCTGAACTCCTCAAAGTTTCCAAAACAGTCAGGAAGCCTTGCCTTGATGTAGTCATTAAGCTGGCTCTCAATATCCTCCAGCTGCGGCCGCTCGCTGCCAAACTCGCAGCCTGTCACGCAGGCATTGTTTGACGAAAGATGCCACCAGTAAGGCACCCTGATTTTGCTGTACGGGGCAAACTGCACTGCAGAGCCTTCTGTAGGCTGGGCAGGATTGTAGCGCTGCCTTGGGTTTATGTAGCCGCCGCGCTCTCCAAGCTTCTGCAGCCCCTCTTTTGCAGCCAGGTAAAGGCAGCTTGTGACAAATTCGCTCACAGGCCTTGCCTCAACAGGCACTTCTGCAATCCTGATGCGCGCTGCCTCAACAGGGCCTGCCTTTTCGCGGCTAAGGTAAAGGAAAATGCTTGCAGCAACCAAAAGAACCAATCCTATAATTATGAAAATAGTCAGCTGCCCCTTTTTAGTCATGCTCAAACCCTTTTTCAACCGATGCACGAAAAAACCGCAGATGGGTATATAAATTTAACTATATTATATAGACGATGAATGTTACCTTCTGCGAATGACGATAAATATTTATATACGCTCTCCAAGAATGCAAAATTATGGTTGTTGGGGAACTGGTTGAATACCTGAAGGAGCACCTTGCCCTTGGATATGACCTGCACGAGCTAAAGCTGCAGCTTGTGCGCTATGGCCATTCACCAAAAAATGTTGAGGAGGCGCTTGAAATCCTGAAAAAAGAGGCATTAAGCAGCCTGCCGCAGCCGCCGCTGCCAAGCCACGTGCCTCCTGCTGCGCAGTCCTGGCTCTTGACCCCTGCACTGCTTTTCATCCTGCTTCTGTCAATAGGGGTTATTGTTTATTTCCTAAGAAACCCCGCGCTGTGATTTATTTCCTGAAACCAAGCTCTTTGTTAATCTGTCGGATTGCTGCAACGCCTTCCCTTATCTCTTTTTGCTGTTCCAGCAGTTCTTTGGCTGCTGAGCGCAGCGTTGCTGCAAATGCATCGTATCCAGACACGTCCTCTGGGCTTAATTGCTTCCCCCTGTTAATCGCAGCTGCGTGTTTTTCAAGAACCATTGCTATACCTTCCAGTGCATTTGCAAGGTTATCAGCCTCAAGATATCTTGGTTTTGCCATTTTTTTCAGACATTCCTGCTGATTGTTTCAAGGGTTATTGCAACATTGTTCAATGCCTCAACATCCTCATCGCGCGCAGCGCCGGTTGCTATCCTCTTTGAAATGCCCCTGATTATTGCGACTGCGGCAAGGATGTTTTTCCTTTCAGCAATTCCCATTTTTTTGTCACTTCCTGTATTCAACAGAGTAAATTGTCAGTGCAGCGCCGCTCAGCTCAACATCAAGCGTTATGTCCTGGCTGCCGAGGCGCTCATTGCAAGTACGGACGCAGGCTGATGCAAATGTGCCGTCCTTGCTTATCTTTACAAGGTCGTTATCAAACACAAGCAGCCTGCTGTTGCCTGTAACAGCATAAACCCTTACAAAGCCATTGCCGTCAACCTTTCCTGTGATTGCAAGGGATTTCGGCACAACCTCAAGATGCAAAGTCCTTGACTCGCTGTCCACAAAAGCCCAGTTCAGGTCCTGCACAACCTTTGGCTCAAAAAC
>JAWABQ010000005.1:0-46033 GCA_038884575.1 Candidatus Woesearchaeota archaeon
CTTCCAGAGCATTGTGTTCCCCTTTTTACCGAGGAAGGTGATGTCCTTGGTTTAAAAACCTTATCACCGAACCGTACCGAAAAATAGATATACCGCAGGGGATATGCAACAGGCATGAAAAAAACAATTTGGGCACTGATAATCATTCTTATTATTGCAGCAGGCACAGCATTCTATTTTTTCAAGCCCGCAAGCCTGCCAGTAAGCCCTGAAGCAAGGCAGTCAGTAACAGAATTATGCATAACGCTCAGCCAAAAAGCATTTACTGACACAGCAAGCCTGCCAGACAACATTGCAGGATGCTCCAAACTGGCATTTGAGAGGTTTGCATGCGAGGCAGCATTAAGGAATGACAAAACATATATGGCTTCTGGGCGGTTGGAAAAAGACTGCGCGCAAGTGGCATTGTACCAGTCAGTGGTTGAAAGCAAAGACAAGCTCAACTGCTGGCGCCTGCAAAATGCCGTCCTTAAAGAGGAATGCCTGACAGAGCTTTCTTAGCCTCATCAGGATGCATTCCAAGGACTGTGAGGAACGAGGCAAGGTCATGCGGCTGGCGCATCTGCCACGGGTTTTTTGCAAAACTGGCTGCAATCATTTTCACCTTGTATTTCCTGCAGAGCATTATGTTCTGCATCATCCTGCCAATAAGCTGGCTGCGCTGCGCGCCTGATGCTGAAAGTATGCTTGCAAAGCTGAATCCTATTGCCACATTTTTCTTTTTCGCAAGCCCGCACATTATGTGGTTCAGCCCTGAGCCGCGCTGGTGCGCATAGTCCTTTGGCTGGGTGCCTTCTGCCCCAAAAAGCACGTCTGCACTGCCCTGCTCAAGCACCTGCCTGTCAGAGTCAGAGCACTGCACAAATGTCAGGATGCCTTTGCTGCGGAACTGGAATGCCTTTTTTGGGTCTGCGAGCACAGCAGCCATTGCTTTCATGCCTGCAGGAGCGCTGGCTTTTCCTGGCTTTGAGGGATAAACCAGCACAAGCCCCTTGTAGCCGAGCTTTTTTGCCATCTCAAAAAACTCGTTCTCATTGTTTTCCGGAAAAACAATATCAATCATGCACCTGATTACCGAAGATAGTTATATAAACATTCGTATTAAAGGCAGGCTCATGGAGGAAAGGGTTCAGAAAATCCTTGCCGCAGCAGGGATTGCATCGCGGAGGAAATGCGAGGGGCTTATTGCAGAAGGCAGGGTTGCTGTAAACGGCAGGATAGCAAAGCTTGGCGACAAGGCAGACCCTGAAAAGGACGACATACGAGTTGACGGCGAAAGGGTTGCGAAAAAAGAGGCAAAAAAATATTATGCTGTAAACAAGCCGCGCGGGGTTGTAAGCACAGTGACAGACCCTTTTGGAAGGGTTACTGTTGCCCAGCTCGTCCCGCAGGAGGCAAGGCTTTTCCCTGTCGGCAGGCTTGACAGGGATGCAGAAGGCCTTGTCCTGATGACAAATGACGGAAGGATTGCAAACATCCTGATGCATCCGCGATATGAAACCCCGAAAACATACAGCGCAACGCTCGCAAGGGACATAAGCCAGAAGGATTTCCGCAGGCTCAAAAAAGGGGTGCGCATCGGCTGGAGGAGAGTTGTGCCTGAAAAGGCAGTTGTGCACACGCCAAGAAATGTTGAAATAACAATACACGAGGGCAGGAAGCACATTGTCAAAATAATTTTCAAGAAGCTCGGCTACACAGTCACCAGGCTGAAAAGGACAAAAATCGGCAACATCATTCTCGGGACGCTGCCCTCAGGAGCGTGCAGGGAATTAAGCAGTGCTGAGCTTGCCGGGCTTGAAAGGCTTGCCAGCAAGGGAGAGTAATTCACACGCCCTGCAGACTTTCCCGCTTGAAGGCTCGCCGCAGCTCTTGCAGAAAAAACCTTGCTGTTTTTCACGCATTTTTCCCCTGCATTTCAGGAATTTCTGCACTACTGATTTTTTCGCCCCGGGAGTCTGCCGCTCCTGCGCGTCAAGAAAGTCCCTTACTGCAAACCTGAAGCCGTCAGATGCGCACGGGCACCTGCAGTACTTGACAGGAAAGCCCTTGATTTTCGAGTAGCGCACTATCTCATCCTCGCTGAGCCAGTACAAAGGCTTTACCCGCTGGACAAAAAGCGCATTATCAGCACTGCCGCCTGAAGGGCCAAGCCTTGAATTAAGCTCTGGGCGGTTTTTCATCAAATTCATCACAAGCGACTGGGCTTCGTCATCAAGGTTGTGGCCAAGCGCAAGCTTTTTTGCCTTCAGCTCCCGCGCTTTTTTGTTAAGCAAATGCCTGCGGAGCACGCCGCAGACAGCGCAGGACCTGTAGGAATTCCCTCCTGCCTTTATGCGGTCCCGCAAATAACACAACGAGGCCCCGAAAATTTTCCTGAACGGCACTTCGTGGAGCCTGATGCCGAGCTTTTTGCATGTCTCCCTGAGGTTTGCAAGATTTTCCCGGGTATAGCAGCCAATATGCGAGTCAACAGTGATTGCCTGGATGTTATAGCCAAGCTTTTTCAGGATGTAAAGAAGCGTTGTGCTGTCCTTTCCGCCGCTGACAGCAACTGCAACCCTGTCATTTTTTGAGAAAAGCCCGTACTTTTTTATCGTGCTTGCAACTTTTTCCTCAACAAGCCTTGTGAACCTGCAGTCAGGCAAGGCTTTCAATCTTTTTCCTTTCATTTTTTATTTCCTGCGGTGAAAAACCTGAAAGCGGGCGCAGCACAACAGCGCTTACAGGAATTTCCCTGAATTTTCCAAACGAATCATTGACAACAACAGCCTGTGATTTTTGCTTCCTGCATACCTCATCAAGCTCGCTGACCGACTTGATATTCCACTGGACAATTTTCTCAGGAGAAAAATCCCGGATAAGCGCAAAGCCTGCATTTTTAATGACGGCGGGAATTATTTTGCAGCCGCGCTTCATCACCAAAAGGGCGGCAGTGACTGAATCATCGTCCTCAACCAGCGCAACAGCAACACCCTGGCAGCCGACAGGCATGCCGCCAGGGCCCTCAATGCGGCCTGCCAGGACATAAATATTGCCGTCAATAATTTCAAGCTGGATATTTACCGAAGGGTTTTCCATCCTGACTTTTGCCTTTGTCATCCTTGCAACCCTGCTGCCAAGCTCAGAGCATGCCTGGTGCGATGTCAGGCTGAATTTCTTGTCAAGGCGCTGGCATGAAACCCTGAAAGAATCATTTTCAGAAAGGCTTTCAACGAGCTTTTTTGCAACAGCAGCTGCCTCATCGATTGTCTTTCCTGCATTTGTTGCCTGCGAGAAAGAGGAAATCCCAAAAACTTTTTTAAGTGAGCTGCAGGATTCATCAGTCTCTATGATTATCCTGCCATAAGCGCGCCTTACTTCTGAGAATTTCACATTATTGGAGCGCAAATTTGCCTCTATGTTCCTAACAAGCACGTTCTCAAACCGCGCCCTGTTCTTGCCTTTGATTCCGATTTCATCATACCTAACAAGGACAGGCATATAAATACAAGGACATGCCGGACATAATAAATATACTCCGAAACCTTTTTAAATACCCCTCTGGAAGCCAGAACCATGGTTGAAGGCAGAAGGCGTTCAAGGACTCTCAGGAGAATCTTTGTAAGAACTCCTGGCGGAAGGAATGTTGTGCATTATGCTGAAAGGAAGAAAAGCAGGCCGCACTGCTCCAGCTGCGGCGCTGAACTGCATGGCATAAAAGCAGTGGCGCCAAGGGAAATGCACGCAATGCCAAAGACCCAGAAGAGGCCTGAAAGGCCTTACGGCGGAGTGCTTTGTTCTGCATGCATGCGCCGGGTCATAATACAAAAAGCAAGACAATAAGCTCCCGGGAATGCGGCGACGCACCCATCAAGCGGAGCGGAGGGGAAAAAAATGATTGATGTCGGAAGGATTTGCGTGAAAACAGCAGGAAGAGACGCAGGGCTGAAATGCGTCGTTGTTGATGTTATTGACAATAATTTTGTCCTCATAGACGGCGAGACAAGGAGAAGGAAGTGCAACATACTCCACCTTGAACCACTTGACAGGACTGTTGAAATAAAAAAGGGCGCGAGCCATGCAGAAGTTGCAAAAGCATTTGAGTCGCTAAATTACAAAGTGCACGCGCCAAAGACAAAGAAAAAGACCGTGAGACCGAGAAAGGCAAGAAGAAGCAAGCTCGCGGGGCAAAAGCCAGCGCCAGCGAAGGCGGCAGCCCCATCAAAGGCTGCAGCACCAACTGCAGCTACAGAAAAGCCTGCAGCAAAAAAGCCGGCTGTTGCAAAAAAAGCTGCGCCTGCAGTGCAAAAGAAGCTTGAATAGTAGGATTAAGCCTTCCTTATGTGGTTGAATAATTCAGTCAGATTGATTTCTGCAGCAGCAACAGGCATTTCAAGCCCGAAGTTTGTAATAACCTGCGGATGAACTTCGCCGATTGTGGCAATTGCGTGGTTGTCAACCTTGACCTGGGCAACGCGGCCGGGGATAAAGCTTGAGTGCTCTGCCTCCTCAAATGCCGCATTGACACCAAGCACCCTGAGTAAATACTCAACAACTTGCCTTATCTCTGTATAGTCTGCCTTTGGATGAGCGGAAACAATGCCAAGGACTGTGCGCTCGCCAACCTGCGTCGGAGTCTTTGGGTCGCCATAGAATGCAGTGCCAATTGAAAAGAACTTTTGTGGATAATCCTTCATCTTGTTGACTTTCAGGACTTCCATCAACGAGGGAAGCATCCATGCCCTCAGGGCATTATAGTCGACAGTCAGGGCATTTGCAAGCTCAATGACATCAGCATGGCAGTTCATTGCCTTTGTCTGCACAGCAACATTGGAAATGTTGTAAGTCATTGCCTCAAGCATCCCAAGCCCTACAAGGAATCCTGCAACTGCTTCCTGGAACTCTGAAAACTCATCTGCAGAGCCGATTGTTGCAACCTTTGGAATCTCAGGCCTGAACTTTTCATAGCCATAAGCAATTGCAATGTCCTCTGCAAGGTCAACAAGGTGCATCACATCAGCGCGGTATGCAGGAATTAATGCCTGCCTTGCAGCATAGCCGTAGCCCATGCGCTCAAGAAGCTTTTTTGCTTCTGCCTCTTTCAGCTCAATGCCGAGCAGTTTGCTGACAGCATCAATGTCAACTTTCATCTTTCGTGGCGCAAGGTCAGGGGTTGTGATTTTCTTTGAATACTTTACATCAACAGCAACAATCCTGCCGCCCATGTCAGCAAGCATTGTCACGATGATGTTGAGCAGGACTTTCAAAGCCCGCAAGTCAAAACCAGAGCACTCAATGAAAACATCTTTTGTCGAAGGCTCAACTTTGCCTGTTGCCTGCGAGTTGATGATTGGCGGGACGCTGAGCACCTGATTCTTTGCGTCAATAAAAACAGGAAACCTTGCCTGGCCCTCAAGCAGGTGGGCATAAGCCCTTCCTGTCGGGTGCTGGGCAAGCAATTGCGCTGCATTCATTGGGCGCGCGCTTTCCAAAGGCACAAACACAATGTCCTGGGGCTTTTTTGCAGTGTATGTGATTGGGAACTGGATTTTTTCAAGGGGATAAATGCCGATTGCGGCTTTTTTCCTGTTCCTGCAGTAAGTAGCATGCAGTTTTTCCTGTACCTGTATTATTTCCTTGATTTTTTCATCATCCAGCTTTAACCCCCTGACAACAGCGCAGGCAGTGAAAGGCCTTACTGCGCTCACTGCCCTGTCAACAACAACAAGGAAGCGCTCTTTTGCAACCTTGTACTGCCTCAGCCCTGTCTTAACCCCAAGGAAAGAGCTTAATGACCTCGCAAGCCCCTGCTCGCTGAGCCAGTCAGGCCTGTTTGGCGCGATGTCAACCTCAATCTCTGTCTCAAGCACAGCATCAACAGGCGCGCCCATCATTGAAAGGCGATCTGCAAGCTCATTGTCGCTGAGCTTTTTGCCTGCAAGCCTCAGCAATTCCTTTTTGTTGAAACTTATTGCTGACATTATTTCACCTGAAGCCTTGCCTCGCGCAATTGCTGGACATCATTCTTGTAAATGTCGCGGAGGTCTGTTATCTTGTAATAATCCGTGATTATGCGCTCCATCCCCAAGCCCCATGCAAGCACAGGCACTGCCTTTCCAAGCAATGGCTGGACAACCTCTGGGCGGAAGATTCCTGTGCCGCCAAGCTCCACCCATTCGTTTTTCACAGGGTGCCAGACGTCAACCTCCATGGAAGGCTCTGTGTAAGGGAAATGCGACGGCCTGATGCGTATTTTTTCAAAGCCCATCTTCCTGAAAAACTCCTTAAGATACCCCTGCAGGTTACACAGGTTTGCATCAGGGTCGACTACAATGCCCTCAACCTGGCAGAACTCAAACAGGTGCTTCCAGTCAAGTGTTTCATTCCTGAAGACCTTTACAACGCTGAAGAATTTTGCAGGAAGGTCTGCCTCTGTCAGGCGTGAGATTGCCTGGGCGCTAAGAACCGTGCTATGCGTCCTCAGCAAAAGTTCCTTTGCCTTTTCTTCTGACCACGGCTGCTGCCATCCTGTGCTTCCTGTTTTTCCGCCATACTCATGCACTGCCTTGATTTCGCTGACAAACTCCTTTGGAATCATGCCCTTGTTCGGCTTCTTCAGGAAAAATGTGTCCTGCATTTCCCTTGCAGGATGGTCCTGCGGGATGTACAATGCATCCATGTTCCAGAAGGCAGACTGCACAATGGTACCTGTCATCTCATTAAATCCCATGTCGCGCCAGATTTTCTTTATTTTATTTATTGAGTCAGAGACAAAATGCCTCCTTCCGCCAGAAATCTTGGGAACCTGGACTGCAACATCATAACGCCTTATTGGCTTCTTTTTCCATTCGCCGGAAAGTATTATCTGGGGTGTGATTGCGTCAATTATTTTTTCATCCCTTACCCCGAGCTCTATCAGCTGCCTGCCAAGCGGAAGCAGCGCAACACTCCTTGTCTTCTGCTGCTCAACCCTGATTATTGCCCTGCGCGGCCTCAATGACTGCACTGCCGCCTTTTCATCAGAAGAAAGCGCACTTAGGTGGATGGGAAAATCCTTCCGCAGGAATGACTCCTCAATAAACTCCTTTTTGAGGGCTGCCTTGCCCTGCTCTGTGAGCTTGACCCTGAGCCCCTTGTCATGCGATATGTGCACCAGCGCCTTTTTTCTGAGAAGCCCGAGGCAGATGTTAAGCTCGTCGCGGGACAATTTTGCCTTGTCTGCGACCTTGTCCACAGTCAGCTCCTTGTCGCCAAGCGCGTGCAAAAACCGCCTTTCCGGCAGACCCTGCTTTTTGTACAATTCGCCGTTCTTGTCAAGGGTGACAAGGTCTGCAGAGCTGATGTCCACCCTGATTATTTTCTTGTTCTCAAGCCACTGGAGCGCCCTGCCTACCTCGACATCCTTCAGGCCTGTCGCTGCGCAAATCGCCGGAACTGTCGTGTGCTTGTCAAGCACCGGCAGAACTTTCCGTTCCAGCGGGTGCAGGCTTTGCACGAGCTTGTCAAAGTTCATTTGCTTCCTGGCAAACTACAAGGAAAAAAGAAAACACCGCCTTACTTGGCGGGCTTCATATTCTTCCATGCTGTGTCAAACAGGTTCTCAAGCGCGCTCGCGAAGAACGGCGTATTGACCCAGATGCCGACATCATAAGTCGGATGGACTTCCTTGTCGTCCAGGATCATGAATACAATGTCCTTGCCGTCCACGATGCAGAACCTTGCCTTGGAGTCCGTGTGCCTCACATCAGCAACCTCGGAGACCTCCTTCAAGGCGTCTTTTGTCTCCTTTGTTATTGGCGCGGCAATGCGCACCTTGACTCCCTTGCGCTTGAGCTTTTCAAACACCGGCTTGAGCCCCTCCACCTTCCTGAGGAAGCCCTGCGATGTGGTCATTATTGTGACGCTTTTCTCAGCATTCCTGATTGTCAGCTCGAGGTGAGAATAGAGGTTGTGCCTTCCGCGCAAAGAGCCTGAAAGGTCTGCCGGCTCAACAAGCTCAACACCCTGCGTGTGCAGCAGGTTAAGCTCATTAAGGACATCAGTGGATTTCAGCTGCTCGAGGCGCTTGACACGCTCATCAGCCTCCTCCTTCATGTTCTTCTTGACGCGCTCAAGGACTTCCTGAGGCGGAACAGCGATGTACTTTATCGGCTTGCCGAGCTTCATCACGACAAAGCCCTTGCGCTCAAGGCTTTCAAGCACGTCATAAGAACGAGATCTTGGCACGTTTGCAATGTCAGAAAGCTCGCCTGCTGTTGCGACACCACGTGACAAAAGCGCCGTCCAAATCTTGACCTCATAGAGGTTCAATGAAAAATACCGACGGAGCTTGCTCAAAAATTCCTCTTTGACAATCATTCTTACCTCCCCCCTTTTGTTGTTATGGGACTGGGGTAAATCAAGGCGGGTATTAAAATGTTACGATTTTAACCACCGCACAAGGGGGATATTTACTCCCGAGTAGTGTTTTTTACTATCTGGTATATAATGATTGTTGTGTTTGAGAACAGGTTTGAGCACTAGAACAGCTTGTACCTGAGGATTGCGCCAATTCCACCAAGCCCCTGAAGGCGCTTTCCACCCTCGTGCTCTGCAGAAATAATCCACACCTTTCCTTTTGTGCGCTCGACTGTTTTCATTATGCTGTCAAGCTCTGAGAACCTGTTTTCCTCCCTGAGGCTTTTTACGAGCTGGTCTGTGACAAGCAGGTTGCTCACCGCCCCTGCCTCTGCAGCCTGCTTTGTCTCAATCATCCCGTAAGCAGCATTGCCTGCCTTTGCAATCGCTGCAAACAAATCCTCCACAACAGACATTTCCCTGCTTATCCTTTCCTGGCGCAAAGCCTCCTGGGTCTCCTTGCGCTTGAGGACTTCTGCAATCGCTGTCTCGTCAACCCCTGAACAGGTTGCCTGTATGATTTTGTTTTTCAATTGGTTGCTCCCAAGAACCTTGTACAATTCCTCCCTCCAGAAGGCAGGGCTTGCAACGATGATCTTGTCAAGCCCAAATCGCCTGTCGTACTCCTCCAGCTGCTTTATTATCTCGCTGTAAAATGTCTCCTTGACCTTTTCCTGCACTGCCTTTTTCGCAACCTTGCCCTTTATTGTTGTGAGCAACTCATAGCCGTCCCTTGACAGCTTTGCAAACAATGCTTCCTCGCGGTCAAACACGCACAGGACAATCTTTGGCGGCTTTAGTGTCGTGGCCTCCTTCAGATAATCGAGCTGGTAGCGCAGCCATTCCTGCTTTATTATTGATATTATGCTGCCAACCTCGACAGAGAAAGTGTGGTAGCTTCCGTGCGGTATGTCCTCAGGTCCTTCTGTAACCTTGCCTGAAACCCTAAGCTCTGTTGCAGCATACTCAACTTTTTCAACCTGCACTGCAAGAAAAACTTTTTTCCTTTCAGCACTTGCCTCTTCTGTCACCTTTATTTTTCTCAAGGTCTTTCCCTTGATCACATCACCCTTGTCAATAATGCTGTTAAGGAACCAAAGGTCATCTGGATTTTCAACCAGCAATTTTGCCTCTCCCTGCTTTGGCTTGAATGCAATCTGCTTCATGAAAGAAAAGAACACTTGGCGCTTTAAAAAAGTATCAGTAGTCCTCAATCCTCACAACGCCATAGCCGTACAGCGGATAAGGGGAGTCCCTGTAGTCATACGGGGAATAGTAGGGGTGCCTTGAGCGCGCATTCTGCAGATTGAATTTTTCAAAGTCATCAGGGAATGAAAAGAAATTGTTGTAGCGGTACTTTCCAATCCTGCGCGACTCCTCAAGATGGTCATAGTCTGTGAAATCAACAACTTCTTTCCTGTCAAACTGGTTCTGGCGCGCCAATGAATTGTAGTCTTTCAAAGTATAGCAGCCCCAGTTGTCATAGCCGTCATCAATATCATCGCGGTCAAGGCTATCGTACTGGTCTTCATCAACAATCCTCAACTGGTCAGCACGGCGCAGGCGCTTCAAGTCATCCCTGCCAGCAGAACCAGAGTCAATGATGCCATAAGAATCAAACCTGCCTGCATTCGCAAACCTGTTATAGTCATCAAGCGACATGCAGCTGTACCTGTCAAAATCACCGATAATATCAGGGTCAATGCCGCTGTAAGGATGGCTTAGCGCATAATTGACATTATTCCTGTAATCAGCCTCATCAGCAAAATAAAAAACCTTGGCGCTAACAAATTCAAGGGCAAGCAGTGCAGCCAGAAAAACCAGTGCGAGTTTTTTCATATTCAGTAATACCCGTACGGGATATAGTCCGAATACCTTCCAACACGCGAATACCTGTACGGATTGTAGTACGGGCTTGTGTAGCCATACTCGTAATAGTCACTGAAAGGCCTGTAGTCATAGCCATAATTTGTGCCGACATCATAATACGGGTAGCGGTAATCAATTCCGTCATAATAATACCTGCCTGCCGGATAGCCATAGCCATAATTGCGGGTTGTGCTTGCGCTTTCTGTCTCTGACTCGCGGGAAAACTCATACTCCCTTGACCTGCCATAATCATAATGGTCAGCAGCATACCTGTAGCGCCCTGACCTGCCTGAAGTTGAGGAGTGCTCGCTTTCTGACTCCCTTACTGAGACCCTCTCAGAATTCCTGGAGTATGAATAATCGCTAGACACAGCATCGCCATAGCGTGGCACATCATAATAACCATTATCAACATAAAAATGGGCTGAAGCGCTGAACGATGCAAGAACCAAAGCCACAATAATCGCTGCAAGCCTTTTTGTTTCCATACCACATCCCCCACTATTTACTCATAAGTAGTGAAGGCTACTTAAAAAGATTGCGGAAGGCAACGGCAATACATTTATATATGTACGAATTCGCTCGGATACAAAAATAAAGGTGATTTCAGTGAAGAGACGAGCCCAGGCAGGAGGCGGTGCAGCAGCGACCCTTATTGGCATCATAGCGCTTTTGCTAATATTCTACATCCTTTTCCTTCCGCCAGAGGAGCGCAAGGAGCTTCTCAAGGAAGAAGAGGAAATACTGCCGCCAGGAATCGTCCCTGAAGGCGGGGAAATAATATTCAAGGCAGCGCCAGGAAGGCTGACTTACGTCGGCCAGACAGAATTTGAGCACGTGCTGCCAAACCTTATGCTCAGCGAGGAAAGACAGGCAAAAGTGCTTGCAGAGACAGCACCGTTTGTAATAAAGAAAGGCTGGTTCAAGAAGCAGTTCAAAAATATCAGCGCATACCTGCCAAACCTTGAGACTGTTGACAATGTATTCATCAGCTTCCAGACACCTGTCAGGCGCGGAAGGCTGAAAATACTTTTCAACGGAGCGCCTGTGTTCGAGGGCACAATAAACGTGCAGAACCCTCCGCCTGTGCCAGTTCCAAAAAGCCTGCTCAAGGCAGAAAACAACATAGAATTCCAGGTCTGGGGATTTGGGCTCATATTCTCGCGCGAATATGACATTGAGGATGTTAAGGTCATTGGAGAAATAACAGATGTGAAAAAGCAGGAGGCTTCAAACTCATTCGGCCTTCCAGAAACAGAGTACTCAAACATTGAGTCAGCATACCTGGCATTCTTCCCGATATGCGACCAAAATACAGTAGGGGTCCTTGACATAATGCTGAACAACAAGGTGATCTACTCGGCAGTGCCTGTATGCGACAGCCCGGCAAGAGAGGACTTGTTCAAGGAGGACTTTGCCGCAGGAAAGAACACGCTTGGCTTCAAGCTAAGGGCAGGCACTGCGCGCATAGAGCAGATAAAAGTAAAGACATTTGTCAAGCCCACAAAGGGCTGGAGTGACTTCTTTTTCATTAAGCCTGAAATCTTCACAGCAATCGCAATAGGAAAGGCGCATGCAATCCTTGACATCGAGTTTGTTGATGACGGAACACTCAAGGAGGCAGCCACAAACCTGAATGGAAGGCTTGATATCCTTACCCAAAGGTCCCCCAAGTACACAAGGGATATTTCTGATGTTGTCAGGGATGGCAACAACTTCATAGGCATAGAGCCTGGCACAGACATTAACATAATGAGCCTGACAGTCAGGGTGGAGTGACCATGTTCAAAGGCAAGCTGGGTCAGGTGCCCCCTATTCCCACGTCGACCAGGATTATTGCAATTTTGCTTGTATTCTTCGGGCTTGTCATGCACGTCCTTGACCTTGGCGTACTGAGAAGGGGAAGCCTTGTCTCCATACAGGCATTTGCAATTCCCCTTATTATTTACACCTGCCTGGCAATAGTTGCGCGCATTGAGCTAAGGGACAACACAATGGCGCCTTTTTACTGGTTTGGCGCCTCGTGGCTTGTGCCGATTGTACTTGGTTTGCTGGCAAAATATGCAATTGTGCCGCAGACAGTGCTCAGCAATATCACAATAGCTGCCGCATTTTTCCCGCTTTTTATTTTCTATTTTTATTCAAGGGGCGTGCTTACATGGCCAATAACAATATACCTTGTGCTTTGGCTGATTGGCATATTAATCTGGTTCGGACCAGGAGTCTGGCAGTATGCAAAAGATCAGAATATTGATTTCGGATTTAATCCTGCACTTTCCTATGAGTACTTAATGGACTGGAGCATCAAGACATGGAAGAACCTTGTCATAAAAACAAAAGAGCTTGGCACAATGGCCAAGACAGAACTTGAAATAACGACTGCAATGCTCAGTGGCGACTATTATACGGGACAAGTGGATAATGCTGCAAAAAAAAGGCTGGGGGTCTATCTTGAGAACTTCAGGACTTCAGAGCCTGCATTCTATGAAAACACGCCTGTAATTGCCTATGCAACAATAAAGGCGGAAACACTTGACAGGGAGCTGCCGATAAGGGTTTCCTGCGAGGCAGACGATGGCAAGTCTGTGTTTGCAGCAGATGATATAAGACCAAATGACTTTTTCAGCGTAATAACCGCTGACCAGTTTGACATTGACTGCATATGGAACCCGCCAAAGCTGAAGAAGGGAACATACAGCCTAAAGCTCAGGACAGAATTTGACTTTTCAACACGCGCATACGCCAGGGCATACTTCATGGACAGGGACAGGCTGAGGGAATACAGGGTGCAAAACATTGACCCGCTCAAAAATATTCCGGACAAGAGCCCTGTTGCCGTCTATACATCAGGCCCTGTGCGCATTGGAATTGAAACAGGCCAGCAGCCGATTGCCCTTGGAAATGCAGGCGAGGCGCTGCCAAGCATGGGTGTGACAGTCACAAACATATGGGAAGGAAAAGTGCTTGAAATGACAGGCATATTCTTCATAATACCAAAAGGCCTCAAGATACCGACAATGCAGGGGATAAAATACTCCACAGTTGAGTGCAGCGCGCTGCCGGCAGAGGAGCAGCCAGCATGCGATGATACGCTTGTGAATATTTACTCGCTGTCAAGCGAGGAGCTTGCACTTCCATACTACAAGAACCTGACCACAAAGACATTCCGCCTGCCGCTTGAGATCACAGACCCGCAAAAAGTGCTTGGCAAGGCGCCACTTGGAGTGCAGAACTTCAAAGTAAGCGTGCAGTACAGGTACATGAATGAGCGCACAATGGCAGCACTGGTCAAGGAGGCAGCCGGATGAAGGCAGCCATTGCAATTGCAATGGTCTTGCTGCTCGCAGGCTGCCAGTACAGCCCTTTCCAACGAAAGGATGCCATGACACTGCCTGAAGTCAAGGTCGGCACACAGGGCATTGAGCTGTTCCTGTCACCAGGCAGCCCGCCGCCAGAAGTTTATGAGGAAAGCAAGTTCACAATGCTTGTCACGCTCTCAAACCTCGGCGCTTCTGATGTTGAGAACGGAGTTTTCTCTGTAAGCTATGAGCCCCAGCATGTTTATCTGCCCCTGCAGCAGCAACAAGGCAGGTTTTCTGTGCGGGGAAAGTCAGAATTCATGCCACAGGGAATGGAAAAACAGGTGGGCCTGTCATTTACTGCAAAACCCCTTGGCGCCCAGCTGCAGGGGTACACAACAACAATCACATTCAACGCATGCTATCCGTACCAGACAAACGCCCCAATCATAGTCTGCATTGACACAGACCTCACAGGCAAAAAGCCAGGAAAAGTATGCCAGGCAAAACCGATCTCGTCGCCGCAGGGACAGGGCGCGCCTGTTGCAGTGACCCTGACAGAGCCAAGGATGCAGCCATCAGAGTTCCAGGACAAGATAATCCCTGAATTTGTACTGACAATAAAGAATCTGGGAAAGGGGAGCGTAATCGCGCCAAACCAGTTTCCAGAAGCCTGCTCAGGAAGGCCGCTTGGCGCAGGCGGATGGAATGTTGTTGCTGTAAGCGCAGCACTGGCAGATATGCCCCTCAGCTGCACGCCGTCAACCATCACGCTGAAGGAAACAGGAGACACAAAAGTGGTGTGCAAGCTAGAGGAAGGCGTTGACGCAAGGCTTGGCACATACACATCGCCGCTCTCTGTCACAATAGACTACGGATACATGACAAGCATATCATCGCAGGTAAAAATCACAAAGATAAGGTGAACAACCAAACATTTATATAATTCAAAACAGGGATTGGCTGCAATGCAAAAGGCATTGATTGTTTTTGGAATTGTCCTGATAATGCTGGCGTCAGGCTGCACTACAAAAACAGTGACCAAGGAAAGCGCGGCTTTTGTTGAAAACTTCAGGGTTGGGACACAAGGGCTGGCAATGCGCTTCACCCCAAACATGCCGCCTACAAGGCTCTTCTCCGGCGAACAGCTGTCAATAGTTGTTGAGCTGGAGAACAGGGGCACTTTCCCCGTGGGCGGGCCTGGGGACAGGATTTACATCTCAGGATTTGACCCAAATATCATAAGCGGGATTTCACCCGTGGGAGAGCAGATTCCCCTGCTTGAGGGAAGGACTCAGTTCATCAGCCAGGGCGGGTTTGACACAGTCTCATTCAAGGCAAACACGCGAATTTTGCAGGACAAGTATCCTGTCACACTCCTAGCAACAGCATGCTACGAGTACGAGACTGTTGCAACAGGAAACGTGTGCATTGACCCCAACCCGTACGCACCTGCAATAAGGCAGAGGGTATGCGTGCCTCAGAATATTGCACTTGGAGGCGGGCAGGGTGCGCCTATAGCAGTCAATGCAATCGAGGTTGATGCAAGCCCAGGCAAGACAAGGTTCAAGATACGCGTCTCAAATGTGGGCGGAGGGGAAGTGTTCAGGTCAGGAGGGGACACTCTGAACAGGTGCGGGCCTGGCGGAATGCTGGGCTTTGACGAGGTTGATTACGTTGAGCTTGAGGACGTGATAGTAAGCGGGGTATCAATAAGGGGAAGCTGCAGGCCTTTGGACCAGGGCCACATCAGGCTGACAAACAAGCAAGGGGTTATTTACTGCGAGTTTGACAGGCCGCCAGGAGATGCGGCATATGTGACACCAATAACAGTGGTGCTAAGGTATGGATACAGGGACTCCATCATCCAATACCTGGAAATCCTGCCAAGTGTCTGATTCTGCCACAGAAATGTTTATATACCAATTATTCTCGGTTAATGACTATGCGAAAAATAATAGTCACAATGTTCCTTCTTGTAATGCTTGCTGCGTGCGCTGGTGGAGGGAAAAAAGGGGAAAAAGTTGACCTTGGAACGCCATTTGCGGGCGGGACTGCAGGGCTTGTTGCTGATTTTGTTGACTTCCGCAGTGAAGTGTTTGACGGCGGAAGGGACCCCTTTGATGTTGTGGTAAGGCTGGAAAACAAGGGAGAGGCAACAGTGAAGCCGGAGCGAGTGCGCGTAAAGCTCTCAGGCATAAACCCTGCAGAATTTGGCAAGCTTGAGGAGGACTTGAAAAAAAGCCCTGCAGACGAATTGTTCGCTGTCAGGAAGGACCCGCAGGGCAATGTAGTGCCTGGCGGCCAGACAACAGTGGAATTTGTCGGGCTTAACCATTTCTCGCCAATAGCAGGAGCGCGCGTTACACTGCCTCTGCGCGCAGACATCTGCTATACATACACAACACAGGCAGCGAGCAAGCTTTGCGTGCGGGAAAACCTGCTTGCTCCAGAGGCTGGCGGAATCTGCGAGATAAACGAAGACAAGGAAGTGAAAAACTCAGGCGCGCCAGTTCAGATAGGCTCACTAAGGGAATCAGCCCGCGGAAAAGACAGGATAAGCTTCAGCTTTGAGGTCACAAATATAGGCTCAGGGGATTTGTTTGAGCGCGGCTCTGCATGCGACAGGAGCACAAGGGCAAAGGAAAACAGGGTTTATGTGATTGTTAACTCAAGAATGGCGGGCTTGCAATGTACAGGGCTCACAACAACAGGCACAACAGCAGAGGGCTTCGTGACACTCTATGAAAAGAAGAAGATAGTCACGTGCACTCAGACAATATCCTCACCTGCTGACTATGAGCAGCAGATAAGCATTGATGCAGTGTATGATTATGAGGAATACAAGCAGACACAAATAACAGTCAAGAGTTCAGGCGAAACAGCAGAGACTGGCTGAAAAATTATTTCTTAACAGCACTTACGTGCGCCAGCAGGGCTTCCAATTGTATGAATTCATCAGCACCCTCAACCATCCTGAATTCTATCTCTCCGCACTTGTCAATCAGCTGCACTTTTTCCCTGTTGCCAAGGTCAAGGTTCCAGACCTCCTTCTGAATCTGGCGGATGACATCAAGCCCTGACAAGCCGTACTTCAGCATTGTTTCAAGCAATGCGTCCCTTGCCTTGACAAAATCACCATCCAGGGCAGTCTTAAGGAGCTGGGATATCTCCTTTGGCTGCGCCATTGAAGCCATTGAAAACACAAGCTCAGGGGTCACAGCGTCCTGCATTGCAGCGCAGCTTTGCATAATGTTTTCCAGGCGCCTGCAGTCGCCCTCTGACACATCAAACAATGCCTTCTTTGCCTCAGCATTGAGCTTCAGCCCCTCCTGTTTTGCAATCGCGTCAATTATCCCATAGACCTCATCCTGCGGCAGGGGCTTGAAGCGGAAAACAGCGCACCTGCTCTGTATCGGGTCAATTATCTTGCTTGAATAGTTTGCAGCAAGGATAAAGCGGCATGTTGTTGTGTAGTTCTCCATTGTCCTCCTTAATGCCTGCTGGGCTTCCTTTGTCAAAGCATCGCACTCATCAAGGAAGATTATCTTGAAAGGAACATTGCCAATAGCCTTTGTCCTTGCAAAATCCTTCACCTTGACCCGGACAACATCAATGCCGCGCTCGTCCGAGGCATTAAGCTCAAGAAAGTTCTGCCTCCAGTTATCACCAAACAATTCACGCGCAGCAACAAGCGCAAGAGTGCTCTTTCCAACGCCGGGCGGGCCTGCAAACAGCAGGTGAGGCAGGTTTTTCTGGCTGACAAATGATTTTATCTTGCTTACTACAGCATCCTGGCCCTTGACCTCTTTGAAAGACTTTGGGCGGTATTTCTCAGTCCAGATTACAGAACTTTCTTCAGCCATAATCCCCCCTGAATAGCACGAACAGCCGTTAGTTTAAAAAGATTTAGGGAAATCAGACAATGTCTTCTTCCGAGACAACCATGAAGTCGCCCATGGCAATGACTGCGCTGAAAGGAATCAGCAAGCGGCCCTCCTTGTCCTTCTCAAGCTCAAGCTTTTCTGTATAAGTCGTTGGGTTGTTGAGGACCAGGTGGATAAGCTCCCCTGATTTTGTCTCAAAAACAATGTCTCCAACCTCACCAAACCTCTTGCCAGACTTGCTGACAACGGTTTTGCCCATAAGTTGCTTTGAGAATTTTTTTTCGTCTGCAGTTGCCATTGAGTCACCCTATTTACTCCTCCCGAATGAGTGTAGGTTGTATTTAAATGTTTTCTTTTGAAGAATGGGAAAGATTTAAATAACGACGGGGAAATGAGGCAGGCATGAATATTGATGAACGGCTTGCACTCATAAAGCAGGTAGGGGAGGAAATAATAACAGAGAAGGAATTAAGAGCGCTTCTTGAGAAAAAGAAAAGCCCTGTTGCATATGACGGCTTTGAGCCTTCTGGAAGGATACACATTGCACAGGGCTTGCTGAGGGCGATTAATGTCAACAAGATGCTCAAGGCAGGCTGCGAGTTCATAATGTGGGTTGCAGACTGGCATGCCTGGGCAAACAACAAGTTCGGCGGAGACCTTGACAAAATCCAGACAGCAGGAAAATACTTTGTTGAAGTCTGGAAAGCCTGCGGGATGGATGTAAACAAGGTAAAGTTCACGTGGTGCTCTGACTTTGCAAACAACAGTGAATACTGGAAAAAAGTAATGCAGATAGCACGAAACAACACAGTAAGCAGGATTGTGCGCTGCTCGCAGATAATGGGTAGAAAGGAATCAGAATCGCTCAGCGCAGCGCAGATTTTCTATCCTGTGATGCAGGCAGCCGACATTTTCCAGCTCAATATAGATATATGCCAGCTTGGAATGGACCAGAGGAAAGTGAACATGCTGGCCCGTGAGATTGCGCCAAAGCTTGGGTACAAAGTGCCTGTGGCAGTGCACCACCATATGCTGATGGGGCTCCAGCAGCCGCCGGCATCAGCGGAAAAAGACGCGATTGAGCGCGCACTCGCGATGAAAATGAGCAAAAGCAACCCCGAATCCGCAGTCTTCATGGACGACACAACAAAGGATGTCGAGCGCAAGATAGGAAATGCATACTGCCCTGCAAAGCAGCTGCATGAAAATCCGATAATAGAGTACTGCAAATACATCATTTTTGAGAAACAGAAAGAGCTTGTGATTGAGCGGCCTGAAAAGTTCGGGGGAAAGCTTATCCTTAATGGCTTTGAAGAGCTTTCCAAGGAATATTCTACAGGAAAACTCCATCCGCAGGACCTGAAAAAGGCAGTAGCATCAGCAATTGACTCATATCTTGAGCCTGTCAGGAAGCACTTCAGCAGAGGAAAGCCAAAAGAACTTCTTGAGCAGGTAAAAAGCTTTGATGTGACGCGGTGATTTTGCACATAAAAAGCTTCACCACAAAGCTTATAAACAATCCTTGAGTCAGAAGAATTCCAATGACGAGCAACAATACAAAAGTTGATGACGTCAGCTATTCCTACGCTACAAACATCAGCGGGCTTGAGGAGGAAAACAAATTCCTCAGGGAGAGCATTGACAACCTTGAAAAGGAGCTTGAAAAGTTCAGGCGCGTGCCGCTGATTGCCTGCGAGATAAGGGACATCCTTGACGACAAGGCGCTGATAAGGCTGCCAAACGGCAACGAATTTCTTGTGGAGATAGCCACGAACTGCGAAGGGCTAATGCCAGGGGACAGCGTGCTTGCAGAACAGAAAAACCTGACAATACTCAAAAAGGTAAGCACGAGCAAGAAGTTTGATGTTGAAAAATTTGTCATCCTTGAAAAGCCTGACATAAAGTTCAATGACATAGGCGGGCTTTCAGAGCAGGTGCAGGAAATAAAAGAAGTCATTGAGCTGCCGCTGAAAAAGCCTGAATTGTTCAGGCAGGTTGGGATACAGCCGCCAAAAGGAATCCTGCTCTTCGGGCCGCCGGGGACAGGAAAAACACTGCTCGCAAAGGCAGTCGCTGCAAGCACAAACAGCACATTCATACAGGTTGTTGGGTCAGAACTTGTGCAGAAGTTCATTGGCGAGGGCGCAAAGCTTGTCAAGGAGATTTTCCAGCTTGCCCGCGAAAAGGCGCCAAGCATAATATTCATTGATGAGCTTGATGCAATAGCAGCGACAAGAATTGACATAGGAACATCAGGCGAAAGGGAAGTGCAAAGGACATTCATGCAGTTATTGGCAGAGATTGATGGCTTCAAACCGCTTGACAACGTGAAAATAATCGGGTGCACAAACAGGCGCGACATACTTGACACTGCAATAATCAGGCCAGGAAGGCTTGACAGGAGGATTTACGTGCCACTGCCTGACTTTGACGGAAGAAAAGAAATATTCAAGATACATACAAAAGAAGTCAACCTTTCAAAAATAAACATGAATGACATAATCAATGCAATGGAAGGATTCTCCGGAGCAGAAATAAAGGCAGTTGTGACAGAGGCAGGATACTTTGCAATACGCGAAGGAAGGACAAAAGTCACAGAAGAAGACATACTGATGGCAATAGAGAAAGTAAGAAGCGGAAGCCCTGCAGAAGACGAAGACTACACGAAGATGTTCGGGTAAAATGAAACACGTTTTTAGCATGCTGTTTGTTTTGTTTTTGCTTACTGCATGCGCTACTCAACAGCCAGCACAACAAGCCCAACCCGAAGTTGCGCAGTTACAGTCAGAACCAGGGCGCAATTTCACGTGCTATGCAGACGCTGACTGCGAGCTTCGTAATAATAATGTGAATTGCATCAGGGCATTCCATAAGGAAGACCCCAATCCAAATGCGCCGCAAATTCCTCCCAGCCACACAGAATGCCCGGATCCTGAGGATATTGTTGCCTATTGCGACAATGGCAAGTGCAGCATAAAATACGATTGCGCAAAGTGTTCTTCATTAAAAGCAAAACTCGGTGAATACTGCCCAACACACATGGAAGGCACTGCGGGATGGATTTGCCGCATGTATAACGCGTGCAATTGCTAACCAACAACAAAATCAACGCAAACCCTGTTCTGCCTGACGCCAACTTGGCCACACTCAACGACTTTCAGGATTTTGCACTTTTTCTTTGCTTTCTTGCAGGCAGCAAGGGTAATTTTCTTTGCCTCATCCCATTTACCTTCTGGCTGGAAGTCATAAAAGTGGATGACTGTGCCTTTCTGTGATGCTTTCAGGGCAGCATCAAGGAATTCGTCTGCCTTTTGCGGCCAAGGCATAACAATGCGGTCAAACTTCACGTTTGGGATTTTCTTCCCAGCATCACCTTTGATGAGAATAATCTTATGGCCCAGCTTGTTTCTCTTAACATTCTCAACAGCATATTTGTGCGCATCGGGATTTGCCTCAATGCCGTATATTTTGTAAGCCTGAGAAAGTTTTGCAATGACAAGCGGATAAGGAGCAATGCCTGAAAACATCACAAGAATAACTTCTCCTGGCTTGACTTGTTTTGCAATCCTTTGGCGCTCATTTGCAAGCCTTGGCGAGAAATAACAAGTTTCAACATTCAAAGCCATTTCAGCACCAAACTCCTTGTGCACTGTTGTCTTCCTCTTTTCTCCGGCAAGAATTTCCAAAGGCTGCTTCCTGAACCTGCCCTTGTGGCCGCCTTTCTTTTTCACAGCAACCTTAAGGTAAGGCAAAAGTGCAAGAAGTGTTTTTGCAATAATTTTCTTTTTCTTTTCAAGCTCCCTCGGAATTTCAAGCACTGCAATGTCACCAACAGTATCAAACCCCCTAAGAAGTGAAAGCTCTTTTTCAGTAAGCTTGCCCCTTAATGCTTCCTTAAGCCTCATCTGAAATCACCAAGCCCTTTTTGCTGCCTTTTGCTGTGCTCTTCCTGAAGTTCAGAAAGCGTCTTATTGACCCTGTCCATGCTGAAATCATGCTCTTCAACCAAAAATTTCCTTATCCCCTCCCTGTCAGGAGCCCTAAAGCCAATCTTATATTCCTTTGTTACAGGCATTTCCTTGAACAGCTTCATGATTTCCTGCCAGGACACATCACAGCACTCGCCCCATTTTGCTGCCTCAAAGATTTTTTCCGCGGTTTTCTGCTCTTTAACAAGCGCCAATGCTTTTTTTGGGCCGATTCCCTTTACGCCGCCAGGATGATAGTCTGTTCCGACAAGTATTGAAAGATAAATAAGCTGGTCATGCGTTATTCCAAGCTCCTTCAGCACTTCCTTAAGCACAATAAGCTCTGGCTTTACAACAACTGTCGCAAGGGCTCTTGTCTTTTTCCTCCTGCCTGCGATTGAGAGGTTTTGTATAAGCCTGTCTGCGCCGTGCAGCAATGCATCATAGTCCTGGCTTACAACAGCCCAGGCATCTCCGTTCTTTACAAGGAATGCCGCCTGCGCGTCACCCTCGCTTGGAGCCTGAATCACAGGAACGCCCATCAAAGCAAGAAGTGTTTTTGCTTCCTCAACCATTTCCTTTGTGAGCCGCGATGTTCTTGCAGCATACTTCTGCATTGCCTCAACATCCTCCTCAGAAAGCGCCTTTTCATACTGCTTTTGGGCTTCTGCCTTTGCCTCTGCGCGCTTTTCAAGCTCCCTGTGCTTCAGCTCAGGAACCTTGCCGTCAAAAACAAAAACAGGCCTTAATCCCTGCTTCAGAAAGCTCGCTGTCCGTGAGAACAAGCCAATCAGGTGCGAAGTCACGTTTCCCTTGCTGTCTGTCAGGGGCCTGCCGTCTGGCGTGCGTATTGTGGTCAGGAACTGGTAAAGTATGTTGTAGCCGTCAACAGCAAGCACTTTGCCCTTCAGCTCCTCAAAAGTAACCTCTTTTTTTGTTACAATATCCCTGAGATTGACACCCATTTATTACACCTGCTTGACAGTCAATCCCTTAAGCTCCTTCATCAGGTCCATTGCCGGCTTTGTCAGTGTTCCAGGAGAAAGGAACAGTATTGGAAGCTTTTTCAGCTGACCCTGAACATAAGCATGGCTCAGGTCTGCCTCGCCAACCTTTGCCTTGTTCTTTGCCTTGCAGTAATAATGCAATTGCCCGACAGGCGAAGCCAAAGATAGCACAAAATCATACTCATTCTTTTTCTTCAAGGCAACCTGCTCAAGAACAGTGATGTTGTTTGAAGCAAAAAACGCCATGAGCTTCTGCAGGAAAGGGTCATCAGAAACCAATGCCTGCGATGCTGCCTCTGCAGGGGCAATCGGCTTTTTTTCCTCAACAGCAGGCGCAGGGGCTTGTGCAACCGGTTCTGCGGGCTGAACCGCGGGCGCTTCCGGAGCAATTATTGTTTGCTGAGGCTCAACAGCGACCTTTGGCTTTCTTGGCTTTCTTGGCTTTTTGACTTTTGGCTGTTCTGCAGGCTGCTCTGGTGCTGGCGCTTTCATTTGAAGCAACTGCCTTATTGCATCCGCAGCCTGCTCATCAGTAAGCAGGTAAAACTTCCAAAACAACTCCTTGACACCATCAATTGCAACGTCAAGGGGCTTTGCAAAGTCCTTGATATTCCTTAATGAAACCCTTGTGAGTGGGTCAAGGGCATTATCCTGAAGCACATTCTTTTCCCTGAGCAGATTAAGGGTTTTTCGGTCCTTCTCATTAAGATGATTGATGAAATCAAGCAAATGTTCAGGATGGTCTGGGTGATAGTACAAAGGCGAACTTCCCACCTTCAAATGCGAGACCTTGAGAAGCCCCTTTTCAGACATTTCAGAAAGCATTGCGCTTGAGAGCATTGAATTTGTCATCATTTCCTTTGCAACCTGTGTTGGCTGGACAGGCTTCTGCTCAACCATTGCACGAATCCTGTCACGATAATCAAGAGCACCCATAAGCAAAAGCCAATTTGAACGTGGTATAAATAGGTTATGAAGTTTTAAGGCTTGAGCCAGCGCACTTCCCAGTAGCTCACATCGCCCTCATCGTCAACTATGCCCACAAGCAGGTTCTTTTTTGTGCTGTGCGCAACCCTGTTCCTCGCGGCAAATTCCTGCCATGTCAGGCGCTCATGCTCGCTTGCTGGATAAACAATCCATTTTGCATGGTCCTCGCCGGGCTTTACCCCGCGCTCATAAACACGGAAGTCAGCGCCAAACTTCAGAGCGGTCTTGACAATGTAGCCGCGGTCGCGCAAATCCTTGAAAACAGAATATCTTGGCCAGAAATTATGGTCCTTCCTCCTTACTTTTGCAATAAGCCTGTCAACAGGAATTTTTTTCCCCTTTCCATCGAGCACCTTGATGCGCTTCTTGGCAGTAAGATAAACAGCCTCTATGGGCGAGAGCTGGACCCTGCCATCCTCAAGAATGCCTCCAAAAAGGCCCTTCCTGAACAAATCCCTTGCCTCATCAGAGTTCTCTGTCCTCACAACACTGCCCTCAAGCAGCGCCTTCACAATTGCTGGCATATCACAAAACTGAATGCAGAAGGTTTAAATACCTTCCGTCTTAAAAGGGAAATTATGGAAATAACCATACTTGGCACTGCTGGAAGCATGCCGACAAAGGAGAGAAATGTCCTTTCAGTGTTTTTGAAGTACAAGGCAGAGGGCTTGCTATTTGACTGCGGAGAAGGAACCCAAAGGCAGATGAAAATGGCAGGAATACCGCTGTCAAAAGTAACTCGCATATTTATCACGCATTGGCATGGAGACCACGTAATAGGGCTTGCGGGCCTTCTTCAGAGCAGGGGGCTCACTGAAAACCCGGGCTCAATAGAGATTTACGGCCCCATCGGAACAAAGGAAAGGCTTGGGCACATGTTCCACGCCTTTGAATTTGCAAGGGGAATTGACATAAAAGTCCACGAAGTCAAGGGCGGAACAATACTTGAAGCAAAGGACTTCAGGATAGAATGCGCCCCATTAAAGCACAGCGTTACAACTATCGGATACGCGTTTGTGGAGAATGAAAAGCGAAAAATGGACATAAAGCTCCTCAAGAAACACAGCGTGCCACTCGGACCGCTTGTGGGCAAGCTGCAGGAAGGCAGCATCGTGACAGTCAACGGCAAGAAAATAACCCCTGACATGGTCAGCGAAGTCATTCCGGGTAAGAAAGTAGCTTACATAACAGACAGCGTTATGTGCGCAGGAGCCCAAAAGCTTGCAGAAAATGCAGACCTTGTGATTTGCGAGGCAACTTACACAAGCGAGCGCACAGAAGAAGCGCACGAATATGCACACATGACCGCGCAAGAGGCAGCACAGCTCGCTTCCCGTGCAAACGCCAAAAAACTCATACTTATACACTTCTCAGCAAGATACAAGAATGTCTCAGAGCTTGAGGAAGATGCAAGAAACATCTTTGACAACACACAGGCAGCAAGGGACTTGATGAAGATAAAGCTCTAAAAAACCGAAAAGCATAAGAATAACGCACTATTTCTTGCCATTATGACAAGCAACCTTTAGTCTCATTGGCTTGGTTTGCTTAGTTTTCTTTTCATTTCCCTCCCAGTGTAACCTGGCTGGGAGTGGTAAAAATTTAACAAGCCAAACAAGAGGCAAAACACCATGAACAACATAATCCACGTAAAGGACCTGAAGAAGCAGTTCAAGACAATAAAGCGCGGACAGGGAATTATTGCAGCCTTCAAGAGCCTTGTAAAGCCCGAGATAGAGTACAAGCAGGCACTAAAAGGCATAAGCTTTGACATAAAAGAAGGCGAAATAGTCGGACTCATCGGTCCAAATGGTGCGGGCAAAAGCACAGTGCTCAAAATACTCTGCGGGCTTTTATGGCCTGACAGCGGCGAAGCAAACGTAATGGGAATGAAGCCATGGAAAGACAGGATAAATTACGTGGCCAAGATAGGCGCAGTTTTCGGCCAAAAATCAAACCTGTTCTGGGACCTGCCGCCGATTGACTCATACTACCTTAACAGGGACATCTACGGCATACCACAAAACGAATTCCTGCCAAGGATGAAAAAACTCATCAAACTCCTTGAAATCGAGCAAATTTCAAGGACGCCGGTAAGGGACCTCAGCCTTGGGGAAAGAATGCGGTGCGAGGTAATACAGGCATTGCTCCACAATCCGCGGCTCGTGTTCCTTGACGAGCCAACAATCGGGCTTGACATAATTGCAAAAGAAAAGCTTAGGGACTTCCTAATCAAACTTAACAAGGAGCAAAAGACAACATTCATAGTCACAACCCATGATATGCAGGACATAGAACGCCTGTGCGACAGGGTCATAATAATCAATCACGGAAAAATCATTTACGACGGTCCGCTTGAGGAAATCAGGCAGAAATACCTAACAGACAAGCACATAGAGGTCAAGCTTGCAGAGAAAGCGGGGAAATTCTCATTCAAGGGCTGCAAGGTGATACGGCAGCAGGAATATGACCTTGAAATAGAGCTTGACACCAGGAAGGCAAAAGTCCAGGACCTTATCAATTACCTGCTGAAAAACTTTGACGTGGCAGACATCATAGTGGCTGACCCGCCAATTGAGGAAATCATTGCAAAAATCTACAAAACATGAGCTTAAACCAGCAAATCGGGCTAGCGCACGTGGGAATCAAGACAGCAATGCGCTACCGCTGGGAGGCAATCGCGGCAATAATCACAACCCCAATTACGCTAATCATTTATTACTTTTTGTGGAAATCTGTCTTTGCATATACTGGCGCTGAAACAATACGCGGGTTTGCATTTAATGAAATGGTGCAGTATTATGTCCTGTCAATGCTGGTTGGCTTTTTTACTTGGTCAGAAGTGGACAAATGGGTGGAAAACGACCTTATCCACGGATGGATCATAAAAGGAATGCTAAAGCCTGTCGGGCTCATTCCGTGGTATCTTAGCTTTGAAATTGGAATCAATGCGTACAACATAGTCACGCAAATGATCCCAGTATTCATAATAGGCATTGTGTTTTTCGGCCTCCAAATCGCCCCAATACTGCCATTCCTTGGATTCCTTTTATCAATAGTTTTTGCATTCCTCATATATTTCGGAATGGCATTCCTGCTCGGTCTTGGCTCATTCTGGATGAAAAGAATACACGGCCTCAGAAGGGTCAGAAAGATGGTTGTTGCTTTCCTCAGCGGAAGCTTCATTCCGATCGCATTTTTCCCCCAATCAATCCAGGCAGCTTCACACTTTCTTCCATTCCAATACGCAAGGTCAGTGCCAATCCTGATTTACCTTCAGCGCGCGCCGCTGGCAGAATCATTGCTGGCACAGCTTGCATGGGTTGTTGTGCTTTACACAATAATTTATTTCGTGTCAAAAAAAGCCGCAAGGCGTTATGTGAGTGTGGGATTATGAAATATCCCAAACTTGCCGGAAAAATGATGCAGGTCCAGCTGAACAAGGAATTTGCGTACAAGACAAACTTCATCATAACAATCATTGGAATGACGCTTGGAGACTTTATCGGGCCGTTAATGGCAATGATAATTTACGGCACAACAGTTGGAATTCCGGGCTGGACACTTGACCAGTTCCTACTCTTCCAAGGAACGCTCATACTCGTATTCGGGCTAGGCCACGCGCTCTGTATGGGCTTTTTTTGGGTTGCGTTTGAGGCGATCGAACGCGGGGACTTTGACAAATACCTGCTAAAGCCGTACAATTCCTGGCTTTACATCACTGCAGCAGGAATTGACTGGGATGGATTCATTGAAGTAATATTCGGCTTGGTTTTGACAATTTATGCAATGACAAAACTTCAAATAAGCATTGCAAATACAGGGTTTTTCTATTATCTCGTGCTTATAGGGGCAGGAGTGCTGTTTCAGTCAGCACTCATAACGTTTGTAACAGCAGGAAGCTTTATCACTGTAAAAAACGAGGCGTTATACAACCTGTTCATGAGGATGTTTGACTTTGCAAGATATCCTTTAACGGTTTATGGTGTTGGCCTGAGGATTTTTCTCACATTCTTTTTCCCTGTTGCAGTAAGCTCGTTTTATCCAGCAGAAGCGCTCATCAGGGGAATGGGAGTTGCAGAATTGATAATGGTAATCCTGCCTGTGATTGCTGTTTTCTGCATTTCCCTGTGGGCATGGCACAGGGCAATAAGAAAATACACAAGCGCAGGCGGATGATTCAATAGTTTATATAACAAATTTTAAATACAACTTTGCATTTATCGTCGCCGGAATGCACATATCTTTCCGGAAGCCCAAAGAGCCTGTTTCTCCTGAACCAATGCCCTTGTCTGAAGACACAAAACCAGAACAGGAGCAGAATGTGGCTTAAGCCGCTTGTTTTATCAACATATTTATTTCCGGGATGCTTTCAAACTGTTTAGCAGATATCCATTTTCCCCGATAATAAACAAAATAAGTGTAAACTGGCAATGGTTTTTTGCCGACATATTTTATTACAAGACCTCTTTTGTTTGCTAACCTCATAAACAAGTCGCCTTCAAATGCGTGCACTTCCCGTGGAAATTTTTCCTGCAGCTTGTTGAATATTGGCCCAAGTATTTCTCCATCCCTGATGGTACATTCTGCTGATTTTATACCAAACGCTCTGCTGCTATTGCCCCTGACTATGACAAAACCTTCAGGATGCTTTCTTGATTTAGAAACCGTAACAAACTTGCCATCAACATAAATCTCATCATCACTGAGTTTTTTAAAAAGGGTGTCAAAGTTTTCCCATAAAAACCGCTTTGCAAAATTACAACTTAATTCGTAATCCAAGTCCCAGTCCTTTGGGTTTATGTCTGCATTGATTACTATTATCAGGGGTAAACCAGGCACGTCTTTCAAAAATTCTTTTGCGTGCTGATTTGCTTTATCAAGCCTTGTAAAAACATAAAAACCAGCACCCTGACCATATCCAAGAGCCAAGCCAGGCAATGCGCCCATTTTTTTAAATGATTTCAGAACCTCGAGTTTTTCACCTGTTTTTGTCGCGTGATACACACTTAAGCTTACTCTTGGTAGTATGCTCATGCTGGTTTTGCTGCTAATTTCACGTCAGATGCTTTGACCGTCTTTCTTCCTGCGTGCATTGCGAGCTTGACAGCGCTCTGCGATATCTTTTCGGCATATTCCTCGAGCACTTCCTTTAATGCAGCCTTTGCCTTGTCAGAAACACGCTCTGCGCCTGCAGTCTTGATTATTTTCTCCATCGCAGCCAAAGGAATGAGCCTTTTTGATATTTGAGCCATAAAATCACCCCGTTTTCACGTTTTTGGGCAAAATATATAAACATTACGGAAAAAGAAAAACAGCGTGGGAGCAAAAACAAAAGGGACAGGTGCAGAAAGGGAACTAGTCCACTTGTTCTGGAAGAAAGACTGGGCTGCCTCGCGGGTTGCTGGTTCAGGAAGCATCAAGTATCCTGTCCCTGACATACTTGCGGGAAAAAACAAGAGAATGCTGGCAATAGAGTGCAAGACAACAAAAGACGACTGCCAGTACTTGACAAAAGAGGAAGTTGCAGACCTGAAAAAATACGCACAACTCACAGGCGCAGAGCCATACATTGCTGTGCGCTTTGCCCGCGAGGAATGGCGTTTCCTGCACCCTGACGAGCTTGACGTCACAGTCTCGCAGTTTGCAGTAAGCAAGAAGCTTGCGCTTGAGGTTGGAAAGCTGCTTGATGAAGTGCTGGGCGTGAAAAAATGAGCGATGCCAGCGAAACAAAAAGGCTTCTCAGGGCTGTTTCCCAAATCCCGTTCAAAAAAATATTCCGGGAGCGGTGGAATGCCGCGCAGCAAAAATCAGGCAAAAGCTCTGCAATCGGCATTTTTGGCGCTGATGAGCTTGAAATGTGCAAGGTGATTGACACCAGCCTCATACAGCAAGACCCAAGCCCTGTAAAGCCAGGATACTATATCGGAAACGCAGCGCTCAAGCTAATCCAGGAATTCGGAACCCAGGCAGTCTACCACCGCCAGAACCAGTTCGGATACCACATAGACCTCAACGGCGGCTCTGGACTAGCAGCAGGATTCAAGTTTTACTGCCACGCAAAAACCAGGCATTTGGAGGAAATAAGCATTGAATTTTCACGGATATTCCTGAAAATAAGCAAGGCAGGGGCAAGCTTCAAGACTCCTGCAGACATTGAAAGCTCAAAAACATCTTCAGAAAACAGGCTTGTTGTTTATGCGCCAACCGAAACAAATGCAGCAGGGGCGGCGTCGCTTGCGCTGAAGCAGCTGCCTTCTGAATGGTTTTTTCCCGGCTCGCACATTTTCGGCATACCGATAGCAAGCGGGATTGCAGCAGTGCACGAAGACCCTGCAATAGTGAGGGACTTCAACACAAAGCTGGTGGAATCAATAATGACAGCTTACGAGGCAACAAAAAAACCAGTGCCGGGGCTTCCTGATGATGCGCAGTTTGAGTGGTTTTATGACAGGTTGAAGGAAAGACTGAAAAAAATACCACATTTCGCGGGCATGTAGCGCCAACTGCAACGAAAGGTATATAAACATCAGCCAAACGTTTTTTACGAGTGAAGATGAAGAGAAAAAAGCCAAAAAAGGCAAGGCCGGCTCCAAAGCCGAAAGCAAGGGAGGATGTTCTTTCAGAAGTCATAAGGGAAGTTGCGGGCGAAGACGTGCTGCCCCTCGCAAAGGCGCTCAAAAACAAGAAAAACGTGTCGGAATTCAAGCTCGCCGAGTCAATAAAAAAGGAAATCAACCTGACAAGAAACATGCTTTACAGGCTTTACGACAAGCACCTTGTCACATTCATCAGGAAAAAAGACAAGAAAAAAGGCTGGTACATCTACTACTGGACATTCAACCCCAGAAGGGTCAAGGAGCTTGTCAGGAGCATAAAGAAAAGCAAGATTGAAAAGCTAAAAGAAAGACTTGCAAGGGAGCAGTCAACCAATTTTTTTTCATGCCCCAACAAGTGCATACGGCTTGACTTTGACCAGGCAACTGAGTTCGAGTACAAATGCCCTGAATGCGGCGAAATACTGCACCAGGAGGATAACAGCAAGATTATATCAGAATTAGAGAAGGAAATACAAAAAATCGAAAAAGAGCTTAATACAAATATAAAATAAAAAAATATCAGCGCTTCCTGCGCATTGACTTCTCTATTATCTGCTCCTCAATCAGAATCTTGTGGGCAATGTTGTCTATGTGCTCCTCAATCCTTGCAACGCGGCGCTCCATAAGGATAAGCACGCGGATGCTGTACACAATGGCAGCAAGTGTTCCGACTATCACTGCAAGAGTAATCCTCAAGACCATATCATCAACAGCCATAATCTTACACCTCGTTTATGACAATAATAATTAAAACTGATTTAAAAGAGTATAAAAAGGTTTGGGTTCACTTCACTGCTTTGCCAGAATCCCAGAGTGTGTTGAACACGTTCTCAAATGCCTTGGCAAAGAATTCCGTGTTGACCCAGACACCAAAATCATAGTTTGGGTGGGTGCTTGCGTCGTCAAGGACCATCATTGTCGCGCTTTTGCCGTCAACAACAACAAACCTTGCCTTGGCATCATCAACATGCCTGACCTGTGCATAGCTTGATAATGCCTTTGCAGCTGCTTGGTTTGCCTTGGTTATCGGGGCTGCAATGCGTATCTTGATTCCCCTGTCCTTTGCCTTTGAAAGCACATTTCCCAATGACTCAAGTTTCCTGAGCATACCCTGCTCTGTCGTCATGATTGAAACGCTTTTCTCAGCACCCTTAATCATCGCTGCAAGGTGGTTGTGCAGGTTTGACCTTCCTTTCACAGCACCTGTAAGATCTGCTGGCTCAACAAGTTCAACACCCTGCTTGTGCAAAGTGTTAAGGTCTACGAGGACCTCGCTTCCCTTAAGGCTTTCAATAAGCTGAACCTGCTTTTCAGCCTCTTCTGACACGTTTTTCTTTACACGCTCAAGGACTTCTGAAGGAGGGATTGCGATGTATTTTATTGGTTTGCCAAGCTTCATCACAACAAAGCCCTTTCTCTCAAGGCTTTCAAGCACATCATAAGAACGAGATCTTGGCACGTTTGCAATGTCAGAAAGCTCTCCTGCTGTTGCAACACCACGTGAAAGCAGTGCAGTCCATAATTTTGCTTCATAACTGTTAAGGCCAAAATCTTTGAGTTTATTCAAAAAATCCCTTTGTACTATCATTTTTGTGAAGCCCCCTTCATGATTTTATGATTCCTGAATCTGCTTCTTGAAGCTCTTGTATTAGAAAGGTTTATTTAAAGCTTTTGATTTTTTAGTATTGGGGAGTAGCAACAAAAATAAGTTAAGATCCTTACCCCTGTGTTTCGTATGGAACCTTTTATTTTATCATCTAAAATAATGTTTTATTGTTTTTAACTGATATTTTGTAATGGTTATTTTTAAATATGTTTTTTTAAAGTGTTTATTTATATATTAATTGTTTTATATATTTAAATTAAATAATCACTATATAAAAATAACTACTTAATAATCACTATTACAATATATAAAATACATCATACAAAAACCCAATAATTCAATCCATTTTTCCATTACTCCATAAGAAACCAAGGGGTGTGGCTTTTACTTTATGTAAAAGAAAAGAATAAATACCACCCCTTCATTTGGAAAAGATAATATGCAGGAAAAGGGGTTGGTAGGCTTTTTTGAGAAATATTTAGACCGAAAATCAATATTCAAAAACAAATCTGTCCTTCAATCAAACTTCAATCCAACAAACATACAACATAGGGAAGACCAAATCAACAATATAGCAACAATACTTGCACCCTGCCTGCGCGGCGAAAAACCATCTAATGTTTTTATTTATGGAAAGACGGGAACTGGCAAAACACTTATTGTAAAACACACAATAGATCAATTGTCACTTGTTGCAACAGGCAGGCAGGTACCTGTTGTCCCGCTTTACATCAACTGCAAGATGCACAAAGTAGCTGATACACAATATAGGCTCATTGCACACATAACACGTGAAAAATTCAATGAGAACCTGCCAATAACAGGCCTGCCAACGCAGGAAATCTATGCCGCATTCCTAAGAGGCGCTGACAGCAAAAAACAAATCCTCCTCCTTGTGCTTGACGAAATTGACCAGCTCATGGACAAAGAAGGGGATGACTTGCTTTACAACCTAACAAGAATCAACACAGAACTAAAAAACGCCCAGCTCTCAATAATAGGGATATCCAACAATGCTAATTTCATAAACACCCTTGACCCCAGGGTGAAAAGCTCTTTGTCACAGGAAGAGCTATTCTTCCCACCATACAACGCCCTCCAAATACAGGACATACTCAAGCAGCGCGCAGAAGAGGCATTTCTAAAAGGCGCAATCTCACAGGGAGTGATTGAGAAATGCGCAGCATTTGCAGCAAGGGACCACGGCGATGCAAGAAGGGCAATAGAGCTCCTAAGAGTGGCTGCAGAACTTGCAGAACGCTCAGGATCTTTAAAAGTGACAACCGATCACCTTGACCAGGCAGAAAGCAAGATTGAGACAGACAGAATTTTTGAAATAATAAAGACACAACCCCAACAGTACCAGCTGGCATTGCTCGCAATCTACTCCATTTGCTCAAAAAAACAGGAACAGGTCTTCACAGGAGAGGTGTATGACCTGTACCAATCGCTCTGCAGCAGGGTCGGCCTGAGGCCGCTTACCCAACGCAGAATTTCTGATATTGTCGGAGAGCTAGACATGCTCGGCATAATAAATGCAAAAGTGATTTCAAAGGGCCGCTACGGGCGCACCCGCGAAATCTCAATATCAACAACAGACGAGCTTACGCCGCGCATACTCCAGACACTAACAGAAGAGTTTTCCATTACCTCTCCAAATGAATCCTGACACAGAAGCAAAGAAAAAGGAAATAGTAAGGTATCTTCTTAGCCAGCACACACTGGTAAAGCCAGAGCTGCTCACATCATTTTCCCAGCCAGAACAAGTGGATTTTTTCCACCAGCAGGTGCTGCAGGGAGTTCCGGCAAGCATCATACTCCAAAAGGCGCAGGCACAGGAATTTGCCTCTTCCACAGGGATGCGGCTGCAGGCAGTCACACAGGCAACCCCTGACTCATACACATCAAGGGTAAAAGTTGTATTCCAGCACCAGGGAAAGCTGCAAAAGCTAACACCCCAGCACTTTGTCAACTATTTCAATGCAAGGTACAAGGCGATTGAAAAGCTCCTCCACCAGAGGTCAGAGCTGCAAAACCTTACTTCAATTGGCAGGCTTAACAACAAAAAAGACCGCGAAACAGTGTCAATAATAGGCATAGTGGCTGACAAGCAGACAACAAAAAATGAAAACATAGCGCTTTTGCTGGAAGACCCGAGCGGCAGGATAAAAGTAATGGTAAGCAAGTCAAAGCCAGAAACATATGATGCTGCAAAGGATATTGTGCTTGACGAGGTGATAGGAATATCAGGGACAACAGGCAACAATGTCCTGTTTGCAAACAACATAGTGCTTCCTGACATACCCCTGACAGGCGAGCTCAAGAAATCACCAGATGAGGCATACGTTGCGGTCCTTTCCTGCATACATGTGGGCTCAAAGCTTTTCCTCAAGGAATCATTTGACAGGTTCATCAGGTGGCTGCGCGGAGAAACAGGAAATGACGAGCAAAGGGCAATCGCGGCCAAAGTGGGTTATGTCATAATTGCAGGAGACATCATAGACGGCGTGGGAATTTATCCCAACCAGGAAAAAGAGCTGGAAATCCTGGACATTTACGAGCAATACAATGAGGCTGCAAGGCTGCTCAGGATGATCCCGCAAAACATTGCAATAATAATCTGTCCAGGAAACCACGATGCAGGCAGGATTTCAGAGCCCCAGCCGCCGATATCAAAGGATTATGCAAAAGCGCTTTATGAGCTGCCAAATGTAATAATGCTGGGAAACCCGTGCATTGTCAACATACACAGCTCGCCAACATTCCCAGGCTTTGACGTGCTGGTATACCATGGCTACAGCTTTGACGACTATGGCGAAATAGTTCCAAGCATAAAGATGTCAGCAAAAAACATCTCTGACAGGACGCCGATGATAATGAAATTCCTGCTGAAAAGGAGGCACCTCGCCCCCACACACTCCTCAACGCTTTACTACCCAGACCCTGAAAAAGATCCGCTTGTGCTCGAAAAAGTGCCTGATATTTTTGTCGGAGGACACATACACAAAAGCAACGTGGATAGCTACAGGGGCATAAGCATAATATCATGCAGCTGCTTCCAGTCAAAGACCCCCTTCCAGGAAAAAATGGGGCACGAGCCTGACCCGGGCAGGGTACCTGTAATAAACCTGCAGACAAGGGCTGTGAAAATGATGAGGTTCTGAAATGGCAGAAATAAAAGTACAGGCAAGCCCGGCACTGATAAAATACTTTGAATCAATACAAAACAGCGTTGAAGCAGCGCACAAAACCGCAAGTGAGGCGCGCGCAAAAGGCTACGACCCTGACAATGCTGTTGAGGTAAAGCTTGCTGCAAACATGGCAGAGCGAGTTGTCGGGCTCATAAGCGTTGTTGCACCGCAAATTGTGGGTTCTGGTGTTGTTGAGCGAATTATTGAGCTTGAAAAGCAGTACGGCTCGCTTGACTGGCGGGTGGGGCTGGTGATTGCAGGCGAGATTGCCCAGCAAAAGTTCTGCAAGTTCAAAACCCAGCTTGAGGCAATGGATGTCGGGATACGCACAGGGTTTGCATACGCCACTGTCGGGGCTGTTTCAGCGCCGCTTGACGGAATGGTTGGAATAGAGATAAAGGACAGGATGGACAAGGCAGGAAAATATATGTGCATCAACTTTGCCGGACCTGTAAGGGGCGCTGGAGGAACAGGGGCAAGCGTCTGCGTCCTTATTGCAGACTATGTCCGCTCGCTGTTCGGATACGCAACATATGACGCGCAGGATATTGAAATCAAGCGCGCATATTCAGAGCTTGTGGACTATCGCGAGCGCGGGGCGCCAAGGCAGTACTTCCCAAGCTTTGAGGAAATAGACTATTTGCTCAAGCATATGCCGGTCGAGGTTGGAGGAGAGCCGTCTGAAAAGTTTGAGGTTTCAAATTACAAGGATCTGCCCCGCATACCAACAAACATAGTGCGCGGTGGGTTTTGCCTCATATACACAGACTGCATACCGCTGAAGGCGCCAAAGCTCTGGAAGCAGCTTGGAGCATGGGGGAAGGATTTGGGGATGAGCCACTGGAGCTTCCTTGAAGAATTCCTTAAAATACAGAAGGCAGCAAAGGCAAAGGGGGAGGTGAAAAAGGGCGAAGGCGCAAGCACAAGCAAGCTTATGCCTGACTTCAGCTACATAGCAGACCTTGTGGCAGGAAGGCCTGTGTTTGCACACCCGTTGCGCACAGGAGGATTCAGGCTGAGGTATGGCCGGAGCAGGATGTCAGGTCTTTCAACAGACGGCATCCATCCTGCAACAATGCTTATCACGACAAACTACCTCGCAACAGGGACCCAGCTCAAGACCGAGCGGCCGAAAAAAGGATGCGCAATAACAGCCTGCGACACAATTGACGGCCCAATAGTAAGGCTTGATGACGGCTCTGTGGTGCAAATCCAGAACACAACAGCATACAAGGCAGTGCAGGGCAAGATAGCAGAAATACTCTTTCTGGGTGATATTCTTGTCAATTACGGCGACTTTGCCAACCGCGCACATGCGCTTGTGCCTGCAGGATACTGCCCTGAATGGTGGACGCAGGAGCTGGAAAAGGCAGCAAACAAGATGCACAATGAAATCTCTGCAGAAAAAATTTCAGCATCATCATCAGTGCCAATCGAAATGGTGCAGGCAATTCTCAACAACCCGCTCCGCGCAGTCCCGCCTGCGCACGATGCGATAAAGCTCAGCACAGCCCTTGGCATACCCCTGCACCCAGCATACACGTACTACTGGAGCACCATACAGCCAGAGCAGCTCAAACAGCTCGTGGAATGGATGGACAGGAAAACAGTGCATTTGCGGCCTGACGGCAAAACAGTCAGCAAGTTGGTGCTTCCAAGGCAGGACACGCCAAAGCGCGTTCTTGAGCTTATCGGACTGCCACACACAACAGTCATGCAGGAAAATGTTGTTGTTGAGTCAGACCATGCCCAGGCGCTGCTTGCGACACTTGGCTGGCCATCAAAAAACACAGAAACATTGCTTGACATAATTGCAAGGCACCCTGGCAAGAATGCCCTTGAGCTTGTCAACCTGTTTGCGCCAGTGCCTGTCAGGGACAAGGCCGGCACTTTCATAGGGGCAAGGATGGGCCGCCCAGAGAAGGCAAAGATGCGCAAGCTCACAGGCTCTCCACATTGCCTGTTCCCTGTCGGAGACGAAGGGGGAAAATTCAGGAGCTTCCAGAGTGCCACAGAAAAAGGCACAATAACAGCAGAATTCCCAAAATACGCCTGTGAAAAATGCAACCGCTCGACAGTCCTCTCTGTGTGTGAGACCTGCGACCTGCCAACAAAAAGGATGTGGCAGTGCAGGACATGCAATTCATGGATTTCAACCCCATCCTGCCCAAAGCACGGCGAGGCACAGACACACATTGAGACCTCTATTGATGCAAAGCGCTACTTTAATTCAATAGCAGAAAGGGTTGGCATGCACACCTGCCCTGAGCTGATAAAGGGCGTAAAAGGCACAAGCAACAAGGAGCACATTCCCGAGCACCTTGCAAAAGGGCTGCTCAGGGCAAAGCACGAGATTACAGTCAACAAGGACGGCACAACAAGGTATGACATGACACAGCTGCCTGTCACACACTTCAAGCCAAAAGAAATCAGGACACCAATTAAGCGCCTAAAGGAGCTCGGATATGTGAAGGACATCAATGGAAAGCCGCTCGAAAGCGATGAGCAAGTGGTTGAGATAAGACCCCAGGACATAATACTGCCTGACTGCGACGCATCGCCTGACGAAGGTTCAGCCGCAGTACTGATGCGCATAGCCAACTTCATTGATGACGAGCTTTCAAGCCTGTACAAACTGCAGCCATTCTACTCAGTAAAGAAGCCGGAAGACCTTGTGGGGCACCTTGTTGTGGCGCTTGCACCACACACATCAGCAGGAACAGTCTGCAGGATTATAGGATTCAGCAAGACACAAGGCTTTTTCGCACACCCATACATGCATGCAGCGACAAGGAGGGACTGCGACGGCGACGAGGCGTGCGTGATACTCCTGATGGACGCATTCCTGAACTTCTCAAAAAAATACCTGCCAAGCACGCGCGGCTCAACAATGGACGCACCGCTCGTTCTGACATCCATACTGACGCCTGCAGAGGTTGATGACATGGTATTTGACATCGACATAGTATCAAAGTATCCGCTTGAGCTTTATGAGGCAGCACTGCAGTACAAGATGCCATGGGACATAAAGCTCAGGCAGATAAAATCAACACTTAACAAGCCAGAGCAGTATGAAGGGTTTGGCTTCACCCACGATATCACAGACATGAATGAGACAGTCAGGTGCTCTGCATACAAGACCCTGCCTTCAATGGAGGACAAGCTGAAAGGCCAGATGGAGCTTGCAGAAAAACTAAGGGCGGTAGACATGTCAGATGTTGCAAGGCTCGTAATAGAAAAGCACTTTCTCAAGGACACCAAGGGAAACCTCCGCAAGTTCGGAATGCAGGAATTCAGGTGCGTGAACTGCAATGAAAAATTCCGCAGGCCGCCACTCGCAGGCAAATGCACTGCCTGCGGCGGAAAAATACTTTTCACAATATCAGAAGGCTCTGTAATAAAATACCTTGAGCCGACAATATCACTCGCAAAAAAATACAACGTCTCAAAATATTTGCAGCAGGCAATAGAGCTGCTGCAGTTCAGGATAGAAGGCGTGTTCGGCAAGGAAAAAGACAAGCAAATGGGACTTGGGGCGTGGTTCGGATGAGAATTATTCGTGCGTTATGACTGCCTGGGCGTGCGGGATGCCTGCTATTGTAATGATGTGGTCCTGGGTGATGACTTCCTCCTGAAGGCCGAGCCTTACTGCATTTGGACCGACAAGGTTCACAATGTCAGCATTCCTGATTAAGTCGCCGGCTTCCTTGTCAGTGCGCTCCTCACCCTTGTAGAAATCACCTGATAGGTCAAGCTGGCGCTCTCCCTCCTCAAACTTCCTTCCAATCAGGTCTGAGTCGCACACTGCAACAACAGTCCTGTTTTCACGCTTGTGTATCTTAACAATCATCGTGAGGCTCAAATTTTTGACTTCACCGGATGCTTGTGGCCGCAGGCATTGCACTTCAGGAATGCAAAGTCGCCCTCCATAATTATGTCGGTATCAGGCTTGCCGTCATTTGGGCAAAGCACGAACTCATATGCGTACTCGCGGATTTTCTCATTTATGCGTGTGGCAGGGACTTTTGTGCCAAGCACCAAAAGCCCTGAGCGCATTATTTCGCCAGGTGTAGCCAATTCCTTGAGAATGAACTTGAGCAGGTGCTCCACAGGCCTCCTTAAAGTGGCTGCTATTTGCGCAAAATTGCTTATTACTGTCTTGTTGCCTTCCAAATGGCCCTTTACTTTCGGGATTTCAAAACGCTCCCGCTCAACCACTGCCTGTGGAAGCCTTTCCCTTGCCCTTGCAAGCAACTGCTCATATTCCATGACCGAGAATAAATCCGGCCTTTGTTTATAAAATTACTTGTTTTTTTCTAGCAAAAGGTATTTATACCCTTAAGGCAGCCTTCGTGCACAATGGTACTTGAATCCCTCCTAAATCCCTTAAGGGCAGAGAGGCAGCCATGGGTACTTGTCTTTCTGGGATTCCTTTATTCATCACTTGCGCTGTTCCTGAGCCTCTGGATTTTTGAGGAGCAGGCAAGCATAGTGATGGTTTTCCTTACAGTGATGGCTGCACTGCCGCTGATGTACCAGACACTTCGCCTCGAAGAGGAAAAAGACATAATGTCCGCCCAAGAGCGCACAATGCTAAAGGAGCATGCAAAGGCAATCACTTTTTTCCTCTCGCTTTTTTTGGGGTTTGTGATCGGGTTCTCGTTCTGGTACGTGCTATTGCCGAACTCCCTCATAGAGCACCTGTTCACTTCGCAGACTCACACAATATCAAATCTTAACCAACAGGTCACTGCAAACGCCCTTGCCCAGGTGGGGCTGATGAACAAAATTTTCCTCAACAATGTGAAAGTGCTTATTTTCTGCATATTGTTCTCTTTCATTTACGGCTCTGGCGCAATTTTCATCCTCAGCTGGAATGCAAGCGTGATTGGCGCAGCAGTGGGCAACTTCATACGCAACCACGTTGCACAGACAGCAGAAGCTGTCGGGCTTACAAAAGTAGGGATTTACCTGCATGCAGGCTCCCTAAGCGTCCTAAGGTATGCAGTCCACGGAATTCCCGAAATCACAGCATACTTCATAGCCGGGCTTGCAGGAGGAATACTCTCTGTGGCAATAATCAGGCATGACTTTGGCACTGCAAACTTTGAGAAAGTGCTTCTTGACGCCTCTGACCTGATACTGATTGCAATATTTGTGCTGTTTATCGCGGCACTGATTGAGGTCTTTGTAACACCTGCATTATTCGCCTGATTATTCCAAGACTTTCAGCCTTCCAGGGCTGACCTCAAAAATATCCCCGCTCTGAAGAAGAAACCTGATTGCCTTTTCTGCATTAGCAGCCCCAACCTGCTCAACAACAGCATCAATGTCAGCACCCGAGCCTGTGTCAAGCGAACGGACTGCATTAAGCACAGACTCACTCAGCCCAAAAGACTCATCTATGACATCCTCTGCAATGCTTTCCTGCTCTTGGACCTGCGGCCGGGCGGAGCTTATTGGCTTTTGCAATAATTCCGCCTTCCTAACCTCAAGCCAGCCAAGATCAGGAACCTTGCGGATAATCTCCGGAAGGACATACATTTCCCTTCCAAACTGCCTGGGCCTTCCTATTACAAGGATAACATCGCCCACGCTTACAGCAGCCATTTGCGCATTAGGCTCAAAAGCCCTGATGCTTATCCTGCCAGTGCCATCATCCAAGGTTATTGACGGAAGCCCTTCAGGCGCTGATGAGACAACAACACCAATAATGTTAACCCTTGCAGCAACAGAATTATCAGCTAGAATCACGTGGTTGGGCTTCATACCCTCTTCCTTCACATAAGTGCCTGCAGAAAGGTCCTTTATCCAGAGCTTTCGCGCAACCTGACGCTTTTGTTGTTCTTCAGCCATATCCCCCACAACACATTTGTTTGGCGCATTTTAAATAGATTTGTATCCTCAAAGTTTATATAGTCTCACTGCAAAGCAAACAGTGAAAAAAATGGCTGATAGAAGCATTATTGATTATATCCGGACACAACTGCAGCGCGGCTATCCTCCAGAGGCAATACGCACAGCACTTTTGAAGGCAGGATACAACCCGCAAGACATTGACTTTGCGCTAAGGATTACCACAAGGACGCCTGAAAGAAAGATAATTGTCAGCGGAAGAAACCTTGCAATGATTCTTGGCGGAATCCTTACAATCGCGCTGCTTGTCATTGCAGGATTTATTGCTTTCAAGCCCGCATCAAAAGACATCCACATGGCAATAAGCATTGAACAGCCCTCGCTTATGCCCGGAGAAACACTTAAGCTGACCGCAACCCTTACTTCTCAAGAGCCAAGAATAGTGCCTGTTGCGCTAAATTATGTTGTAAGCGAAAAATTCACCAGAAAATCAGTTTCCAGCAGGGCTAGCAGGATAAGCGTGGGCAAAAGCGCAATCGACAGCCAGTCAATCATCCTGCCTGAAGGGATTTCGCCAGGCGATTATGAGGTAACACTCACAGCAACTTATGAGCAACTGACCCGCATACAAAAGGCAGGATTCACAGTTCAGCAGCCCGCCCAGATGCCGCAAAATATGACAGAAGAGATTAAGCCTGCAGAAGAAGCGCCTGTTGCAGAAGAGCTGCAATGCCCTGCAAGCTGCGATGACCTCAACCCTGCAACAGATGACGCCTGCATCAGAGGAATCTGCGAGCACACGCGCAAGCCGAGCTATTGCGGGGACGGTGAGTGCAGCAATGGCGAAAACAAGCTCATCTGCCCAGAGGACTGCGGAGCTGCACAGGACAAGGAGGCAGTGCTCCGCACAGCTGTCAGCACTGCAAAGTCAGACCCTGAAAAGGCAGCAACACTTTGCAACAGCCTGATTTTGCCACAGGATGTTGACCCGTGCTTTTCGGCAATAGCAAGCGCGAGCATGAAAAGCGCATTGTGCACAAGCATCCAGGACTTAAGAATAAGGGATGACTGCCTGTGGGAGTTCACAAAATCAGGCGACTATTCTGTCTGCGAACAAATGTCAAACCGCTACTTAATCACAAGCTGCCTCAGCCTTGCAAGGTTCTCATCAATGGAGCAACAACAAGCAGAAGCAGCACAAATCGCGCAGCAATTGCCGCCAGAAGAATGAAACCTGGGAAGAATTCAACAATCTGGAAAATACTCGGGATAATTTGCATAATAGTCGGCGTTATTGGGCTGTTTCTTCCGGGAATCCAGGGCATACTGCTGATGCTTTTGGGACTTTCACTGCTCGGATACATAAACTTCAGGAAGAAGAAATAAAAATCAAATCCTGCTTACAAAGCCGTGCCTTGGCTCAAAGATGTCCCCTGATTTCTTGAGGCGCTGTATGATGTCCTCAATCTCTGACTCCGTAAGACCCTTTGCAGAAGCCTCCCTGACAATGTCCTCTATGGGCACAACCTTTCCGACCTTGTTCTCAAGCTCTGCAATTATTTCCTTGACAGTCACTATCTTGTTTCTCTGCGAGGCAGGCATGCTTGTGGAGATGCGGTCAATATCAAACTGCCCTGTTTCCTCATCCATTGCAACCAGCCTTAGGCAGTAGTCAATAAGCTCAATTGCCTTCTTGGCATCCTTTTTTAACACCTTGTCGCGCAAGTGCAGCCTGGCAGAAGCCTCGCTCAAACGGACAAGGCCCTCAAGCTGCCTTGCAGAAATAGGAACAGACTTTGCGCTGGCGCCAGAGCCTGCAGAGGCGCGCATCTTGATAAAATACTCCTTAAGCTCCTCAATTGCGCCATCAGTAAGCTTTGGAAACACATTCTTGCGCGCAAAAGCAACATATTTTCGCAGCAAATCAGTTGAAACAGGAGGGACTTCAATATTATTCTGGTGCAGCTCAAGCATGAAGGAGGCAAGCTTCTCATCCTTCTTCTGGTCAGGAACATCCTTAATCGGGAAAATCAGGTCAAAACGGTTTATGAGGGTGGGGGGCAAGTCAATCTGGTTGCCAACAGTGTCATAAGGGTCAAAGCGGCCAAACTTCGGGTTTGCAGCAGCAAGGACAGTTGTCTCGCAACGAAGGGTTGCCTGAATGTTTGCCTTGCTTATCGTGACTGTCTGCTGCTCAAGGGCTTCGTGCATCGCCCAGCTATCCTCCTTGTTCATCTTGTCAAGCTCATCAATCATTGCCATCCCCTTGTTTGCAAGCACTAGCGCGCCTGCCTCAAGGCTCCATCCCTGCAAAAACTCATCCTTAACAACAGTGGCGGAAAGGCCTGCGCCAGAAGCGCCCTTTCCTGTCACATACCTTCCCTTTGGCGCAATAACAGCCATGCGCTTGAGCATTTGCGACTTTGCAGCTCCTGGGTCTCCGACAAGCAGGATGTGGATGTCGCCCCTTCTTATAACTCCGTCATCATGCTTTTTCCTCACACCTCCAAACATCTGGAGCAGCAATGCCTCCTTGACCTGGTCGTGGCCGTAAATGCTTGGGGCAATAGAAGAGACCATTTTCCTTATCAGGGCAGGGTCCTGTGCAAGCTCTTTGATTTTCTGCTCCTCTTCTGGCGAAATCTTAAGGTCTGTAAATTCCTCCTGAACCCCGACAACAGAATTTGCCTCGAACAGAAGGTCAAAGCGCGTGCTCTGGACGCCTGACCTTGTGATTATCGGCACTTCTGTTATCTTGCCGACAAGGATTATCCTTGAGCCAGGGTTTGTCTTTTTCTCGCTCAGCGGGCTGACAAGGTCATTCTTGAGGAAGACATTCATGCGCTTTGGCTGCTCTCCGCCCTCAAGCTGCTCAGGAACCTCCTCAAGCACAAGCCCCTGCGCATCAACAAGCACTTTGCTCAAAAGCCTGAACTTTCCCTTTCTTCCGCAGCTGCACCTTGAAGGCTCCTTGAATTTGCTGTCCAGCTGCAGCATTGATATTGTGTTTCCACAGCTCGGGCACTCAAACCTTGCCTCTGTGACCTGGGGGCGCACGTCTGACTTCTGCCTGACAACACCCTCAATAGAATGGAACTTATTAAGGTGGATTGAGCGCACATTCCTGATCATCAAAAAGCTTGACTCAGGCAGATTAATGAAGCGGACAGCAAAGCCCTTTACTGACTCCTGACCGCCAGGCACGTCAAACTGCTCAATAGCCACCTCAGCAGCCTTCAGCACCTCGTCAGGCATTTCCAAAAGCGCGTCAGCAACGTCAGGGTCAAACCTGCTTAGCGCAGAAAAATCAACAATAAGCCATTTCTGACCCTTTCTTGCCTGCTCAACCAGCTCTGCATAATAGTTCTGCTGGAAGAAATCATGCAGCTTCTGAATCATCTCATTGGCGTCCAAGTGCTTGGCAACTGCCTGTTCTGCCATATCAAAACGTGGATGAGAGAGCATGCTCCCTCATTCATCCACCCCCATCTTTTTATACCCTGCGTGAGCGTGACCAGTGGCTTGTGCCTACTTTCCCTTGACTTTCTTAAGGTTCTCAATAAGCTTGTCCAGAGCCTTGTTCACTTCTGCCTCGCTCTTTGTGCCAGTGCAGACAACCTTTCCATTGCTGAAAAGCAGGAAAGTCGCCTTCTGGTCAGGCAGCTTGTACACAAGCCCAGGGAACTGCTCTGGCTCGTATTCTGTGTTCTCCAGCTTCATTGCGAGCACATTCAGGTTCAAGTCCATGCCGACACTGCCTGCTGCGACAATGTTCTGGATGTTGACCTGAGGCTCAACCTTGATTTTGACATTGATTTTTTCCAAAGACTTGATTATTTTCCTGATGCTCTCATGCACCTTGTCCATACTCCTGGCTCCAGTGCAGACAATCTTCCCTGAAGAAAATATGAGGGCAGATGTCTTTGGCTCCTTTATCCTGATAACCAGCCCGGGAAACTGCTCTGGGTTGTATTCTGTGTTGCTCAGCGTGGCTGCCATTTTTTCAAGCGGGATTGCGTGCCCGAGGTTGGCGCTCACGACAATGTTAACTACCTTGATTTCACGCTGGTTTGCCTTTGGGGCAGATTTCTTAGCCTTCTTAGCTGGCTTTTTTGCCATAATGTTCACACCCCCATTTCAGGTGAACTGTTTTTAAAGGTTTAAAAGGGGAAGTATTTAAATACTTTTGTATTTAAATATGGAAATCAGCGACGATACACCCCCATCATTTCCTGTGGAACTCTGCTAAGCTTTATATTTGCTGTACCTTCATATTATTTTTATGCCTTATTATGAATACAAATGCAGGAATGAGGAATGCGGATATATTCAGACCGTAAAGGCTTCTGAGCCGCTTACTGGCAAGGCGCTGGATAATCTATTGTGCGAAAAATGCCATTCACATATGGAACGCAAGCTCAGCGCATTCAGTATTCTAAATGGCACAGAACCGCCTTCAAACCAATCACAGTCAATAGACGACAAAATATTCACCATTGGCAAAAACAAGGTCTTTATTGGCAAGAAAATAAAAGAGTCGCCTCCAATACCATTGCCCTGCGGCCACGGCTATGCAATAATCATTCTTTACGAGGGCGAAATTAAAAAACAGACAGAGCTGAATTAGTCATTTTTTCTCTCTTATTGCCAAATAAAGAAAAACAACAGGCACAAGGATTAATCCACCCAATGCAATTGCAAACCTTGGGCCAAACAAATCGCCCAAAAAGCCCACAAGGGGACCGCTAATGGCAAACCCTGTATCGGAAAGCATGTGCTTGAAAGAAACGATTGTTGCCCGCATCCTTGACGGAACAAATTTCTGAAAATAAGTGCCCATCAAAGGATTGTAAATATCAGAGCCGAGCGTTATTAGTCCCATAATCATTATTGCGGCAAACCATTTTCCTGCAAAAAGCACCGCTATAAACAGCACTATATGAAACACAGTTATTATTGTGAGAAGCGCCCTCTCTGTGCGTGCAATTTTCAAAAACGGCTTTGCAAGGTAAGGGGCAAAAGCGCCTATCAGCATCAGACCTGAAAAAAGATAACCAAATGCATAAACAGGAAAGCCGAGGTTCTTGAGGAACGGCTGCCACATGAACTCACCACTTAATGTACCACACAATCCTTCAATAAGGACAATTGCAAACAGGAAAAACAAGACGCGGTGCATTATGCCAAATCTTATTGACTTTTTCGACTGGTCATAAATCATCCGCAGGTTGTGCGGGCAGGTTAGCTTTACCCTTTTCTCACCAACAAAAGAAAGTATGATTCCAGAAGAAATAAGCGAAAACCCAGTGATGGGCCAGATTATGCCCAAGCCAAAGCTTTTGACAAGAAAAGCACCAACAAAACCAGCAACAAGCAATGAAAACC
>JAWABQ010000006.1:0-43424 GCA_038884575.1 Candidatus Woesearchaeota archaeon
CTCAATGCTGCTTTATGCAGGAAGAAAACCAATATTCGTTATTGATGCATACACAAAAAGAATATGCTCACGCCATGGAATATGCAAGCCAGATGCTAAGTATCACGAATTGCAGGAAAAATTTCACAAGAAACTGCCGCGAAATCACCAGCTTTATAACGAACTGCACGCTTTGTTGGTGGAGGAGGGGAAGAAGTAAAGTACTAAATGCGCCTGCGAACAGCAAGGAACTGCCTGTGTAGTCCTTGCTGCTACAACTTATCGTTATATAATCTTGTGGCTTGGAACAAGGCATGAATGACAGCTCGCATGATGGGTATTTGCAGAGTATTGCAGAAGCGCAAAACCTCCTTGCAGGGCTTATGGGAAGCCTGCGGATGCCTGACACAAGGGAAAGGCTTGGGACAGGCGACGCAGTCCAGCAAAAGGAAAAGGCATCAGAAGTGTACGATTCCTTCATGCAAAAGGCATACGAATATGGCAAGGCCCTCAAAACAAGCAAGTACAGGGGATTCTGCGGGCGCTTGCTGAAAATAACAGACAGGCTGGGCATAACATCAAAGCACAAGCGCTATGTTGCCCTGAGGGGAAAATACGAAAGCACACTTGGAAGCGCTTTTGAAGCCAAAAAAACACTCACAGGAATTGTTGAAAAGCTTGAAAGCGAGGAGGAAACAACAAGAAAAGCCTCAGACATGCCGGGCCAGGACGGTGCTGTCGGAATGGCATACAGCCGCCTTGCTCTTTACCAAATACACACCTGCAAGGAGCACGCAAAAATCCTGCTTGGCGTTGTTGACAAGTACACCAAAGGCCTGGATGCAGCAGTTTCCTGCCTTGAAAAACAGGACTGGAAAAACGCAACCATCATGAAAAAGCGCTTTGAACAATTCCAGCCGGCTGTAAAAAAGCAGCCTGAATATGAAATTCCGCTTGACAACAGCCTTTTTGAGCTGGACCCGAATGACCTGAAGCTTGAAAAGGTGGCGTGACAAAATGGCAAATGCGCTTGAGTGCATTACAGAGTGTTTCAAGGCGCTTGACAAGTTATGCAGCCATGAAAACATCAATGACTACTTCTTCACAACAGAACAGGGCGATGCCTTCCAGCCGGACGCGTACAAAAACGCGTTTCGCGAATACATGAATTCTGTCTTTTGCCTTATGGAGGCAGAAAGATCAGCAATGCGCGCTGTGGAAAAAGGCATGCAGCATTTTGGCGGAAAAATGGCAGAAACATTTGAAAATCTGCAAAAATGCCCTGTCATAGCCGAGAAATACAGCATAATGGAAGACCACCTCAAAAAACACCAGAACGCATTCAGGACAGACAGGGAAAAAATGAAGGAATACCTTAAAACATTGTCAGGAAATCAGGAAATGGCAATGAAAGAGCAAATCCAGGACATCGGAAAAGAGCTTGACCTTATGGACAGGGACTTAAGCTCAATAAGGCAGAAAAAAGAGCAGGTGGTGCAAATCCAGGAAAAGCTGGTGCAAAGACTTGCGGAAATCTGCGAAGAAGAAGAGGCAAGGCCGTTAATGGCAAAATACCTTGAACGCACAGTAATGCTGGGATACATCCAGACTTTCCTGTTATGCGGAAAAATGCTAAAGGACGAGGGCACAATCAGGACAAGGATGGATTTGGCAATGCTTGGAGTCAGCGCAAGGGAGCACATAAGGTCATACCAGCGCAGCATTGACGAGAAAATAAAGGCAATAAAGCCAGAGCCTGACATGGAATACCTTGGAAGGCTTGTCCGCCCAAATGAATAACAGGCTTGCTTGATTGTCGTCCTTCCCGCCACAACAACGCATTAAATAGACCTTTTTCATTTATTGCCGGCATGTGCATGTTTGGCTGGCGTGACTGGACAAGGAAGTCTGAAAAGCTTTTTACGAGGCAGTACATGCGCCAGCTGCGCGAGGTCGCTTACAGGCTGGATGCATTGCGCAGGGTTGAGCCTGCAGGTCCTAAAGCAGAACTATACAGGATCTTGCGAACCGTAGGCCTCATAAAGCCTGTGAAAGATGCGCGCATGGAGCTTCTGGAAGCAGTCATTAATGCAGCATCGTCAGCAAAAGACCTTATAAACATTTATGAGGGCAATGTGAATGAAATTGCCAGGGAGAATGCTGTGCGTAAAAAATACATCAAGCAGTGCGGGCTGGAAGCCAGGGCATACCAGCACATGACTGACAAAAAGGAAAATTTGGATGTACAGCGACCTCCTGAAATTGCCGAATTGTGCGAAAAGCTTGAGGAGGAAGAGAAAAAACTGGCGCCCATCGAACAAAGGCCTGCCAAATGGAGGAGGGAGATGGCAAATTACAACAAACAATTGCTCCAGGGCTGCCTTGATAGTGAAAAAAAGGAATACGCCAAGTTCAAGAAATTGCTTGATGAGTTCAGAAGCAGCAGGAAAGTCCTTTATGAAATAGCAGGATTAATCAGGAAAACTGCAAACATGTCTGATGATTTCCCATTGGCAGAGCTAATTCAGGAAAGGCTTGTGAAAAACAACATATTCAGCACACAACACACCCTGCCTGTTTCATGACCTGCCGGAATAATGTTTAAATACCAATGCTTCTAAGCAGCCATCATGTCATGGATTATCTGGCTTGTTGTGCTTTTGGCAGCGCTTGTTGTCACAGGATGGGTTCTCAGGAAGATTGGAAGGCTTTTTGCGCTTGTTGTCATGCTGTGCCTTGCTGCGGCAATAATCGTGGCTGGCGCATGGGTGCTGATAGACTCAAATGACCTCAGCCAGCACTTTTACCAGGACGACAAGCTGGTGTTGCTGGACATTGACACAAGGGTCGCGGGCGCGTTTGTGCTCGGGGAAAGCAAAATCCCAAGGCCAATTGGCGACATGGCTGGTATAATACGCGCATACCCTGACCTTTCAAAAATAAAAGGCAATTATTACAAAGTCATTGTCATGGACTGGAGCGTTGTCGAAGGCAACATCAGCATTCCCGGCTTCAAGGCAACAGGCAGGGAAATAAGGAGCGCAATGGTCTCAGGCAAGCCAAGGGACCTGCTCATCAAGAAAAGCTCAGAGGCGCTTGGAGGCGGGCTGCTTGCAGACATTACAGCCCAGGCAATCGCAATGTACCCATCAGAGGAAATGTTTGCGAGCTCAATGTTCGCAATCCTTGCAGCAGAGCCCTTAAGCAACCCTGACAAGATGCTAAAGGGGATGAAGGAAGGAAAAGTTATTGTCTACCCGGAAACAATAGTATTTAAAACCATAAAGTTCTTACCGCTTGATTTGGCAAGGCTTTTGGTGCCATCATAAAAAAAGAGGCAAAATGGGGCTGCTAAGAAGATTGTTCGGCAAAAAAGAGGAAATGCCTGAATTTGACCTTGGAAAGCATCCAGGGCTGGAGGCAGGGCCAGGGCTTGGAATGCCACCAGGACTGGGCCCATCAGCAGGGATAACAGAAATGCCGCCTGAAGCAGGAATGCCAGTCCTTGAAGACATTGGAACAGCACCCCCTGCGCCATACCCAGGAATGCCTGACGCGTTAGCGACAGACCAGCCAGGCCGCAACCTGGCGCTGGGAAAGCCAGCGCCGTCAGCATTTTCCCCCCAGCCAAGCGCGCCTGACACATCAAGGGAATTCCAGGTCGTAAACGCAAAGCTTGACACGCTGAAAGCTCTGCTCGACAGCATCAATGCAAAGCTTGACCGCATTGAGCAAAAGCCAAGGGAAGAAGAGCCAATACCGCTAAGCGTCAGAAGATGGCGATAAAAACACCCAAAGGCAGAATCATACTTTTCTGGACTGCAGTCATTGTCATAATACTTGACATTGCCACAAAAGTCTGGGTGCGCAGCGCAATTCCTGCCAATGGAAGCTTTGATATCCTGCCATTCCTGAGCATTACGCACGTGCAAAACCCAGGAGTGGCATTTGGGCTGCTGCAGTTCGCATCATTAAGATGGGTTTATGTCGCAGTTGCACTGGCTGTCGCAATAATAATAGCAAACTCCTGCAGGCACAACAAGCTCAAATCCCATTTCCTCCTCTGGGGGCTCATCATGGGCGGGGCATTGGGCAACGCATTGGACAGGATTTTCATCGGCACAGTAACAGACTTCATTGACTTTCATTTCTGGCCTGCGTTCAACATTGCAGACTCTGCCCTGACAATCGGAATTGTCCTGCTGATAATTCATGCTTTCAGAAAAGAGGAATGAAATTAAGGCAATAATAATTCTCAAGTCTCTTTAACCGGCTTTTTGGAAATGATTAGTTTTTTATACACCCTGCAGTAAAACACGCCATGTATGAAAGCAAGGTGGCTGTGGGCAATTATTATCGCAGGGCTTCTATTAAGGGTTCTGACAATCAACAGCGCGCTTTCATTTGACGAGTTCATACAGACAAAAGCCGTCATTGAGGCAAACCCCGCAGGGCTTGACAAGTACACAGAAATGAACCCCCTTACAACATGGACAAGGATTGCTGTCACAAAAATCCTTGGTGTGCATGTCTGGTCATTGCGCCTCACCTCGCTGATTTTCGCAATGCTCACCCTCTGGCTCACTTATGCTTTCGCAAAAGAACTCTATGATAAAAAAACAGCAGCATGGGCTGCGGCATTGCTTTCATTAAGCGCATTGCACGCGCTTGTCTCAACATCCATCTCCTTTGACGGCGCATTCCTCACTTTTTATACCCTATTGACAATGTACTGCTATGCAATGCTTGAAAAGTATTCTGAGAAAAAATGGCTCATCCTCACAGGAATCTCCTTTGGGCTTTGCGTGCTAACAAAGTATCCGGGAGTGCTTGTAATAATAGCAATCGCGCTTTACTCATTAATCAGGGGCAGGAACATAATCAAAACAATAAAGGAGTGTGCAATCATCAGCATAATCGGCATTGCTGTCTTCAGCATTTTCCCAATCATAGCCTTCCTGACAGACCCGAGCTATTTCTGGGCGTCATGGCAGCACGGAAGCGCCTATTTCAGGCAAAGGGAAGCAAGCATTGCGCTTTTGGCAATCCAGTACGCGCTTGCAATGATGTGGATTGGCCCTTTGCTGCTCTTCGGCTACCTGCTCAGCTGGAAAGCAAGGAAAAAGCAGGACTGGATTTTCCACTCACTAATCATCATAATCCTTGCATTTTACACCTTTGTCGTGCAGGACGCATTCAGGCCTGTGGAAAGGTATTTCACAATACTCCTGCCTGCATTGTGCATACTTGCAGGAAAATATTTTGCCTCGCTGAACATCAAAAAATGGAAGCTGTTCTGGATTGTTTTCCCAGCAATGCTTGCAATTGACTACACCCTCAGCTTTTTGCCTGCAAAGATACTGCCGTTTTACCCCAAGACAGGATTCATCAATGCAGTTGCCTCACTAAGCTGGAATTTCCTTGTGCCTTTCACAGGCGACCAGGGCCCTGCAGGGCTGTACATCAGCTTCCTGGTGATAGCGCTGGCGTTCATAACCAGCACTGCCTGCTTTGTTTTCGCGTTGGTGAACAAAAAAAAGGCAGCAGGAATCCTGCTCGCAGCAGGCCTTTCGCTGTCAGTATTTTTCATGCTTGAATTGTCATTGCACATTTCATCGCCTGATATCAGCGCAGCAATAAAGCAAACAGCAAACTACGTGAAGGATAACAGCATGCCAGGACCGTATTACACGTTCAGGGATTATGCAATGAGGTATTACATAGGGCAGGACTCTGAGAATTTTGACTTCAGCACAAGCCCTGATGATATCAAGGCAAAGCTGGAAAAAGGAGGCACGCTCATAATAATTGACTTCCCTGCTGTTGACAAGAATTCTGCATTGTGGAAAAGCCTGACATCGTGCGAGCAAAAGGCTGTTTTTGCAAGCAAAAAAGTCAAGCTTGGCTATGTCTATGCTTGCTGAAGAAAGGTTTTAATACTATCAGCGCAAAGCAACATCATGAGCTTCACAACGCGTTTTAATCTGATTGTGCTGGTTTTGATGCTGACTTTTCCTTTTGTTTTTGCTGCAATGGAAAAAGGAAGCATGGCATATTCTCCTGCAAGGAGCACCCAGGAGCAGGTTCAGCAGGCAATGATACAGCTGCAGTCATGGAACTCAACACCCACAGGCGCCATAACTTTCACAAGGATGTGGGGCTCGCCGATGTATGTGCTGAGGGCAAACACAACGCAGGGGTTTGCAGGCCTGTGCCAGGTTATTGGAAACAGGACATCGTGCATTACAAGTGCAATGAAAAGGGGAAGCACTTTCCCGACAGGCACAAACGGGCTTGGCATTTATGACATGGCTGCCGGAAGGATGGGGCAGTGCAAAAGGGGCGCAACAAAATGCGTGAACAACACGTTTGAAAGGTGCGTGGGTGGATTCTGGGTGTCGGCAGAGCAGTGCAAGAAATCAGAGGTGTGCACCCCGCAGGGCTGCAGGATCGGAAGGATTTCAAGGTATCCGCAGGTGAAAATCAGCCAGCAGGGCATTGCCCCTCCAAGGTATGGCAACCTGACAAGGCGCGGACAGACAGTGTATGTTGCGATTGCGGATATAGGCGGCAGCTTTGTATCGTAAAGTATTTATACTGAACTGACTCGGTTATGCAAATCAAAGTCAAAACGAGGTGACTTTTTATGGATGAAAAAGGAATTGCAATGGCGATTCTTGGCATAGTTGCTGTTATTGCTGTTGTCGGCCTTGTGCTTTTGTTCAAGAGCGCGACAGGAATGGGACTGTACGGCGGCGAGCTCACAAGGGTACCTGGCGTCGACCTGTACGAGAAAGGAGAGTCTGTGCCAAGGTACACAAGCCCTGTGCCCTCAGACGAAGGGGGAACATACTACCAGTACAGGGAGGACTGGGCAGGACTTGAGCGCGACCCGTGCCCCTATACTGACTATTATGTTTCAACAACTGCAAGCGCAGCAGGGGCAAGGAGTGACTGCATACCAAGCGCAATAACTTATGGAATGGTCTGCTGCAGGCCCGGAGGAAGGGCATACGCAGAAGGCTACTACGACTAATTATTTTTTTCTTTTACTTTTTTCTTCGAATTTTTTATTTGAATTTGAGCTTTTATGGTTTTGTCTTTGCGCTGTAAGCGTCCAATATGGAACATTCACACAATGAAGTTTGTTTTGCCAGAAACATTTATATATGAGCTTGCTCTGGCTAAACACATCAAAACGAGGTGATATTACTATGGCAGAAGAAGGCAAGGGAGTCGCGATGGCGATTCTTGGAATAGTCGCAGTGATAGCCGTTGTCGGGCTCGTGCTTTTGTTCACGGGAGCGACAGGCAAGGTTTCTGCTGCGCTTCCAAAGGTTTATGGCGGGGTCCATGCAGGAGAGGAATTCCCATACCTGTCAGACAGGTCATCAGGAGGATACCCGCAGACTGCAGGGCAGCCTGACGCAATCTACTACCCTGTCGGGTTCTACACAGAGAAGCCGGTAGGGGTGCAGCTGCAGGAGGATGCGCCATACTACGCAACAAGCGCATCAGGCACAAATCAGTACACAACATTTAACAGGCAGCCATACTATGTGCCAAGCGGGCAGCTTTGCTGGGATGAGACAGGCCAGCCAGGATTCAGGTGCCCGCAGGGAACAACCTGCATACAAAACATGAAGATTGCAGAAAGTGGCGGATGGGTGCCTGCTCCTGAACACCCGTGCTATGTAAGGGCAAGCCAGGCACAATAAGCCTGGTATTTTTTTCCTTTTTTCTTGAATTCCCCTTCTATCAATAATCAAAATATTTATATAGGAGTATAGTAACTCTACTCTCAGATACTCACGTATCACAAAAACGAGGTGATAGTAAATGGCAGAAGAAGGACGCGGAGTTGCTTTGGCAATTCTGGGGATAGTTGCAGTCATTGCTGTCGTAGGGCTTGTTCTGTTGTTCACAGGGGCAACAGGCAAAGTGTCTGAAGGCGGCATTGGATACCCAAAGATTTACACAAGGCAATCCGAGATAGGGGTCGCTTCAGGACGCGCAGACGTTGAAAACCCGTACTATGGATACGAGTACGAAACATATGGCGGAGTGACACAGTCACGCGAGGCGACATCGCAGTACATTGCAGCAGGTGGAGCATGGGACCCAACAAAGGTCTATGGTGACGCGACCTGGGAAGCAGCCACAGAGCCTGGAGTCGGGGCAGCGCCAAACATAATGGAAACAACGCAGGCACCGACCTGGAAGAGGGCTCCAAGCCACATCCCAAGCGGACAGTCAGACGTGTGCGGCAACTGCCCATACGGAAGCCAGTGCATTGCATCAAGTAATGCAGTGCCAACAGGCGCTCGGGCTGTTGCAGGATACCCAGGCTGCTACGTGCTCGGGTCGACCTACTAAAGGGAATCCTGATTTTTTTTATTTTTTTTAAAAATTATTTCTTGCAATAGGAATTATTCACACTGCCTTGCGCAAAGTTTATATAGTAGTTAAATATCACACAATTGTATACTGGTAAATCAAAAGAGGTGATTACAGAATGACAGAAGGAAGAGGCGTTGCATTAGCGATACTTGGCATTGTGGCCCTGATTGCTGTCGTCGGGCTTGTCCTGCTCTTTTCAGGAAAGCTGACAGGCGATGTTGTTCAGCCGCTAAGCTATGGATATGGAGCAAACAAGGTTTACGGCGGATGGGCAAATGCCCAAGAATCATCGCCCCGCGGAGCAGTCGTCTCCACAAACGTGCAAACAGGAGGCGGGTCAAGCTATCCGTACGAGGGAACCTGGGTCAAGGGAGTGCCATACACGCCAGAAGGAATTCCAGTCGCAGTGGTTGGAGGAAGCCAGGCAACATACAGGCAACCGACAAGGTACACGACATGCCCGCCATCGCTTGACCGCATGAGCAGGCTGCAAATGGCAACCCTCAGCGACGAGGAGTTCGCGCAGTGCATACCAGGGAACTTTGACGACGGAAGCTTCTGCTGCCCGAACACAAAGCTGAACCCAAGGGCCTAAAAAACCCTTTTTATTTTTTTATTTGCCTTAGTGTAAACATTAAAAAGGCGCAAAGATGAGGGTTGACACAGCACTCACTGCGTTCTCCATAACCACTTTAACCCTTATTGTCGGGCTTGTCATCCTGACAGCAAGCAGTACAGGAATGGCAGGCATAATATCAGGCAATTATTACCTTGGCATACCCAGCCAGGGGCAGGTGCTAAGGGATAAGCTGCCATTGACAATGGTCACAGCAGACGCATCAAGCAAGTCCTGCTATTGGGACGGTGTCACAGAGTGCGCGCGAATGAATGCAGGGGAGAACTTTGTAAAATGCGCAAACAGCGTGGCCCTGCAGTGCGGAGCAAGGTTTTCGCTGCTTGCCACGTGCACATTGCCGCCAGGGTTTGAGCTGAAGTACAATTCAGACCGGGAGTGCAGGTATGCTGCTGTTGACGAGTGCAAGGCAAGGTGCGCAGATGCTGCTGCTTATTCCTGCGTCAGGATATCGCAAAGCAGGTGCCAGCTTATAGGCGGAAAATTCCAGAACGAATATTTACAAAGCAAATACACCTCATACGGCGCAGTTTACGGCTAAGCAAGGCAATATTTATATACCACTGATGCTCAAAAGCATTCATAAATGAGGTGATTATCATATGGCAGAAGAAGGAAAAGGAGTGGCGCTCGCAATTCTTGGAATAGTTGCAGTAATTGCAGTTGTAGGCCTTATCCTGCTGTTCACAGGGGCAACAGGGGATTATGCAGCATTCGGAGTGCCAAAGCTGTATCCTGGAAAAGTTGTGAAAGGGGAAACAGGACAGGGATTCCCATACCTTGGCGAAGGCGAATACGTGGCAGAGCAAAAAGGCGACTGCCTGAGCACTGAAGTGTTTGTCCAGCGCGGAGGGCCAATAGGCGCAAGCTATGACCCTAACACGTGCAGGCCTGGAGCAGTGCGCGTTGAGATATACCACAGGAACGGCAAGTTTTTCGGGGCGCCTGACCAGACAGTGGTTGTTAACGGCTACTGTTGTACAATCCCAGGATACCAGCCTTACGAGGAATAAACAGGTTTTTGATTTTTTTCTCATTCTTAAGTAGTGTGAAATGCTTTTATACGCAGTTTTGGCTTCACTGGACAATGGTTGAGCCAAAAGCAAACGCTGTCTGCGAGGTTTCCTGGGAGGTCTGCAACAAGGTCGGCGGAATCTACACAGTGGTTGCCTCCAAGGCTGCAGAAATGACAAAGCGCTATGGCGACAATTATTTCCTGATAGGTCCTTATTTCCCTGCAAAGGCAGCAGGAATCTTTGAAGAGACAGTGCCGCCTGAGCAATGCAAGGAATGCTTTGAAGACCTGAAAAAGGAGGGGATAGATGTCCACACAGGAATCTGGCTTGTAAAAGGAAGCCCAAAGGTGCTGCTGATTGACTTCTCCAACTACACAAAAAACACGAATGAAATCAAGAAAAAGCTCTGGGAAACATACGGCATTGACTCCCTTGGCACTGACTATTATGACTTTGACGAGCCTGTTGTCTGGAGCTGGGCAGCAGGAAGGGTCATTGAGGAAATGCAGCACGTGTGGAAAAAAGGCACAGTTGCACAGTTCCACGAATGGCTCGCAGGCGCAGGCATCCTCTACCTGAAAATGAACAAAATCCCTGTAGCAACTGTATTCACAACGCATGCAACAACAATCGGAAGGGCTCTGGCAAGCGCTGACATCAACATATACCAGCTGCTTGACAGGATAAACGCAGATGAGGAAGCCAGGAAAAGAGGCCCAGGATGCTGGGCAAAGCACCTGCTTGAAAAAGCCTGCGCAAAAAACACATCAGTCTTCACAACAGTAAGCGAGATAACAGGCATAGAGGCAGAAAAGTTCCTCGAAAGGAAGCCAGACCTGTTGCTGTTCAACGGGCTTGACATGGACAAGTTCCCGACATTTGAGCAGGCATCGCTGAGGCACAGGATTTTCAGGGCAAGGATAAAGGAATTTTTGCTCTACTATTATTTCCCCTACCAGAAGTTTGACCTTGAAAACACCCTGCTTTACTTCATAGCAGGCAGGTATGAGTTCAGGGACAAGGGGATTGACATTTACATCAAAGCGCTGGCAGAGCTTAATGAGCGCCTGAAAAAGCAAAAAGACAGCAAAACAATAGTTGCATTTGTCTTTGTCCCTGGCAACATCAGGGCAATAAGGCCGCAGCTCCTGGAAAACAAGACAGCATACATGGACATCAGGGACAGCGTTGAGGACATAAAGGAAGAGGTCAAGACAAGGCTGCTTTACCTGCTCACAAGCCAGGCGCCAATCACAAACGAATCCCTACTTGACCCTGAATTCAGACAGGAAATAAAGCCAAAGCTGAAAAAATTCCTGTCGCGCAAAGGATACCCACCAATAAGCACGCACGAGCTGTATGACGAAGACAAGGACCCAATAATGAGGACGCTGTGGGACTCAGGGCTTGACAATTCGCCTGATGACAAGGTAAAGGTCGTGTTTTACCCGATTTACTTGTCTGGCGCTGACGGATTATTGGATACGAGCTATTATGAAACAATGCAGGGCTGCCACTTGGGAGTCTTCCCGTCCTATTACGAACCATGGGGATACACCCCTCTTGAGGCAGCAGCGCTGGGGGTGAGCTCTGTAACAACAGACCTTGCCGGCTTTGGGAGATATATTTACTCAGAATGCAAGCAGGGAAAATATCCCGGAATCTTTGTTTTAAAGCGCTTTGGGAGGATAGACGCTGACATAATCAAGGATCTGGCTGACATGATGGAGATTTACTCAAAATTCACAACCCACGAGCGCGTTGAAAACAAGATAATGGCGCAAAGGGTGGCAGCAACAGCAGACTGGAAATTCTTCGCAGACAGGTATGTTGAAGCGCACAACCTTGCACTGGACCGTGCTTGACCTCACCTCAGAAGCCCTGGCTCCATTTCCTTCGGCCTTTGAATGCCCATCAGCTGCAGGACTGTGGGGGCAACATGGTATAATGCAGGCTTTTTGATTTTCCTGAGCCTGTGCTTTTCAGCGCTGATAAGTATGAACGGCACCTTGTTTGTTGTGTGCGCAGTGCAGGGAGTGCCGTCAGGATAAAGCTTCTGCTCTGCATTGCCGTGGTCTCCGGTGATTATTATGTCATACCCGCTGTTTTGCGCTGCCGTGACAACATAAGCAAGGCATTCATCAACAGCCCTAACAGCGGCAATTGTCGCATCAATCTTGCCTGTGTGGCCGACCATGTCAGGGTTTGCGAAATTAACCAGGAAAAATTTGTATTTTCTGGCTTTCAGCAACCCTATTGCCTGCTTTGTGATTGTGTACGCGCTCATCTCAGGGGTCTTGTCATAAGTCGCTACTTTTGGCGAGGGGACAAGCAACCTGTCCTCGCCCGCAAAGATTTTTCCGCTGAGCCCATTAAAGAAAAAAGTGACATGAGCCCATTTCTCAGTCTCTGCAAGCCTGAACTGCCTGAGCTTGTTTTTTGAAATTACCTCCCCCAGCGTGTCTTTGATGTAAATTGGCGGATAAGCAACAGGAGCCTTTATTGCAGGGTCATACTGGGTCAGGCAGACAAAATGGAGGTTGATAAGCTTTTTTCTCTTGAACTTGTTAAACCTGCCCTGCACAAACGCTCTTGTGAGCTGCCTTGCCCTGTCAGAGCGAAAATTGAAAAATATTATTGAATCCCCTTTCTTCACAAGCCCGCTGCTGTCAACAATTGTCGGGGACACAAACTCGTCTGACTCGCCGCGCTTGTACGCCTCAAGCACTGCCGCCTCAGGGGTTTTGTGGTGGTGGCCTTCGCCATTTACCATTGCATCATATGCCTTGTGCTCCCTGTTCCACCTGTTGTCCCTGTCCATTGCATAATAGCGGCCGATGACAGTCGCGATTTTCCACTCTTTGCTGTACTTTGCAAGCTCTTTTTCAACCTGCCTGATGTATTTGAGCGCGCTTTTGGGCGGAACATCCCTGCCGTCTGTTATTGCGTGCACATAAACCTGCCTGACCCTGCACAAATGCGCGAGCCTGATGAGGGCAAACAAGTGCTGGATGTGCGAATGCACCCCTCCATCGCTGACAAGTCCGAGCAAATGCACCCTCTTCCTGGACATTGCCTTTTTCAGCACAGGGTTTTTGAAAAACGAGCCATCCTTTACAGCACACATTATCCTTGACAGGTCCTGCCTGACAAGCCTTCCTGCGCCAAGATGCAAATGCCCAACCTCTGAGTTGCCGATATAGCCGGGCAATAAACCTACTGCTGTCCCTGATGCGTCAAGCATTGTGTGCGGGTTGTCCTGCCACAACGTGCCAAAATGCCTTGGCTGTGCAGAAGTTATCGCGTTCCCAGGGCTTGGCGGCGCTATGCCCCAGCCGTCAAGCACAATAAGACAGACAGGCCTCATAATGCACCTGCGATTGCTGATGAAACATCAATTTTTGCAGCAGGGTTTGCTATTGTGTTTGTGGTAATCACCTCTGCACCCATTTTCCTGAGCTTTTGCAGCGCATTCGCAACAAAAACGCCATGTATGCCTATGCAGATTATTTTTCTTGCTCCAAACCTCTTCAGCTGCCTAATGGGCTCAAACATCGTGTGCCCTGTGCTTATGATATCATCAACAACAACAACATCCCTGTTCCTGAATCTTGCAGGGTCTCCATGCACTATTATGCGGACTTTTGTCGCAGTATAGCGCTTCTTGAGCAAAATCATTGATTCCTGCCCTATGCTGTCAGCGATTTTTTTGGCCCACTGGGACGACTCAATGTCTGGCCCGATTATTATTGCGTTCGGCCAGTGTTTGCTTATGTATTGCGCGATTGCGTTGTCTGCGCTTATGCTTTTTGCCTTTGCCCTGAAGATGTCCTGCAGGCGCTTTATCCTGTGCAAATGCGGGTCAACTGCAATGACCTGGTCTGCGCAGTCAAGCATCTTTGCCATGACTTTTGCAGAAATGCACTCGCCCGGATGGAACATCTTGTCCTGCCTCATGTATGCAAGGTATGGTGCGACAAGCGTGACTTTTGATGCCCCAAGCTGCTTTGCAGTCTGGATTGCAAACACCGACTCGACCAGGTTCTTGTTCGGGTTTGGCATAAATCCGTTGACAAGGATGACATGTCTGCCTGTGATGTCATCTGCAATGCGAACCCTTAATTCCCCGTCAGGAAAGCTTGACAGCTGCAGCCCAGAATATTTTGACCTTATTTTCCTTGCAACTTTCTTTGCCAGATCCTGCGAGTCGCTGCCGCCTATCACGACTGTTGTCATGGCAGCACCCTCCCTGCATAAACTGCCTTTCTCCCGAGCTCTTCCTCAATCCTGAGCAGTTGGTTGTATTTTGCAAGCCTCTCCCCCCTGCAGGGCGCCCCTGACTTCATTTGTCCTGCTGCAATCCCAACTGCGAGGTCTGCAATGAAATGATCTGTTGTTTCGCCCGACCGATGGCTGACCATTACTTTCCACTTGTTGTCAATTGCCAGCCGCGCAGCATCCATTGCCTCGGTTATTGTGCCTATCTGGTTGACCTTGAGCAGCAGCGCCGTGCAGCTTTGGTGTACTATTGCGTTTCTTATCCTATCCGGGCTTGTGCACAACATGTCATCTCCGACTATCTGGCAGCGCCTTCCTGCCTGCCTTGTGAGCTTTGCAAAGTCCTCAAATGCATCTTCGTGGAACGGGTCTTCTATCGAGAGGACAGGGTATGCGCCGATGAGCTCAATGTATTTTTCCATGAGGTCAGGCGCTGTGAGCTCTTCGCCTTCAACATAGTATTTTTTGTTCCTGTAAAACGTGCTTGCCGCAGCATCAATGCCAAATGCGACTTTTTTCCAGTAGCCGAGGTTCTGGACTGCGTCCGCAATTAAGTCAAGGGGCTCCTGTATGCATGTTATTGATGGCGCAAATCCGCCTTCGTCTCCCACATTTGTTGCTGTCCTGCCATAGCGCTCTGCAAGGAGTGTTTTGAGCTCGTGGTAGACTTCTGCGCCTATCTGCATTGCCTCGTTGAATGTTTTTGCTCCGACAGGCATGAGCAGGTATTCCTGAAAGTCAAGCTGGTTTCCTGCATGCTTTCCGCCATTGATTATGTTAAATGCAGGAACCGGCAGCATTATTTTTTTGGTTCCGAACAATGAGGCTATGTGCTGGTAGAGTGGAGTTTGTTTTTCTTTTGCTGCAAGCCTGCAGCATGCAATGCTGACCGCAAGTATGGCATTTGCCCCGAGATTGGACTTGTTGCTTGTTCCGTCAAGCTCGATCATTATGTTGTCAACCAATTCCTGATTCTCAGGGTTTTTGCCAATGAGCTTCTTTGAAATGATTGTGTTGACGTTATTTGCTGCTTTCAGGACCCCTTTTCCCGCATATCTTTTTCCGCTGTCGCGCAGTTCAAGCGCCTCGTGGGTTCCCTTGCTTGCCCCTGATGGCACGCTAGCGCATGCCTTGTTTTTTGCAGTAAATACAGTTGCTTCTATTGTGGGATTTCCTCGTGAGTCAAGAATTTCCCTTGCAGTAATGCGCTTAATCACGCCCATTATTCACCACTTTTTATCTGGCGAGAATCAGGATATTGAGTATTTAAGGGTTTCGTCATTACCCGATATAGCTTGTGTCCTTGGGCTTGCGGAGCTTTGCGAGCGATTTTACCTGTTTAAGCGAGGGGTTTTCTGCCATTTCCTGCTCGAGTTCTGAAAGCTCTTTTTCAAGCTGCTTCATACGCAAATTGAGGCTGAGCTTTGAGTTGAGGACTTTTATGATTTCCCTTGCGCCTGCAATACCCAGATACATCGGGTGGCCGTATGTTTCTGCAAGCAATGATACTGCGCCTATGTTTTTTCTTTTTGCAAGCCCGAGAAGCACTCCTGAGACCCCGACTATTGGCCCGACAGTGCCGTAAAGGTTGTTGTTCAGCTGCGTGCTCTTCTTGTATTTTTTAACAATCTCCCTGCTGTTGCCTGTCAAAAAAACCTGCGGGATTTTCGGAACCTGCTTCATTGCAATGCCGCCAAGCGTGATTATCTCAGAGCACCCAAGGTCTTTTGCCATTTCAAGGACAGTGTCTGAGAACTGGTAGCAGGACTGTTCATCAAGGGGCTGGACATCGCCTGCAAGCAGGAGCAGGTCTGGCTTTCCTTTTCTCTGTTTTGCAAAGACCTCTATGGCAGGGAGCTCAACAAGGTTTTCCTCGTTGACAAAAACAGAATGCGGGAACCCGTATGAGTGGAATTCAGCGATTTTTTTGGCTTTTGTTTCATCAATGATGAAGTCAAGCGCGAGCTTGCCAACGTTTCCTATTCCGGGCAGTCCTTCTATGAGCACTGGCTTGTTGAGGGCGGGTTTTTTTGTTGTGTAATTGAGCTTCCACATTTTTACAGCAGGCCTTGTTTTTTTCTTTCTTCTTCCTTTGCTTTTCGTCTGTATTTGCCGTATTTGTCTTCAGGGGAGTATTTTGCGGGTGCAACGGGCGCTGTTTTCAGTGTGCAATCGCAAATGTCTTTGAGCATGTATTTCTTGCATGCCAAGCAATAATTGATTTCTTTCATTTAGTCGTGCTCTGCGCGCGCAAAGCTTGCCTGCATCTTGTGGGATTTTGCAGTCTCAAGGACAGCATCAACAGCGGCCTTGAGCAGCTTTTCAGCGCTCTTGTAATCATCTGATTTGACAGTGACGTGGTATGTGCCTGCGCCCTTGTACCTTATCACGGGCTTTCCTGCAGTGTCCTTTGCCCTGTGCAAAGCCTCCTTTACAAGCTCAACCCCGTTTGGTGCATAGCTGAGCAGCATCAAGTCTCCATCAACCACAACCTCTTTTGGCTTTATCCTCTGCTTCACAGCTGCAGCTATGTCTGCTGCAAGCTTTTTGTCAACAATCTTTCCAAGGTCAATCTGGTCCTGCGCCACATGCTCAAATGCCTGGAACAATCCGCCGTATTTCGGGACAAGCTCCTTTGTAAGCGCGACATATATTTCCTCTGGATTTTTCAGGTGCTGCTTTGCAGCATGCTCAACAATCTTTTCTGCCAGCTGCTCCTGCTTCACCTGGTTGAGCTTCTGCCTCTTCTGGTTCTCATTGACCCTCCTGAGCGAAAGGTCAATGTGCCCTTTTTCAGGGTTGACCCTGAGAACCCTGCACACGATTTTCTTGCCCTCTTTTACAAAGTCGCGGATGTTCCTTATCCTGCCCGGCGCGACTTCGGAAATGTGAATCATCCCTGTCCTGCCGTACTCGTCAAGCGCGCAAAACACAGAGTGGTACTGCACTGCAGTCACTGTACAAAGAACGAGCTCATCCTCCTGCGGAAGACCTGTCTTTTTCAGCAGCATTATTTCCTGTATACCTCTGTTATTTGATAATTGAGCCTTATCCTCCTTCCGTCTGTGCTTGCGCCTGTAACCTCTCCCTCTGCAATTGTCTTGTGTCCGTTTAGGAGGAGTATCTGCAGGCTGCCAAACCTGTTCATCAGGAATTCCTCAATGTCGCCGTCAAGGGACCTGAGGGTTTTTTTGCTGATTTTTGCCTCGTAAAGCGGGATTGAAACTTCAAGCTTTGCCCCACGCCTCACTGCTTTGGCATCTTTTTCATAGCGCAGGTATGTCCTGAGGGGCTGCATTATTCAAGCACCTCAAGAATCCTTGCCTTGACCCTGCTTTTTCCGCCTGTGGGTTCGGCAAGCACCTTTCCGCACACAAGGCAGGTTATGAGCGTTGAAGCCTTTCCGAACATTATCTGCTCATTCTTGCACTTTGGGCAGCGTATCTTGACAAATTTCGAGCTTGTTTCCTTAAGAGCCCTTGGCAATCTCATACGAATTCCACCTTCCTTGCGCGGAAACCCATGTCCTGGGTATGGGATTTCTTGCAGACAGTGCACTCAAAGCGAAGGTCTGTCTTTTTTGATGTCTTCTTGCCTGCCATCTTCCACTTGCTGATGGCCGGCTTTGAGTACTTGCCGCGGTTGCCGAAGCCAAGCCTTCCCCTCCACCTTGCGCGCAAGTCCTTGTTTCCTGCAGCCAGCGGATGGACTGAGAACGGGGTCTTTCCCTTGTTCTGGGTAACCTTGTGCTCAGTATGCTTTTTGCACTTCGGGCAGTACTTGTTCCTTGATTTTGGCATCTTCATGGTATTTTCTCTTCCCCACGAGAATAAGCGTAAGCACCGACGGTTCCTTTATAAAGGTTTCGAAGTGTAATTTCCTGTTGAGGCTTCTGTTACAGCCCTGCTGCGCCTGTGCGTGCATAGGAATGCAGTATGTTCCTCAGCTGCCTGAGCGCATTCTCCTTCTCCCAGAAGTTCAGCACAACATGGTCGAATACGTCGTTGTTGTCTATGAACTCATGGTATGCCCTCGTAATCCGCGCGAGGCGTTCTGACTTTTCAATACCTTCACGCTGCTGCATGTGGTCTGGGATGTCGCGCGGGTCTGTATGTATGTATATGGCACGCGCATCGCGGTACATGTATTTGAACTGCTTGATTGATGGAATGTCGGAAATAATTGCAAAATGCAGCTCCTTTTCCTGCATTGCACGTAATAACTGGTCCCTGCGCATGCCATACAAATGCCCATACCTGCTGTAAACGATGTCGTATGCGCCGCTAAGCCTGTTTGCCTCGAATTGTTCCGGGCTTAGGAAAGAAAGGTCGCGCGAATTTTCAGCAGCCTCTCCGGTCCGCGGGGAGCGCGTAGTGTCCTTGATATGCAGGGTCACGTTTGGCGCTATCTGTTCAAGCAGTCTGAGAAGTGTTGTTTTTCCAGCGCCGCTCACGCCTGCAACGGCGAATTTCATGTGAATTGGGTACATGAAACAGGTATGTGATGAAAGTTTAAATAGCTTCGCTACTCTTGAACCTCTATTGCGCTCCCCTTCTCTATCAAGATGTTTGCAATGTCTGCAGGAAGCTGCTCCTTTTGCTCAGGCTGGAACGGTCCGTAAAGCTCGAGCTCATTGCCCACAAACTGCTCAACAGGCTGGGTGAACTTCACTGTCTTCACCTGCGGAACAGCAGGCTGCAATGGCTGGACAGCACCCTGGGGAGCTTCCGGAAGCGGTGCAGCCCCCTCTTTTGGCTGTTCAGGAACGCTCACAGCAAGGGATGGCTCCCTTAATGAAAGCACATTGTGCAGTATGCTGCCCCTGAAGCTGTCAAGGACAGAGACAATGCTGTCAAAAAGGTAGCGCTCATGGACAAGAAGAGCGCCAGTGTCAATAATGCTGCTTTTTGTCCTGCTCTTGTTCAGCGCCATCTCAAAAATCTTGTTTTCCCTCCTTTCGTAAAGCTCCCTGACTATTTTCCTTATGTTGACAAGCTGCACCTGTGTTTTTTCCCGCTCATCCAAAGAGAACAAGTCCTGCTTTTTCTCTGCCTCATCAAGGATTTTCTGCTTTTCCCGAAGGTATGCAAGTACATCAAGCAGGAATCCCTCATCAAGGCGCTGCAGTTCCTCGCGCGACTTTTCAAGGCGCAGCATCTCATAGAGCGTCTCGTAGGTTACTGCCACTTCCTTTTGAGAAATTTCCCCTTCCATTCTCCCCCACCATCACCGCTGTAAAATTGTGAGTATTTATAGCTTTCTGAACTGCAGAATCCATGTGGATTAATGACGAAAAAAGAAAAATCAGGGCGTTAAAATAAACGCCCCTTTGGTCTTTGATGGGATGAACAAGCAGAGTTTTATTTAAAAGCTTTATTGTTTTGCAGTTAGTCCTTCAGGCCAAGGGCTTTTTTAAGCGCGCCGCGGTCAAAGCCAATAATAACTTCCTTTTCATCTATTATTATTACAGGCACCCCCATCTGTCCGCTTTTCTCAACCATTTCCTTTGCAGCCCCGGGGTTTTCTGCAACGTTTATGTCCTCAAACTTTATTTTGTGCTCTTTCAGGTAGTCTTTTGCCATATGACAGTACGGGCAAGTTGGCGTTGAATAAACCTTAACCTTGTGCATTAAAACACCTCACTGCTTGATATAGACGTATTTTGTCTCGCCTTCTGCGATTGACAATGATTCTGTTGTCCAGCCTGACTGCACTGTCTTGTTTGCCGGCTTGCTCGGCGCGCTCGTATTTGATGCTGTTGTGTTTGGCACAATTGCCTTTGGCCTCACTGCAGGCTCTGACACAGGCTTGGGCAAAGGCGCAAGCGGGTTTGGCTCAGCAGCTTCAGGCAGGGGCGCAGGAGCGCCTTCAGCAGGCTCGTAAATGCTGTCTTCAGGCTTTTCATTGGTTTCTTCAGGAATCTGCACGCAGCCTGCAAAAAGCAGCAATGCAATCAAAAGCACTGTTATTCTTGCCATACAGCCGCCTTCGCAATCATTACTATTTTAACTTTTTCTTTCGGAATAAAAAAAAAGCCAGATTCCTGCAGCAAGCATTGGCACGCAGAGCGCCTGGCCAAGGGTGAGGCCAAGCACGTATGATGTCGGCTCGCGGAAAAACTCTGTTGCAAACCTGAAAATGGAATAAAGCACAAGGAAAAGCGCAAAAATAAACCCGTCCTGCCTTTTTTTGCCGGCGAGCAAAAGCAGCACAATGAAAATCACAATGTCATAAGCAGCCTCGTAAAGCTGCGAAGGGTGCCTGTATCCTTCTGCTCCTGGGAACTTGACAGCCCAAGGCACACTTGTAATCCTTCCAAAAAGCTCGCCGTTGATGAAGTTTCCAATCCTGCCAAAAGCCTGCCCCAAAGCAATAGGCACAATGCAGGCATCGCAGAGCCTGAGGAATGGTATTTTCCTGCTTCTTGCAAAAAAGTATCCTGCAATAATGCCCCCTGCAAGCCCGCCGTGGAAGCTCAGGCCGCCGTGCCATATTGCAATGATTTCAGCAGGATTGGCTGAATAATACTTCCAGTCCCACAAAAAGACCTCAAGCAGCCGCGCGCCAATAATAACCCCTGCAACAAGCCACACCATCAGAATGTCAACATCGTTGTCAGAAAGCTTCAGCGCGCCCTGCCTTGCAGAGCGCCTCACATACCAGTAAACAAAAAGAAATGCCAGCGCCCACATCAGCCCATACCACCTTATTTGCAAAGGCCCAAGCTGCACAAGCACAGGGTTCAGGGCGTGCTCAAACATCAGCAGCCCTCCTCACCACGCGCGTGGCATAAGCCCTGCTCCAGCCGACGAGCACGAGAAGCGTAATCGCGCTGATTATGAACGAAAGCTTTGCGCTCATCAGTGAAAGCTTACCCATCAGGAAATTGCCGGCAACAAGCTGCAAGGCAATAATTGCTCCTGCAGTGGCAAGCACCAGTATTTTTCGCACGCCTGTGACAAATCCCTTTTTGATGCTCAGCAGCGGATATGATGCAAGGGCAAAATAAGCAATTATGCCGATCAGAACCGCGTGCACAATCCCTGCGCCTGCAGCAGGCTGGCCCATAATCTTTTCAATCGCAATGCTCCTGACCTCGAGCAGGGTGCCAATGCACACCCACACAAAGTAAAGCCCTGCCCAAAGCAGGTTTATGCGCGCAAATCCTGTCAGGAATTTCCTCCAGTGCATTTTCCAGCCCGAAGCAATTGCTGCAATCCACCACGCCAGCCCCTGTATTGTGCAGAAAAGGAAAAACAGCACCATGGCAAGCAGCAAAAGAAGGCCGATAAACTGCCACACATACTGGCTCGCAGGAGGCTGAAACAATGCATCAACAACAGCAGGCCTTGCCCTGCCTGCATCTGCCTGCATCTGCCTTGCCACGAGCGCGCCAATCGCAACGACGTGGTCGCTGAGCCGCGAAAACAGCGGCGCAGTCATCAGGCCGTAAAGGAAAAAGAACGCAATGTCAAGCACTGCGCTTGCAGGCAGATACCATGATTTTGCCCATACAGCTTTCCATGAAGGAACCCATTCCCTTAATGCAGCGCTTTTCATTGTGGAACCACTGATTTTGCAAGCTCTTCTGCCCCAGGGGTTGGGAAGAGCGCATTGATGTTAAGCAGCAAGACAATAATCGCAAGAAAAACAGCCAGAACAACAACAATAAACCAAAAATCCGCCTTTTTCATCAGGAAAAATGCTCAGGGCCACCAGCAGCACTTTATGTAAGGCAGGAGCCCCTGGGTGCAAACCCCTCCTGATGCTATAATCTGATTGGCGCGTGAAAGGTCAGTCACTGCGTTTCCGCGCTGGCAGGCATTCTGCTCAGGGACAAGCGTTGTGCCTGCGCCTGTGATTGTCGGCATGTTGCCTGTGAAGAACAGCACAAGTATTACTATCACGAATATTGCCACAACACCCCATGCTGCCAGCCAGATGTCTCTTGAAGAGCCTGAGCTGTCCTCCTCCATTTCCACCGGCGCTGTTGCCTTAAAATCCAGTTTTTTGACCATGCGCTTTCACCCCTTTTTGAAACAGGATATTTTTTCAGGTCGGCATTTAGGTTTATATAGTTTTCGCTTGGATTTGCTCAGGAAAGGTCTGTGAACTCGCCATACGGGTGGATGAGCTTCCAGCCGTTGTCCTTCAGCCTTAGCACTACTGTCTGGTTGGCAAGGACAAACCTGCCGTCCATTGTCTCAACCTCCAAAGCTGCAGAGACCACAGACTGGCTCCCTGTGTTTGACTGCTCAGACGCGAATACAAGCCTTATTGCCTTTGCACTTTTGTAAAAGCCGCCAAGATGGTTTGCAAAGCGCAGTTCTGTGTGAGCAGTCGGCTCCAGCGCCTTCCAGCCGTCAGACACGAGCGTGTACATCGTCTTATAGTCCTTGGCGCCCCATGCGGCATAATACTTCTGCACAATCTCGACAGGGGTGCCAGCGACAAAAGGGGTTTGCTCCCTTGCCCTGCAGGCTGCAAGAAGCAGCGCGAGCAGGAAAAACAAAATTATTTTTTTCATAATGCTCACCAAGTCCTAATTATTGGAATGCTGCCTGGAATTGATATTGACGGCTGGAGGCTTGGCAGGCGCACCTTTCCGCACACAAAGTAAGCATCCTTATTCTTGCCATCGATTGTTGTTGACCAGGCCTTTCCGCAGCCAGTCCAGCTGACTGCTTCACCCATAGAGCCAGAGATTGGAACAGTGCATGCCCCAATGCCTGTGCAGCTCCCTTTTGAGGAAACACAAGTCTGCTGCAAGCCTGTAAAGATGAACCTGCATGTGACATTCTCTGTCACTCCCCCTATGCACGCGCCGTTCTCGCACCCCTGCGGGCAGTCATAAAGCCTTGACTCGCCAAGCCCCTGGGCATTGCAGAACATCTCCCTCACCTGCCCGTCAATGCAGGCATCCTCCCTTGGGGCTGTCGGGAATGAGGCAAGGGCGCCTGTAACGCTTCCCCTGACATTGTAATTCAGGCCGTTGTCAGAATCCTGGCAGGGCGGGCACTGCTGCTTTGCATCGGGGATGTAAACACAAGTGCCGTCAGTGCATGCTGCAGGGCAGGAGACTGCATTGTGGCATGCAGGACTTATCTCATTGCCCCTGAGGCAGCGGTAGCCTGTGCAAAGGTCAGCTGCATAAGTGTAATTCTCGCGCCTTCCCTGCTCCCACACCATCTGAATCCCTGCGCACCCAGCAGCCTGGGCAGCAATCGCAATGCATGCGCCATCCTGGCAGCCGGCCGGGCAGAGCACGCCCTGCCTTCCCCTGTATTTGCCCTGCTGGCAGAAATTCTCAACAAGATAGGATCCTGACGAGCATGAATCGCTGAAGACAGCAGACGCGCCTGACGGCGCAGTGTATGTAACGCTGCCTTTTGTGAAGACATCAGGCCTTGCCGAGGAAGTCAATGCAGTGCCTGAGTAAATTCCAATGTTGTAAGAAATGCTGTTGTCAGAGTCAGAGCAGAAAGGTCCTGCCACAGGGTTGCAGTTGGGGTTTCCCACAAAGCTTTCCTCGCTGTAAGCAGTGCCGTCAAGCGTAACAATCTGTGTTTGTGCGCCTGCGATATTGCCGTCGCCATTCTGGTCTATTGCCAGGCTGCCTGCATCAGGGTAGACATAAACCGTGTAAGTAACCCCTCCTGCGACCATGTTGGTGATGTTCTGTCCGCTGTAAGTGATTTCGCGCTGGCCTGTTGCAAGGTCTGTTAACATGAGCCTGCGGTTTGCCTTGTCAATCGCAGCAAACCTGAACACATGGCTGAAAGGAGTCCCTGCCGCACTGGAAAGGACAAAGTACTCGTTAAGCGCTATGTTGGGGCTGAAAGGGCTGTCTGCCTCCTTGAAATGAAGCCTGTAATTTCCTTCGGGAGAGGCAATATCCACGCGGTCAGGCATCACTTTTATGTCAAACCTGAGGATAAGGCTCTCCTTTGTAACAATGTCAACCGCTGTCGGGCATGGCGGAAAGCCTGCATTCTGCTGCATTATTATCCTTCCTGTAACCTGCGCAAATCCCCATTTTGCATTGCTCTTCAGCACAAGCGCGTTAACGCTGAAAACAGAAATCAGCATGAAAAGTATTGCCGCAAAAACAAGCATTTTCTTCATATCTTATTCTACCTCGTTTTAATACAGTATCAAGTGCTTGGTATTTAAAATTACCTGCGTATAAGCTTCACGACCTCGCCGAACACGAGCACGCTTGCTGAGACTCCCACTGCAATGAGCCAGTCCTGCGGAGTAAGGGCGACAGTGCTGAACAAGTGCTGAAGGAATGGCAAATAAACCACTGCGAGCTGAAGCCCGACAGAGAGCAGTATTGCAGCCCAGAGCCAGTAATTTTTGAACACGCCGATGCTGAACAAGGACATGGTTTCTGAGCGCTGGTTGAGCACATTGAACATCTGGAACAGCATCAGTGTCGTGAATGCCATTGTCTGCGCCTTTGCCAGATGAAGATCTGGCTCGTAAAGGTCAAACACGAACAATGTGCCAAGCATCATAATCAGCCCAATCAGCAATATCATTGTCCCTCTTGACTTGTTCACGATGTTTTCCTCAATCTTCCTCGGATGCCTTTTCATCACCCCAGGCTCAGGCGGCTCAATGCCGAGGGCGAGCGCAGGGGCGCCGTCAGTGACAAGATTGATCCAGAGAATCATCAATGCAGTGACAGGCAAAGGCCAGCCAAGGAGTATTCCGGTGAAAAGCGTGAGAACCTCACCCATGTTGCTCGACAGGAGGTACTCGACAAACTTCTTGATGTTGTCAAAAATAACCCGTCCTTCCTCAACTGCGCGCACAATTGTCGCGAAATTGTCATCAGCAAGCACCATTGCGCTGGCTTCCTTAGCCACGTCAGTGCCTGTGATTCCCATTGCTATGCCAAGGTCTGCCTTTTTCAGCGCAGGAGCGTCATTGACGCCGTCGCCTGTCATTGCAACAACATGCCCGTTGTTCTGCAATGCCTCAACAATCCGTATCTTGTGCGAAGGATTGACCCTTGCATAAATCCCTATTTCCTCAACCTGGCTTGAAAGGTCTGTGACGTGGTCAAGGTCAACGCCTGTTATTGCCTTGCCTTTTATTCCGAGCTCTTTCGCAATCGCCTTTGCTGTTGTGAGATGGTCGCCTGTAATCATCACGACCTTTATGCCTGCGCTGGCGCACTTTTCTATCGCCTCCCTGACCTCATACCTTGGCGGGTCAATCATTGCCTGCAATCCCGCAAAAACAAGGTCGCCCTCAAGCTTTTCCTTTGAGCCGGGCGCTGTTTCCTTGAACGCAAACCCAAGCACCCTTAATGCCCTGTTGGCGTACGCCTCGCTCATTGCAAGGACTTTTTCCGCATCAGCCCTTGAGAACCTGACAATCTTGCCGTGCAATAACTGCCTTGTGCAAAGCTTTACCACGACTTCAGGCGCGCCTTTTGTGCACACAAGCAGTTTTGCGCCCTTCCTGTGCACTGTTGTCATTATTTTCCGTTCGCTCGTGAACTCGACCTCCCTGAGCCGGGGATAAGTTATGTTCAGCTGCTCAACATTAATGCCTGCCTTTCTCGCGCTGACAATCAATGCCGCCTCTGTCGGGTCCCCAATCACATTCCAGTCATTGTTCTCCTGCTCAACCTTTGCATTGTTGTTCAGTGCGCCGATTTTAAGGAGTAGGGAAAACTGGTCCGGGTTTTTTGCGAACTTTCCGTCAGGGCTGTAGCCAGAGCCAGACACTGCTATTGACTCCTGATTGGCATAAACGTGCTTTACTGTCATCTGGTTGTGTGTCATCGTGCCTGTCTTGTCAGCGCATATGACAGAGCACGCGCCAAGAGTCTCAACAGAAGGCAGCTTCCTGACAAGCGCGCTGCGCTTTGCCATCCTCTGCACGCCAAGAGCCAAAGCAACCGTGACAACAGCAGGAAGCCCTTCTGGAATTGCAGCCACGGCAAGCGCAATCGCTGCAAGGAACATTTCAAAAACAGGCAGGCCGTAAAACACGCCGGCGCCGAAAACAATCAGCGCAATCAGTATGACAAGCAGGCCCAGCATTTTGCTGAGGCTTGAGAGCTTTTTCTGCAAAGGCGTCGGCTCTGCCTTTGTTTCCTTTATCAGCTTTGCAATCTTTCCTATTTCCGTTGCCATTCCTGTGCTGACAACAACTGCCTTGCCCCTGCCGCTTGTGACTATCGTGCCTGAAAAGACCATGTTCTGCTGGTCTGCAACTGTTATGTGGTCGTGCAGTGTTTCAGGGCTTTTCATGACAGGTGTTGATTCACCTGTCAAAGAGGCTTCCTGTGTTGCAAGGTTGACTGCCTCAACAAGCCTTGCGTCAGCAGGAACCTTGTCCCCTGTCTCAAGCAGCACAATGTCGCCTGGAACGATTTGGGATGCGTCAATCTCAACAACCTTGCCGTCCCTGAGCACTTTTGCCTTGAGGCTGACCATTTTTTTCAATGCCTCAATGGCTTCCTCTGCGCGGTATTCCTGCAGACAGCCGAGAATTGCATTCAGGACAACTATTGCCGCGATTACCCAGAAATCAGTCCATTCAGGAATCAATGCGCAAATCAGCATTGCAGCAAGCAAAATCCACACAATCGGGCTTGCAAACTGGTTAAGGAATATCTTAACCAACGAAACCTTGTGCGCCTCCTCAATGCTATTTGGGCCGTACTGAGAAAGCCTCTGCCCTGCATCTGCCGATGAAAGCCCGCGCTCTGCAGAAGACTTCAATTCCCTGAGGACAGCAGGCACAGACTGGTCAAACCACGGCATGGGGCAGTTTCGATGTTTAATGCTATATAAATATTACTTACAAAAAGCACTGCGGTGCAACAATAGCATCCTCACTCATGCGCTCCTAACTCCGTTATGTCGCGCGAGTTCGGAGAACCAATAATAACGTTTATATACCACGCACTTCTTTCATTCCAACGAAAAAAGATGGTTGTTGCCGCAGACATACTCAGGACTGATTTTATTGTTGCAAGTGTTGATGATACTGTGTCGTCGCTTATCGGGCAGATGGAAAGGCACGATGAGTGTTATGCTGTCGTGTTTGAGAAGAATGATTACAAGGGAATTGTAGCAAAGAAATGGCTTTTGTCCTCAAGGATTGACCCTGCAACAATGAGGATTAAGAACCTCATAAGCCACCGCTCAAAGAGCAAGACCCCGTTCTTTGTCCCAAAACTCTCCCCAGACACTGAACTGAAAGAGATTGCGCGGCTTATGGCAACAGCAGACGTGCATGCACTGCCGGTAATCTTCACAGAAAACAAGAAGGAAAAAGTAATGGGCGTGGTGCACTCAATCGATGTCATTGCAAACCTGAAAACATTCTATTCAAGGGTAAGGGCAGACGAGCTTGCAAACATGAAGCTTGTCACAGCCCACCAGGATGACGAGCTCAGCAAGGCAATGAGCCTTATGAGCAGGCAGGGAATCAGCAAGATTGTCGTGGTTGACAGCCAGAACAGGCTCACAGGCATACTCGGGCTAACAGACATCCTGATTGATGTCCAGTTGTTCCCGCGCTCAAGGATGCGCATACCAAAGGCAGCAAGCCACCAGATGGGAAAACATACAGGCTTTGGGGTTGGCGAAAAAACAAACCTCCTCAAGATGCCTGTACGCAATGTCCTCACGCACGTGCCAAACTGCATAACAGCAGCGCCAGACGAATCAATGGCAAACATCATAGACCTGATGAAGGAAAACGATGTCAGTTCTGTTGTGCTTGTCAAGAAAGATATCCCTGTCGGAATCATCACGATAAAAGACATTTTAGAAGATTTTAGCAGGGCGTGATTTCCTGGTCTGATTTTTTTCTGATAGCGCCAGCCCGACGATGCCCCCTCTTCTGATTTTGATGCAGTGAAGTTCATTGTATTTAGGAAAAGATTTAAATATAACATATTATACAAGTATACAAAAATCACTACTGGTTACGCTAATGCCAATACCGAAAGACAGAAACCCCAAGCGAACATTCAGGGAACTGAGGCAGAAAATCCTCGCAGTACTTCTAAAGGGAAGAAAGACAGTAAACCAGCTTGCAAAAGACACAGGAATCAACTGGAAGACTGTTGACAACCACCTTATCTGGCTCAAAGGCAGGGGGTTTGTCAGGGAGGTATTTGCAAGCTCTTACGTAAAAATCTACGAGCTGAGCGAGGAAGGCAGGAAATTCCTCGGCGTGGAGGGCGAGCCCCGATGACGCGCGTGCTGATGCTCGGCTGGGAATTCCCGCCATACAAGACAGGCGGGCTTGGCACAGCCTGCTACGGGCTCACCAAAGGGCTTGCAAGAAACGGAGTGCAAGTCACGTTCGTGATGCCTGTTGCGCCGCAGGGGGCAAAAGCAGAATTTGTAAAGCTGCTCGGCGCAAACCAGTTCAGCAAAAACATCAAAGTGCTAAAAGTGCCCTCCACCCTCGCCCCGTACCAGACAGCAGACCAGTACGCAGAGGATTATGCGCCGCTAAGCACAAAAGGGGTTTACGGAAAAGACATTTACACAGAGGCAAGGCGCTTTGCAAGGATTGCAAGGATAATTGCCGGAAAGGAAAAGCACGATGTAATCCACGCGCACGACTGGATGACATACGAGGCAGGAATCGAGGCAAGAAAAGTCTCAGGAAAGCCTTTGGTTGTCCACATCCACGCAACAGAATTTGACCGCACAGCAGACAACCCAAACACATACATCTCGCACATCGAGTACCAAGGCCTGAAAGAGGCAGACCTCATCATTGCAAACAGCAACTTCACAAAGAACAACGTGATGAAACACTACAAGATTCCCGGGGAAAAAATCAGGGTTGTCCACTGGGGAATAGAGGAGGACAACCCATGCTACCACACAAATTACCGCTCCCAGCTGAACAAAAACAACAAGATAGTGCTCTTCCTCGGAAGGATAACAATACAAAAAGGCCCTGACTACTTCATAGAGGTCGCAAAGAAAGTTCTTGCCTTTGAGCCAAATGCGCTGTTTGTCATAGCAGGCGACGGGGACATGATGCCAAGGATAATCAACCGCGCGCACGAGCTCGGCATAGCAGACAGGGTTGTCTTCACAGGGTTCCTGCAGGGCGCTGATGTGCACAAGGCATTCCAGATGGCAGACGTCTACGTAATGCCAAGCATTTCAGAGCCTTTCGGCCTTGTCGCCCTGGAAAGCCTGAAGAACAGGACGCCGGTCATAATAAGCAGGCAGAGCGGGGTGTCAGAAGTCCTGAAGAACTGCCTTAAGGTTGACTTCTGGGACATCAACAAGATGACAGACATGATAGTCAATGTGCTGCGCCACAGCGAGCTGCACCAGGAGCTCAGCGAGCGCGGTCACGCTGAATCAAACAGGTTCAACCTTGACGAGCCTGCAAGAAAAGTCCATGACGCATACAAAGAGGTGATCAAATGACAAACATTTGCCTGTATTTCCAGGTGCACCAGCCATTCAGGATGATAAAATACAATGTGTTTGACATAGGCCGCAGCACGAGCTACTTTGACGAGCACAAAAACAGGGAAATCATGCAGAAAGTCGCAAAAAAATGCTACATTCCTGCAAACAGGATAATAAGAAACCTCATTGCAAGGCATGATGACTTCAAGTGCGCATTCAGCATCACAGGCACGGCATTTGAGCAGTTCCAGAAATACGCCCCTGCAGTGCTTGACAGCTTTGACGACCTTGCAGCAACAGGCGCTGTCGAGTTTTTGAACGAGACTTACTACCACTCGCTCTCATTTTTGCACAATAAGGATGAGTTCGTTGACCAGGTAAGGATGCACCAGAAGCTCATAAAGGAAAACTTCAGGCAAAAGCCGGTTGTCTTCAGGAACACAGAGCTGGTTTACAACAATCACCTCGCAAAGACAGCAGAGGAGCTTGGCTACAAGGCGATACTTGCAGAAGGCGCAGACCACATCCTCGGATGGAAGTCGCCGAATTATGTCTACAAGCCGAAAACAACAAAGCGTATGAGGCTTTTACTGAAAAACTACAAACTCTCTGACGATGTCGCATTCAGGTTCGGAGACAGAAACTGGCAGGGACACCCGCTGACAGCATCAAAGTATGCAGACTGGATAGCGCCAATACTGGGCGACACAATCAACCTGTTCATGGACTACGAGACATTTGGCGAGCACCAGTGGGAGGACACAGGCATTTTCAAGTTCCTCGAGCACCTGCCTGCGGAGTTAAGGAAAAAAGGGATATCATTCCACTGGCCGTCTGAGCTTGTCAAGGTTGAGCCAAAGGATGAGCTTGACATCCACGCGCCAGTGAGCTGGGCTGACATTGAGCGTGACACATCAGCATGGCTCGGCAACAGGATGCAGAACGCGGCAGCGCAAAGGCTGTATTCGCTGAGGAAAGAGGTGCTTGCCAGCAGGGACGAAGCGCTTATTGATGCATGGAGGAAGCTGAGCACAAGCGACCACTTTTACTATATGTGCACAAAATGGTTCAATGACGGGGATGTGCACAAGTACTTCAACCCGTATGACAGCCCATACGAGGCTTTCATAGCATACATGAACATACTTAACGACATCATCCTTCGCGTAAAAGGCGATGAGCGCGGCTCTGTCGGGGCTGCGCTGAAAAGATGGATGTCTATTACATGAGGTGAAGAACATGAAAAAGGCAAAAAAAATTGTGAAATGCGATGCAGAAAAGAGCTTTTACGTGAGCGATGGCAGCGTGTATGCAAGCCTTGCAGAGCTTGCAAAGGGGCTCAGGAAAATGCACCCTGACACGTACGCATACCACGTAAACGAGCAGAAGAATGACTTCCACAACTGGATAAGGGATGTCTTCGGAGACCAGAAGCTCGCAAAGCAGGCCCTTGGCGCAAAAGACCAGAAGCAGCTCGCAAAAATCGTTGCAGCAAGGCTCAAATAAGCCCAACAGCACAGTAATGTTTAAAAACTGGGCAGTATTAAAACCGCCCAGAGGTGGGTTATGGCAAAAAAGAGGGCAAAGAAAGCCAAGGCAAGCCATGCTGCGCGAAAGCCGGCAAAGGTCACAAAGGCAGAGCCCCACTCAAGGCTCGAAGTCTTTTACAGGCACAAGGAGTTTGGAAAAGCCCCTGTGGAAAAGCACTTTGTGCTGCAGGACGGCAGGAAGATAGAAAGCCTATTCCAGCTTGTTGACGAGCTTGAGACAATGGCAGAGGACACATTCAGGAGCCATGTCAATGAGTGGAAGAATGACTTTGCAAACTGGGTAAGGGATGTGTTTGAATCACCCAGGCTCGCAGACGAAATGCAAAAGGTGCGCGACCGCATTGACACCCAAAGGGCTGTAATGAAGCACCTGCTCAGGGAAGTTGCGCAGATTGCGAGCAAAGACCACCGCGAGGAAGTCCGGCAGCAAATCCAGCAGGAAAAAAAGGCAGAGTGCAAGAAGACCGGAAAAGGAATCAGGTGCGTGATACACTGATGAGCTTTTTGAAAGACGTACACCCTGCGCACGTATTCCATTTAAAGAGCGGAAGCACCATAAAAAACCTTTACGAGCTGGCAAACGAGCTCGCAACAATGGACGAGGAGGTGTTCAGGCACCACGTAAACGAGGACAAGAACGACTTCCACAACTGGATACAGCACATAATCCGCGACGAGCACCTTGCAGAGGTCTTTTCTGAAATAAGGGACAGGAGGCTGATGCTTGCAGCTGTTGAGAAGAGAATCCACGACCTTGAAAACCCGCCAAAGCCATTGCACAGGCTGCCATTCCACATAACAGCAAAGGAATACCTCCTCGGCGTAATCATCGGCGCAGTGGCAATGCTGATGATAACAAGGCTATTGTAAGAAATATTTATATACGCTGACGGCTCGTTCTTTCACAAAAAGAGGCACATCATGTACGATGTAATCACGCTTGGCTCTGGAACTGTGGATGTATTTGTGAAAACCCAAAAGCCGGAAATAATGAGGCACAAAGGGCATGATGATGTCTGCTACGCAATAGGGCAGAAAATCCTTGTTGAGGACCTGCACGTTGACACTGGCGGCGGAGGAACAAATACGGCTGTCGCATTCTCAAGGCTTGGTCTAAAAACAGGATGGATTGGCGAAGTCGGCACGGATTTGCACGCAAAAACAGTCCTTGACGAGATGAAGCGCGAAAAAGTGGACTTCCTCGGCGGCAGGGGAAGGGGAATGACAGGCTACAGCGTCATCCTGACAGGGCTTGAGCATGACAGGAGCATACTCGCGTTCAAGGGAGTCAATGACAAGCTCGCAGCATATGAAGTTCCCTGGAAAAAACTCAAAACAAAATGGTTCTATTTCAGCGCAATGATGAACCAAAGCTTTGAAACACTCAAAAAAGCAGCATTGTTTGCAAAGAGAAAAGGGATAAAGTACGCATTCAACCCGAGCATGTACATTGCAAAAATGGGCGCAAAAGCGCTAAAGCCCATAATTGACGGATGCGACCTGCTCATAATGAACAAGGAGGAAGCACAGGCGCTCACAGGAATGAAGGAAGCAGGATGCAAGCAGCTACTTGCTGAGCTGCAAAAACACGCAAAGATAGCAGTAATCACAGACGGACCAAAGCCAGCGCATGCATACAACGGCATACAGCACTTCCAGCTCATTCCGCCCAAAATCAGGGTCGTGGAAACAACAGGCGCAGGAGACGCATTTGCATCAGGCATGCTTGCCGGAATAATCATAAAGCAGGACATCAAGGAGGCGATGCAGTGGGGGATGGCAGAAGCAGAGGCAGTAATCCAGCAGATAGGCGCAAAGCAAAGCCTCCTGACAAGAAGGCAGATTGAAAAAGTGAAAAAGGCAAAAGTAATTGTCACGAGGCTCTGAAAATGCTCGCGACGCTCAAGCAGGTTCTTTCAAAGGCGCAAAAAGGCAGGTACGCAGTCGGGGCATTCAACATAAACAACCTTGAGATAATGCAGGCAATAGTCAATGCGGCTGCAAAACTAAAATCCCCTGTGATTCTGCAAACAAGCGAAGGAGCAATAGCATACGCAGGAATCAAATATCTTAGATGCCTTGTTGCGCAGGCAGCACAAGACAACAAAATACCCATCGTCTTCCACCTTGACCACGGAAGAGACCCTGAAATCATCAAAGAGGCAATAAAAACAGGATACACAAGCGTGATGATTGACGGCTCACACCTGCCATTTGACAAAAACATTGCAATAACAAAAAAGATTGCTGCAATGGCGCACGCAAAAGGAATTTCTGTCGAAGGCGAGCTTGGCACAATAGGCGGAGCAGAGGAAAAAATCATTGCGAGAAAAATCATTTATACAGACCCAAATGCAGCAAAAGAATTTGTTTACAGGACAGGAGTTGATGCGCTTGCAGTAGCCATCGGCACATCACACGGGGCTTACAAATTCGCAGGTGCTGCAAAACTGGACATTGCAAGGCTCAGGGAAATAAGGCAGAAAGTCAAAATCCCCCTTGTCCTGCATGGAGCAAGCGGGGTGCCTGACTGGATTGTTGCAGCAGCAGAGCATTACGGCGCAAGGCTTGGAAAGCCAGAAGGCGTCCCCGACGAACAAGTCAAGATGGCAATAAAGAACGGAATTTGCAAGGTAAACACTGACACCGACCTGCGGCTTGCATTTGATGCAGGAATGCGCGAGTTTCTCGCAACAGCGCCAGGGGACTTTGACCCCAGGCACATACTCGGCAGGGCTCGCGAGCTGATGCAGGAAGTTGTTGAGCACCGCATAAAACTCTTTGGAAGCGCAGGTAAAGCATGAATACAGTCTACATTGGCGCAGACCACGCAGGATTCAAGCTCAAGCAGGAGCTGAAAAAATTCCTTGACCAGCAGGGATACAAGGTGATGGATGTGGGCGCATTTGAGCTTGACCCTGCAGATGATTATCCGGTTTATGCATACAAGGTTGCAAAAGAAGTCTCAAAAGGAAAAGGGCTTGGCATTCTTGTTTGCGGAAGCGCAGAAGGCGTCTGCATTGCGGCAAACAAGGTTAAGGGAGTCCGTGCAGTCGCAGTATGGACGCTCCGCAATGCCCGCCTGAGCCGGGAGCACAATGATGCAAATGTTCTCTGCCTGTCAGGATGGGAATTATCCCTGAATCACGCAAAAAAAATCGTAAAGTCATGGCTGGAAACAAAATTCTCATGCGAAGAAAGACACAAAAGAAGACTTGAAGAAATAAAGAGGATAGAAAATGGAAAAGCGCCAAGTTGAGATAGTTCCCTCATTATTATGCAAGACAAAAAAAGAATTCCTCGCAAAACTCAAAAGAATTGAGCCGTACGTAAAAAGAGCACAGTTTGACATAATGGACAATAAATTCGTGCCAAACAGGACAGTCCAGCCAAAAGAATTCAGGGGATTAAGGACAAGGCTGGCTGTTGAATGCCAGCTCATGGTCAGGGAGCCGAAAGATTACCTGACAGACTGCTGCAGGATGAATGCAAAAATGATAATCTTCCACTACGAGTCGTACAGGAATGCAAAAAAAATAATCGAGCTGATCCACCAAATAAGGGCACACAACATGAAGGCAGGCATTGCAATAAACCCAAAAACGCCCGCATCAAAAATCAAGCCATTCCTCAATCTTGTTGACATGGTTCTCATAATGACAGTAAATCCCGGCTTCGGAGGGCAGAAACTCATTCCTGCAACCCTGAAAAAAGCTGCACAAATCAGGAAATGGGCCCCAAAACTTGACATTGAGGTTGACGGCGGAATAAACAAGGACACAGCACCCCTTGCAGTAAAGGCAGGGGCCAATATCCTCGTGGCAGGAAACGCGATACACAAGGCAAAAACAGTGCCAGAAGGATTGGCTGCCATTAAAAGGAAACTTTAAATACGCAACAGATACAAATTCTCACAAAAAGAGGAGATTATGCCGGCCAAGAAAATCGTCGATGAAAAAAAGCTCAGGCTGATTGCAAACACATTGAGGCAGGACATTATTTCAATGATTGCAGAAGCAGGCTCTGGACACCCTGCAGGCTCGCTTGGAATGGCAGATGTATTCACCGCACTGTATTTCAATGTCCTCAAGCACGACCCTAAAAAGCCAGACTGGGCAGAGCGCGACATCCTTGTGCTTAGCAACGGCCACATCTGCCCTGTGCGCTATGCGGCAATGGCAGAATCAGGATATTTCCCAACAAAAGAATTGATGACACTGAGGAAGTTCGGCTCAAGGCTGCAGGGCCACCCGCACAGGGGCTCACTGCCTGGGCTTGAGACAACCTCAGGGCCATTAGGGTGCGGAATCTCGCAGGCAGCAGGAATGGCGCTTGCGCTGAAAATGGACAAAAAGCCAAACCATGTTTACTGCATCACAAGCGACGGGGAGCATGACGAGGGAAACACGTGGGAAGGCATAATGTTCGCAAACAAGATGCAATTAAGCAACCTCACGGTAATAATTGACAGGAACAACATCCAGATTGACGGCTTCACAGAGGACGTGATGCCACTGGAGCCATTGCGGCAAAAATATGAGGCATTTGGCTGGCATGTTGTTGAGGTTGACGGCCACAGTATAAAAGACATAATCGAGGTGCTCAAGGAAAGAAATGACGGCCCGACATGCATAATAGCCCATACAACGCCGGGAAAGGGCGTCAGCTTCATGGAAAACAGCCCTGAATGGCACGGCAAGGCCCCAAACAGGGAACAGGCAGAAAAAGCCCTGAAGGAGCTCAGGGATGAGCGCAAGAAGCTGGAGAAAAAATAATGGCAGGCTCTGTAGTCTTCGCAAAGCAGGAACTCAAGGCAACAAGGGATGGTTTTGGAGAGGGAATGCTGGCGCTTGGAAAGGACAAGGATGTCGTCGCCCTTTGCGCTGACCTGGCAGAAAGCACGCGCCTGTCAGAATTCAGGAAAAAATACCCGGAAAGGTTCATAGAAGTCGGAGTTGCAGAGCAGAACATGGCGGCAATCGCAGCAGGAATGGCTGCAATGGGCAAGATTCCTTTCATAGCATCATTCGCAATATTCAGCCCCGGCAGGAACTGGGAGCAGATAAGGACAACAATCTGCTACAATGACGTGCCTGTGAAGATTATCGGCTCACATGCGGGAACAAGCACAGGCCCTGACGGCACAACCCACCAGGCAACAGAGGACATTGCGCTGATGCGCTCTGTTCCGAACATGACAGTAATCTCGCCATGCGACGCAATAGAAGCAAAAAAGGCAACAATTGCAGCTGCAAGGCAAAAAGGGCCTGTGTACATAAGGCTTGCAAGGGACAAAACTCCGATAATGACAAAAGAGGGCACAGCATTTGAGATAGGAAAGGCGCAAACACTTGCAGAAGGCAGGGATGTCACAATAATTGCCTGCGGGCCTGTCGTTTACCAGGCATTATCCGCTGCAAAACAGCTCGAAAGCAGGGGAATAAGCGCGCAGGTAATCAACTGCCACACAATAAAGCCAATTGACAAAAAAACAGTCATCGCTGCAGCAAGAAAGACAGGGGCAATTGTGACTGTTGAGGACCATCAGGTCAATGGCGGGCTTGGAAGCGCTGTGGCAGAAACCGTTGCAGAGGCATATCCTGTCCCAGTCAGACGCATCGGGCTTCAGGACAGGTTTGGCCAGAGCGGCACAGCAACAGAACTCCTTGAGGAATACGGCCTCACTGCATCGCAAATCGCAAAGGCGGCAGGCGAGGCAGTCATGCTCAAGCAGTCATGCGCAGGAAGGCACCCTGTTGCGTTTGAGCCCCAGGAGGCAGGAAGGCTGCTCTCAGAGGTCGCGCCTGAGCAATACTTTCATTTGTGGGGGGGAGAAGTCATCAAGACAGTGCCAGAGCTTGAGCAGGCGTTGGAAAAAATGCCTGCAGAAACATTCAGGCACCACGTGAACAAGGAAAAGAATGACTTCAGCGCGTGGATTCAGGACTGCTTTGGCGACAAAATGCTTGCAGAAGAGCTGAAGAAAAGAAACAGCAGGGAAGCTATGGCAGAGATTATCAGGAAAAGGCTGAAACAAGCCATCAAGTAATCAGCCCAGCTTTCCCTCATTCACTGCCTTTTTCAGCGCCTTCTTGAGCAGTTCCAACTGCTTTTTGTCCATATCCGCTATCTTTTTCCACATTGATGCAAACTCATGATGCCCGCACTTCTTTGCGTCCTTGATGTACTGGTCAAACCTCCACAAATCATCTGTAATGCGCACCAAATGATGCATAATGTTGTGCTCGCAGTCAGGGATGCAGTACTTTTTCATTCTCTCACCTCATCATATTGTTACTCCGAGGAACATTCCAATCGCATAACTCACTATCGCAGCAGCCATTCCAATGCAGGCAAGCTCAAAGCCGGACTTCCACCACGCACCCACTGTTATCTTTGCCTTGATAGAGCCCACAACGAACAAAGCAAGGGTGCAGACTGCCAGCGAAACCCAGACAGAACTGAATGCAGAAAGGAAAAAGAACGGAAGCAGCGGGATTAATGAGCCCACAATGCTTGCAATGCCGACAATCACGCCTGCCTTGAGCGGGTTATGGTATTCCTCAGGAAAGACTTTCAGCTCCTCTGCCATCATCGTGTCAAGCCACAACCGCCTTGAGGAAGTAAGCTTGTTCACGATTTGGTTAAGGAACCTGCCCCTGAATCCCTTGTGGTAATAAATGTCAGCAACCTCCTTTCTTTCCTGACCGGGCATCTTCCTGATTTCCATCAATTCCTTTTTCCTGAGGCTCAAATAGTATTCCTTCGCAGCCTTTGTGCTCGTGTAAGCAACAGCACCCATTGAGATGCTTTCCGCGAAAGTGGCTGCAAGGCCCGAAATAATGACAATCCTTGTGTTCATTGTCGCGGCAGCCACGCCAAGTACAATCCCAAGCACGTTGACTAAGCCATCCTGGCCGCCAAGAATGATTTCGCTGATTTTTGCAGCCCAGCCGTTATGAACCGGCTCAGGACCAAGCACGTGCTCGTGGCTCACCATCTTTTTCAGGCAAATTTGTTACGACCGCATTATTTAAACATTACTAAAAAACGCAGGGTTTTTATACCTGATTTTGCTTTCCCCTCCGAAAAGAGGGATATGATGAAAAGGCTCGCATTGCTGTTGGTTGCACTGCTAATAATTCCTTCTGTCCTTGCTGATGTTTTGAAGGAATCACACAATGTTGCAATGAAGTCAAACCTCATCGGCCAGGGCTACAAGTTTGCAAAAGTCGAGGGAGTAAACAGGCTTGATGTCCCGATAAGCGTGCTCCGCTGGCATATGAGGGCGCAAGTCAACCAGCTTTATTCAGCCTGTGAGATACAGCCGACAACCCTTCCGCCAGGGGCATTTGAGCTGGATACTGTTGTGCAGTGCCAGACAAGGTCAGGACTCACAGTGTTGTACCCGCCTGGAACAACAGTCACGATTGATACATACGCACCTGACAGCATCCCTCCTGCCTCATTCAGCATTACAGGCATTAAAATAGAGACAAGGGTGCAGCAGCCAACCCCCTTCGAGGCAACTCCGATAGCCGGCGAAGCTGTTCTTGAGGCATCAGGAGACACAGCAGGGACATTCATGTTCATAGCAGGAATCAGCGCAATAATAATCCTTGCAGTAATTGTTGTTCTTTCATCAATCATGCAAAAGGAATAGTGAAGAAATTCTCATTATTATTGCACCGCAGCTGAGTTTTCTCTTTAATGCAATCATTACTCAGAATAAATCCTTATTGCCTTTCGTAAGAATATCCTGTCAGCGCCTTTTCGCCAAGCAGTGAAGGCACATAGTATTTCTGCCAGGTTATCTTGCCCATCAGCACAACATCGCTTGACGGCTTTAAGTCAGGGTCATCGCGGGGCTCGCGCGTAATCACGACAAAATCATACGGGTCAAGGTAGTGCTTGCTCATATAATCCAGGGTGCCCACGCCTCCGCCAACAGTGTCAAACAGCCCAAGGTTGAGCGAATAGCCTGTCTCTGAGTCCAAAAGCCACGCCTGGTAGTACGTGTTGTCATACTCAGAAGGCCTCAAATCCTTTGTCTTTATCGTGACGTAGGCATTTGGCAGGTACGGGCTCCTCATGCTCTGGACCCTTGCAGTCGCCCTTGGATAAATTGCAGGCTGGCCTGTTGCATATATTGGCGGCTCAGGCGGAGTCAAATAAACCCATGTGTCCTGCTTGAAAGTCTGGACTCGCGGGTCATAAAAGTAAGGGTTAAACCTTTCCACACCGCCAGCCCTGAACCTGATATCCTCTGGCTTCAGGTAAACAGCGCCAAATACAATAGGAACTACAAGCAAAACCAGCATTGCGATTACTGTCAGCTTTTTCATGGCAACCCCACAGTCCAGTCCTTGAGCACCCCGTCAAGTATTACATAATTAGGCAGCGGGTTCATGTCAGGGAAAGGTTCGATAGTGACCATCATTGAATCAAAATTCCACAGTGGCACAACCGCGTTGTATTCCAGGGTTGTGACCCTGCCTATTCCCGCAGGCTGGAACAACCCAAGGCTCATTGAATAGCCGGAATCCTCATCAACAAGCCACAACTCGTAAATGTATTCAGGTGCCAGTGGCGGCAAATCCTTTGTCCTGAAATACACCCTGCCTTCAGGTATTCCAAGCTGGTAAGGCTTGATGCTTACCACGCGCGCATAACCGCCAGGAGTGCCGTTAATCTGCGGCCTTGAAACCATTGACAGGTCTGCGGACGCTAACTCAACATACTTGTTGACAACATGGTAGCCGCGCGCGCTTGCATAATAATTGCTGATGTGGGTCGGGTCAGAGCCGCGCGGTATCCAGTCATCATAAGGCAGGTTGGACGCCCCTTCCTCCTCGCCCTTCATCCCAAAGCTGCCCCTGCTTGCACCCTTTGCCCCAAAACCGCCATAAGGCTTGACATAATCCATGCCATAGCGGTTGGACGAAAACACAATGTCACGCTTCACTGAAACACTCGGGTCATAAGTATACCTTGTTTCGGCAGTATAGCCAACTTGAGTTGCAAAAGAAACACAGCTCAATAAGAGAACAATAACAACGCCTAAACAAAGCTTTCGCATCACTGCGTAATCACCTTTTTGGAACAAAACTGCGGTATTCAGGTTTATAAACTTTGTGTTTGCGAAGGCAATGGCGGAACAGGCTGTGCAGCCTTCGGGACAGCCTTCTCGAGAGAAACACAAATGTAGTCCACAGGCACATTCGGCTCCCTTTTGACAATGCTCTGCCCCTGCCTCAGATGCTGCAGGTTCTCACGGCTGAGGGCAAGGTCATACGTCTTCCTGTTCCAATAATGATGGTTGGCAGGCAACCCCTCAAACCTGAACATCTCACGCATATGGGCTGTAAAAAGGCACTCATTGGGCTTGAGCCCTGAGCATTCTGTTTTTTTGCCTTTCCCGCGCTGCATTGAAATGCAATTCCTGCCATACAAGCGCTCCTCATCATCCTCTTCATGAGATTGGGGCTGGACAACAGGCCTTGCCATAATGCCTTTAATAGACTTCTCCCGCTCAAGCTGCTCAAGGTCCTCAATAGAAAGTGTGACACATACCTCAAGATTCTTGTTAATGCTTCCCTTAAGCATAAACCGCAGGAAAACCTGCTGGTTTTTAAAAGTGATGAAATGCACAGTTCTACAGCAAACATATGCCATGGGCTACAAGGAAGTAACGCGGTCAGACATAAAGCTGAAAATCAGATAAGACCCCACGGCATTGGCTTCTCAAGGTTGACCTTGCCCGGCAGAAAGTTCTTTCCGGTGCACCTTCCGGCAATGCACGCGCACGAGCCGCCACAGTCCAAAGTCCCCGGCATGCAGTCCATTGTGCACATAATCCTGCTGCAGTCAGGCGCTTTTTCCTTAATCACGCAGTCAGCAGCATGGCAGCACTGCGCCTTTGCACAGTCAGAATCCTCATCGCACTCAGGCGGGAAAAGCTCAGGGACAACGCTGACAAACCCTGGCGATGATACGAGCGAGCCAAGCGTGAATGTAACATTGTAAAAACCCGGCTTCTCATACCTGTGGACAGCGCTGTACCTTGTCGGCACCTCTGCCTCAGGAAACCAAGGAACGCAGCTTGGGGAAACAGCCTGCCCATTGCCGTCACCAAAATCCCATTTTTGCTGGACGCAGTAAAGGCTCCTGTCATTCGGCTCGGCATTCCTCAAAACAGCAGTCATGTTAACCACCAAAGGCACCTCGCCCATCGCAGGAACCGCCTCAACCATCATTGACGGACCCACAGCAATCGGGGTTTCAAGCTTCACAATCATGCATGCATTCTCAATGCACCTGACACCCTTGTCTCCTGCAATGCCTGTGCAGAAGTCAGGGCAGTCCCTTTCCTTGTCAACAAACAAGTCATAATACTGCCTGTTGCCGACAAAGCACTGGTCTTTCCTCGTGTCAAACCCGTCGCAGACACAGTCCTCATCAACATCGCAATAATTGCTTCCCCTTTCAGGGCATGGCGCAAACTCGCAGTTCGGGCCTGTCCTGCCGACAGCACTGCCGTCAGGGCAGATTTTTGCTTCCTCTGTGCACGCAACAGGGCCTGGAATGCCCTGTTTTGGCGGAACATAAGCGCAGGAACTCAGAAAAACAATCAAAAAAAGAAAAACAATCGCGCGATTAAGCAATCTCAAACACCACCTGCACGCTTGCGCTCACGTCAAGCTCCTGAGGCGCAATCGGAGGAGGAACAGCAGAATCCTTTGCAGCCATAACCTCTGCCCCTGCGCGCATTATCGGATATGCATAATACTCATTGATGCTAACGCTCACAACCTTTCCAAGGCGCTTGCCAATGCCGTCTGCAAGTGCCTCTGCCTTGCTTTTTGCATCCTCCACAGCGCGCTTCAAAGCCTCATTCTTCGCATCCTTCTCAGCAGCCTTGCTTAATTCAAAATTGATGCTGTTAACACTTGTCGCGCCAGCATCAACACCAGCCTGAATGTAAGTGCCAACCTTCTTGATGTCATTAGTCGTTATTTTCACCGAGTGAGATGCCTTGTAGCCAGCCTCAACCTGCCTTTGTTTCTCATAATCCCAGTAAGTGTACGGATAAACATTGTAATACATTGTTTCCATGTCGCGCGAATCAAGACCTGCGCGCAACAATGCATGCTGCATTGCATCCATAATCTGACTATTCTTGTCCTGCGCTTCCTTTGCAGTTGTGCCATTAGTCTCAACCTGCAAATAAACAGTTGCCTGGTCAGGAACAGCCTTGAACTGGCTTGAACCAGTCACAGTAATAACATCCTGCTTTTCTGTCGGCTGCTGCACAGTAATTGTGCACGCAGACAAAAGCATTACAGCCAAAACCATTCCGAAAATCATTGAAAGCTTGTTCATTTTTACATCACCACTATTCCTATAGGAGAAGCACGCTTATATATTCTTTTTGTTGCTAAGGCTTTTGCCTAACCAACCATGCTTCTTCAGCAGTAATACCAGCACAATTAGCAATATTAAGGCGGCAGCACCAAATGAAACAAGCCACACAGGCGAAGCACTCGGAGCAGCCTGCGCAGCCGCTGGGGCTGTTTCTGCCAATAACTGTTCTGCAGCATCCCTTGCCATAAGCTTTGGCGCTGCTGAGCCATAAACAGCCCCTGCCCTGAAGAACTTTATCGCGCTAATCACTGTTGCCGCAGCGCTGAAAAGGAACAATCCTAGCACAAACCATATTGTTGTTGTGTTCGGATGCAAAAGCATTCTTGCTTTCTGCGTCAAAGAATAATATTTCCACTTTCTTGTTGTCTCTTCCTTGTCAACAAGCTCTGCATCAACAAGAGCTTTCAAATGCTCGCCAACAGTCGGCAAACTCATGTGCAATTCATAAGCAATATCTGAGGGCGTCATCTGCTTTTTGTCAAGCAGTTTCAAAATCCTTACCCTTGTCTCCCCAGCCAAAGCCTTCAAGGTTGGCTGGTCAAGCGGAACGCGTTCCATAAGAATTAATAAAAAAAACAAATGATTTATAAGACTTATCTGAAAAACATTTCTTTCTCAGCACGTTCCCTAAGCCGGTCCTTGTAATACGACGAATTAAAATACTCACACATAGCTCTCAATTTTGCGCGCAATGGAGCAGGCATTTCACAAAACTCAATTC
>JAWABQ010000007.1:0-41749 GCA_038884575.1 Candidatus Woesearchaeota archaeon
CTGCAGAAGTAATCTACATCAGCTCACAGCCAGCGCCTGTTGCAGGAACAAACAACACTTGGGTATTGGGCAATCTTAGTGCAACAAACATCACGATTAATATAACAGTGCTTGTGCTAAACATTTCAAACAACACGTTAATCAATAATACTGCAAATGCAAGCTGCATTAATGAGACAGGGGGCTTGCTGAGTGTGTTTGGTGCTGAAAACACAACAGTTATTGTGCCTGTTGTGGAGGTTTTGTACAACTTCAGCAACATCACAATTACGAAGACAGACTATCCTGACCCTGTTAATGCAAGCACCAACCTGACTTACCAGATTAATATCAGCGTGACTGGCAATGGGACTGCGTATGATGTTACTGTAAATGAGACTTATCCGCTTGAGGTTATTTACCGCACTTCCCGCCCATTGCCTGTATCTGGTAAAAACAATACTTGGGTGCTTGGCAATTTGACTCCTGGAAGGAATATCAGCATTAACATTACAGTGCTTGTGCGGAATGTTACAAATGGCACAATAATTAACAATACTGCCAATGCTACGTTCCAGAACTTTACAGGAGGAATGTTCATTTATGGCGCGTTTGCTGAGACAACAGTGCTTAATCCGCCAAGGTTTAATGTAAGCAACATCTCAATAACAAAGACAGGAGTGCCCAACCCTGTTGCGCCAGGAGGGCAGGTCAATTATACAATAACAGTAACAAGCAATGGAAACGGCACTGCATTCAATGTCACTGTAAATGACACTTACCCTGCAGAAATTGTTTTCAACTCAGCACAACCAACACCAGTAAGCGGCACCAACAACACATTTGTCCTTGGCAATCTGACTGCAGGAAGGATTGTCAGAATCAATATTACAGTGATTGTGCCTGCAAGCGTGCCTGATGAGACAGTAATCAACAACACTGTAAATGTCACTTGGCAGAATGAAACAGGAGGAATGCTGTCAGGATATGCAAATGCTTCAACAAATGTTTCCAATGTGACTCCGCCTGTGCCGCCACCACCACCATCAGGAGGCGGAGGAAGCGGTGGAAGCAGGGGAGTGGTGGTAGAGCCAATAACAGAGCAGCCGCCTGCGCCTCCATGCGTTGAGAACTGGGTGTGCGAAGGATGGACAACATGCCGTGCAAGCAGCCAGTCAAGGGAATGCATTGACCTTAACCACTGCAACTCAACAAGGTTTATTCCACAAACAACGCGCTCATGCACGATGCCTGTAACACTGCCCCGAAGGGAAGCGCCCTCAGGAAATGCAACACTGCCAGAACTTAAGCCTGAAAAGCAAAAGCCAATCCTGACAGAAATGAGGATTGGAAGCCTGGTCATTAACTTCAGGCAGATGATGCCATGGGTAATCCTCCTGACGCTGCTCTGGATAATTGTCCTGACAGCATATTATGTCGTAACAGGCCACAGGAAAGAAAAGGCAAAGGAAACCATTATTGTGACTCCTGAAAAGCCAAAAGAGGAGCCAAAGCCAGAGGAAAAGCCAAAAGAACAGCCAATGACAGAGGCAAAGCCAAAAGAGCCACCAAAGCCAAAGCTGAAAGACCAGTCAATAGAAATGTCTGAATTGCTGCGCAAGCTTGACAGGCTTGACAAAAAGCTCAAGCAAGCAGACAAGGCAATAAAGTCGATAAAGAGGTAAATATAAATACAAGCAAAACAGGATTTATGACGATGAACAACACGATTGCAAGGGCAGGACAGGTTGTAAACGTGCTATTCAAGCAGGGAATGGGATATTTTGTGCACGAACTCGGCCTGAAATGGCATTTGCCCTTCTTCAGGAAGATTGCACCGGCAGGAAAGCAGCCTGCTGACCTGCCTGCAAGGCTCAGGAAGGCAATGGAGGAGCTGGGAGGCGCCTATTTGAAGCTCGGACAGTTCCTGTCATTGAGGCCAGACCTCCTGCCAAGGGAATACTGCGAGGAATTCAGGAAGCTGCTGGACAAAGTGCCCCCAATGCCTTATGCAAAAGTGCAGCACATCCTTGAATCAAGCCTAAAGGCGCCTGTAAAGGCATTCTTTTCACACATAGAGCCCCACCCGATGGGCTCTGCAAGCATAGCACAGGTGCACAAGGCAGTTCTCAAAAATGGAAAAGATGCTGTTGTCAAGGTGCAAAGGCCTGAGGCAAAAACACAATTTGCCGCAGACATACGCATAATGCACTACATTGCAAGAAAGGTTGAAAAAAGGCATCCTGACCTTGCAGTCTCGCCACTAACCATAGTCAATGAGTTTGAGCGCTACACTGCGCAGGAGCTGAACTTTGTCTTCGAGGCAAGGACGATTGACGTCTTCCACCAGCACTTCAAAGGCACAAAGATTGCAATACCGCAGGTGCACTGGCCCTCAACAACATCGCAGGTGCTTACAATGGAAATGCTTGACGGCACGCCGCTCACAGAATTCATCAGGCACTCAAAGCCGGTGCAGAGAAAGGCAATTGCAAGAAGCATTGCAGACGCTGCCTTTGAGCAGGTGCTGAAGCTCGGCATGTTCCATGCAGACATGCACCCGGGCAACATAGTAATACTGCCAGGCAACAGGATAGGATTGCTTGACTTTGGCATAGTCGGGGCGCTGAACCCGGAGCTTGTCAGCAAGACGGCAGAGCTTTATGCAGGGCTTGTCAACAAAGACCCTGCTGCAATAACAAGCATACTCCTCAAGGCAGGAACGCCCTCGCCTGAAACAAACATCGAGAACCTGAGGATTGATGTTGAAAGGATTGTGAATGCATGGTATGGCACAGAGCTTGGCCAGACAAGGGTGACACAAATGATGCAGGCATTGTTTGAGAGCGCTGTCAACCACAAAATACTGATGCCAACAGGGTTTGTGCTGCTTGGAAAGGCTTTGGTGACTGTGGAAGGCACTTGTCTGGCACTTGACCCTGAATTCAACTTTGTCGAATACTCTCAGCCAAAAGTTATGAAAATGCTGAAAGAATACCGCAGGCCAAAAATGCTCGTCAAGAGGTTCACAAAGCTGTCAAAAGACTATGCAGAGCTGCTTGCAGGACTGCCCCAGCAGGCATCAGACGCCCTTGAAAGACTGAAAAAAGGCTCAATTGACCTTAACATCCGCGAAACAGATATAAAGCACCTTGGGCTGGACCTGAACAGGAGCAGCAACAGGCTCTCTTATGCGATGATAATGGCAGCGCTGCTCGTAAGCGCAGCCCTGCTCATTGATGTCCCGCCAAAAATCGGAAGCTACTCTGTATTCACAATAGTCGGGCTGGTTTTTGCAGCCGTACTGCTTATGGCGCTTGTGGTAAGCGTCTGGCGCGAGGGGGTTGCACCATATGACTGGCACCAGGAGATAAAAAAATGAGGAAGGACATTGACAAAATAGTTGTGCTTGCTGCGAAAATTGCAGGGCTTGCTGAGAAAAAGGTCAGGAAAGAGCTCAGCCGCCTGCAAAAAAGCAGGCTTGTCAGCAGGAAAGAGGCAAGGCAGCTGCTGAAAGCTGCACTGAAAGAGGCAGAGCAGGAAAGGCATAGGGTAAAAAAGTTCATTGAAGCAGAGCTGAAGCGCGAATTAAGGAAGGCAAAGCCGTTGATAAAGAAAGCACTTGCAAAAAAGAAAAAGCAGTTCCTTTCATACAGGAAAAAAAGGAGGCGCTGATGGGAATACTGGACTGGTTCCGCAAAAAAACACCGCAGGAAAAGACAGTGCTTGAGCTTGCAAGGGACAAGGCATTTGTTGATGACATTGAGACTGCATTCAGCATCATGCTTGATTTTGAGGGCAGGATCTCCGGCTTTCTTAACGACATTGTTAAAAGCGCAAAAGACAAAAAAGTTGCTGCGCTCAAGGATGCTGTTGAAAAGCACGGTTTCATGAATTATTCAGAATATTCAGGCTGGGCACAAAGCCTGGATGCTGAAAAGCTCGCAGTCTCAAGGTACAGGATGTCAAAATTAAACGCAATACTCGAGGAATCCCAAAAAATGCTTGATTTGATTGCTGCATTGAGGCAGATGCTCAAAGGAAAAAAGTCAGGCATTAAGGCAGAGCAGGCGCTTTCAGTGCTTTTGAGGGCGCGGTTTGACAAATTCAAGGCAGCAGTTTCTGAAAACATCCATTCGCTTTGGACTGACCTGCAAAAATACCCTGAGCTAATAGACAGAAAAATGCTTGACAGGAAATTTGAAAAATTCAGGATGGAGCTCGGTGCAGAGCTTGACATCATAAACAAGATAATAGAGCACCTGATTGTGGCAGAGCGCGAGGTTGCCTGACCGAGAGGTTTATAAACCACCAGCAAGCATACTATCATATGGATGTTTCCTTCCAGAAGGCACTGCTTGAAAAAGAACCGTTCAAGGACATTCTTGGGCTTGCCTCAACAAAAGAACAGCTCAAGTCAGCACTGCTAATGAACAGGCATGTCCTTATTATCGGCCCTCCTGGCATTGGGAAAACAACACTTGCAAAAAACGTTGCCAAAATAATGGGCGCTGCAGAGGACAAGTTTGTCCGGGTCCAGGGCTCTCCTGACCTGACTGTTGAGGACCTCCTTGGGGACATCGACCCAATAAAGGCGCTGAAATTCGGGCCGTCAAGCAAAGAGGCATTCACTCCTGGCAAGATTTTCCGCGCAGACGGCGGAGTGTTGTTCTTTGACGAGCTCAACAGGTGCCCTGAAAAAGTCCAGAACGCATTACTGCAGGTGCTGGAGGAAGGAAAGGCAACAATAGGCAATTATCTGGTGGATTTCCCTGCCAGATTCGTGTTTATAGGCACAATGAACCCTGAGGAAACAGCGGCCACAGAGAAATTAAGCGATGTGCTGATGGACCGATTTGACATAGTGCACATGACATACCCTGATTCTGTTGAGATAGAACAGCAGATTGTCATTGCAAAAGGCGAAAAGGCAAATGTTTCATTTTCCAATGAGCTGTTGCTTTCTGCAATAAACTTTGTCAGGGAACTGCGCAGCCACAAGGACGTCCAGAAAAAGCCGTCAGTCAGAGCATCAATAGGGCTTTATGAGCGGGCGCAGGCAAACGCAATGCTAAGGAAGGCAAAAACAGTCTCTTCTGATGACATTGCCAATGCGATAGTCAGCGTCTTGTCCCACCGCATAGAGCTCAAGCCGTCTGTGAAGTATTTGCAGACAACAGAGGACTTTATCAGGAAGGAATATGCTGACTTTGTGCGCCAGCACAAAGAGCTTGAGGGCGGTGGTGGCCTTTAGCAGCGAGGGCGCTGTAGAGGACATCCAAAAGGCAGAAGAGGCCCAGGGAAAGCTTGCAACGCAGTTTGTCGAGGACAAGCTGATGCATTCTGTCATTTCTGCTGACAAGACAACAATTGACAATGGAAAACTGATCAGCGAGTCATTCAACCAGTCAATCGGAAGCTTTGTCCCTGATATGATTTTCGCCAACATTGTCAAGAATTTTTCCATTGCCAAACAGCTTTACGGCGAAACAATGCTAAGGATACTTACGGGATATGACCCTAATTACATCCAGAAAAACCTTGGCATTCCTGAGTTCAAGAAAGAGCTGCAAAAGGCAATAACAGAAAAAATTGAGGAACTGAAAAAGCAGGGGCTTGTCGATGATTACGGGCAGGTCGGGCAGAAGGGAGTTGAGCTTGCAAGCCTTGTGATTTATGTCGAGGAGCTTGACCGCATAATGCCAAAAGGAACCCTTGGATTCTGGGGCTCAAAGCAAAAATCAGTTTACGGAGAGCCAGGGGAGCCAAAGGCTTTCAGGAAGGGCGGAAGGTACAGGGACATTGCGCTAAGGCAGAGCATCAGGCGCGCAATAAAACGAAGGCACGGCGAACTTGCAGTCGAGGACCTGTCGGCAAGGAGGCGGGAGTCAAAAGGAACGATTAATATCATTTATGCTCTCGACGCAAGCGCAAGCATGAAAGGAAAAAAGCTTGAGACATGCAAAAAGGCAGGGGTTGCGCTTGCATACAAGGCAATCTCAGAAAAAGACAGGGTCGGACTAGTTGTTTTTGGCACAGAAATCAAGGACTTTGTAGCTCCCACTGATGACTTTGGGTTTTTGTTGCAAAGGATTACTCGCATTACTGCTTCCAGGCAGACTGACTTTGCAAAAATGATATGCAAGGCCTCAGAACTATTTGCAGGCTCAGAAGGGACAAAACACCTGATAATACTTACTGATGCCCTGCCAACAGTGGGCAGGGAGCCTGAGAAGGAAACACTTGAGGCAGTCAGTGCGGCAAGGGCTTCAGGAATAACAATCTCGCTGATAGGAATACAGCTTGACAGGAAAGGGGTTGTTTTGGCAGAACAAATGGCACAGCTTGGAGAGGGCAAGTTCAATGTTGTTCAGGACCTTGAAAACCTTGACAGGATTGTGCTTCAGGATTATTATACACTGGCTTCACGATAAATTTATATACCCAATTATCCATTCCCGTCCATAACATAATATTGCCAAAAGAGGTGAATATAGATGGCTGATAATTCAACGAAATTGATAGTTGGAATAGTTATTATTCTGGCAATTATTGGCGTTGTTTTCCTACTGAAGGAAGGCAGCTACACGTACAAGTTTGCATCGCAGGAAAGCCCAGGACAATACGGCTGGACCGGCGAGTGCTGCACGTGCACAAGGGCGCAGACAACCCTCAGGGGAGCAGTGCTGCCAGCAACAACAGAAGTCCTGTTCAGGAATGCCCACGTGGCTGACTGCTATGCAGCATGCGCGCAGACCCATGCAGAGACAAAGGCAGCAGGAGTCAAGTATGCGCTGATGCCGATAATCAGCAATGACGCTGAATGCAGGACAAGCCTGCCAGTCCCAAGGGGCTATGTCGGCTCTGGCGGATTTGACGACCAGCGGATGCTGGACAAGTACTACGTGTCCTGAACATTTTTGCAATTTTTTGCTTTTTTTGATTCTGTCTACAGCAAGTGCTCAAAAACATGAGATGGAACACTGACCAGAAAAAGCTGATGCTCAGCGGCGCAGTATGGTCATTTTACGAGGCGCTCACAGCAGGCTTCCTCATAGTGTTCGCAATCTCGCTTGGCGCCTCAAACACGACTGTGGGCATCCTAGGAGCGCTTCCATACCTCGCAGTCATCCTGATGGAATTTCCAGGCGCAAAGCTCGTGGAATACTTCAGGCGCAAAACAATATTCGTTATTGCAACATCATTATCAAGATGCACGTGGCTCCTGATACTCCTCACCCCTTACTTGTTCAAGGAATACACATTATGGTTTGTCGGCGGGTTTTTCTTCCTGATGAGGTGCATTGAGTACACAGCAGACCCTGCATGGTCATCATGGGCAGCAGACCTTGTCCCTGACAAGGTAAGGGGGGTATTCTGGGGAAAAAGGAACATGCTTGTCGCGCTTGCAGGAATGATTGCAATGCTGCTTGGAGGGGCATACCTTGACCTTTTCCCAAAAGGAAGCCATCTTGGCTTTGCAACAATGTTCGGAATCGCAATCATAATCGGCCTGTGGTCAACAAGGATAATGTCAAAAACAAAAGAGCCAGAATACAGGGACCATGACCACCACAGCATAAGGGAATTCTTCAAAGTTGACGGACAGTTCAGGAAATACTGCTGGACAATCACGGCGTTTTATTTCGGAGTGAACATTGCATCGCCGCTTTTCACTGCATACATGATTCATGACCTTGGCCTCAGTTACACGTACTTTGTGCTCGCAGGCGCAATAGCAACAGCGTGCAGGATTCTTGCACAGCCCCACTTTGGCTTTGTTTCTGACAAATACGGCGACAAGCCTGTCGGGCTGATCTGCATGCTTGGCACAGCGCTTGTGCCATTGTCATTCATATTTGTCACAAAGGAGACGCTCTGGCTGATAATCCCTGCACAAATGCTGTCAGGGATTGCATGGGCAGGAATGGACCTGTCAATATGGAATTTGCTCCTTGACCTCACGCAGAAGGAAAAGAGGGCAATGCAGGTCGCGGAATTCAACTTCCTCACAAGCATACCCATGATAATTGCTCCAGTCATAGGCGGGCTTATTGCTGACAACCTGACAATCGTGCTGTCAGGAATCCCGCTCGTGTTCGCAATAGCAACAGCCCTCAGGACCCTGCCTGCCCTTGCACTGATGCGGATTCATGAGGCAAGGGCAGGGCCAGAGCGCCCAATCAGTGAGGTGTTTGCGCATGTCATCACAATACACCCGTTGCACGGAATGGAGCACGCAATAAAAGTCGTGGTGAAAAGGATAAAAGGCGAGTTCAGGCATGTCAAGGCGCCTTATCCAATAAATTCTTTCAGGATAAGGCAGAAATCGTGAATGGCATAGCTTAATAAACAAAACCTGTTCTTGTATGCTTATGGAGCTTAAAGAAGTTCTTGCAAGCATGGAAAAGAGTTCTGAGTTCAAATCATGGCGGAATTCGCATGAAAAGGCGTATTTGGCGCACGCTTTTGTAATGATGGACGAGGCAAACAAGGACACCTGGCAAATAGGCTATTTTGATGCTGAAAAAAGCCTGATGAGCACGTTTGTTGTTTCTACAGGCAAGATTGACATTATTCCTGACCAGGAGGTTTTCAAGTCAGAACACAAAATAGCAGAATTAGAACCTGAAAAAGTAAAATTAACAGTCAAAGAAGCGCTTGACATTGCTGAAAAATACCGCAAAGAGAACTACCCAAAAGAAATTACTGCAAAATCTTTTTTCATCATACAGGTTGTGGAAGCGCACGGACAGGTGTTCAACATCACTTATTTCACCCAAAGCTTCAAGACAATAAACATCAAATTATCGACGGAAAACGGCAAAATCCTGCATCATTCCTGCGAGGCGCTTGTGGCATTCGGGTAAAAATTTCTCTAGCCAGTGGCAACATGATAACTCAGGCATATATGTTATGAAATGATATTTTGATTTCAGCAGTGTTTAAATACCCATTCACTTTTCTGTTTTTTCAGTTGCGCGGACAGCGCCGATAAAATCGGCTGGTCCGCACAACCAAAAAGGTTGCGCGGGAAAATGATGGTGATAGACGGGCAACAGGGCCGCAAGGCCTTGTGCCTCGCGCATCACGCTCAAAAGGCGTTTGCAGGGACAAAAAAGAGGTGAGGAGTGATGACAGTAAGCTACCACGAGGGCAGAAGGAACAGGCAACTCGGCGACTTTTTCATTGTTGACGAAGAAACAGACGATTACGTTGAAATTCCCGCGTGACTTTTATTTTTTTTAAAATAATTCTACTTTTTGAAGATGAGATAATCCACATAACTCCTGATTCTCTCAAAGACATCTTCCTTTGGCTTGTTGGCATCGATGGCAACAATGTTCTCATTGCCGTGAATCTCTTTCAGCAGGGCATACTGCTCCTGCACTTTGCGCATGAACTCATTGTCCCTGTCAAAGATTTCATTGTAAGGTCTGTTTTTTTGAGCGGCTCTCCTCCTTACAGCTTCCTCAAGTGGGATTTCCAGGAAAAAAGCAATGTCAGGCACTGGCATCGTGCTGTGCCTTGCCACAAGGTCATGGATGTCAAGCCCCTGGGCAGACTGGTATGCCTCTGTTGAATACTTGTACCTGTCGCTCACAACAATGCAGCCTGCTTTCAGCGCAGGACTGATAAGGAGGTCAACATGCTCCCACCTGTCCCCAAAAAAGAAATCCCTGAGCTGGGATGCCCTTTGCTTAGGGTCCATGCTTTCCTTCAGTATCCTCCGGATTTCAAGGGTGAACTGCGTATTAAACGGCTCGCGCGTCGCCACTACATTAAGGAGCTTGTTCTCGCGGTCCAAAGGATGGTCAAGCAGGTAATCCACAAGCATCCTGTGCTGGGTGCCTTTTCCACAGTAGTCAGGGCCGTCAATCACAATGAATCTGCCTCGCATTGCTGGTGGCATGCATTGGTGTTTCTTGCCATTGTTTAAATGGATTGTTGATGCGCCTTGTGTATTTTGCAGAACAATTCTTATTTTATCACCGGACCCTGACGAATCTGGCGCATGAAGCTATAAATATTACCGCAAGTTATACTGCCTCATGATAGTGGGGGTAACAGGAGGGTATTGCTCAGGCAAGGACACTGTGGCGCAATACCTCGCGGACAAGGGCTTCACCCACATCTCGCTCTCTGACTTCTTGCGCACAGAACTGAGGCTCAGGAAAAAGGAGGTCACGCGCGCAAACCTGATTGCGGTCGGAAAAGAGCTGCGGGAAAAGTTCGGCCACTCAGCCCTTGCAAATATGGCGCTTGACTCAATGGAGGCTGACAAAAAGTATGTCGTGAGCTCAATAAGGAACCCCGCAGAGGTCGAGGCATTGCGCAAAAACAAGAACTTCATCCTTGTCTATGTTGACGCGCCTGCAAAGGAACGGTTCAGGAGGATGGCAGGAAGGCAGAAGCCAGGGGAGGAATTGCCGACATTCACAGACTTCCTTGCAAGCGAAAAAAGGGAAATGAGCGAAGACCCTTCCGGCCAGCAACTGCACAAGGTCTTCAGGATGGCAAACCTGACGATAAGGAATGACGGCAGTATTGAGCAGCTTTACGCAAAGATTGATAAGTTCCTCAGGCTCTGGAGGCCAAAACTTGACAGGCGCCCAAACTGGGATGAGTACTTCATGGGCATAGTCAAGCAGGTGGGCAGGAGGGGCACGTGCGACAGGGGAAGGTCAGGTGCAGTGATAGTTAGGGACAAGCGCCTGCTCTCGACAGGTTATGTGGGCTCGCCCGCTGGCATTGAGCACTGCGACGAAATAGGTCATGAAATGCACACAGTCACAAACCCCGACGGCACAACATCGCAGCATTGCATAAGGACAGCGCACGCAGAGCAGAACGCGATTGTGCAGGCTGCAAGGCACGGCACTGCAATTGACGGCGCAACAATATACTGCAAGATGGAGCCCTGCTACACGTGCGCAAAGATGATAATAAACGCAGGAATCAAAAGGGTGGTATGCGAGAAAAAATACCACGGCGCAAAGCTTTCCCGGGAAATTTTTAAAAAGGCAGGGGTAAAACTTGATGTCCTGTATGGAGAGATTGAAAAATACCCCAACCAGTGAGGCGGTGCCCCATGTTCTGCCTTCCTGAATACATCAGCCTCCTGAATGACGCCCTTAAGAGAAATGAGACTGTTGTCTTCGGATGCACGTGCACTATAAGGTATTCAGGAAGGGCAGAGAGCTTCCTTGGCGAGGGGGACAGGGTGATTGTGATAAAGTCAGACAACACCCTGCTTGTGCACCAGCCAATGGGCACTGCGCCGATAAACTACATGAAGCCAGGAACAGGCTACCAGGCGCACATGGAGGAAAACAAGCTCGTGCTCAAGGCAACCAACATACTTGAAAAGGAAAACATACGCATTGAAATATTCAGGATGCACTTTTTCAGCTCGCACAAGCTAAAGGACAGCCAGGCAATAACAATCGCAGGCACAGAAGAGGACATGTCAAACATGATTTACCAGAACCCTGAGATGATTGAGCAGGGATTCAGGCCTGTTTCGCGGGAAGAGCAGACAAAATACGGTTTTATTGACGTCCTTGGCACTGACAAGGACGGCACGCTGACAGTTGTTGAGTGCAAAAGGTATTCTGCAGACCTTTCTGCCGTCACCCAGTTGAGGCGTTATGTTGAGAAAATATGCGCGAGCAAGGGGATTACAAAAGTGCGGGGCATAATCGCGGCGCCAAAGATTTCCCCGAACGCAAAGCAGATGCTTGAGGACTGGGGGTACAAGTTTGTGCCTGTAAAGCCGCCGAAGTACCTTGAGGAGTTTGAAAAAAAGCAGAGCACGCTGGATTTTTTCTAGCTGGCTGATTTTTGCTCATATCTCCACCAACTCAAACCCCTTTTTTCTCGGAGTGAAGGCATCCTGGCAGCTGATGATTGCCTTTTTGTCGTGGTCTATGATAATGTAGCCCGCGTCTTTGTACCTGCCTGGCAGGAACCTTGTAAACTCTTCAGGGCGCTGCTCAAGAATCCTAATTGCAGAGCGGTAGTGGAGGTGCAGGGCATAGACAGCATTATTGTGGATGACAAGCAAATGGACAAATGACATAATCTGCAAAAAGGCGCGCTGCTTAATCTGCATTTTGCGTGAAAAACCGCAGAATTTTCAGCTTACTTGTCTGTTATTTCGAGAATCTTGGATGAATTTCCGAATCCTGACACGATTCTGACCTGTTTTTTCAGCTTTTTTGAAAGGAACCTTATTAGCTCAAGGTTGGCTTTGCCTTTTTCAGGAGGGGCTGCAACAGCAACAGTCATCGTGCTGCCTTCCTGGGAAAGGACATCATTTTTGCGGGCATTCGGCTTTACTCTTACTTGTAGTCGCGCCATGTGTGCTTGCACTTTGTGCATTTCAAGAACTTTGTCGGAGGCTCATCGCCAGCCCTTGTCTGGACTTCCCAGGTGAATGCCTCCTTGTTGCCGCATTTTGGGCAGTCTGCATCTGTCTTTGCCATGACCTCTATCTCCTTCTCAACAGCAGCTATTTCGCGGTGCTCCTCTTTCTTTTTTGTTTCTGACAGCTTGACGGCCTCAGCACCCTGCCTGTAGCCGCATGAACAGGCAAGAATTATTTTTGCGCCTTCCTTCTTCGGCATCATTATTGACTTGCACTTGGGGCAGAAAAGCATTTCAGCTCACCAGCCCAAACAGCTTCAGCAGCTCAACAAAGCCGATTTTTATCCAGCCAAGGAACGGAATCCTGATTACCGCCTTTCCTATCATCCTGTCCTTCCCAATGCTCTGCTCAAACGCAGCAGACGCGCAGTTGCGGTCCCCTTTTGTCTTGTAAACCCTGTCGCCTGCAACGCCTTTTGCCTGCACAATCCTGTGGATGATGGGCTCCTTCCTTGCGTCAGTCCAGTAGACAAGTATGTCGCCAATGGCAAGCTCTTTTGGCCCTGTAAGAATCATTATGTCTCCCTTGTTGAAGCCGTTTGCAAAATGGAAGTCCCTGAAGTTTTCATAAGTTATCCCGTATGCAGCATACATTTCAGACGGCGCAGCCCTTTGCGAGCAGGAAGAGTCAATGCAGCACCTGCCTGTATTCCACCAGTCATCAAATGAGCCATCATGCTCCATGCTGCTTGACACAACAGCCACAATAGGGTAGCCTGTGCCGAGCAAAAGCCCAAGCCCTGGGTAAATCACGAACTTGATAAGAACAAATGCAAGGATTATGTTTGCAATCCAGCTCCAGACGCTGTTGTCCTCCCAGAGGAACCACCAGAGCTTTCTCCAGAGATTTTTCTGCTTTTCCATATGCAGATTCATCAGGACAAGGTTTAAAAGCTTTCTCTTTTGGACTCGCCAGATTTATAACCAGCAAAGCATTGCTGCCTGCCATGGATGACCGGCTGAAAGTCCTGTATATCGAAAGGGACCCAATGAGCTGGAAGTCTTCTGAAGTCCAAAAAGCATATGCAAAGACGCTGTATGCTGTCAGGGAAGCGCTTTCCAGGCGTTTTGACGTGCGCTGCGAGATGAACCTCCTGCAGGTGCCTGATGAAAAAATCCTTTCAGGAGGATTTAATATCCTGCTGACACACTTGCAGGAAGACCCTGGAGACGATGCCTTTTTCAAGTATGGCAAAAGCATTGAAAAGCTCAAGGGGTTGAAGGAGAAAAAGCCAGACCTCAGAATAATAGTCTACACAGGGGCAATACAGGATTTCCTTTATCCGATCCAGTCTGAAAAATGGGCTTCTGCCATTGTGCGCAAAAGGCCGGCATGGGAGCTCAAGGACAGCATAGAGGAGCTGAACAAGTCCATTGACGATGTTGTCGCGGAGATAAGAGGCAGGAAAGCCTGATTTTTCTTCCGGCAGTTTTTTAAATGCAGCAAGCACAAGCAAACCGCATGCCAGAAAAGCCAGCCTCGTATTTTGAGGGCGTGCTGCAACTGAGGGGGTGTTCTGATGAGGCGATGGACTGGGCTCATGACGAGATATTGCGCGCAGGAAGGGCAAGGATAGCAAAAGTAAAGGAAGTCAGGGGCGGAATTGATGTTTATTTGTCATCACAGCACTACATGCAGTCACTTGGAAGAAAACTGCAGCAGCGCTTTGGGGGCATATTAAAAATCACATCCAAGATTCACACACGGGACCCAATGACATGCAGGGATGTGCACAGGCTTGCTGTCCTGTTCAGGCAGCTTTCCTTCAAAAAAGGGGATTTAATAAAGTACAAGGGCGAGCAGTGGAAAATACTTGCAGTTGGCAACCAGGTCCAGCTGCAGAACGAAAAGTCAGGGAGGAAAATAAGGGTGCCTGCTGACAAGCTAGCCTGATTTCCTTTCTGCCTGGTAGTCTGCAATCAGCTTCCTGAGAAGCGCCTTGTCCTTCCTTGCCTTTTCCAGAGATGCCTTGTCAAGGAAGGCAAAATAATCATCCTGGGTGTGCGAGACATTTGAGGCATTTATTATGATGAATGGCAGCTTTTCTGCTGTTTTTGGGTGCACGGCCTTGACTGCTATGAGGATTTCTGCAGTGCTTTTGAGCTGCTCAACAACCTTTTCACTGAGCACATTTGAGTCATCAACAAAAAGGATGTCGCCTTTTTTGAAGCCAAGCACCCTGCTGACCCGCCTGAACTCGTCCTGCCCGAGGTTTTTCATCTTTTTTGCGATTGCATACTTTTCCTGGTTGAGAAGAACATGCTGCAGCCTTTGCTGCCTGCTCAGGGTATGCTCAAGCTTGTGCCTCAAGTCCCTGATTGTGGCATTTGCCTGCTCAAGCTCACCAGTCGGACGAATAATCCTTGTCTCAGGCTTTACTGCATTGCTGAGGCTGCTTGCCTTCCTTCCGAGCCTCTCAACTGTTCTTGAGAGCCTGATGTTCTGCTGCTTAAGCAGGTCCCTTTCCTGCTGCGCAATAACAAGCGAGTCATAGAGCTTCCAGTAATCCTCTTCCTTCAGCTGCTTTTTCTCAGTCACCTTGCTAATGACCTGAGCCTCCTTCCTTGTGGCTGTAAGGAAGTCAAATGCGCTCCTGATGCTGATTTCCTTCTTGACAACAAGCTCTGCAACCCTGTCAAAAAGCTCAGGGTGCTTGCGGTCATGAAGGAACTGCCTGACCCTTGCGAACAGGCGCTCATACCTGTTGTATGCCACGATTGCAGCTGCAAGGGCATCCATTTCATGGTGGCCATTGTAATTGCCTGACTTTGTTATTTCGCGCTTGTCAGACACAAGCAGGTCCTCAACAGGAGAGCTGACCTTTGCGCCAAGCCTTGTTGCAATCTCAGAGACAAAAGAAGGGACTTTTGACTTGTCAGTTGCTGCAATTATTACAGTGCCAAGCGCGCTGAGCTCTGCGACAACAGTATCGCGGTCAAGCTCTTTTGACTGCTTTGCAGCAACAAGCTTTCCATTTGTGTCAAGCACAGCATAGCCGACTGTAGTGCCAGGGTCAATGCCGACAATAAGCAGCTGCTTCATGGCAGGATAATGATGTTCCCCCTTCCTTTCTTAATCTTTTTGACCTTTCCCTGATGCTCAAGCTCTGCAATCATCAACGAAATTTTTGCCTCTGAATAAGGAATTGCCTGCCTCAAATCTTTTTGCGTTGTCCTTCCGCCCTCTTTCTTGATGAATGCCATGATTTCAGCAAGGTCTGCCTTTGCCACCTGCTTTTGTTCAGGCCCCTCTTTCTTTTCTTCAACCGACTTTTTCCTTTTCTTCAACAGTATTGCAGCAGCGCTTGCAAGCACAGCAAGCACAAGGAGCGCATAAGCCCATGCTGGAATATATTCAGGCTCCTCATACTCAATGACATCAAGCGACTCGTTAAGGAGCTCGTCATCCTCTGAAAAGTCAGGAAAGAAAATAAGGTCTATGACATAATTGCCCTCCTGCCTCACCTCAATGCGCTCAGAGACAGTTATGTTAGGCTTTGCCAGCCTTGCGGTTATTGCATAACTGCCGGGATGGACAGAAAACTGGTATGTTCCATTCCTTGAAACCATCACCTGCCTGGGTGTTGAGTTGACTTCAACAATCGCCTGCACTGTGTTAAGCTCAAGGTCATACACATTACCATATATTAGTGCGGCATGTACTCCAGATGCAATAACCAGCAATAGTACAGGATACAGCCCCCAATACGCCTTCATTAGCAAAAACCAGTTAAGCACAATATATAAATCTTTGTAAAGTAAAAGGAGCCTGTTTTGAGCTCCGTAAAGTGTTAAAAGGCAGAATAAACCTTTATTTTTTGGGCCCAAAAAGTGTCTTTATAAGATACGCAAACATAGCAGTCCTTGTTTGCAGCCAAAAAAGGCATGCAAACTGATGTTAAAAAAACCAATGGAGGTTGGTAAAAAATGGAAGCAAACAAATTGGTGGCGCTTGCTGTGATTGCCTTGTTTGTTGTCAGCATTGCCCCTTTTGCCGCTGCACAGGGTGCGGGCGGTCCGCAATACCAGGGCGGCGATGAAAATGCAGTTGTTGGGGAAGCAGAACAGACAGCAGAACAGGGCGACACCTTTGAAAGGTCGCGCGAACAGCTTAAGGTGCGCGCTGAACAGATGAGGGAGGAGCTCAGGCAGAAGCGCGAACAGGTGCGCGCGGAAGTAGAGGGCAAGAAAAAGTCCCTGCAGGAGCGCTATCAGGCAATGAAGGAAGAGCGCAAAGAGCTCAGGGAGGAGCGCAGGACGCTTCACCAGCAATGGAAGGAAAAGCGCTCAGAGCTCAAGGCAGACCGCGAGGCAGCCCGCGCTGAAATCGGGCAGGTGCGGGAGCAGGTGCGCACATGCAAGGGAAGCACTGACGCAGAATGCGAAAAGGCGCGCATCAGGGCAAAGGTCGCTGCAGGCAAGTTCCTGACCAAGTCAGCAGAGCACATAATTGCGCTGCTTGAAAAGGCAAAGGAGCGCGTGGAAGCATCCGCACTGGGTGATGCTGAGAAGCAGGAAAGGCTTGCTGCAATCGATGCAGTCCTTGCAGATGTTGATGCTGCCCAGGAGACAGTGGCAAGCCTTGGCGAGAACGCAACAAAGAATGACCTGAAGGAAGCCACGCAGATAATCCGCGATGTCTGGGGAAGGGCCAGGAAGGAAATCAAGAAAGGCGTTGGCGCAGTTGCAAGCGCGCGCATAGGCGGAATCCTTGTCAAGATGGAGAAGCTCTCAGCCAAGTTTGACCGCGTGATTGAGAAGCTCCAGGCAAAGGGCAAGGATGTAAGCAATGCAAATGCCAAGAAGGCAGAATTCCAGGCAAAGCTGGATGCTGCAAAGGCGCTTCAGGCAGAGGCAAAGGCGCTGTTCGAGTCAGGCAACCACGATGCCGCTGCGCAAAAAATCCAGGCTGCACACGCAGAACTGAAGGCAGCCAATGAGATGCTCAGGGGCATTGTGCAGGAAATCCGCGGCATAGGCGGAGAGGCAGAGCTTGAGCAGGAGTCAAAGCCGGCAGAAGCGCCAGAGGCAACGGGCGGGTAAAACTGCATGCTTTGTATTCCTGCAAAAGGTTTATAAAGCATAGGCAGATGAAACCATAAAGGTGATTTAATGAGAAAAACGCTTGTTGTCTTTGCAATGATTGCTGCCCTGCTCGTGGTTGCAGGCTGCGCGCCAAGGAGCACCCCTTTTGGAGGCGCAAGCGCAACTGACAAGGATGTCAACGCCATCGACGGCGATGTATCAGATGTCAGCGCACTTGGCGATGACCTTGACACATCAGACCTTGACAGCCTTGAACAGGAACTTTCAGACATAGACAGCCTGGAAGTGCAGTAAAAGCTTTTATACCCTTTTTCTTTTTTCTTTTTTTACAATGATAGAATTAGACGGGGCTTTTGGAGAAGGAGGAGGGCAGCTTGTCAGGACAGCGCTTGCGCTTTCAATGGTTACACAGCAGCCCTTCCATGTCACAAACATCCGTTCAGGAAGGGATAAGCCAGGGCTGAAAATGCAGCACCTGAACTGCATAACTGCCCTGCAGAAGGTTTCTGGGTCAAAGGCGCAGGGGGCAGAGCTTGGAAGCACTGAGATTACATTCACTCCTGCACCATTGAAAGGAAGGTCATTAAGCGTTGACATTGGGACAGCAGGCTCAATCACCCTTTTTTTGCAGGCAGTGCTTTTGCCCTGCATGCTTTCAGGAAAGCAGATGAGGATAGAGGTTATTGGCGGCACAGATGTTGCATGGTCAATGCCTGCTGACTATTTCAGGGAAGTGCTTGTGCCCCAACTTTGCAGGTGGGCTGAAATTGATGTCAGGGCTGAAAAGCGCGGCTATTACCCAAAAGGAAGCGGCAAAATTGTTGTCAGGATAAGGCCAAAAGAGGAAAAAAAGGGAATTGAGCTCCTTGAACAGCACAACCTGATTCACATAAAAGGAATTTCACATGCCTCAAAAGACCTTGAAGGCGCAAGGGTGGCTGAAAGGCAGTCTCATTCTGCACAGCAGGCGCTCATCAATTTCAAATGCCCTGTAACAATAAGGACAGAATATTCTGATGCGCTATCCACAGGCTCTGGAATAACGCTCTGGGCTGTTTTTTCCAGAAAAGAGGATGACATTGATATCGCGAACCCCATTATTATCGGCGCAGACGAGCTTGGTGAAAAAGGAACCCCAGCTGAAGAAGTTGGAAAAAAAGCAGCACAGAAACTAATAAATGCAATCAGGTCAAATGCCCCGGTTGATGCGCACCTTGCTGACAACCTTATACCGTTCATGGCATTATTTGCGCCAAGCTCAATCAAAGTGCAGGCAGTAACCAAGCACACAGAAACAAACATTTACGTTGTGGAGAAGTTCCTGCCGGTGAAGATTTCCGTTGAGGGAGACATAATCAGATCATTGCCAGCTTGATTGTTGCGCGCAGGTCCTTTATTTCATATGAGAGGCGGCGCCTTTCCTCCTCTCCCAGCCTCCTTGCAGCTGACTCAATGTCCTCAAGTATCCTCATTGCAGAGCTGATATCGCGCGAAGTGATGCTTGCCTTTGCCCCCTCAATCATCTCCTGAAGCTCATCAATTGTGACCTCTGCGCGCCCTGGCTCCTCACTGCGCACAGGCAGCTTGGCGGCAGGCTTTGCGCGCACTGCAGGCCTGACATGCTGCACTTTTTCAATGTGCCTGCGGGCAGCGGGTTTTGCAACCGGCTCAAGCCTGACAATGCGTATGCCGCGCTTTGCAGCAGACTTGCCGAGGGTTGAAATCTCCCTCCTGAGGATTGAGGCTTCCTTCCTGAGCTTTGGAACATCAATCTTGAGCTGCTTTGCCTTTTCAGCAGCAGCAATTATTTTCTTGGCAGCGCTTTCACGCGATGCCAGCTGCTTTTCCTTTGAAAGCAGGGCGCTGTTTGCCCTCTCAAGCCGCGCCCTTGCCCTTTCCAGCTCCCTGAGGCGGCTTGTAACAAGCCTTTCCTCGCGCTCAACCTTGCGCTTGTCAGCCTCAAAGTCCTGTATGGCCTGCATTACCTCGCGCTCCTTGTCCTGCAATGCAGCAATGTCCCCCTTCACCAGGCGGCTTACCTCCTTTTTCTGCATGCTTATGAATGACCTTTCATCGTGCAATGCCTCGATTGTGGAGTCCCACTGCTGCTTAAGGCTTGCAAGCTCGCCCTTGCTCGCAGCAACAGAGTCGGCAAGCTCCTGCCTTGACTTGTCCAAATCCTCAAGCAATCCCTTGATGTGGCTTTGGTGCTCCTGCCACTGCGCCTCTTTTGCAGCAGCGCTTCTTTCCTTCTCACTTATCAGCTTGAGCTTTGCCTCAATTTCGCGCTTTGCAGCCTCAATCTCGTGCTGCGCCTCCAGTGCCCGGGACTCTGCCTCCCTTGCCTGCTTGAGCCTCTTGGAGTTCTCCTCAAGTGTCATCCTTGCCTGCTCTGCAGCCTTCTTGTTTTCCTCTTGAGCGCGCTCTGCCTCCTCCCTTATGTGCTGCGATTCCAGCAGCTGGCGCTTTGCGTCCTCAAGCCCGAGTATCTGCTCGTTTATTTTTGCAGACTGCCTTTCAAGCTCTTTTTCGCGCTCGCGGATTGCGCTCTCTGCCTCGCCAACCTGCTCTGACTTCTTGGCCAGAAGCTCGCGCGCCTCTGCAAGCTCTCTTCCAACCTCTTCAAGAGACTTTTTCTGGTTTTCAAACACAGCCATTTCGCGCCGCATCCTGTTAAGTTCCTTGCGCGCCTGCAAGACCTTCCTTTCAAGCTCTTTCAGCCTCTGCCCCTCTTTTGCCGAGAGCTCTGCAAGGTGCTGCTGCCTCCTTTCCATTGCCGCAATCCTTGCTGACTTCAGCTCGCTGAGCTTCTGCTCCTCAGAGGCGATCTGGGCCTCGAGCCGCTTCCTCCTCCTCTCAAGCGGCGCTTCTGCGCGCTTTATTGCGTGCTCAATCTGCTCTGCGCGGCGCTTGCGCTCATCAACAACCTCCTCGCGCTGCATCAGCGCCTCCTCCTTCTCTGCAAGGAGCCTGCGCTTTTCCTCAAACAGCGCCTGCTGCTCCTGAAGCTCCTGCTCTGCCTGCAGGACTTTTGCCTCGCGGGAGGCGAATTCCTTTTCAGCCTTTTTGAACTCAGAAAGCTTGGACTCTGCCTTTGCGTGCAGCTCGTCAAGCGCGGCATTCTGCTCTTTCAGGCGCTCATCAAGCTGCTCTGCCGCCTCTGCCTTCCTCCTAAGGGCGTCAAGCTGCCTTTCAACCTCGCGGAGCTCCCTCTGCTTCTGCCTCAAAGTAATTGAGATATCCTCAAGCTTTGCCTTGTCCACACTGGAGGACTGCCTGGAAAAAAGCCCGAACAATGCAATTGCGCCCCTCCCCCAGGGCGTTTCTATTCCAACAACCATCGACGATGAAGTATTTGTCGGCTTTAAGTATTTTTGTTGTTCCTAAGCAATGAAAACGCGCGGGTTTTGTATGGATTATAAAACCATAAGCTTTTTAAGCAAACCTTCTGAGGAAGGGGGTTATGGCAGAAGCAAAGGAACGATGCAGCTCATGCAAGACAGAAATCACAAACATACAGGGCACTGCGAGGTTCAAGTGCCCGCAGTGTGCCAAGCAGGACATTGTGCGCTGTGAAAAATGCAGGAGGCTTGCGGCAAAATACTCCTGCCCTGAATGCGGATTTGAGGGGCCGAACTGATGGCGCGCGTTGTGGTCACTGTCACAATCAACCCTGAAAGCCCTGATGTTGACCTCAAAAAGATTGAGGAAGAGGCAAAGGGCAAGATTGAGAAGTCAGGGGCTGACTATGGAAGGACAGAGCTCGAGCCAATAGGCTTTGGGCTAAAGGCTGTCAAGATAATATTCATCATGGACGAGTCAAAGGGCGTCCCTGACGAGCTTGTTGATGACATCGCAAAGCTCAAAGGCGTTGCATCTGCGCGCATAACCGATGTGCGCAGGACAATAGGGTGAAACCATGGCTGCAAAAAGGAACAAGGGGCTGCTTTTCTGGGTAATCTTTGTTCTTGTAGTTGCCGCGGGGCTGTGGTACTATTACAGGATGCCCAAAGAGGCAGCGCCTGCGCCCAGCCAGGCTGCACAAGAGCCAGGGATCGAGAAAGGAGACCTTGTCGCAATAAACTACGTGCTTTCAATGACTGACGGCACTGTCATTGACACAAACAACCCTGAAATCGCTGAAAAATACAACCTGTCTGCATTTGTTAAGGGTCCCTTCAGGTTCATAGTCGGGCAGAGCGGAAAAGTAAAGGGCTTTGACGAGGCAATCACAGGAGCAAAGCTTGGGCAGAACTTTACAAGGATAATCACGCCGAGCGAGCCTGTGCTGAAGTACTCGGTGAACAGGGTAAGGCAGGTTTCGCGCAACCAGCCAATACCCCGCTACCAGCCGTTCACTTTCAGCGCGTTTGAGAAATACTTTGGCACAAAGCCTGCGCTGAACAAAATAGTCTCAAACCCGAAGTTCCCATGGTCTTACAAGGTGGTGAACATCACCGAAAACCATGCTGTCTGCGACCCTGTTGTCAAAGAAGGAAAGTCCTACCACCTGCCAAGCCTTGAATGGAACTCAACCCTCCTTGCAGTCTCATATAACTCTCTTACATTCAGGCACAACCCTCCTGCAGGCATGGTGATAACAACAGAGCTCGGCAAGGCAACAGTCGTGCCGGGCGAGGGCGTGCTGAACATAACATACCACGCAGTGATTGGCGACATAGTCAAGCAGGCTGTGCCGCTTGGGCAGGGCGAGCAGATGGTTCTGCCCCAGTCATTCCAGGTCATAGAGGCGAATGACGCGAACTTCACAATTGCACGCATCAACTATCCTGCGCAGGAAACGCTTGTGCTAAAGGCAGAAATCCTTGAATGGGAAAAGGATGTCAAGGAAGTAAAGGGCGAGCCGATAGGGGAAGCAAAAATCAGCGTCAAGTAGTTTTTTTCAGGAAGTCATTAACCAGCAGCAGGTCCTTCCTGTCTTTTTCCCTGTTCATCATCTTTTTCCACTTCACAAGATAATCAAGACTCACATACCTGATGCCGTCAATGATGTCTGCAGTGTCAATCAACGGGTTGATGTCATCAAACCAAGGCTCCCACTGCCTGAAAATGTCAATCTTGCCTATGTGAATCACCTTGTTCCCATCATTTTTGTGTTTTTTGCACAATTCATCCCACAAGTCCTGCTTGACAATGACATCCAAGTCATCAACATCTCGAATGTTCCTGACTGCCATTGGCGCGCTTCCAAAAACTGCGAACTTGTCACTTGGAAGGTTGAGCTTTTTCAGCTCTTCAAGAAGCCTCCTGAAGTTGCTCATTTTTTCTTCGCATGCTGTATGCCTGCAGCAGCGCACTTGTCACAGCAGAAATTATAGATGGTATGGTTTATTTCGCGCTCAACAATCTTTGACTCGTCCTGGCTGAGGACTTTGCCGCAGGCAGCGCAATGGGCTTTTTCAGGCTCTGTTTCGCCCTCTGCAAACCCCTCCTCCCACTCGCTCACCTCGTCGTCCTCCATAAGCTCCTCCCTGCCCTCCTCTGTGTACACGTCGACCTCTGCGCCGCCGGCGTGCATCCTGTGCTCAATCTCCTCTGGCGTTTCGTCGTGCTCATCAAGCTCCTTAAAGCCTTCCGGCTCTCCGGAAAATTCCTCTGCATCATCTTCCTTGGGCTGGTCAAAAATAGTGCCCGCCTTCTTTTTTGCCATATTCCCTGCTCATAAGAATGGGTATATTAAGTTTTCGAGAAGAAAGAGCCAATCTGCGGCAAAGGGTCAGGGGAGATTTTCAGGTTCCAGTCGCTCGGGAAGAAAGTGAAGTATCTTGGCCAGGCATAGCGCTCGTCAAGGAATACAATTGCCCCGCGGTCTGTTTCAGAGCGGATGCACCTGCCTGCATTCTGCATGCACTTTGTCAGGGCAGGCATTGTGTAGCCATAATCCCATCCCTTGCCAAACTTCTTGTCATAGTATTCTATTAGCTGCTGAGTTTCAAGGTTTGGGCGGTCAAGCGGAAGCCCGACAATGATTATTCCCTTCAAGATGCCTGGCAGGTCAATGCCCTCGCCAAAGCTCCCTGAAGCCACTGCGAGCAGCACTGCGCCTGATTCCTTGTAACTCTTGAACCGCTCAAGAAAGTCCTGTTTTTGGTCCTTTGTCATGTTGGGCTGCTCCAAAAAAAGCGTTTTGCCTGTCATTGGGGAAAAAATATTGTTCACAGCATCCCTTATCTGGTAGCTTGGGAAGAAAATGGCGCTGCATCCAGGGATTGCATTGGTTATTTTTGCGCAATGCTCTGCGATTGACCTGTACTGGGAGTCAGAGCGCTGGGAGAATTTTGTCGTTGTGCGCGGCACCACAATGGCAAGCCTGTTTTGCGCAGGAAATGGAGAGGGATATTCTTTTGCCTGGCGATTTTCGGCAGGAATGCCAAGCAGGTCAGCAAAAACATTCGCAGGGGAAAGCGTGCCTGACATTGTGACTGTGCAGTAAGAGCCCTCGATTAATTCCTTTGTTGCCAATGACGGGTCAAGGCACCTTTTGCTGAGCTGGATGTTGTTGTTCTGCTTGACAAGAATCCTTGAGAATCCCTCTTCCCCCTCTTGCCAGAGCCCAATGAATTCCGCAATTGCGCCGAGCAGGCTCCTCTGCTTGTCCTGCCTGACAATATCTGCTGCTGCATTGAGCTTTGCAACAAGCTCTTCCGGTTCTGCAAATTTTGAGACAGCGCTGGTGAAATCATCGCATTTGACAAGCTTTTCCCCACCATCCCGCAGCCCCCCTGCAAGGCTTTCCAGCGCTGCGCCCAGATCTGACATTGCAACTGCAAGGTCATTGAGCCTGTATTTTTTTGCCTCTTTTGCTGCGCCCATTATCAGCCGCGATGAGATGCGCTGGGTCATGAGCTCCCTTGCCCTTGATGGCAGGTTGTGGCCCTCGTCAAAGATTATGATTGCCTGGTCAAGCTTTTTCTTTGCCTTTTTCAGGAATGAGCTGCGTATGTGCGGGTGGAGGAGGTAATAATAGTCTGTCACGATGACTTTAGATTTTTCAGCCAGGAGGAGCGAGAGTTCGTAAGGGCACAGGTTTTTTTCAGAGCAGCGCGAAATAACCTCTTCTGTCGGCAGCGGGGATTGTTTTTCAGCCTCCTTCAGCACAATGTCGCACTGCATGCTGTTTTTCTGCTTGACATTCTCATAGGGCTCGCAGCTTTTGCTTTCCCTCAATGCCTTGCAGTACGGGAAGAAGTCATTTGAGCGCATTGTCGTAACCCCTGGCTGTATGCACATCCATTTCTTGCCGATGATTGATGCTGCTGTGAAATTTATGCCGTGCTTTTTCCTTATTGCCTGCAAAGTGTCAAGAACTATCTTGTGCTGGGTGTGCCTTGAGGTGAGAAAAAACACAACAAGGTCGCGCTTGAGCGCAAGGTCAAGCGCAGGGCTTAATGTTGCTGCTGTCTTCCCAAGCCCTGTCGGGGCGTGGACAACAAGGTGCCTGCGCTTTTCCAAAGCATCGCTTACGTCGTCCATCATCTGCTTCTGCACATTTCTCACTTGCCCGTGAGGGAAAAGAACGCTCATTTTTTGCATAAAGCTTTTGCCTGTTTAAATGTTTTTGCAAAAAACTCTCCGACGACAAAAAAAGCAGATATACACATTCCATCACCGCTATTCGAAAGATTTAAATACAAACCAGATTTGATAAAAATCAGTCGGGACAAATCATTCCGGCTGTTGCGGGGTGGCTCAAAAAAAACTTTTGAGCGAAACCTTTATATATCGCCTGCATCATAATGTTCATGAAATATATGAATAAGACGATATTTGGGGTGGTTGCGTGAAAAACAAGGAAATCTTCAGCGTTTTCTTCCGCGAGAAGCCAGCAATGATGCTCGTGGAGCTGAAGAATGCCAAATCAGAGGTTTACGCATCCTCGCTCGCAAAACAGATTGACTGCACTTATTCCCATGTTGTCAAAATCCTTCAGCAGATGGAGCGCGAGGGGCTTGTCAACTTTGACAAGCAGGGACGGCTCAAACTGCTCGCGCTTACAAAAAAAGGACAGGACGTTGCATCGCGCATTGATGACGTAAGGGGCCTGCTGTAAATGGCTTTTCCGGTCCTTCCGCTTTCTCAAGGCATAATAGCACTGCTGATTCTTGCAGGGCTGTGGGAAGCTGTCTGGAAGGGAATTGCGATGTGGAAATCAGCAAGGAACAGCCAGCTCGCATGGTACGTGTGCATTCTCATCTTTAACACAGCCGGAATACTGCCGATAATATACCTGCTCTGCTTCCAGAAAAAAAGGAGATAATCCTGAAAAAAGTGAATCTTTTTATTTTGCCGGCATTAAGGCACATTCACATGCGTAAGGAACAATACAAAAATTTCCGGGACATCGTTGCTGACTGGAGGCATTATTCTTCATCGTTGCAGACATGCCATCCTGAGTTCAGGGAAACTGCCAAGCACAAGCTCGAATACCTCACAGACCATCTGAAAACAATTTTCAAGCTCGCAACAGAACAGGAACTGCAGATTTTTGTGGGCTATTATGGAATTCTGTTTCCCGAATGGGATTATACAGAACCAAGCCTTGAAGGAGACCAATTATGCAGGGCAATACGATCAGCAACAAGAAAATTTGACAAGATTGTACGCTCCCAACGCATTACTTGCATTGATGACATAGAATAAAAAAATAAAAAATTCAAAATTATTCAGTATACATCTTGAGCTTTTCTGGCTGGTATTTCCAGTCAACTGCAAGGCGGCCTGTGCGCTTGTAATACTTGATTATCCTCCTAATTTTCGACTCTGTCAGGAGCAGGCCGCGGTGAGCAGCCTCGTCTTTTTTGTTTGCCTCAAGGTGCTTCCTTATCGCAATTGACTTCCTCATTAATGCGACAAGGTCATCAGGAAGCTCAGGAGCCAGCTTTTTCTCCGCAATGATTTCAGAGACAGACTTCTCTGTTATTGACTTGACATCAGGAACGCCGTAAGTGTCCCTCAGGACAAGCCCTATCTGCGAGCCTGTCTTGCCCTCCTTGGCGAGCTTCACAACAAGCATCTCAACCTCCTTTGGCTTGTACCTCAACCACGTCGGCTTTGCCGGCTTCAATGGCTTATGGGGTCCTGACTTCCCCTTCTTCCTTGAATGCATCTTAGCCATCTTTCATGTCTCCATTCGAGGACTGAGAAATTGTCTTTCTCCAGCATGCAGAAGCTTATGACCGCTGCACCTCTCGAATAACAATGATTTCAAGAAGGGGCTTTATTAAGCTTATGGTCAGTCAGGCTCTTCCCTGCAGTACCCGCCAAAGACAGTCATTGACTCAACATGGATGCTTGCCGTGCCGTTAAGGATGGTATTTGATTCGTTAATCCTGACCCTTCGCGTGGTATCATTGTTCACCTTGAGGTCAAACATCGGACCCTCAAGCAGATTCTGAAGAGTAATGTCAAAGTCACCCACAGGCGTCATGAACACTGTGCGAACACCCTCGTGCGCAACCCTGCACTTCTTCGCGCCGTAATAAACGCAGACTGTTGCAGAATATGTTGTAGGCGCGCATCGCTGGTCACTCTTGCAGTCGATGTGCTCGCAGCAGCCATTAGCAGGAATGCATTTGCCCTGCGGCTTGCAGTATTTTGCGCCCTTTGCACAAATACATGATTTGGAGCCAAAGTCCCATTCCTCATTATAGCCGCACAAAGGCTTGTCAGCGCAGACGCCGTTCGTGCAGACCTTTCCAGAAGGGCACTCGGCATTTGTGCAGCACGAGCGCTCAGGAATGCACTTGTTTCCGCACTTCTTGAACCCGCCAGAGCACATGCAGACTCCTGCATCACAATAAGCATTCTCGCCACAAGTCACTGCTGAGCAATTGCTTGCAGGCTGGGGAACTGTGTTGTTCAACGGCTGCGCCTTTATTGTTGACTGCGAGCATGCAGCAAGGGCTACAAGAAAAACAAACAATGCTGCAACAACCACCCTATTCATCATGAAAATAACACGTGAATGGTGTTTTTAAAGGTTGTGAGAATTAAAAACAATAGCCTCGGGCGGATTCGAACCGCGCCATTTCGTGGCTGGGTTCAAATCCGCTGAGCTGATAAATAGCCCCGGGCGGATTCGAACCGCCGTCAACAGGGCCAGAGCCTGTTATCCTTGGCCGCTAGACGACGGGGCTGTTATGTGTCAGAATGTGAGTTGAACCCTTTTAAATATTGCGCTTAAATAAAGAAAGGCGCGAGCTTTATTGCAGCCCATGCAACAACCGCGCCAAGGACCAATCCGCCAATGACATCAGACGCATAATGCCGTTTCAGCCTTATCCTTGTGTAAGCAACAGCAAGGACAGCGATTACAAGCAGGACTCTTATCGTGTTCTGCGGAAACACAAGGGCAAGGATAATTGCAAGCGCTGTAGCCCGTGCGCTGTGCATGCTCGGAAAAGAGCCAGCATCAATCTTTGTGAAAAAGCCAGAATATTTCTGTTTGTCAGGCCGCTTCCTGAAAAACAAGGTGCGGACTGCTGCAATAACAGCATACAAAAGCACAAGTGCAATTATGAGCTGGACACCGGCCTTAACATTCCCCAAGAGGAAGAAAATAACAGCAACAACAACATAGACAGCAATCCCGCCCATTGCTGTCGTGTCACGCATCACTTCGTCCAATGGCAAATTCAGTCACCTTTCAAGATTGTCTGGGCTTTTGTCGTGTAGTTGAGCACGTGGTCGCTTGCCAGCACCCCCCTAACATTGATGTATGGCGCAAGGTCTGCCTTGACGCGCTCAAAAACCTTCTGACCCTTTTCTGTCAGGGCAAGATTCTTGTTGTCATACGAGATGAGCTTTAGTTGTTCAAGCGCCTCAAGATTCTTGTAAAGAGCGCGCTCCTTCTTGGCAGTTATGTTCGCCTTCCTGGCAAGCTCAATGAAAGCAACCTTGTTCATCGAAACAGCCATCGGTTTCCCAGCAAAGCGCTTTGAGCACTCCTCATAGCAAGTGCCAAGAGCAAACAGGATGTACGCCTGCACCCGAGTAACCCGCATAAGCAGGAGTTAGCAGAACAGAGGTTATAAAGATTTCGACATGAAGCATTCTGCACTGCAAATCTTTAAGAATACCTGCCATCTGAATATTTTAAAATTTAAACGGAGGGGGAGCCATGGGAGCAACACTTTATTCTTCAACGCCATTATTGAGGGCTGCAGAAATGAGGTCGCTGAACGGCCATCCTGCAGCAGTCGGCGCATACAATGTCAACTTCAGGGCCCAGGCAGACGGAATCCTGCTCGGGCTTTATGACGCAGAAGCACCAGGAATAATCCAGGCAAGCAAGGGCGCATGCAAGTTCAACAACGGGCCTGACAAGGTTGCAGAAATGCTTTTGCAGTCAATGAAATATCTTAATTTTAGCGGCTACGCCTCTTTGCACCTTGACCACGGAAATGAGAAAGCGGCAAAGGAATGCATTGAGAAAGGCTTCAGCTCAGTGATGTATGACGGCTCTGAGCACCACCCCCTGGAGAACATGGTCAAAACAAGGGAGATTGTCAAACTCGCGCACCCGAAAATCAGCGTTGAGGCAGAGTTTGGCCAGCTCGCAGGTGTTGAAGAGGACATCAGCCACGAAAAAACAACATATGCAGACCCAAGGCTTGTCCCTGGCTTCCTGATTTTGACAGAAGCAGACATTCTTGCAGTCGCATACGGCACATCACACGGCGCTTTCAAGGGAAAAACAGACATGGTTAATTTGCAGATCGTTGGGGACTCATATCACAACATGAGGCTTTCCCAACTAAATGAAAAACATTACTTGTGCAGCCATGGCTCGTCAACAGTGCCTTCAAGCGTTGTGGCAACAATAAACCAGTATGGTGGAAAGCTAAAGGACACAAGCGGAATGCCAGAAGCAATACTCAGGCAGGCAATAAGGCTTGGAATCAGGAAAATCAACATAGACACTGACTTAAGGCTGCTGATGACAGGCTATGCCAGGCGCTGGATAAGCGAAAACCCGAAAAGGGCAGATGAGTCAGGGCTTGTCAGCCGCATCAAGCAAAGGTTATGGTCAGAAATGCCTGTGAAATGCGTTGACGAAAAAGAAAGGAAAGGGGAAGCATTGTCAGACCCGCGGGACTGGCTGATGCTGATAAGGGACGAAAACCCAGAAGCACTCAGCGCGCCCTGCGAGGAAACACATGACGACGCATACATTGAGTTAATGCAAGGAATAAGGGATGTTGTCAGGAAGCATGTTGCATACCTGTCAAGCGACGTGTTCGGCGGAAAAGGGCTTGCAAACGAAGTAAAGCTTTAATAAGCACAGCAGTTTATTGCGGCTGAGGTTAGCATTATGAAAGCGTACATCATGGTTTTGGTTTTGGCACTGCTGATTCTGGCAGGATGCGGTGGAGAAAGCGTCTGCCAGAAAAAGGGGACAAAACTCGCAATGAAAACATCAGATGCGCTTCAAATCGCGCAGAACAGCGCCTGCGTTGCTGAAGGCACAGTAAAAGAAGGAAACATGTGCAACGACTTCACAGGCACAGTCTGGTTTGAATTCGAGCCGAAAGAGCCAAAGGAAGGATGCAACCCAGCATGCGTCGTAAACATTGAGTCACGCGAGGCAGAAATCAACTGGAGATGCACAGGGCTTATGGTTCCAAAGGAAAAATAAAAAAATATTTTTTTCTTTTTTATTTGTGCTCTTCTGCCTCTGCCTTGTCAGCTTCTGCCTTTGTCTTGTGTATTGTGCCGTCAGGATGGTTTGGAGGCGAATAAATCGTGTAAAGCTTCAGCTTTGCTGTCTTTGAGGCATTTATTACATTGTGGTACGTTCCTGCTGGCACGATTACTGCATCGCCGTCTTTTGCAGTGTGCTTTTCAGTGTTGTTGAAGACAAACAATGCTTCACCTTCCTCAATCCTGAAGAACTGGTCAACATTATTGTGCACCTCATTGCCGATTTCCTCTCCTGGCTGCAAACACATAACAACCAACTGCGCGTGCTTTCCTGTGAACAAAACCTTCCTGAAAAATTCATTCTCAACAGTCTGTTTTTCGATTGGTCCCACATATCCTGTCATTTTTTCACCTCTATGAAACTAATATAGCCCCGGGCGGATTCGAACCGCGCCAATCGTGGCTGGGTTCAAATCCGCTGAGCTGATAAATAGCCCCGGGCGGATTCGAACCGCCGTCAACAGGGCCAAAGCCTGTTATCCTTGACCACTAGACGACGGGGCTGTATTCTATTGGACAGAAGTTGCGTATAAAAAGCTTTACCTGCTTATTTGACATATTCCACGTTTGGCAAACCCTTGAACTGCTGGTCACCTGTCAGAAAACGGATGTTGTTCTTCAATGCATAAGCATAGCCAATTGCATCAGCATTTGAAATATCGCGCTTTTTGTGGTTCTTCCTGAACAGCATTGCATTTCTTATTACCTCATCATCAATTTCAACAACGTGGACAATTGATTTGCGCAGAATATCCGCAAATTCTTCTCCATGCTCATTCAAAGCCCACCATGTCAGTTCAATCTTGTTCAGTATTGTCGTGATCAGCGGGAATTCGCCATATTTCAGATACACAGGATTTCTCTTTAGAAGCTCAATCACCGCATAAGTGTCAAAAAAATAATTCACCATCCCTTCCTCAACTCATCCTTTATCTTCTGTGTGGACTCCTTTGTAGTGATTGGTCCAAGGTTCCAGATGTCCCTTGCGAGCGGAATTTTCTTTACAACTATGCGTATGCGCTCATCAGGGGTTATGTGCTCCTGTTCCACGATTTCCTTGGGTAAGACTACCCCTATTGAGCCGCCCCACTTCTTTGCAATGCATTCAATTTCAGTCATGTTATACGCTAGTTAGATTAAGTTATATATAAATCTAACGAAATTTACTCAGAAACTCCTCTTCCATGAAATGGAGCTTTGCCGGCACAACAAGGCAGTGCACTGGCCTGCCAAAATCAATTTTGAGAAGGTCTTTGGCTGTGCCTGCCTTGATGAGCTGGTCTTTTGCTCCAACGCGTGCGCAGCCAATGCACAAAGTATCCCTCGTGAAGACTTTCCTGTTAAGCTTGAGTTCAATCTTCAGGAGGTAATCAATCGCGTCATTTATTGTCATGAACTTGTTCTCCTCTGGCTTCAAGTCGAGCAAAAGAAGAGTGTGAGCGCCAATTTTCTGGTTTTCCTCAATGGCAAGGTAAGGAGTTTCAGGCATGTATTCTTTTGTCGGGAAAGGAATGCTTGTTGTCTTGCCAAACTTGTAAACCTGCAGTCCTGTTGCCCCAATTGCTGAAATGATGCTTGCGTTATGGATAATTTTTACAGTGATGCCTTCTTTTTTTGCCCTCTGCAACAGGTCAATGTGTGTTGTTGCAACAAGAGGGTCGCCGATTACTAAGAGGGCGCAGTCAGCGTCTTTGGCTGCCTGAAGGATTGTGGCTTCGGCTTTCTTTTCTACAACCTCGCGGTTGGCTGTTTCTATGGTTTTGCCAATAACCTTTTCCAATTCCTTGACATCGCAGTTCAGCACAGAGGTGTAGTTTTCAAAGTAAACCTTGTCTGCCTGTTTGAGCAGTTCAAGCCCTTTCAAAGTGATGTCATCTGCATCACCCAAGCCAATCCCAATAAGGAATAATGCCATGAGAATATCCTATAGAATGGCGTTTAAAAACCTGCTTATTATTTCTTTGCAAGCCCGTTGTGCGTCAGGGCTTTCTTCTCCCACACGCCAAGCCAGAGCACAAGCACAACAATCAGCGTCGTTGCTGATGCGAACACATACTCCCCAATGCCTACCATCAGGCCGATTGCGCCGGCAACCCAGACGCTTGCTGCTGTGGTGAGGCCGTGAATTGTGTCCTTGAGCTGGAATATGACCCCGCCGCCAATGAAGCCAAGGCCGACAACAATCTGGGCTGCAATGCGCGAAACATCAGCATTAGGCGCCGAGAATTCCAGCGAGGCAAGGGTGTAAAGCGCTGCCCCGACTGTAACAAGCGCTATTGTCCTGAGCCCTGCAGGAGACTTGTGGAGTTCGCGCTCAAAGCCAATAATCGCGCCAAGCGCAAGCGCCACAACCAGCCTTGTCAAGCCGACATCAAGCGGAATAGCCATGGATTACCTCAGTACATGGTAAAAATAAAGAACCCCTCCTTCGCGGAGGGGCCGGGTTTTTGCCTTCATATACGATGGGGGTGGTATGAATGAAGGCAAAGAATGTACACCACCAAAGACCAAAGGGGGTGACCATTAGTTGATGAGCTCAATACCAAGCTCGTCTTCAATCTGTGCCTTCTTTGTCTCCTTGACCTGCTGCCTTCCGATAATCCATGGCGAGGTGACTCCGGTTATGATTGTCATCACCATGAGCTTGCCCTTCATATCGTCGCAAACGCGGGCGCCCCAAATCACATTGGCATCCTCGTCCAGCTCGGCTGTCACGAGCTCGCCGACCTTGTTGATTTCATCCAAAGTCATGTCAGGCCCGCCAATAACGTGGATGAGCGCTCCTGTTGCGCCGGCATAATTGATGTCAAGCAGAGGATTTTCCAAGGCGCCTTTGACTGCCTCTTCAACCCTGTTTGTCGTGTCAGAGCTTCCGACTCCGATGGCTGCCACGCCGCCATTTGTCATTATTGCCCTGACATCTGCAAAGTCAAGGTTGACAAGCGATGGGATTGCTATTGTCTCGACAATGCCCTTTATCATTGTCGCGATGAGCTCGTTTGCAACAGCAAATGCCTGCTGGATTGGCAGGTTTCCTGCAATCTGCACAAGCCTGTTGTTGTCAATCACTATGACTGTGTCTGAGTGCTTGCGCAGCTGTTCAAGCCCGAACTCTGCCTTTTCAATGCGCGCGCGCTCAATGTTGAACGGCATTGTAACAGTGCCTATGACTATTGCCCCGCCGTCCTTTGCAAGGTTTGCTATGACCGGCGCAGAGCCTGTCCCTGTTCCTCCGCCCATCCCTGCGCAGACAAAGACCATGTCTGCCTCCTTGAGGGCGTCCTTGAGTTCGGCAATGCTTTCCTGCGCTGCCTCTGCGCCCTTCTGAGGGAACCCGCCGCAGCCAAGGCCGCGCGTCACATCCCTGCCTATGATGAATTTCTTGTCAGCTTCAGAAACCTGCAGGTGCTGCTTGTCAGTGTTCACGGCAATTATTTCAGCGCCCTTTATTCCGCGCTTGTAGAGCCAGGTAACCATGTTGTTTCCTGCCCCTCCTGCGCCAATCACTTTTATGTTTGCCTGGCCGACTTTAATGTTGTCGACCTGCATCTGGTTGTTTTCCGCCGCCTTCTGCACAATTAATTCCATTTTGTCATCCCCCTTTTAGGTTGGTCTTTTATTATGCTCTCTAACATACACATTCCATTGCATTCATCCCACATTCGAAATGCTTATATGGAAGTGTTGTTTGTTCTCCTCTCAGAAGTCGGTTGATAAGTTTCCGCCAAGACTCTTATCATGAACGCCAAAAAGACTTCAACGTAAGAACGCCAAGTTCAACGTAATATTCACACACAAATTTTAACCCGAGTTCGCCAAAACTCGTGTTAAAATCAATTATTTTTCTCTTGTTTAATAATCCGGGTATATAAATAAATCTGTGCTCTAATATAAATATCCAAGTATATAAATACGCAGTATATTATATGCAGCTCTTCTGCCTCTTACGAAGGCTTTTATAGACCTGCAAACTGCAGCGGTAAAATGAACATTGGAATAATAGGGATGGGTTTTGTCGGTGGCACAACTGCTGAGGTCCTCAAAAAAGCCCACAAAATATACCCGTATGACAAATACAAGAGCAAATACAATGCCTATGCAAACCTTGAGGAGATTGCCAGGAATGCAGAGGTTTGCTTTGTCTGCGTTCCGACACCAATGCAGAGAAGCGGCGCAATGGACTATTCTGCAATTCACAATTCTTTTGACTCGATAAGCAATGTTGTCAAGCTGGTTGGAAGAAAGTATGAGGACCTGCTTATGGTTGTCCGCTCAACAGCAGTGTCAGGAACATCAGATACGCTTGCAGGAAGGTATGCTTTCCCAATCGCATTCAACCCTGAGTTCCTGAGGGAAAAGCACGCGCTTGAGGACATGATGAATACAAACAGGGTTGTCATCGGCGCAAATGACGAGAAAAGCAGGGAAAAACTAAAGGCGGTTTACACCCCATTATTCCCAAATGCAAAATACATTTGTGTTGACAGGAACACTGCGGAAATGATAAAGTACGCAGCAAATGTGATGCTTACAATGCAGATTGCCACTGCAAACGAGATATACCAGATATGCCAAAGGGCAGGCGTTGATTACAATGCAGTCAAGGATGCAATACTGAATGACGAAAGGATAGGGCGAAACATTGACGTTCCAGGCCCTGATGGAGATCTTGGCTTTGGAGGCAAATGCTTCCCAAAGGACTTAAGGGCTCTGACATATCTTGCGCGCGAGCTCGGCTATGAGCCACGGGTTTTGCAGGCAGCATGGGACCTGAACCTTCAGGTAAGGGCAAATAAAGACTGGCTGGACATCCCGGGCGCTGTCTCTGAAAACAAGAATTTCTGAATTACTTGCTCCACTTCTCCAAGAACCTGCCTATTGCCTCCTTGGCGTATGCAGTTGTCTTTGCGACATGGGTTGAATAATAGCCGACAAATGCAGCAAAGTCCTTGATCCTGTTGCCCCAGCGCTCTATGAAAGTCACATTATCAATAGCCAGCTTGGAGGTCCTTGCAGGCTCCTCATCAGGATAACCGATCGTCAGGATTGCCAGTGGCTTCACACCGTCAGGCATCTGGAGCGCCCTGCGCACCATTGTCTCCTCAAACGCACCCACCCAGCAGGCTCCAAGCCCCTGGTCATGCGCTGCCAAAAGCATGCTCATTGCGGCATTTGCGCAGTTCTGCACCATATACAGCTCCTGTCCGCGCTTCCCATACTGGCGCTCCTCTTTTTCAGGAGAGCTGCACACAACAATATGGACAGGGGCCTTTTCCATCCAGTACTGCTTCATTGACGCCTCTGCAAGCTGCTTCCTCAAGCCTTCTTCTGTGACAAGGACAAACCGCCAGTCCTGCAGGTTTCCAGAGCTCGGGGCAACACGGCCTGCATTCAGTATGTTGCCAAGCTTTTCAAACTCGACAGGAATATCAAGATAAAGCCTGCAGCTCCTCCTTGATTCGATGCATTCCAGGGTTTCCATTACGGGAAGATTTTAAAAAGAGTGCATATATAATCTTTTCTATGAAGTACAGCGGTCTTGTGGGGGTTTATGGGCAGCTTGAAAAGACAACAAAGCGCCTTGAAAAAACAGCCATTCTTGCAAAATTCATCTCCTCGATTCCTGAAAATGAGCTTGACCACGTAATGCTTCTGCTCCAGGGAAGGGTATTTCCACAATGGGACTCGCGCGAAATAGGCATGTCAACCCAGCTCCTGCTCAAGGCAATAGCCCTTGCAACAGGGATTGCGCTGGACAAGGTTGAAAGCCACTGGGCAAAGACAGGAGACCTTGGGGAGACAGCAGCAGCGCTCATAAAGAAAAAAATACAGGCAACGCTTTTCTCCCAGGAATTGACAGCAAAAAAAGTCTTTGACAACCTGCAAAAGATAGCAACAGCAGAAGGGGAAGGCACAGTGGACAAAAAACTCGCATTGTTCGCAGAACTCCTGACCAGCGCAAAGCCGGAAGAGGCAAAATACCTGGTAAGGACAGTCCTCTCCGAGCTCAGAGTGGGACTTGGCGAGGGCACAATAAGGGACGCAATAACCTGGGCGGCATTCGGAAAAGAGCTCGGAATAACGTATGACGCGGAAAAGAACGAGCTTGTCCTGCCTGACGACAACAGGCAGCCGTACGAGAAAACCCTTGAGGCAGTGCAGGGCGCAATAGACATAGCAAATGACTTTGCGCTTGTTGCCTCAACGCTCAGGAAAGGGGGGCTGGAAGCACTGCGCACGATAGCACTCGAGCCCGGCAGGCCGGTCAAGGTAATGATGTACCAGAAGGCAAAAGACATTCCTGATGCATTCGCAACAGTCGGAACACCCGCAGCGGCAGAATACAAGTACGACGGATTCCTGATGCAGATACACAAGCACAACGGCAAAATAACCCTTTTCACGCGCCGCCTTGAGAATGTCACAGCACAATTCCCTGACGTTGTTGCGCTTGTTGAAAAGAACATAACAGGCAATGACTTCATCGTAGAGGCAGAGGCAGTCGGAATTGACACAAAAACAGGAAAATACCTGCCCTTCCAGGGGATTTCACAGCGGATAAAAAGAAAATATGACATCGCAGAGCTTTCAAAAGAATTCCCTGTTGAAGTAAATGTGTTTGACATCCTTTATTATGAGGGAAAAAACTGTTTGAAAATGCCTTTCTCGGAAAGAAGGAGGCTCGTCGAGAAAATAGTAAAGCCGGTTGCCCAGAAAATAATGCCCGCATCGCAGGAAATAGTCAACAACCCGGCAGAGGCAGACAGGTTCTACCAAAAATCGCTTGCTGCAGGAAACGAGGGAATGATGATGAAAAACCTGCAGGGAATTTACAAGCCAGGGCTTCGCGTCGGCTATGGGATGAAAATAAAGCCGGTTATGGAGCCCCTTGATGTTGTAATAGTTGGCGCAGAAAAAGGAGAGGGAAAAAGGGCAGAATGGTTTGCCAGCTTTGTAATCGCAGTCAGGGATGCGGACACAGGCGAATATGCAGAGATAGGAAGAGTCGGGACAGGAATAAAGGAAAAAGAAGAGGAAGGGGTAAGCTTCAAGCAGATATCAGACCTGCTATTGCCCCTTGTCACGCAGGACCTTGGCAAGGAAATAAAAGTCAAGCCATTCATCGTCATCGAGGTCAATTACGAAGAAATACAGGCATCGCCAAGCTACAGCTCCGGATATGCCCTCAGGTTTCCAAGGTTTGTCAAGCTCCGCGAGGACAGGAGCCCAGAGGAAATCAGCACTCTTGAAGACGTCAAAAAGCTCTATGAAGAGCAGAGGGGAAGGGGGAAATAAGAAGCTATTTAAACCCATTATTCGTCAATTATCTTATGCCCCTGTAGGCTAGCTTGGATAGACTGGCGGGTTGCGGTCCCGTCGACCGGAGTTCAAATCTCCGCAGGGGCGTTTATTCTTTTTCCCACTGCGCGAGGTTGTTTGGCGCAGGCGCAGGCAGGTCCTCAACCTCAGGAACACTTTCACCAACCTGCTTCTTGATGCTAAATGCGATTTTCTTACCAAGGATGTTCTCAAGCCTGCCAAGCTCTGCCTTTCTCACATCACCCAGGTCCTTGATGCCGGCGCGGAACAAAGTCCTTGCGCGCACCCTGCCAATGCCCTCAAGCCGCAGCAACGGCAATAATTCCTCTTTAACCCCATACCTCAGGCGGAAGCGCATTTTCTGGATGTCTTTCAGAAGGTTCATGTGCTGCCTTATCCTTGCAACCTCGCCAAGGGCATAAAGCAGCCAGTCGCCTGTGGTAAGCTTTGCCCTTGTCTCACCAGGCCGCACATCATAATGCTCCAGCAGGAATTCCTCGTCCTTTTCCTCCATCCAGTCCTGAAGCATCAGTGCCGTCTTGAAGCCATGGAGCCATTCCTCAAACTCAGGCTCAAACATTGACGGCTCAGGAACAAGGAAATATTTGCCATAAAGCGCCAATTGCTCCTGGATGCTGTCATATTCCTTTGCCCTCACCCTGAGATGGGGCCTCATTTCAAGAGTGCACCCAATCAAATGCAGCCAGGAAAGCGGGATTGGCTTCATCCCAGACGCCCTGTCAACACCCATCACGAACTGGTGGGCTGTCAAAGGGTCAATATAAAGCTCTGCAATGCGCTTTCCAAGGACTGTGGCCCGGTACGTATTGTCGGTTTTGCCCAAAAACTCCCAATCCTCCAGCATTAAAAGCATTTTTTCAATTATTTTGTTGAGCTTTTTCATGTCCCTGAACTGCTGTGCCCAGAAAGTCCTCGAGAAAAACTCAAGAATCTGGTCCCTTGACTGCACAACCTTTGATGCTATGAGCGAGAGAACATATGTCCTAAGCACAGGCTCAACAGCAAGCTTGGAATAAATGTCCTCTGGAAATCCCCTGACATACTGCTCAAACAACGAGTCTTTTTCGCCTTCGCTTCCTGCAACAACAATTGCCTCTCCATAAGGGTCAAAGCTCGGCCTGCCAGCCCTTCCTGCCATCTGGTGGAATTCAAGCACAGGAATGTTTGCCATGCCCTGTCCGGAAAAGCGCTTTACATCACGGATTATGGCGCGGAATGCAGGCAAATCCACGCCTGCTGCCAATGTGGGGGTGCAGCAGATTATTTTTATGGCGCCGTTGCGGAAGTGCTCCTCAACAAGCTCTTTTTGCCTTGAATGAAGCCCTGCATGGTGGAACGCAATTCCTTTCCTGATGCATTTTGCAAGGCGTTCGCACTGCTGGGTCGGCTTTTGCAGCACGCGGAGGACCTTTTCAGAAAGCTCGACAGTATGCTCTGTCTCAAACTTTGACTTTTTTGCAATATCCTCTGCTGTCTTTTCAGCAGAGCGCTTGGTGTTCACGAAAACAAATGCCTGCTTGTTCTTTGCAAGGGTGTCAAGCGCCAAGTTTATTGCAGGCTCTGCAGCAAGAGGCTCAAGCTTTACTGTCTTCCCCATCGTGAGCCCTGAGGAGGCATAAGTTTAAAAAACCATCTGGAGTTTCCCCGTCTATATGAGCCCGTAGCTTAGCCTGGTGGAGCACTCGACTGATAATCGAGCGGTCCTGAGTTCAAATCTCAGCGGGCTCATTATTTTTTTTCAAAACCTTTAAAAAAAGCCGCCAAGAAACCAATCCCGATGAGTGAAGGCGTTATTACCATAGGCGTTGACGGAATAGGGGGAGACACGACAAAAGAAGGGCCTCCGCACGTGCGCGCCCTTTACGGAATCAGCCAGGCAAAGCTTGACGACGTTGCATACGTGCTTGCTGTTGAAAAGGATGCGCGCCTGCCATACAGGCTGCCCAATCTTGAGGTTGTGGAGTTTTCGCCAAGCAGCGAGGTCAGCAGCCAGGAAAAAAGCCTGGCGAACGGAGACTTCCTGAAATTAAAACAGCAAAACCTGCTCAGCCAGGTCATTGAATATTTCTCAAGCAGAAAAATGCCGCTGGTTACTGCATTCAACACGCGAATAGGGCTGCCAAACAGCCTGCGAAACCGCATACCGGGGATAAAGCGCATAGCGCTCGCGGTTGAATTTCCGCGCGAAAACAGCGGCGGTCCTTACCTTGCCCTTGACCTGGGCGGCAATGCAGACCTTTATGATGTCAGGGATATTGAAGAGCCGCCAAAACTGCCTGACGGAATAGGAAATGACCCTGGCGCGGTGCGCGAATACGTTGCCCAGCACCCTGATGAGGCAAGCGCATACATTCTCAGGCAGAAAGACTACAATGACAAGCTCAGGGACATATTCATGCCGAGCAGGCAGTATGCCAGGAACGCAATGGATGTTGTGAAATTTGCAAGGCTTGGCTCTCTTTACATGACCATTTTCAAGGGCGTGCAAAATCCGCGCGTCGGCCTGGTTAACATAGGAACGGAGGATGACAAGGGCACACGCTTTGTGCAGTCCTGCAACGCCCTTTTGGAAGCCGAAAAAAGGCAGAATGGACTTAATTACCTCGGGTTTGCAGAGCCGGATGACGTTGACTCAAGGCACATAGATGTTATGGTGATGGACGGCTACAGCGGAAACCTCGGGCTGAAGTTCATAGAAAAGACAATCCGCGTAATCAAGGCGCACAGCAAGAAATCACTTTTCGGGAAGATAGCAACTGCCCTGAAGCATTTGGGGCTTTCCAACAGCATTGACGCATCCCAGTACAGCGCAGCATACCTGCTCGGGCTCTCTGACACAATAGTCAAGGAGCACGGCACTGCAACACCAAAGGACTTTGCAGCAGGAATACGCAAGGCAAAGGCCTTCATGCAGCCAGTCGTGGCAAAGGACCATAATGACCCTGATTTCTTACGCAACTATGACTGCCTTGGGCAGGCGCTTTCTGCAGAATACAAGCGCAGGTATGGCTGATGAAATCAGAAACCTTTTAAACAACAGAATTCAATTCTTGCTTGATGGAATACGACCTAGAGCTTGAAAAAGTGGCAAATGAAATAAGGAAATCCAAAGCCAAGACAGTCTGCATACAGCTTCCTGACGGCCTGAAGCCAGAGGCAGGGGTCATTGCAAAAGAGCTTGAGAAAAAGACAGGGGCAATCATAATGATATGGGCTGGCTCTTGTTATGGCGCATGCGATGTCCCGATTTCTGTTGAAAATCTTGGTGTTGACTTACTCGTGCAGTGGGGGCACAGCGCATGGGAATCCTGAACATACTTCTTGCACTGCTGATTCCGGCTGCTGCGCCGGTTGCAGGGTATTTCCTTGGGCGGGCGACAAAGGAAGAGCTTGCAGCAGGAAAAAAATATTTCATGATAATGCAGCACCTGCTATTCGTGTCAGTTTCTGCCGTATTCCTTTATTGCAACAAGTGGTCGCTTTACCTGGTCATACCTGCGCTTGCAGCAGTATTCGCATACATTGCTTTCAAGCAGGCGCGGAATGCATTTGCTGTTGAGGCAGTGTTCGGGCTGGCATTTGCATTCTCAGTGAACACGAACATGATGTTCCTGACAAGCGCATTGATGTTCCTTTACGGTCTTCCGACAGGCTCGCTTTTTGTCAGGCAGAAAAAAGGGCTTTACAAGGCAGCTGGGGCAGGACTTTTGTTTGCTGTTGTTGCATGGACAGCCAGTTATTTCTTATAAGAAAACAATCATCAGCAGGTGGCCGGCAAGCCCTGCAAATACCGGGATTGTTATTGCATCATCAATTTTTGCAGCAAGGCATTCTGCAAGCGTTGCAGCAATGCCCATAACCACCCCAATCCAGCCAAACACAATCCAGCCGGCAATGGTGCTCACAACAAGCATTGCCAACATGCGCCAGAAATCAGTCTTTTTCCTGTTTTTCAGTAAAATGCTGGCCATTGCTGCGGCAGCATCGCCATAAATAAGCATTGCTATTGCTGCAATCGCGACAGGAAGCGCAAAAAGCTTGTAAACAATTATGCTGCTGATGAATCCCAATGTTGCTGTGTGAAGCCCCTCAACCTCGTGCTTCCTTTGCAGGTTGTGGTAAAGCAACAGCTTCCAGCCGTAATCGGCAATAAGGATGTCTGCAAGCACAAGCCCTGCAAGGACGACTGCAAATGACAAGTCAAGCGCATCAGGGCCATAATAATTCAGGA
>JAWABQ010000008.1:0-40616 GCA_038884575.1 Candidatus Woesearchaeota archaeon
TTGTGCGCTGCTGCGTGGTGTCCCATTCCGTGTATGATTGTTTCGTTTGATTTTCTTGCTCTTGGCACGTCTTCAAGGGCTTCTTTAAGGAGTTGGTTGATGTCTTCTGGGTCTCTGCTGATTCTTGCCCATGCCGCCGCAAGTGGTTCTGGAGTGAACTGCCCAATCAGCTTCTCAATTTTTTGCTGTATTGTTGTAAGTTCTTGTGCAGGATTGTCAATGGAACACGTGCTAAGCCTTTCTTTTATCGCGTTCAGCTCCTCAAAGATGTGTATTGGTGTGCTGAATCCTGCAAGTTTCACTTCAACCATGTTCTCCCCCCAACACTGTTTGCATCGTCGGTAAACAAGCAGGCTCTTTATATAGATTTTGAGCCTCCAAAACATACCTTTTTAAATCCTTTATAGAACCTACACAAAACAATGGGATATGAACTAATAATTACTGAGAAGCCGAACGCTGCAAAGAAGCTTGCAGAGGCATTGGCAGATGGCAAGCCGATAAAGGAGAACTACAAGGGGGTTCCTTTCTATAAGGTAACCCGTGGAAAATCAGACATCGTTGTTGGCTGCGCAGTCGGCCATTTGTTTGGGCTTGCCGAGAAGGAAAAGAAGGGCTTTCAGTATCCTGTTTTTGACATCGAATGGGTGCCTGTCTCTGATATTTCAAAAGATGCTGCATTCAGCCAGAAATATGCTGATGCGCTGAAAAAGCTCACAAAGAACGCTGACAAGTACACTGTTGCGTGCGACTATGATGTTGAGGGCGAAGTCATTGGCTTGAATGTCATTCGCTACATCTGCCACAGGAATGATGCAAGGAGGATGAAGTTCTCAACCCTTACAAAGGATGAGCTAATTGAGTCCTATGAAAAGGCAGCCAGCCACCTTGACTGGGGGCAGGCAGAGGCAGGAGAGACAAGGCACTTCCTTGACTATTACTATGGCATTAACATCTCAAGGGCATTGACTTCTGCTATCAAGGCTGCAGGAATGTTCAAGATTCTGAGCACAGGAAGGGTCCAGGGCCCTGCGCTCAAGATAATTGTTGACCGCGAAAAGGAAATCAAGTCATTCAAGCCAGTGCCTTACTGGGAAATAGAGCTGAATGCAGACGCCAAGGAAGGCATGATTACTGCCTGGCACAAGGCAGGAAAGTTCTGGAAAAAGCATGATGCAGAAGCAGTGATGAAAAAAGTGCATGGCGCAAAAGAGGGCACAGTTGCTTCTGTGGAGCGCAGGCAGTTCAGGCAAAACCCCCCTTACCCGTTTGACCTCACTACTCTGCAGACAGAGGCTTACAAGTGCCTGGGAATCAGCCCGAAAGCCACGCTTGCAATAGCACAGGACTTGTACACAGAGGGATTTATTTCCTACCCGAGAACCTCTTCGCAACAGCTGCCTCCTGCGATTGGCTACAAGAAAATCATTGACCACCTTGCAAGGCAGTCCCGCTATGCCCCATTATGCAGCAAGGTGCTTTCGCTTCCAAAGCTTTTCCCGCACAATGGGCAAAAGTCAGACCCTGCCCACCCTGCAATTTACCCGACAGGCATACAGCCAGGCAGGCTTGAGGACCGCGAGTTCAAGGTTTATGACCTGATAGTCAAGCGATTCCTCTCAACATTCGGCGAGCCTGCAGTAAGGGAGACAATGAACATAACAATCGATGTCAACAATGAGCCTTTTGCTGCAGAAGGCACGCGCACGATTGAGAAAAACTGGCATATGCTTTATGAGCCTTATGTCAGGCTGCAGGAGATTGAGCTGCCTAACGTGAACGAGAATGAGAGGGTAAAGGTCAAGAATATACAAATGCATGACCGCGAGACACAGCCTCCAAAGCGCTATACCCCCTCAAGCATAATCCGCGAGCTTGAAAAGCGCAACCTTGGCACAAAGGCAACAAGGGCAGAAATCATTGATACGTTGTTCAAGCGCAATTATGTCACGGGCGAGCCCATAACCGCGACTGACTTTGGCATACGGGTGATTGAGGTTCTTGAAAAGCACGCGCCGAAAATCATTGACGAGGAGCTGACAAGGCATTTTGAGCTTGATATGGAGTCAATAAGGGAGCGCGCAAAAAAGAAAGACCAGGTGCTTTCAGAGGCAAGGCATGTCCTGCTTGAAATTCTTGGTGACTTCAAGAAGAAGGAAAAGCAGGTCGGCGCTGAGCTTAGGACAACTTTCACAGAAACAAGGGCTGCAATGACAACAATCGGCCCGTGCCCTGTGTGCAAGAAAGGCGAAATAGTCCTGAGAAAAGGCAAGTTTGGCAGGTTTGCTGCGTGCAACAAGTATCCTGACTGCAAGACAACATTCAAGCTGCCCCTCTCCGGCCTGGTTGAGGTTGGCAAGGAGGTCTGCCCGCACTGCTCTTACCCGATGATTACAATGATTCGCAAGGCAAAAAGGCCGCAGCAGGTTTGCATAAATCCTGATTGTCCCTCAAAGAAGATTCATTTTGAGGAAGGCAAAAAGTGCCCCAAGTGCAAGGAAGGCGAGCTCGTGCTCAGGAAGAGTGTTTACGGCCAATTCATTGCGTGCAACAAGTTCCCCAAGTGCAGGTACATTGAAAGGGCAAGGAAGGAAGAAAAAGGCGAAGCAGGAAAGCCAAAAGCGCCAAAGCCAAAAAAGAAAGCGGCAAAACCAAGAAAAAAGTCACAGAAATAATTCTTTAAACGAAAATAACTACTAATAACGAGCTCCTTACAGTCGCATTACCAATAATAATGGAAATTCTTCCCCTGTTATTTCCTCCGAACTCGCAAACCTGAACGGAGTTCGGTTTGCATGAGTGAGGAGTGTCTCTCGCCGAAGGCGCGTTATTTGTAGGTTGCTTCTCTTAATGCTGCTTTCTTGCAAATCCTTATAAGCACCTGCCTTGTTTCTGCGCCGATGAAATTGCTCGTGTGGGTTGCAGTGATTGCCATTATTATCCCATCTGTTATTGCGCAGTCCGGAACAATCAAGCTTCTTGCGCTTGCAGAGGACAGCAGCGGAATATCATTTGGCGCTGTTGCAGACCTTGATTTGCGCATAGAGCCTGGCAAAAACAGGGTTTATCTTGAGACTGTTCCGCTGACAAAGATTACAACCCAGATTTCAATGCGTTTTGCCCAGCAGATAGCGTGCAAGGAGCTGGACATTGACTGTTCTGACAAGGATTTTTATTTCACAATAAGGGCTTTGCCTGGCATTGTGGGCGGTCCAAGCGCCGGCTCAACTGCGTCTGTGCTTTCAGCATCGCTTATTGCCGGCCTTGAGCTTAGGAATGACACTGCAATCACAGGCACAATTAACTCAGGCGGAATCATAGGCCCTGTCGGCGGGCTTAAGGAAAAAATCACTGCTGCAGCAAAGGCAGGCATTACCAGGGTGCTTATCCCAATGGGCACTGCAAACTCCACTGACAGCGAAACAAACAAGACAACAGACCTTGTTGAATACGGCAACCTGCTTGGCATTGAGGTCATAGAGGTTTCAACAATCCTTGAGGCTTTGGAAGAATACACAGGCAGGAACTTCACAAGGGTTCCTGCCAACCTCACAATCGAGCCTGACTACCAGGAAACAATGAAGTCTGTTGCTGGTGTGCTTTGCAACCGCACAGGGCAAATAAGGGAATCATTGGAAAGGCACCGCGGCGATGCAAACACAACCATGCTTGAGGAGGAGGCGCTTAACATGAGCGCAAGGGCAAAGGCAGCCTTTGGCAACAGCCAGTATTATGCCAGTGCCTCATTCTGCTTCAGGAGCAATGTCGGCTACAAGCAGGCATGGGCATTGCAGAGGCGCTGGGCAAAAAATGACATTGAAAGGGCGCTAGCTGAGCTGAATAAAAGGATTGCCGATTATTCAGCAGCCATCGACAGCAGGAACATCAGCTCAATAACAGACCTGCAGACATACATGGTTGTGAAGGAGCGGCTGCTTGAGGCAAAAAACCTCCTTGCAGATACAGGCGGCAATGGCACTGCTGAAAATATTGCTTATGCAGAAGAGCGCCTTTATTCAGCAAAGATATGGGCGAGGTTTTTTGACAGCAATGATGCAAAGTACTCTGTCAGCATCCCAAGCCTGAGGGATTCGTGCGCTGCAAAAATTTCAGAGGCAGAGGAGCGCATAAATTATGTCAGGTCATTCCTTCCTGATGCCCTCGATGATGCAAGGGCTGAGCTTGACAGGGCATACAAGGACCTTGCTTCAGGCAATTACACCCTTTGCCTGTACAAGGCTTCAAAGTCAAAAGCACAGTCAGACGTGATCCTCAGCGTTATTGGCGTTGAGGCTGCAAGGGTTGACGATCTTATTGACCTTAAGCGCGAAATTGCAAAAGAAGCCATTGCCAGGAGCCAGCAAAAAGGCATTTTCCCAATAATCGGCTACAGTTATTACGAGTATTCCGGTTCTTTGAAGGAGATGGACAAGTATTCTGCACTGCTCTTTGCAGAGTATGCGCTTGAATTCTCAAACCTTGACATTTATTTCCCCAAAACAAACTCCAAAACAACAACCCTTTGGCAAAGGATAGAGCCGCATTTCCTCTGGATTATTGCAGGCGCAATCCTCGGAATAATCATCTCAATGTTTGCAGAGGCATTGCAGGATGCGATTGGGCAGATGGGGAGGAAGAAGCGCTAACTGCAACAAATTCTTATAAATGACTGCATACTTGCCTGTGCTGGTATCTAAGCTGTATGGACAAGAAAACAATTGACTGGCTTCTTGAACAGATTGATGAGTTTGAGAAAAAGGAAGGCAAAAAAGGCGCGATTGTGCATATTCAGAACAGGTCATTGGGTGGCTATTATCACGCCATTGCTGAGAGCGAAAAGGTTGTTCTGAAAAAATGGCACGGCTGCGAGCTTTACCTTGCCCGCTTCACAAAAGGGCAGCTTGAGGTTGAGGCGTGCCAGCAGGATTTGAGGTTTGCGCTTAAGGATAAGTCAATATGCAGGAAATTCGGCAGGAAAGCTGTTGTCTGCACAGCAGCATATTCCCGCGCGCACAACCCCCCTCTCAAATGCAGGTGGCAGTACACAAGGGGATTTCCATTGGGCAACCCTTTCAGCCCGCAGGCAACCCTCTGCAACCTTAACGGAAGATACACTGAAATAAGTGATGCCGGTATTGAAACCATTGATGATGTCCTTAAAAAAATGAAAGAGTTTGAGCGAAAGACAGGCAAAAAGCCGATTGCCCTCAAAACCCACAACAAGTTCTTCGCGCATTACATCTACAAGGTGTGCGCGAAGGACAAAAAGCCAGAGCTTAACACATGGCACGGCTTTGATATTTACATCGAATACATTGCAAAAGAACAGCTTGAAATCAGCGCGTGCCTTATTGACGGCAGGCATTCAGAATGGTATCAGGGCGACTTCAAAGGGTATAATGCAGGAACAGTCTGCACTTTTGACAGGGCTCACAGGGAAAAGTGCAGGTTCTTCAACCTGACTTCCTGCGGTCCATTCGGCCAGAAAATCCCTTACTGCAAAAAATGGGACAGGGAACCCAGGAACACCGGAACATACCTTCCGCCCCCGAGCTGTTTGCCTCCAAGGCCAAAGAAGCAATGAACTGGCACTCAGCCATCGCCCACAAACTCCTGCAGCCTTCTTATTGCGTTTGCCTTGGACAGCGCTCTCGCTAACAGCTGACAAACCCCTGCAAACGCCCGGTGAAGGGCGCTTGCGAAGGGAAAAAGAGGTGATTGGTATGATTTTAAAACCCACGCAGGCACCCGAAGGCGCCTGCGCGGGAAAAAGAGGTGATAGATAATGATTTTTGAGCAGTATGATACTTTGTCTATTACCCCCTTATACCCTCTGATATACCTATTGTAGTATATAAATCTTTCGGTTTATATGCTACTCGGAAGTAGTAGCATCTTAAACTGGCAGAGCCCCCTGTTTGCTCTTCCAGTCTGCTTCCTAACCCCCTATAAGCTTATTAATGGGCTTTCTACTATATAAATATTATGGACAATAAACACTGCATCTGCAAAAAGCCTGCAAAAGTGTTCTTCACGCATCTCAGCCCCCTTTGCAGGCAGTGCTTTGCCCTATTATTAAGGAGGAGGGTGAGAAAGGCAATCCGTGACCATGGATGGCTCAAGCCAGGACAAAAGGTGTTTATTGACGGCAAAGGAGCCCTGCCAATCCTGTTCAAAAGCGCAGTAACAGGCCTTCCTCTAAAGTATGTTACAAAAACAAAGGCAGAGGTAATTATCGTCGGAAAGACAGCAGATGATGAGGCAGTTGAGTTTCTCGAGCAGTTATTCAGTGGCAAAACAGCCGGCAAAACAAAAGCCCTTAACATATTCTCAAACATCACCACAAAAGAGCTTGAGAAATATTGCGAATTAGAGGGCATAAAACAAGCAGCCCTGCCAAAATCCTCATTGAGGAAAGCCCTTGAGTCCCTCGACGACAAATACCCCGGAATAATGTTTGCCCTGCAGAAGAGCAGGAGGTCAATGCAATGAGGCGGATAATTATCGTCTTATTGCTCCTTCTTGCCGCCTGCGCAAAGAATATCCTGATTGAGACAGGCCCTCCGATTGAGGCTTACTTTTGCGAAAGGGACAACTGCACAATCCTGCTCGCCAACCTCATCAACAATGCAGATGACGCAAAATGCGCCTTGTATGACGTGAGTTTGCCGGAAATACAAAATGCGCTGAAAAACATTGAATGGAAAACAGAGGACGGCAAGGCGCCATTGATGCACAACAAGTTCTGCGTTATAAACAAGAGTGTTGTCTGGACTGGCTCTTGGAACCCGACAAAAACTTACAGGGCCAACAATGCAGTAATAATACACTCCCCTTTGCTGGCAAGGAATTATCTTGACGAGTACGCAGAAATTCCAGGCGGAAAAAGGCACGTGGTTTGCCCCAAAATCATGTACAATAATGCCCTTGTTGAGAATTATTTCTGCCCTGAAGACAGGTGCAAGGAGCATGTCCTCGAGCAGTTAATGTCTGCAAAGCAGGAAATTGTGTTTATGCTTGCTGATATTACCGACAAGGACATAATAAGGCAGCTTCAGAGGACAGATATCAAAGTCAGGGGCATTATTGACAAGGCAGAAAAGGATGCATTGAAAGCCCTTCCTTTCGCAAAAAACGGCAGCATCCACCACAAGGTCTTTGTTATCGACGGAAAAACAGTCATAACAGGCTCTTACAATCCCACAAGGAACGGCAACGAGTACAATGACGAGAACCTGCTGATAATCAATGATTATGCGATTGCAAGGAAGTTTCTGGATGAAGAGCTTATTTTATCAGCTGGTGCTTCCTGAGAAGTTCTTTCAGCCTTTCAAATTCAGGGGATGCCTTGAATTCTGAAAGCTGCTCTGGCGGCAGCTTTTTTGTGACGAGAAGCGCAATCTTTGCGATTTCCTTCATGTCCTGCAGGTGCTCGTCCTTGGCAAGCATTTCCTTCACCTGTTCTGCAGGTATCTGCTCCTCTTTTTTCCCGCCGCCCACAAGCCCCAGTGATTCGAGGATTTTTGTCATTACCCCTTTCTTCGGCTCTTCAGGGGCTTCCTCCTCGCCTGGCATGGTTTCAGGCGCCTCAGCAGGGCTTCCTTCATCGTATTTCTGCACCTCTGGAGGCAGTTCTGGCTCTGTCATTTTCTTTTTCCCCTTGAATGCCCCAAAGACATCAGGAAACCTGAATTTTGCCCTGCGCCTCTGGCTTATATACTGTTCTAGCTCTCTCTCAAACTCTCCCCTGGTCATCCATGCCAAAAGAATTGCTTTGGTTTATTAATGTGTCGGAAACACACCTGTGTTTCCGAGCATGACTTGAGCAATGCTTTGCGTTGTCAAGTTCATCGGAAATGCGCACATTTCCGAGACTCAAGAACCACAAATACCTATGGTTCTTGACATTTGCACTTCACTTAAATATAGCTCTCTCTTTATTATAAATAGAGAATGAAGGTATCTAAAATATATATTAAAATACATTATTTCCTGCGATAAAATTATAAACAGCCCATCCAATCAGCGCAGCATGGCAGACGCACTGCTTGTGGGCGCAGTCCTTGGCGGCGCAGGAGGCTTGCTGCGCGCAATAGTCGGGCTTGGAAAAAGCATTGCTGCAAAAAGAAGGATACGCTGGGGTTATTTCTTCATCACTGTAATAATGGCTGTCGTGATTGGCAGCATTCTTGGCTTGCTGACAAGCATCAGCAGGCCGATTTCCTTCCTTGCCGGCTATTGCGGCACAGACATCCTTGAAAGCCTTGGAAAAATCATCAGGATAGTGCCGGTTGAAATCAAATGAGGCGCGCAATTATCGTGCACGGATGGTCTGACAATCCTGAAGGCAGTTGGTTTCCGTGGCTGAAAAGAAAGCTTGAGGAAAAGGGGTTCAGGGTTGAAGTGCCTGCAATGCCTGACACTGACGTTCCAAGGATTGATGCATGGGTTTCTCATCTCGCAGGAGTTGTTGGAAAGCCAGACAGGGACACTTTTCTTGTCGGGCACAGCATTGGCTGCCAGACAATAATGCGCTACCTTGAGAGAGCGAATGGAAAGGTTGGCGGCGTTCTTTTTGTTGGCGGCTGGTTTACGCTGAAAAAGCTCGGGACAGAGGAACAGGCAGTTGCAAATCCCTGGCTGGAAACGCCAATCAACACTGACAAGGTAAAAAAAGCAGCAAGCAGGATAATTGCAATCTTCTGCGATGATGATGAATGGGTGCCTGTTGAGAATGCTGAAATGTTCAGGAACAGGCTTAATGCAGAGATAATAATGGAGACAGGCAAGGGTCATTTCACTGCAAATGACGGCGTGACAGAGCTTCCTGAGGCCTTGGAAGCAATTGAAAAACTCAGTCGCTGAACCAGTCCTCAAGTTCCTTTATCTTCCGGCAGGCCTTGCCGGCATATATTGCCTCGAGCCAGTGCTGCTTGTCTTTCCTGCTGGCTTTTCTCCACACGTGCTGTGCAAGGATAAACCTGACAAGTGCAGAAACAGCAATTTCCTTTTTTCTTGCTTCTTTCTTAAGCGCGTTTAGGATTTCTGGCGGAATGGTTGCATAAAGCCGTGCCATTTTTTTAGTAAATTTGCTTGTAGAAAAGTTCTGTTGCAGGTATGCTTTCCCTTGACCTGTGTATCACGTCTTCAGGCCTGGCCTGGTTTGGAACAATGTTTTCGTACTCAAACAGCTCAAGCGGTCCCTTCACAACCTTGACAGGCAGCCCTGCCCTTGGGAAAAAGTACATCTCAGTGCCGTCCTTGAACCTGACCCTTATTGTCTCAATGCTGTTTATGAAGTATTTTTCGTGCTCCTCCTCAACAGCCTCTGCGTGCAGGTATTCAGCAAGCCACTCATCAGGCATTTTTACAGCGATTTCATCATAGGAGAGGTTGAACGGCGTGTCAAACAGCTTCAGGTTGGCGCACTCGTTGGTTACCTTTTCTGTGAACCCAAAGCAGTATCCTGTTGCCTCTTTCCTCACGCGGTCAAGGATTACCTCGTCGACAAAAATCTCAGGATACCTTGTCGAGCCCTGCGTGAATATGCGCTTGTTGATTGGCGTGCGCAGGATAATCCTCACCTTGTTGCCGCGCACAAAAAAAGTCCCCACAGATGACTTGAACTTGTAAGAGTCAAGCGTGCTGTAGACATCCATCATTTCGCTGACTATTGTCTTCCTTTCGCGCAAAGGCAGCTTTTGGACGTGTTCAATGGATTCTGCAATCTTTTCTGCCTGCTCCCTGGCAAGCCTTTCTGCCAAGCCGTCTGCAGGAGCCGGCCGAGCTTCCTCTTCTGCAGCAGGCTCTGGAGCAACAGCCTCTGCCTGTGCAGGCTGGGCTGCAGGCTCAGCAGGCGCTGCAGGCTCAATCGGCTTTTCAGAAGCGCACGCAGCAAGCATCAAAAGCACAAGCAGTGCAATGAATTTCCTCATAGTGGTACCTTCTGTCTGGTATTATATTAATCTTACTCGAACTTGAGGCTTTCAGAGCCAAGCTGGTTCTTTGCAAGGTTCTCATAATGGTACTCAGTGCCGTCTTCCACAGCAGCAACAGGCAGCCCTGATGACGGGTCAATGTACAAATCAATGACCCTTGCCTGCGACTGGTGCTTCAGGTGAACAGTCTGCCTGCTTGTGACAAGCTTTGGCGTGTCTGCGATTGTGAAATAAAGGTTCTGCTTGTCAAACAGCCAGTCGTGGGGCAGCATTATCTTGAACTGCACATACGGCAGCGCGTATTTCCGCCCAAGCGTCTGCCTGTCAGCGCACTGCCTCCTTATCTTGTCGTCGTATCCGACGCACACGCCAACAGCAGTCCGCCGCTCAAGGTCCAAATAAACAGTGTCAATGTAAGGCGCCTGGTAAATGTTCTGAAGCACCCTGAAAAGCTTTATCCTTGCATAATTGCCCTGCACTGCCCATGCGTCATTCTTGTAGTTGAACTTGTAGTCTTTTACCTCATTCTTGTACTGTGAGAGAAAGCCTGTAATTGTTGGCTGCTGCTCAGGAGGCCTTTCGTAAACAGGCTCTGCAGCAGGAACTGTGGCAGGAGGCTGCTCAACAACAGGCTCTGCAACAGGAGGCTGCTCAACAACAGGCATTGTGGCAGGAGGCTGCTCAACAACAGGCACTGCAGGCTCATGGATTATTTCCTGGGTTTCAACAGGCTTGCACGCTGCAAGCAGAAGGATGACCAATGTTAACGCCATTGCCCAGCGCATTATTGCCAGAACATCATAGGAATTTATAAAGCTCGCGATTTTTACAGAATGCATGCCCGAGCATGAGAAAAGCGCAGGAGTAATAATATACAGGCGGGAAAACAAGGGCATTCTGTTCCTGCTCCTGTTCAAGAAGTACAAGACAGAATACTGGGACCTTGCAAAAGGGCATGTTGAGAAAAACGAGGACCCGATTGAGACCGCAAGGAGGGAGGCGCAGGAAGAGGCAGGCATCACTGACCTTGAATTCATCCCCGGATTTGAGGAAAAAGTGCAGTGGTGGTACAAACTTGAGGGCAAATTAACAAAAAAGACAGTCACGTATTACCTTGCAGAAACCCGGACAAAGGAGGCAAAGGTCTCGCTTGAGCACATAAAGCCGGGCTGGTTCACGCTTCCTGAGGTAGAAAAGGTAATAAAGCACAAGGACACAAAGGAGCTTTTGAAGAAGGCGCAGAAGTTCCTTGAGAAGCGCGAGAAGCAAAGCTTGTCAAAGTTTATATGATTGCCGAGCGACATCGCGAGCTGAATGGAATTCGCGAGCGAGGAGCGAGAGTCACTGTCCGAAGGACCGAAACCAAGAATAAAAAAAGGTTATGAATGAATTATGACCAAAAACTCTGAAATTGCAGGCATTTTTTACGAAATGGCTGACCTGCTTGAAATGCAGAACGTGCAGTGGAAGCCAAGAGCATACAGGAATGCTGCAAGGGCAGTTGATTCTGCAGAGGATGTTGAGATAATCCTAAAAAAAGGCGGCAAAAAAGCCCTGATGGACATCCCCGGGATAGGCGAGGCGCTTGCAGGCAAGATAATAGAGTACATTGAGACAGGAAAAATCAAGGAATATGAGCGCCTGACAGGAAAGCTGCCTGAAGGAGTGCACGCAATGATGCACATTATGGGTGTTGGGCCAAAAAAAGCCTGGCGCCTGTACAAGGAGCTTAATATCAAGAGCGTTGACGAGCTGGAAAAGGCATGCAAGGCAGGAAAGCTGCGCTCATTAAGGGGCTTTGGCGCAAAAACAGAAGAGGACATATTGAAAGGGATTGCCACCCTCAGGACAGGACAGGAGCGCATCAACCTCGGAAAAGCATGGCTCATAAGCAAGGAAATAATTCAGCACCTGAAAAAGCTCAAGGATGTCAAGGCAATAACGCCTGCTGGCTCATTGAGGAGGATGCAGGAGACAATCGGCGACATTGACATACTTGTCATCTCGTCAAACCCTGAAGCAGTCATGAACACTTTCACAAGAATGCCTGATGTTGTGAGGGTGCTTGCAAAAGGAAGCACAAAAAGCAGCGTCCAATTGAAAGATGGAGTCAATGCAGATGTGCGGGTTCTTGAGCCAAAGAGCTTTGGCGCAGCACTACAGTACTTCACAGGCAACAAGGACCACAATATCGCCCTCAGGCAGATTGCAATAAAGAAGGGCATGAAGCTCAGCGAGTACGGATTGTTCAGGGGCAGCAGGCAGATTGCTGGCAGGACCGAGGAAGAGATTTACAAAAAGCTCGGCTTGAAATACATTGAGCCAGAATTAAGGCAGAACACAGGCGAAATAGAGGCAGCAAAAACAGGAAAACTGCCAAAAATCATTGGTTACGACTCAATAAAAGGCGACCTGCACGTGCACACCAATTACAGCGACGGCACAAACACAGCAGAGGAAATGATACAGGCCGCAATAAGTCAGGGCTATGAATACATTGCCCTGACAGACCACAGCAAGAGCGAGCACATCGCGCACGGAATGGAGGAAAAAAGGCTTGCAAAATACATTGCCGAAATCGACAGGCTTAAAAAGAGGTATTCAGGCAAAATCCATGTTCTTTGCGGTTCAGAAGTCAACATCATGAATGACGGCTCCCTTGATTATTCAAAGAAATGGCTTGACCGGCTTGATTGGGTCATTGGGTCTGTGCATTCGCGCTTCAAGTCAACAGAGGATGAAATGACAAAGCGCATCATCAGGGCTATTGAGACAGGGCAGATGAGCGTCCTTGGTCACCCGACAGGCAGGCTTATCGGCACAAGGGAGCCTTATGCTGTCAATATGGAAAAAGTCATTGAGGCGGCAAGGAAAAACAATGTTGCGCTTGAGATAAACGCATTCCCGCTGCGCCTCGACCTCAAGGACTCCCACATAAGGCTGGCTGTTGAGGCAGGAGCAAAGTTGTGCATCGGCACTGATTCTCACAACACAAACCACCTTCCTGTCATGAAGTTCGGCATTGCGCAGGCAAGGCGCGGCTGGGCAGAGGAAAAAGACATCATCAACGCAATGCCCTGGAAAAAACTGGAAAAGTATATAAGCAGATAGGGTGGAGCAAGTGGCTATGCAGTTCAAAGACACGCTGAAGCAAAAAGTGCCTGAACATTTGCAGCAGACTCCTGAATTCCCGATAATCCTTAAGATGCTTGGCGAGGCAAAAATTTCAGGGGCTGAAAGCCTGAGGCACTGGCTCAATGTTGAGATGCAGAAGTGCCAGAATGACCTCAAGGAGTATGACAAGGCAGGACCCACGATGAACAGGAAGCGGATAAGGTGCGTTGAGCGCATGGATATTCTCAAGATGATGCAGGACAAGATTCTGCCCTACCTGAAATGATTAAGGACATCACGAATAACAAGATTATCGCCCGCAACTGCAATATCTGCAGGAACTTTTTCACGCGCGGCATTGGCTTGATGTTCAGAAAGAAAATCACGCCGACAGTCCTTGCATTCAGGAAGCCAATCACTGCCCCAATCCATACCTGCTTCATGTGCAAAAGCATTGATGTCCTGTTCATCGACAGCCGGCAAAGGGTGGCAGACCTTGTGAAGGGGCTAAAGCCGTGGAAACTTTACACCCCGAAAACAAAAGCAATGCTTGTCATTGAGCTTCCGGAAGGGGCGATTGCAAAATCAGGGGTTTCCGTCGGTGATGTCATCAGCTTTAAAAAGACCTGGAAATAACTTTCTGCTATCATACCATACTCTGACAATTTGATAAACAGGACAGTCCACGAGCTGTACAGGTTTGTGCGCAGCGGCTATTTTCTCAGCAAGACAGGGATTGCCCAGAGGAATGTTGCCTCAATTATTGGTGATTCCAGCAATGAAATAACTGTTTATTTCACCCCTCCTGTGCCTGAAAAAAAGGCCAATGCCTGGTTGGACAAGCTGTGCAAAACAGATGACAGCATTGATTTCAGGGCAAAAATACTTGATTTTGCGGAATACTGCAGTATTTTCCAGTCAAGGTGCACAGGCCGCCATCCTGGCTCATATTCCCTGATTGACCATGTCTTGAAGCACAAGGAGGAGATTTTTGGGAGCAGCAATGTGTACGAGGGCGTGCAGTTTTTTGAGAGCTGCAGGACACTGACAGAGGTTGACATGGTAGCCCCTGGAATGCTTGTCAAGGTCGACGAGCCGTTGAGGCAGGTGCACTACAGATCAGAGCACAGGGCGCGAAAGCACAGGAGCATTCGGAAGGCGCAGGAATTCCTCGCAAGGCACAATTACCCTTACTGCAAGGCAGTAAGGCTTGAAGGCATCCCTCTTGAGGATGACTGCTGGGAAATATCCCTTATTAACGCTGCCAATGGCGAATGCCTTGCATACCTAAGGACAGAGCCAGGGAATGCATTGTGATAAACTTTAAATAGGGCACAGGAAGTTATTCTCCATTAAGGGCGTGTAGTATAACCTGGCTAGTATCGACGGCTCCAGACCGTTGGATCGGGGTTCGAATCCCTGCGCGCCCATTTAATCCCTTAAGAAAACTGCTTATTCCAGCCCTATCAGTCTTTTAACCTGCTTCCTGAACAATATCAGGGCAAGTATTACAAGAACAAACAATGAATAGCCAAACACCTTGCCTGCATTTCTCTTCCACCAGGTTGGTATTACGTCAGGCTCAACAACAAGCTCCACAGGATTGCTCTTCACAAGCCCGCCCTTGCCGTCATCTGCCAGGAAAACAACCTTTTCTGTGCCGTGCCAGCCATAGTGCGGAGTGAAGACTGCATTGTCTCCGACAAACATTATCTCAATGTTTTCTGTCCTGCCTGAGCTGTATGTCAGCACATCGCCGTCAGGATCCTTGAAGTACTGCGAGAGGTCAAGCGTGTGCTGCGTGTCCTGCTTCCATATCTGCGCAGGAATGCCAACTGTCGGTGTTTTGTGCGACTGGATGATTATTGCAAGCGATGTGACCGCAATTATTGCCACAAGGATGAATATGGCTGGAAGTACCCACTTTGCAAGCTTCCTTTCTGGCTTTGGCTTCTTTCCCGGCTTTCCTATGATTGCGAATTCGCCAAAGCTGTCTGCGTCAGCTGCAAAGTACGCGTACTTGCCGTCTGTGCTTACATGCTCTGCTGCCTTGGTGTTCCATTTGTCAGCCCCCAAATGCAGCAGCCTGACGCTGCTTGGCGTAATGTTGTGCTTTTGCATCCATGACTTCTTGACCTTGAACCTTATTTTTGCCTCTGAAACCATGTCGCTGTCAATGTTTGCGCTTAGCGTGAATGTCTGGTATGTGCAGTCAGCATAAGGCGGCACTGTCGGCTTGCACCTTTTTGCTGTCACAACAAGCTTTTCCACCACTGTATTGAGCTTGAATGCGGCTTCTGTGAGCCCTTTCTTCCACTTTGTCTCAAAGCGCATCAGCTTGTTTGCCAGCGCAAGCTTCCATTTTTTGCGGACAATCCTCTGCCTTCTCATCCTGTGTATCAGTATCAGGAGCAGGAGGAGTATGATTCCCGCAACAACTATCTGTGCTGTCAGCCCAAGCGTTTCGCCGTAAAAAATTCCGAACAGGACAACAGCAAGCACTATGAGCAAAACAAGCAGCTTGAGAATCTTTTTTCCGGGCAGCCTTATTCCGGCAACAACCTCGTCCTTTGATATGACCAGGTTTTCGCTGCGCAGCTGCCTCTCGTATTCCTTTTGCGCCTTCAGCCTTTCCCTTTCAATTTCCTTCTCGCGCCTTTCCTCTTCTTTTGCTTTTTCCCTTTCCTCGCGCGCCCTTTCCTCCTCGCGGGCCTTTCGTTCTGCCTCTTTCTTCGCCTTCCTTTCCTCTTTCAGGCGCTGCTTTTCAGCCCTGCGCTCAGCCCTTCTTGCCTTTGCCTCAGGGGTGTTATATTTCCTTATGCCCCACACAGCCAGCACGATCAGGGCAACAAGCACAATTATTGCAATTATTGTGTAGGCGAGGTATTCTGCAAACAGCTTGTCTGCAAATGTCGGGTTCTTGAGTATGATTGTGAGCTCTTTTGTGTATTCCTTTCCTGTCTTGTCAACTATTGCAGTAAGCTTCAGCGGGTATGCCCCCTGTGCTGTTGCCTCTGTGGGCTGCATGACAAGCTTTGCTGTCTTCCTGTCCCTTGCCCCTATCGTGAGCTTCTCTGGCTGGACTGTTATCCAGCTTGCCCCCTCAAGCAGGAGCGTGTATGTTGTGGTGCGGTCCCCTGCGTTGACAATCTCGAGCTGGGCTTCCTGCGGCTCGACTTTTGCGCGTATCTTGTTAATTCCCTCTGCAATGAGCGGGATGTCTGAGTTGTTGATGTGCAGGTACATCTCTATTTCAGCCATTATTTTGCTCTTCTCTGTCTTGACCTGCAGCACAGGCGTGAAATCCCCTGAAAGCGTGCAGTCCTTTGGGTGCACAGTGATTGCAATTGTCTCGTTCGTGTGCGGCTCAAGCGTGAGGATTGTGTCGCTTATTGCTGTCTCTTGAGGCGACCCTGTGACTTTCAATGAGTAGGTTTCTGCGAATTCAGCAGGGTTGTGCAGGACAAATGCAAAGTCTGCTGCATCGCACGGCAGTATTTCCTTTGAATAAGCGACAGGTACAAGCACAAGGTTATTTGGCGTCTGCACAATCACTTCCTGCGTAAGCACAAGCTCAAGCTCATTTGTGGCTATTGTGACGCCAAGGCTCGTGTCCTCTGCATCACAGGGTATTGAGAAATACTCGCTGACAGCCTGGCTCTGGCCGGGGTTGAGCACAAATGACTGCGGGTCAAACGCAACCCAGTCCTTTGCCTTTCCCTCTGCAATCAGCTCGTAAGCGCTTGGGACATTGCCTGTGTTGAAAACAGTGACCTGCCCTGTTGCAGGGCTGCAGGCAAATGCAAGAATCCTTGCTGTTCCAGAGGCACTAAATTCTTCTCCGGATGTTATTTCTGCAAAGTCTTCAGCTGCATAAACTGAGGAGATTAAGAGCAGGAACGCAACCAACCATGCCATTGCATTTCTGCTTGCCATCATTTTGCTTGCTCCAGGTGTGCCATGTGGTTCAGCGCAGGGCACAGGAGAAAAAAAGTGAAAAGCCCACAAGCTCAGTAATAAGCTTGCGGTTGTGACTGTTCAGGCTGTGCCTCTTCACCCTCGTCGCCCTTCAGGCGGCTGAATCCGATTATCAGCCCGAGGATAACCAGGAGCACCACGAGCACAACAAGGCCCCATTCGAGCACGCCTCTCAGCACGCTCTTGCCTGCCTTCTGGACATTTGCTGTCAGCGTTATGCTTTCGAGCGGCTGTCCGCCAGTGCTTATGGCTGCTGTTACAACCTGTGCTCCGACAGGCGCGCTCTTGGCCGCCTCGACGAAGACATAGACTGTCTGGGTCTTGCCTGCGTCAAGCACAACTGTGCTGGTCGGAGTAATCTTGACTGTTGCCCAATCGCCTGCCTCAACGGCAACCGTGTAGGACTTGCTTGTCCTTCCGGAATTTGTTATTGTAAGCGGGAACACTGCAGTTCCGCCCTGTGGAACGTTCTCCAGCTGGCTTCCGACTGCAATGGTTGTCCTTGCCTTTGCGGCAGGGGCTGCAGTGCTGTCCTCGCATGTGTCGTCAGCGAGCACTTCAATCTGCTTTGTGGCGCGCTCCTTGCGGAAGCCGTCGTCAAATGCAACCTCAATTGCCACGTCGTAAACACCTGGCTTTGCGCACTTCGGTATCCTCAGATAAAGCTCCTCTGTCTCAGCCTCGTCGTCGTTGTTCTCGACTTCGTCAATGTAGTCTGACGCGCTCACGCCAAGCTGGGGGATGCTCACCGTGACCTTTACGTCCTCTTCGTCCTTCTCGCCTATGTTGCGCACCCTGACCACGCCCAAAAGCGCGCTTCCTGCCTTCACCCTGCCTTCAGGGTTGAATGTCACATCGCGTATCATCATTCCATGGCGCGGGACGTCAATCTTTATGTTATAGTTCTGCACGAGTTCCTGGCCGTCGCGGTCAGAGAAAATCAGGCGTAGCTTGTACGCGTCCTCCTCGAAGAACTCGTGGATGTCAACTGAAAGCTTCTTGCGGTACGTGACGTTTGCGTCAGCATCAAAAGTGTCTGTCACGTCATGTGCAGGCATCACGTCGCTGTGCTCGTCGCCGCTGAAGAATGCCTCAATCTGCATGTCCTTGACATCTTGTGATGGTGTAAACAGGACTTCAACCTCTATCTTGTCGCCGCGCAGGACGTCAAAGCGGTTTGCCGCATTGACCTGCAGCTCGACATCATCAACCTCCACCTTCTCCACTGTGATTGGGAGCGCGAAGGCTGTGGTCGCCAGTGCTATTGCAAGCACGAGCATCACTGCGATTTTGAGCGGATTCATCTTCAATATACCCCCATTGTTTTTGTTGTTGTAAGTGTTTTATTGTTATGCATGACCCATTTATAAAGCTTTCGAATTATATCTATTCCTCAGTAGTGAAATACTATTTATGAGTAGTCAACCACCTCTATCTCCCTGTGAACTATGCGCTGCGCTTTCTCGTTATAGACCTGGAGCCTGACAGGGTAAACCCCTGGCATTGTGTCCTCTGGCAGGTCAAGGAAGACCGTGCTTGTAACCTTCTCGCCTGCGCTCAAATCAAGCGGGCCAAAGGATGCCCTTGCCGAGAGGTCAGGTATTCCCACTATGATCTTTGTGTTTTCAAGCCTTTTTGAGCCTGTGTTCTCAAAGGTAATCCTCAAAGCCACCTGGTTTCCTGGGAGCTCGTCAAACGGGCTGTTCATGAATATGTTGTGTATGAAAATCTTCAATGAGCCCTCTTCTGAAGGCGATGGCGAAGGCTTTGGCGCAGGTGGCACAACAGGCGGAACTGCTGGCGGGACAACAGGGATTTCGTCAGGGTGCGGCTGCGGGATTACTATGTCGTCTCCGGAAGGGTTCCCCGGAATGTCATCAAAAGGCCCGAGGTCGCCGTCAAAAGCATCCCAGCCCGGCACTATCACATCAACCGGCAGAACTGTGTCAGCAGGGACAATGTCTGCAGGCCCTGCATATCCGCCGGCATCGTCAAAATCAGCACTGCCAAAGTCATCAAAGTCAGCATTACCGAAATCATCAAAGTCAGCATCACTGATATCATCTATGTCAGCATTTCCAAGGTCGTCAAAGTCACCATACCCTATGTCGTCAAAGTCAAACCCAAAATCCTGGGCTGTTGCAAGGAAAGGGACTGCAATTACTACAAGCGCTGCAAGCGCGCTGAACATTGCCGCATTCCACTGCCTTGCATTCATTTTTTTTAGCCCCTGAATTTATATGAAAGTAACAGCCTTACGCAAGCGGCACAGGTGCTGCTGACGCAGGACCCTTTTTGTCGTCCTTCTTCTCTTCAGGCTTCTTTTCCCCGGGCTTTTTCTCCCCGGGCATCTTATCATCGATGGAAGCATCTGACTTTGGCGGCTCTGCCTTGGGCGTCTTATCATCGATGGAAGCCATCTGACTTTGGCGGCTTAGGCGGTTCTGCCTTTGCCGGCTCAGGGAGCGCGTGGCCGTTGTAAACAGCCATCAAGCGCAAATGGTCATCCCTGACTTCTGGGTCATAGTCTGTGCTGTGGTTGTTCAGCCTCAGCCATCTTGGACCATCAAGGTAGTGCGATTCCTCATCATCCTTTACGCCAAATTCATTGCGGCTGACAAGGACTCCGTCAAACAAAGCCATGTCAACTCCCATTGATGTGGCATAAACCACCTTTGAGTCAAGCACGCGGCCTTTTGAGGCATAAGGAGCCCACTCAGGCCTTGCCTTGCGGAGCAGTTCTATTTTCTGCGCCATTGACAGTTCCTTTGCGACATCCTTGCCCTTTCCGACATAGAGCTTTTTGTCCCCGCCGAGGTTTGCGCGCCTGTTTCCTGACGCCTTGTCAGACACAAGCCCGACATAAGCATAGATTTCTGCATTGTCAAATGCGTCATTGATTGTTTTTTCGCATTCAGCAACAGCGTCATTGTAGCGCTGCTTCAGCTTTGCGTCAGCCTTGTCCCCAGGCTCTGACATTTTCAAAGTCTGGTACTGGAATATGACGTCTGAAAGCTCTGCCGGCGTGTACATGTCGTCCTTGCGCAGGTTCATTCGCTCAACTTCTGCATTGGCAAGGTAATCATGGGTCATATCGACTTTCTTCGGCACTCTCACAGGAGCAGCCTCTGCCTGTGCAGGCGGCTGCGGTGCCTCGACAGGCTGCGGCTGCTCTCCAGCGCATCCTGCAAAGTATCCAATAGCCAGTGCGACCAATCCTTCCTTGATTTTGTTCATCTTCTGTTACCCCCTTGGTTGTTTCGTGAATTTATTTGTCTTTACTATGGAGTGGTATTTTTAAAACTTGCGTCACTTGCTCTTCTGCCCGAACCAGAGGGTTCCGCCAAATGCACCATAACCCTGGTCGTCCCCCTCCCTGCTGAACAAGTAGCCTGCCTCTCCTGTCAGGTCAAGAGTTGCCAGCTTTCCTGTAAGCACGCGCCATCCTGCCCTGAACTGGGGACCGATGAGCATGTCAGTTGTCTTTTTGCCTGCCACTCTGCTCTCAACATCCTTGACCACAAATCCAGGCTCAACATATCCGTTGTGCCCCGGGAATATCCAGCGGACTCCTGCCTCGCCTGAAATGCGGTTTTGCTTGAGGAAGTCTGCGAATTCCTCCTTAAGGTATGAGGCTCCTGCAACAGCAGCAAGCGTGTCTCCGTCCATGAGGACAGAGTTGAGGAATGCGACGCGGCCGTCTGCGCTCACGCGCCAGGCATTGTAATCATCGCCATATCCCCTGTCCTTGACGTCGCCTTCTGGCTTGCCGAAGTGCCTTGTGACTTTCAGTATGAGGCGGTCCTTGTTGTCGCCGACTCCGAAGTTGTCAGGGTCTGAAAGCTCGCCTTTTGCAATTGCGAGCGTTCCTGTTGCAAACGGGCTGTTGTTTCCGAATTCAAACTTGTCGCCGTCATCAAATTCAATTGTGTAAAGCCTGTCCTCGATTCCGCCGCCAAGGGCGCCATAACCGACTATGCCTTTTCCAAGCCCAAGGTAGCTGTGCAGCTGGGCCCATGCGCGCCAGCCGCTTCCATTGATGTCATAATCGCCGCAGTCCTGCTCTGTTGCAAATCCGTCGCCGTAAAGGGAAAATCCCCATCTTCCGAGGTCAATTATTCCCTTGCCTGTCGTGCTTGCGCCAAGTGTTTCCTTGTCAGCATATCCTTCTGCGCGCAGTATTGCCCTCAAATCAAGCAGGCTTTCTGGCTCTGTTCTTGGCTTTATTGCAGGCGCCTTTTTTGGCGCTGGCTGCGGTGCAGGAGGAATGTATACAGGCTGCGGTTGCTTTGGGGCCTCTGTTATTTTTGGCGCAGGGGCAGGGGTGTATTGCGGTGCTGTCTTGCGCTGTTCTGCCTCAATTGCCCTTCTTTCGTGCGGAAGTATGACTGGCTCGTAAGCTGGCTTTGCCTTTGGCGGTTCTGCCTTTGGCAGCCTTGGAAGTATTTCCTTGTAAGGATCAATAGCTACGCCAGTATCAGGTTCTGCTGGTGCTTTTGGAGCTGGCTTTGGCTCGTATGTTGGCTTTGGAGCTGGTGCTGGTGCAGCTGGCTTTGGTGTAGGGGCAGGTGCTGGTGCAGGACCTGTAGGGCCATAGCCCATTCCTGCAGGAGCTTCACCTGGCTTTGCATCTGCAGGGCTTGCTGAATAAGGGGTTTTTGGCGCTTCGCCTTTAAGCACAACTGATTTTGCATCATTTGTTGCAGGCTTTTTTGATAAGAAATATGCTGTGGCTGCAAGGCCGCCTGCCAGTGCTGTTGCAGCAATAACTGAAATCAGCCATGCATTTACTTTTCCTGCAGCCCTGCTTGGGATTGTGTGGAAGTAGTCAGCAATTTTGCCCAATATGCCGGGCTTTGCTTCATTGCCTGAAGTATATGTTAATTTGTCAGAAAGATCGCGTCCAGAGTTATAGTCAGCCATGTCAGTTACCTCACTAATAATAGTAAAAAACAAGTATTGGCAGGTCTTTATAAAGCTTCGCATTTATTACTACTTTTCAGGAGTAACCATTTGTTCCATAAGCCTTAAAACAATGCGCCAAGTCAGCAGGAAAATGCAAATAGCAATTGTCGGCGCAGGACCGTCAGGAAGCTATGCAGGAATGCTTCTTGCAAAAGCAGGCCATGACGTGACAATTTACGAGGACCACGGAAAAATAGGCGAGCCAATAGCCTGCACAGGCATTGTGACAAAGGCATTGTTTGACCTTGTTGAATACAGCAAGGATTACGTGATAAATGAGCTTGAGGGTGTTGATGTCATAAGCCCAAAAGGGGAAAAGCTGCACATTCCGCTGAAAGAATTTGTCCTTTGCAGGAAAAGATTTGACAATTACCTTGCAGACAAGGCAAGGGCTGCAGGCGCAAAAATCCTGCTCGGGCACCGTTATGTTGGCAGGGATGGCAACAAACTCCTGTTCCGCTTTAACAACCAAACCGTTGAAAAAAACTGCGATGTCCTCGTAGGCGCTGACGGCCCCTTCAGCAAAGTGGCTGAAACTTCAGGGCTTGGAAAAAACAACAAATTCTATGTCGGACAGCAGGCAACAATCAGTGCAAAATTCAACCCGAAAATATTCACAACATGGTTTGGCAACATTGCGCCTGGATTTTTTGCGTGGAGCGTTCCTGAAAGCGACAAGCTCTCAAGGGTTGGTGTTGCCACCACAAATGACAAGGACTGCGCAGGATGCTTCCAGCGCCTGATGAGGATGGCAGGCGGCAAAATCATTGCAAGGCAGGCAGCGCCAATCCCGCTGTATGACCGCAGCCGCAAAGTCCAGAACGGAAACACATTCCTTGTCGGCGATGCAGGGGGCTTTGTCAAGGACACAACAGGCGGAGGAATCATCACAGGAATGCTTTCAGCAAAGGCAGCAGCAGAAAGCATCATCAACGGCACAAGCTACACAAAAAACCTGAAAAAGCTCAGGAAGGAATTGCTGCTGCACTCAAAGCTCAGAAGAATGCTTAACAGGTTCTCTGACAAGGACTACAGCAGGCTGATAAAATTGATGTCAAGCAGCCGCATTAAGAGTATATTATATAGTCATCCGCGCGAATACCCGTCAAGATTCCTGTTCAAGCTTCTTCTTGCAGAACCGCGGCTGGCTTATTTTGCAAAATATGCTCTTGCCTGATTCTTAGAAAGCTTTTTAAGCAAACCGCATACACAGCGGCAACAGGGGGATTGCATGCCTGAAGACGACGAGCTTTCAATTGATTTCGGAAAAGTCGGGGACTGGTTCAAGCGCAAGAAAAAGCCAGAGGCATCAGCCCAAAAGCACGAGCCTGCCTCCATGATTGAGGACAAGCACGCAACAGTCCCTCACGAGCCAAAGCATGCAGAGCCCAGCCACCAGAAAAAAGACGATGATGAGATAACAATTGACTTCTCAAAAATCAAGAACTGGTTCAAGAAAAAAGAGCATGACCAGCACCCAGAAGGCAAGGATGAACTTGGATTTGACTTCAGCAAGCCCTGGGACTGGGTTAAGGCGCACCCTGTGCTGGTGATACTCACAATCCTGCTTATAATGCAGTTTGTCCCAAACCGCATTGTCATCGGAGGCAAGGACTTTTACATGCCATGGGGAGGGATGAGCATGCGCATGAGGAGCGAAAGCCTTCCAATGACAGAGGGCTGGGCTTCAAACCATGTCACAACCCTGCTGAAAAACCAGGTTGCTGACGCGCTGAACAAGCAATACCCAAACCTGCCTGATGACAGGAAGCAGAAGATTATTGATGAGGAATGGGACAAGATTTACAAGGGGCAGAAATCCCAGATTGACCAGCAGGTGCAGGCAGTCACCCAGCAGATAAAGGACTTCTGGCAGTATGATTCTGACGGAACAAAGTACACTTACATGCCTGACATTGACCCTTACACATTCCTCCGCTATTCAAGGAACCTGCTTGAGAAAGGTACTTATGGCGACGAGGTAAGGAATGGCAAGACTTATGACAACCACATGGTTGCGCCGCTCGGCCAGGTTCTCAGCATCGAGCTCCAGCCATACGCTTTGCTGGCAATTTACAAGGCAATGCATTTCTTCCATCCCCATATCACTTTGATGCAGGCTGCCACGTACTTCCCGATAATCTTTATACTCCTCGCAATGATTCCTGCATTTTTCATCGGCAGGAAATTTGCAGGAATGCCTGGCGCGATTGTCACAGCGACTGTTGTGGCAATACTGCCTTCAATAATTGTCAGGACAGGCTGGGGCCATGCTGACACAGACGCTTACAACATATTCTTCCCGCTGCTCATCACGTGGATTTACACCCTTATGATTGATGCAGAGGGGTGGAAAAAGATTGTGGGCTTTGGCGCGCTTGGGGGGTTTGTTACAGGGCTATATGCTATTGCCTGGCGCGGAGGCTGGTGGTACGTATTTGACTTCATAATAGCAGCATTCGCAATACTTGTGGCAAGTGAAATCTTCAGGAGCTACAAAAACCCGCAGAAGCTTGTGGAGGTGGTAAAGAAGCGCGCACTCCTTGTGCTGGCATTCATAATCGCATCAGCGCTCTTTGTCACTGTTTTCACTGAGTTTTCAACATTTGTTTATGCGCCCATCCAACCATTGCACTTCACCATCATAAAGGATGCTGCAAAGCCATCCCTCTGGCCCAATGTCTACACAACAGTTGCCGAGCTCAACCCTACTGACCTGAATGGTGTCATTGGCTCTGTCGGCGGCTGGAGCCTGTTCTTGATTGCGCTTGCAGGGATAGCAATGCTCTTGTTCAGGCGCTCTGAGGGCAAGCTGGGCATTGACCTCAAGTATGCGCCATTGTTCATGCTGTGGCTTATTGCAACAACTTATGCAAGCCTCAAGGGGGTGCGCTTCACGTTGCTGCTTGCGCCTGCATTTGCAGTTGTCTTTGGGATAGCAATCGGCAGGATTTATGAATGGGTTGTCAAAATAAGCACAAAAGAAATGCACATAAACAAGGCAGTGGCGCACATAGTGATGATTGCGCTTGTGGCATTTTTGCTTTCAGGCCAGGCGCGCTCTGCATACGCTTCTGCAGGAAACGACATCCCGATAATGAATGATGCATGGTGGGCGACCCTGACAGCGATAAAGGAGGACTCAAAGCCAGATGCAATAATCAACTCATGGTGGGACTTTGGCCACCACTTCAAGTATGTTGCTGACCGGGCTGTGACCTTTGACGGCGCATCCCAGAACACGCCAATGGCGCACTGGATTGGCCGCACCCTTGCAACAGGCAATGAAACAGAGGCAGTAGGCATCCTGCGCATGCTTGACTGCGGCTCAAATTCTGCATTTGACGTGATTAATGCCCAGTTCAATGACCCTGTGAAGTCAGTAAAGCTTCTCTACAGCATCATTGTTGCTGACCGCAGGGAGGCGCTCGCAATCCTTGCCAGAGAGGGTGTTAATGAGCAGGAAAAAATCCTGAAGCTCACCCATTGCAGCCCGCCAGAGGACTATTTCATAGCATCAGGAGACATGATTGGCAAGTCAGGTGTGTGGAGCCACTTTGGCTTCTGGAACTTTGAAAAGGCAAAGCTCTGGACAGAGCTGAAAAACCTGCCTCAGGAAACAGCAGTTCAAATAATGATGAATGAATGGAATTACACGCGCGAAAAGGCAGAGCAGGCTTACTTTGACGTGCAGGCAATAACCAGCGAGGGAGATGCAAATGCATGGATTTCACCCTGGCTTGGCATACTTGGCGAGGCAGCTGACTGCCAGACTCTTGGTGAGCTGATAGGGTGCGCAAACGGGTTTGTCTACAATTCATCAAACAATGAGGCAGTTATCCGCACAGGGCAGGGAGCGGGCATACCGCAGATGGTAGCAACCCCATTGCCAGACGGCGGAATGAAGGAAACAAAAATCAACAATTCAAACACAGGCGTGGGCGTGCTGCTTTACCCGACAGGCCCAGGGGCTTACAAGAGCGTGCTTGGCTCGCCTGAGCTTTTGACAAGCATCTTTGCAAGGCTTTATTTCCTTGAGGGTCACGGCCTGCACCACTTCATCAAGTTCAAGAGCGAGCGCGAGGTCACAGGAGGAAGCATTCACACTTACAAGGTTGACTGGGAAGGCAAAAAGCCGCAGGTTTTCAGCGGCTTTGAGGTCCTGAAAGCAGCAAAGGAAGAAACAAAGAAGGAGGGGGCAAAAGGCGCAAAGGAAGGCGACACTGTCAGCGTTTACTACATCGGCTCCCTCCTCAACGGCACAATATTTGACTCAAGCATCAAGGACTGGAAAAAGAAAAACATAAGCATAAACACCTCGTTTGAGGGCCAGGATGCTGTGCCGCTGACATTCACTATCGGCGCCGGGCAGGTCATTGAAGGCTTTGACGCTGCAGTGCGGGGCATGGAGCCTGGCGAGGAGCAGGTAGTGCAGATTCCCCCAAAGGCAGCATACGGCCTTGACCCCAAAGCCCACTTCCTCGGCAACCAGACATTAAGGTTCAAGGTAAAGCTCGTCAAGCTCGAGCAGGCATAATAATCATGCCTGACTTCTTATCCATAACATTAATAAACCAACCTTTGCTAATTTTTTTCTGATGGGGAAAAAGGTATTTATCGTCATTGCAGCATACAACGAGCAGAAGAGCCTGCCAAAAGTTGTTTCTGAGCTTCACAGGGCAGGCTACAAAAACGTGGTTGTTATTGATGATGGCAGCAAGGATAATACTTTCAAGGCAGCACTTGACGCGGGCGCAACAGTGCTGCAGCACATTGTCAACAGGGGACAGGGCGCTGCGTTAAAGACAGGAATTGACTATGCTCTGGAGCAAGGTGCGGATATTATTATTACGTTTGATGCTGACGGCCAGCATCGTGTTGAGGACATTCCTGCTGTCATAAAGCCAGTTGTGAGTGGCGAGGTTGATGTTACTTTTGGTTCAAGGTTTCTCAAAAAGGATTCTGGCATTCCTTTTGTCAGGAAAATTCTTCTCAAAATAGGCGTTCTTATTCTTTGGCTGTTTTACGGTGTCAAAATGACTGATGCACATAATGGTTTCCGAGCAATTTCAAGGAATGCTGCTGAAAAAATAAAGATTACGTCAGACAGAATGGCTCATGCTTCAGAGATTGTTGAGGAAGTGCACAGGAACAAGCTCAAGTACAAGGAAGTGCCCGTGGTTATCCGCTACACAGAGGAAACATTGAAAAAGGGCCATGGCTCTTTTGCAGAGGGGTGCAGGATTTTGTACAACATGATTATGAAAAAGTTCCTTTTGAGGTGAAAAAAATGAACATAACGCCATTGCAGGTCATTGTTGTCATTTTTGCATTGTTTGCCTGGAGCAGGGCAATACTCCGCTTGAGAGACAGGGAGATTTCAATCGGTGAGTTTGGCTTTTGGACAATAATCTGGGCTGCGGTAATAACCACAGTCCTCCTACCTCAGACAGCCAACATTGTGTCAAAGTTTTTCGGTATCAGCAGGCCTATTGACCTCGCTGTTTACATCAGCATACTTCTGCTGTTCTATCTCGTGTTCAGGATTTACGTGAATCAGGAAAAGCAGAGCCAAGCAATGACAAAGCTTGTGAGGGATGTTGCAGTAAGGCTGCCAAAGCACAAATGAGCGTAAAACTCTTCAGGTGGATTGACAGGATTGTTGGGATAATCCTGATAATCCCCATCTGGCTTTTTTCACTGCCGTTCCCAAAGGCAAGGCTTGAGCCAAGGCGAATACTGGTAATCAAGCTTTGGGCAATGGGTGACAGCATAGTCCTTCTTCCTGCAATCAGGGAGCTTAGGAAAAAGCACCCAAAGGCAAGGATTGATGTCTTGTGCAAAAACAGCATCAGGAATGTCTTTTTGGGCATAAAGGATATCAATGAGGTAAAAAGCGGTGATTTCCTGGGACTTCTTGCGCTGCTGCCAAAATTAAGAAAGTATGACGTTGCAGTTGACACAGAGCCTTATTTGAACATTTCCGCCCTGCTTGGCTGGTGGCTTGGAAAGCGGCGCGTCGGCTTTTCCCACGGCATAAGGCGCCTTCTTTACACAGACAGGGTTGCCTTCAATGATGAGCAGCACATGGTAAAGACGTACATTGACCTTATGGGCCCGCTTGGAGTAACCCGCATCCCTGACAAGCTTGTCCCGCTGTCAGTAAGCGCTGATGACAGGAAAAAGGCAGACAAGTTCCTGAGGGAGCGCGGAATAATGCAAAAGGACAAATTTGTCGTGCTTTGCCCTGCTGCAGGTGCCTCATCGCGCGGAAGGATGTGGGCTCCTGAGCGCTTTGCAGCAGCAGGCGATGCGCTTGTAAAGGAGTTCCTTGTCAAGATTGTCCTCATGTGCGGCCGCTCTGACAGGAAAGTTGTGGAATCTGTTGCCCAAAAAATGAAGCATCCGCCGGTTGCAGACGCATACGAGCTTAACCTCAAGCAGCAGGCTGCAGTGCTTTCACGTGCAGCCCTCACAATAAGCAATGACTCAGGCCCAATGCACCTCTCGGCTGCAATGGGCACAAAAACAATCGGGTTGTTCTGCCCAAACACGCCTATAAGATGGGCTCCTTATGGCGCTGGCAATGATTACATCTACAAGCCTGTGCTTCCAAAGCCGTGCATAAACACCCACCTTGGTAAGCTGCCTGACTGCGCAAGCCACAACCACATGTCAAATATAACAGTTGATGATGTTCTTCAAAAGGCAAGGAGGATGCTGCATGCAGGACGCTATTAGGAATGAAATCCAGGGCTCAATCGCTGCAAAGCAGGAAGTGCTTGCAAAGCTTGTGCCTGACATAGAAAAAACAGCCAGAATAATCATAAATGCCCTGAAAAACAGCAACAAAATCCTCATCTGCGGCAATGGCGGCAGCGCAGCAGACGCCCAGCACTTTGCAGGCGAGCTTATTGTGCGCTTTGAGACAGAGCGCCGCTCCCTTCCGGCAATTGCGCTCACAACAGACACCAGCATCCTTACTGCAGGCGCAAATGATTATGGCTATGATGAGATTTTTGCAAGGCAAGTAAACGGTCTTGGCAACAAGGGCGATGTCCTTGTGGCAATCTCAACATCAGGAAACTCCCCAAACATCCTCAAGGCGATAGAGGCAGCCAAAACAAAAGGCATGGAAATCATTGGCCTGACAGGAAAGGATGGCGGAAAGATGAAAGCGCTGCCAAACAGCATAATCATCCCGTCAAATACCACGGCAAGAATCCAGGAAAGCCACATAATGATAATCCACACCTGGTGCAAGCTTGTTGATGCCGCATTTGCCAAATAAACAAGCAATCCATTAGCTTTTTAAACCCGCAATAGCTTGTCCTTGTCATGGGAAAAGTCGTTTCGTGGGATGAGCTTGCAAAAACAGCAGATGAAGTGAAGAAGCAAGGCAGGAAGATAGTCACGACCAATGGCATTTTTGACCTGATGCACATAGGTCATGTGGGCTTTCTCAAGCTTGCCAAGCAGCAAGGTGACGTGCTTTTTGTCGGCATTAATTCTGATGAGTCAACGCGCAAGCTCAAGGGTCCAACAAGGCCTGTGTTTCCGCAGGACCAGCGTGCCGAGATTCTTGCCGCCCTTGAAATGGTTGATTATGTTGCAATCTTTAACGAGACAGACCCGCGCGCATTCCTTGAGCAGGTCAAGCCGCACATTCACGTGAAGGGCGATGATTATGACCCTGAAAAAATGGTCGAGACTCCTGTCGTAAGGAAGCACGGCGGCGAAGTCAGGATTGTATCATTCCGCCCTGACTCGACAACAAACATCATTAACAGGATTTACAATTCTGCGGCAAAAAAATAAGCAATTGCGCGATAGTTTTTTAAACCAGTTCCTGCTCGTTCCGTCGGGGGATATGGACAAATCAATAATTGACAGGTTTCCTGAAAAGACAATCCTTGTCCTAGGCGATGTCATGCTTGACAAGTATATTTGGGGCCGCGTAAGCAGGATTTCACCAGAGGCCCCTGTGCAGATTGTTGAGGTGCAGAGCGAGACATATGCCCCTGGAGGGGCTGCAAATGCTGCCAACAACATAGTCTCCCTTGGGGGAAAGGCAGTCCTTATAGGCATGGTCGGCGATGACTTCCACAAGGACATCCTCATAAAGGAGCTTGAGCAGCGCGGGATTGCCTCGCAGCTCGTGCTTGACAACCGGCCGACAACAACAAAAATAAGGGTGATGGGGCAGAGGCAGCAGCTTGTGCGCATTGACTATGAGCACAAGCACCCGATTGATGATGAGACAGGCAAAAAAATACTTGAAGTCATAAAAGAAACCCCTTCTGACGCCATTGTCATCTCTGACTATGCAAAAGGGATAATCACCCAGCAGCTGTATGACGAAATACTCCGCCTTGCAGAGTCGCTGAAGGTTCCTGTTTTTGTTGACGTAAAGCCAAGGCAGGCGGTAAATTATGCAGGGGCAACTGTGATAAAGACAAACCACAAGGAAGCCTGCGAGCTTGCAGGCGTTGAGGAGCACAATGATGACGGCATTGAGAATGTGGGCAAAATGCTTGTTGAGCACCTCAAGTCAAACATCGTGATAACAAGGGGGGAGCGCGGTGTGAGCATTTTCAGCAGGGAAGGGAAAATAACCCATGCGCCCACAAAGGCAAAGCAGGTTTTTGATGTCACAGGCGCAGGGGACACTTTCCTTGCAGCACTTGCGCTCTCGTTTGCCAGCGGCGCATCCCTTGAGGACTCTTCAATCATTGCAAACCACGCGGCAGGAATCAAGGTCGGCAAGATTGGCACTGCAAGCGTGAGTGCAGAGGAGCTGAGGCAGGATTTGCAATGATACGAAAGATTATTCGGACGATCAGTATAAGGAAAAAACCCATTCCCCAGATAAGGCCGCAAAGGATATGCATTTTCAAGATTGGCGCAATAGGCGATGTCCTTGTCTCAACCCCGATGGTCCATGCCCTGCGCCAGAGATACCCAAAGGCGCGCATTGACTACTGGACAGGGCAGTGGTCAGCAGGCGCGCTGGAAGGCAACAAAGACCTTGACAATGTTGTCGCATTTGACGACGCGACATTCTTCAAAAAGCGGGTTGACCTTGTAATAGGCCTGGCAAGGAGGATTGCGAGCCAGCGCTATGACACAATGTTCATCCTTGACAAGCACTGGAGCCTTGGCACATTTGGCAGATTGTGCAATGTGCCTGTAAGGATTGGCTTTGACCGCGATGGCGAGGGCTTTGCGCACACCGCTGCTGTGCCATTCGGCAAAACAAGGCACGAGTCTGACTATTACCTTGACCTTGCATACCTCGCAGGCGCAAAAAAAGTCAAAAACCCGAAAATCGAGCTCTGGCTAAGCGCGCAGGACAAGAAATTCGCGTCTGATTTCTTCAGGAAGAACAGGCTTGCCCCGAAAAAGACAATAGGGATTGTTCCCGGAGGCGCCAAAAACCCAGGGCAGAATGCTGTTGTCAAGCGCTGGCCTGTTGAGCGCTTTGCAGAAATAGCCAAAGCCCTTGCAGGAAAAGGCTGGCAAATCCTGCTCATAGGCAGGTCACCGGGCGATGATGATGTCCTGCCGGCAATGCTGAGCGCAGTCCCAAATGCTGCCAATGCAATAGGAAGCTTCACAATCCGCCAGTCAGCCGCACTGCTCCAGAAATGCAGGCTTGTGATATGCAATGACTCAGGGCCGATGCACATGGCAGCAGCTGTAGGAACGCCCACTGTCTCAATCTTCGGCCCCACAGACCCAAGGCACTGGGCTCCAAGGGGTCCAAAGCATATCTGGGTATGGAACCGCGTTGACTGCACAAAAGCAATGAAGTACGGCACTTACGACGAGCCCCACATCAAAATGAACATCCTCAAGGTGCAGCCCAGGCACGTGCTGAATGCAGTCCGCAGGCTGCTGGGGAGAATATGAACCGCGACCAGGCTGTTGAAACCATATTTCTCATAATAATTTTCGGCAGCCTGCTTTACATCGGCCCAGGGTCTGTATTCCAGCACCAGCTAAGCCACGACAAGCCTGTGCAGTTTGGTGCAACTGACGGGTTTTTGTATGCAATGCTTTCAAATTATGTTGCAGAAGAGGGAAATTTCCGTTATAATCCTTATTACAGTGTTGCAGGCTTCAATGACTCAATTGCATACCATCCGCCAATGCTTATGCACATTGCAGCAGGCTTCTCGTATATCAGCGGGCTTAATGCTTATGATTCAATTTCTTTCATAATGGGATTTTTTGTGCTTTTTGCAGCGTTCATAATGTACTGGCTCATCAGGGGCTTTAACAAAAAGGTCGCGATGCTCTCATCACCAGTGTTTGTTTTCCTTTACGTGATGAAATTTATTATTGGCTATGTATGGGGCGAGGCATTATTGCTTATGGGAAGCTTTTTCCTTGTTGCATTATTCTTCATAATGTCACAGAACCTCAAATACTGGTGGGTTCCTGCAGGAATACTCATTGCAGCAACAATAAACACCCACACCAGCGAAACAATATGGTTCTATGGCTTTGCAGCATTCTTCCTTGGAATAAAGCTCATAACAAAACAGCTGCAAAAGCACGAACTGAAGTTCTGGCTCAAACAGCTTGGATTTGCAACACTCCTTGCAGTAATTCTTTCATTCAATTATCTGATAATTTTCTACAATGGCTATTACAAGATAACTGGAGAGTCATATTCTTCATTGAGGGCAATGAGCCCAGAGGAATTTGGCGCAATACAAGTTCCTCCATTGTATGACTTCCACTGGCCTGTGCTGCTTCCAATCATTGCAGGAGTAATCCTTGCATTGTTCTACATCAAAAAGAACGCAAATCCTGCGCTTATAGCATCTGGCTTCATGTTCCTTATCGGCATGACCAACTACATCGGCTTGCACTACAGGGCTTTCCAGGCAAGATTCCTGTGGCCAATCTATCTCGCAGTGTTTTTCGGCCTTACTATGTACACAATTCTCAGGCAGGTTTGGAAAGGAAGCATTCTTGTGCCTGCAATTGTGGGCATAGTCCTTGCAGGAATTTTTGCAAATGCTTACTACGCGCCTGTGCATCCTGATGTTATCCGCGATACGCAATGGCAGGCATTCAAGTGGGTTGAGCAAAATACTCCTGAGCGCGCAAAAATACTTTTCCTTTATGGCGATGGTTACAGCCAGAGCATAAGGCTTGTTAAAAGAATGGTGCACCAGGTTGATGGAAATGATTACGCACGCTTCCTCACATCACTTCCAAATAGGACTCTGAAGATAGAGCCAGTTATGATGGAGGAAATGAAATACATCCACAGGAAAGGCTTGTTTGACTTCGGATATTACTCATACGAATACAACATGAGCCCAGGATTTGTGCCAATGGATGTCTGCGGTTTTGATTATTATGTGGTTGACAAGGCAAGCGCTTATGCACCGCAGCTTGCGCAGGCAAATGTCCAGCTCGGAAATGTTTTGGTGAATCACAATATGACTCTTGCTTACCAGAATGACCAGGTTGCAATCATCAAGAACACAAATGTCGGAGGCGAATGCCTTGGCTGAACTCAATGAGCTAAAACAGGAGTTGAAATGGCTCGCAATCGGCTACATAATACTCTCAATCGCAGTATACGTTGCATTCAGGAACAGCAGCATTTCAGAAATCCTCAGGACAACTGCAGGCATTTATTGGATGTTTGTGTTGCCAGGATATGCTCTTTCATTGTGTTCCAAGCAGGGCTTTGTGGAAAGGCTTATTATAGGTGTGTCAGTGCAGGCAGGAGTGTTTGGGCTTGGAAGTTATTATGCAGGCCTGCTTGGCTGGCACGTGGCAACTCACGCCATTGCACTGCCAATAATCAGCATTATTGCCGGAATAATCCTATGGAGAAGAAAATGAAAACATTATCCATCATAATCCCTGTATTTAATGAGAAAAAGACAATCCGCACAATACTTAACAAAGTCCAGAATGCAAAGCTTCCTGTGAAAAAAGAAATAATAATCGTTGATGATTTTTCAACAGATGGCACAAGGGATGTGCTGAAAAGAATTAAAGGTGTTAAAATCTTTTACCACCCTCAGAACAGGGGAAAAGGGGCTGCATTGCGCACAGGCTTTGAGCATGCAACAGGAGACATCGTAACAATTCAGGATGCTGACCTTGAGTATGACCCGCAGGAATATGCAAAGCTCCTGAAGCCAATTCTCGAGGGAAAAGCAGAGGTTGTTTACGGTTCAAGGTTCAAGGGAAGGGCTTTCAGCTATCAGGCACTGGCGATTCCGACGCACTACATTGGAAACAGGGTGCTTTCGCTCATAACAACCCTGCTTTACGGCCAGTGGGTGAGCGACATGGAGACCTGCTATAAGATGTTTACAAAGGGAGTATTGCAGACGCTCAACTTGAAGGCAAACAGGTTTGAGATTGAGCCTGAAATCACTGGAAAGATTATGAAAAAAGGCTTTAAAATACTTGAAGTGCCTATTATTTACCGCCCTAGAAAATGGGTTGAGGGCAAAAAGATAAACTGGCGCGACGGCATAAAGGCATTGTATTATTTGATAAAATTCAGGGTGAAAGATTAATGGAGCGTGAAGAAGTTTTCACAATAATTGCAATTCTAGCCATAACCTGCCTTGGGCTTTTTGCAAGGTATGCCCCATATGGAGGAAGCATAATCCATAATTTCCCTGCAACAATAGCCGCAGGAGACCCTAATTCGCGACTGAGTGAAGCTGAATATGTCCTTGAATCAGGAAGCGCAAAGTTCATGCCTCCCTGGTTCACAGGCGAAAAAGACCTGCTGACAACCCAGCCGCCATTGAATCTCATCCTTGCGGCAATGGTTGCAGGCGCTTCTGGAATAAAGGTCTTTGACACGCTCTACCTTGATGCAGTCCTCGCATCAATAGGGGTTGCATTGTGCTTTTTTGTCTTGTTCTCAAGGATTTTCAAGAACAAAACATTAGGGCTTGTAGCAGCAACCGCACTTATTTACCCGCTTGAGGAGTTTTTCAGCTACCAGATAAATATTGGTATGTACGCAAATTATTCCACAATACTTTTTTACCCCATAATTCTGCTTTTCGCTTACGAATTTTCTTCAAAACCTACATGGCCTAATGCTTTTTTGCTTGCTTTGGGCTTTGCAATGCAGTTTTTAATGCATTCAAGCGAGGCAGTAATTTTTGGGGCGGCAGTCGGCTCTTACCTTTTGATATTTGAGCGCAAGTCAATTGGCTGGAAAAAGCTTATAGGGGCAGGAATAATCTTTGCAGTCCTTATACTGCCTTATATTCCGATATTGTACTCAAATTTTGTCATAGGAAACTTTGGGGGGCAAGAAACATCAATCTTCCAGGGCAAGGAAATAATTGCGCCAAGCTATGAGCCCCAGATATTCCTCACAAATGTTGTCCACCCTGCCCTTTACCTTTTTTTGCTTTTGGCAGTGATTCTGACCTGGAAGAAGAAAGAATATCGCTTCCTTAATTACATTTTCTTTTTCTACATCTTTGTAATTTTTATCCTTGCGAAATTCGGCATAGGAACTTATTATGTTACAATCCGCACAAGGCCCATATTTTTTGTATTTGCATACCCATTAGTCGCGATCGGGCTTTACACTTTTGCTTCAAGCATCAGGAAATTTATTCCTGTAAAAAAAGAAATATTTTTCGCAGCATTTGTCATGCTCCTGATTATTGGGCAAGGATATTTTGTCAGTTCAATCCAGCCAAGACAAGGGATTTTCACAGAGGACTCCTACAAGGGCTTCCAGTGGATAAGACAAAATACTCCTGAGGATTCAAGAGTGCTTTGCTTTGGCTGCCAGCAATTTGAAGGTTTGACAATGCACAGGGTTGTTGCCCAGCCAATGTACTGGGATGAAAGAAGCGTGAATCAAATGCTTGGATTTGCCGGCAACAGCACAAACACCTCATTGTGGCTTGAGCTTTGCGGTTATTCAGACCTGCGGCTTGCAAAAAAAGGGCTGTTCGGCTTTGAAACCCGTGGAATAATCGGCTATCATGAAAGCGATATTTGCGGATTTGATTATTTCATAATTAAGCCGTATGGCAATGCAGGATCCATGCTTGTGCAAATAGGCCAGAGATTATTGAATAACAATGCAACACAGCTTTATTCAAACAGCCAAATGGTTGTTCTGAAGAATAATAACAAAGGAGGCAAGTGTATATGAGCCTGAAATACCTTGCAGGTGCAGGAATTGCCATCCTTGCCTTGGCATCTTACTTTTCCGGCAGCATTTCGGCAGGATTTATGCTAGGAATTTCGCTCATAATGACCGGGCTCATTCCGGGCTATACTTTGCTCACTTTCCTTGTGAAAGACCTTGAAGAACTTGAAAAAGTAATTCTTGGATTCTTCATTGGCTTGTGCTCAACTGCGATGATTCTGTACTATCTCAACTTCATCAGCATTGCGAGCATTAAGCCGGTTTTCAGCTACGCGATTGGAATAATCTGCGTTGCAATACTTGTTATGAAAAAGCTCAAACAGCATACAAAGGTGCAATAATGTCCCAGAGAAAGGTAACATTCAAGCCATTCCTGCTGATAACTGATGATATTTGGCATTCTGGTGGCTTAAGCTCAGGAAGCTTGGGCAACCAAAAAAAATTCTTTGCATACGCATAGACCACATCGGAGACGTCCTTCTAACAACGCCAGCATTCCGAGCTTTGAGAAAAAAGTATCCAAAAGCAAGGATTGATGTGCTTGTTCGCTCTTTTTCAAAGGAAATACTTGAAGGAAACAAAAATATCAGCAAAATAGTGACTTTTGACTTTCCCTGGCTCGGCTTGCACGGCAAAAAAGCAAGTTGGAAAGAGACAAGGCACTTCATCGGGCAGCTGAAAAAAGAAAAATATGACATTGCAGTTGACTTCCATGCAGACCCAAGGAATATCCTGCTTGCCAGAAAAGTGGCAAAATACAGCATTGGTTATGGCATTCGTGGTTTTGGCTTCCTGCTCAATAAAGTTGTTCATTATAGGAAAGGCTCAAGGCACCAGATTCAGAGAAACCTTGACCTTGTCAGGGCAGTTGGTGCTGACTCAAACCCTAAAATGGATTTCATTATTCCTGCAAGCACAAAAATCAGGGCAAAATCACTGCTCAAGCCCGCAGGCAGTGCAAAGCTTGTTGGAATCACGCCAGCAACAGGCAGAAAGCCAAAATACTGGCTTAATGAACGCTGGGCAGAGGTTGCAGACCGGCTTATTGACAAATACAATGTAAAAAATAGTGCTTACAGGAGGAAAAAATGACCAGAATGACATCCAGGAAATAATCACCAAAATGATTCACAAGGAAAAAGCAATTAATCTTGCAGGCAAAACCTCGCTCAAGGAGCTTGGCGCAGTCATAAGCAACTGCAAATTGTTTGTCAGCCCTGACATGGGTCCTGCACATATTGCAAGGGCGCTTAATGTCCCATTGCTTGAATTGTTTGGCCCTGAAAACCCCAAGCAATGGGGATATGATGAACAAAAGTTCAGGCACATAAAAGAAAACCAAAATGTCGGATATAACGCCCGATGAAGTTATTTCTAAAGTCAAGAAGATGAATGTGCTTTGAAACATTATGCTTTTAAAGACCTCTTAACTTTCGTGATTTATGTGCGGGATTACAGGGTTTACATGGGAGGACAAAAAGCTCATTAAGCAAATGACCGCCATAATGGTTCATCGTGGTCCTGACCAGCACGGCTTCTACACAGACTCAAAGGTTTCCCTTGGGCACAGGAGGCTTTCAATAATTGACCTGTCTGAGCGCGCAAGGCAGCCGATGGAAAATGAGGACGGAAGCATAATCGTAATTTACAATGGCGAAATATACAATTACAAGGAGCTTCGCTCAAAACTCATTGGGCTTGGCCACAGTTTCAGCAGCAATTCTGACACAGAAGTGCTTGTGCATGGCTATGAGGAATGGGGCGAGGAGCTTCCGAAGAGGCTTAATGGCATTTTTGCTTTCTGCATCTATGACAGGAAGGGAAAAAAGCTGTTTTTGGCGCGGGACAACCTCGGAGTCAAGCCGTTGTACTATTATGATACTGGAAAACACTTTATTTTCGGCTCTGAAATAAAGTCAATACTGCTTGCAGGAGTTCCCAGGAAGGTTGATGCTGGCGCGCTTCACGAGTATCTTTCTTTCAGGTATGTTTCTGGCGAAAAAACAATGTTTGCAAACATCAAAAAGCTCCTGCCAGGGCATTATTTGGCTTATGACCTCAAAACCCGCAGAAAAAAGACTGCGCAATACTGGAAAATTGCAATGCAGGCTGATGAAACCCCTGAAAAGGATTCTGCTTATGCTGAAAGGCTCCTTGCACAGCTCAAAAAAAGTGTTGAAATGCAGCTCATGTCAGATGTTCCGCTCGGGGTTTTCCTTTCCGGCGGCATTGATTCAAGCGCAATGGTGGGCCTGATGCATGAGCTTGGCGTTGATGACATCAAGACATTTGCAATCGGCTTCACAAATTATGATGACAAGGCAGAGGAAATGAAGCATGCGCGCATTGTGGCTGACTATTTTGGCACAGACCACCATGAATTCATCATTAATCCCGATGCTTTGGATAGCCTGCCTGCAGTTGTTTGGCATATGGATGAGCCTGTTGGGGTTGACACATCAATCCCGACATACCTGCTAAGCAAGTTCACAAGGCCGCATGTTACTGTCACGTTGTCTGGCGAAGGCGGCGATGAGGCATTTGGTGGATATGTGCAGTATTCCACCCTCAAGCTTGCTGAAAAACTGATAAAGCCGTTTCCAGGCTTCATCAGGAGGGGAATAATGGCGCCTGCAGCATCAATTGCGCCTGTTTCTTTCCTTACAAAATTCTTCAAGTATCCTGGCTCAATAGGCACAGAAGGAAGGCAGAGGCTTGTTGATCTTATAAGAACAATTGATGACCGCGCAAAGTCATATGTCAATATGGTTTCAATATTTTCTTATGAGGAAAAGCGCAGGCTTTATTCGCAGGAGATTGCCGAAAGTGTTGAAGGCAAGGACATTGTAAAGGAAGTTCATAAAAAATACTTTGACAACAGCTTGGTTTTGGGCGACCAGATTTTTTTGCGCGAGAACACCACATTCCTTCCTGATTTTGTGCTTTCAAGGCTCGACAAGATGACAATGGCGTGGAGCCTTGAGAGCAGGGTGCCTTTGCTTGACAAGGACCTTGTTGAGCTGGTCAGCACAATCCCGAGGCACCTGAAAAAGAACAAGCGAGTTTTCAGGATGGCAATGAAGGACATCCTGCCAAAACAGATTGCGCAGAGGAAAAAAACACCCTTCTACCTGCCGATTGAGTCATGGTATTCAAAGGGGCTGAACAGGATTGGCAACCAGGTGCTGTCTGCCGGCGAGCCTGCAATCAGGAAGTATTTCCGTATGCCTGTAATAAAAAAGCTTCTTGAAAAGCCTGTGTCAAGCATGCCGCACAGCAGGCAGTTGTGGGCTTTGCTTAATTTTGCATTATGGCACAAGCTTTATATTGAGCAAAACCTGAAAAAACCCCCTAAGTCATTCGACAAATTGTACTAAGGGGGCTTTGCAGTGAAAACAAATTACAGGGAATTATACCTTGAAAAAGCTCTGGCGGAAATACCGCGGCTTCTTGGATTAATTGACAGAAACCCTTCCTCAAAGACTTACGGGTGCTTTGACAGGAATTTCTGGCATTACAAGACTGTTGATTTTGCAACAGGAATGGCGCAGCTTGGCGTTCTGCCACTCGCTTATGTTTACACCCAGAAATTAAAGAACAATCCTTATTACAAGCAGCCAAGGATAAGGGAGCTTATCCTTGCAGGCATGCGCTTTATGCCCAAATGCTCGCACAAGGACGGCACAGCTGACGAGTTTTACCCTTTTGAGCGCGCCCTTGGCGCAACCGCCTTTTCCCTGATTGCGGCCACAGAGGCATACCTGCTTCTTGGCGAGAATCATCCTGACATTGTGGCGTTTTTCAAAAAGCGCGCTGGCTGGATGGCTAGAAACACAGAGCCATCGGTGATTGCAAACCACCAGGCAGGCGCAGCATTGGCACTTGCAAACATGTGGAAGATAACAGGCGATGAAAGATATCTGCGCGCAGCAAAGCAAAAAATCAAAAACACACTTTCGTGGTACTGCGAGGAGGGCTGGTTCAAGGAATATGAGGGCTGCGACCCTGGCTATCATACCTTCACGATTGATTATCTTGCAAAATATTACAAAAAAACAGGCGACGAGTCAGTTCTTCCTGTTCTTAAGAAAGCAGTTGAGTTCAGCACGTACTTTATCCACCCTGACGGCAGCTATGCAGGCGAATATGGCAGCAGGAACACAGCGCACTTTTTGCCTCATGGATTTGAAATCCTTGGAAAGCACTTCCCTGTAGCATTGGCAATTGTCAATAAATTCAGCGAAGGACTTGCAAACAGCAAAAATGAGTTCATGAATGACGAGAAATACTTTTTTTACAACCTGATAAACTACTTCCAGACTTATCTTGACTGGAATGAGAAGCGTCCAGGGGCTTTTGAGCACAGGAAAGACTTTGAAAAATACTTCCCAAAGGCAAGAATTTACGCCTGCAAATACAAGGACTGGTATGTTGTGTGCTCGCTG
>JAWABQ010000009.1:0-40017 GCA_038884575.1 Candidatus Woesearchaeota archaeon
TCCCTGCTTAACTGCCTGTATGCCTTGAAGATTGCTTCTTTCAGGTCTTCGGGGAATTCTGCTGTTCTTATCAGTTCCCTTATTTTCCTGCCGCGCTCTGCGAGCTGCTTCACGTTCTTGACATCCAAGCCCTCAAGAAGTGCCTGCATTTCTTTCTCAATTCCTGAATGGCTGAGCAAATACTTGTATGCGTGGGCTGTTGTGGCAAAGCCGTTTGGTATCCTTACTCCTTTTCTTGTCAGTTCGCTGTACATTTCTCCCAGTGATGCGTTCTTGCCGCCGACCAAGGGCACATCTTCTATCTTCAGGTCCTTGAACCATAGAATGAACTCTTTTTCGCGTCCCATTTCTGCCTCTTTTTCATTGCTTTTCTTTTTGGTATAGTATTTAAATATTATGCACTGCACTTTAGTGCTTATGCTTGAACGTGAAAAATTGCTGTTGGTTGAGAAATGGGAGTCAGAACGTGCCGTAAGCAGCAAGAGCGTTCTTAATGCCTTTAAAAAAATCAAAAGGGAGCTGTTTGTGCCTGATGAATACAAAAAGGACGCGTATGTCGATGAGCCGTTGCCGATTCCTGCCGGTCAGACCATCAGCCAGCCGACAACTGTTGTGCTTATGCTTGATGCTCTTGAGGTCAAGCAAGGGCAGAAAGTGCTTGAGATTGGTGCAGGCTCTGGTTATAATGCTGCTTTGTTGAGTGTTCTTGTTGGCAAAGATGGCAAGGTCATTACGGTAGAAATCGTTCCTGAGCTTGTGAAATTCGCAAAAGCAAACCTCAAAAAGGCAGGAATTGCGAATGTTAAGGTAATTCATTCAGATGGCAGCATTGGTTACGCAAAAGAAGCGCCTTATGACCGCATTATTTGCACTGCAGCTGCGCCGAAAATCCCTGATGCCCTTGTCAAGCAGCTGAAAATAGGCGGAATCCTGCTCATTCCTGTTGGCCCTATGCACGCCCAGAGGATGATTAAGGCAAAAAAGATCAAGGGAGAACTTGTAACAGAGGACTTGGGAGACTACGTATTTGTTCCTTTGGTTGGAAAATTTGGAATCAAAGAATAAAAAAAGAAAAAGGCAAAACTTTTGTTCAGTCCTCTGCCAGTGTCCAGATTGCCCTGAGCGACACAAGCAGTGCTGCTGGCGCGACAAAGGCAATCAGGTTCATCAGTATTGCGCCCAGTGTTCTTCCCAATGGCGGCAATCCGCCCATTCCTGCAACAACAAGTATTGCAATGCAGGCTACGAGGAATTCCTGCGCTTCCCTTGCCCTGATGTTCAGGAATCCCACTACAAGGCCGAGAATTACCAACACCCAGGCAACCTGTGTTGACAGCGGAGCCTGCGCAAATGCCGGTATGAGCCCTGCCACGACGGCGATAAGGACGCCGATCAAGAATGCCCATGTTCCTATTTTTTCCATCATACATCCCTCCATTAACCGGTTAATTTGGCAGAAATGGGCGGCAGATTGTATAAAATTATTAGTAACCACTACGGAATAGTCAAGCTACTGCTCGTATTTTTTGGCGTGCCAGTGGTGGCTTATGAGCTCCCAGATCAATGGGATGAATGAGATCGTGATGATTGCAATAATTACCAGCGAGAAATTTTTCTTCACAAATTCAATTGTTCCAAACCAGTAGCCGCCCAGCACAAAGAACAAGACCCAAGCAATCCCGCCAATCACGTTGTACAATAGGAATTTTGGGTAATACATTTTTCCGATTCCAGCAACAAACGGCGCAAATGTCCTGATAATCGGAATAAAGCGCGCGAGCACTATTGTTTTTGCGCCGTATTTTTCATAAAAAATGCGTGTTTTTACCAGGTATTCCTTTTTGAAAAACAGTCCCTTCTTCTGCGTGAACACTTTTGGCCCGAGATAGCATCCGATCCAGTAATTTGCAGTGTCGCCAAGCACAGAGGCAAGGGCAAGAATGGCAACAAGCAGCCAGAGGCTGAATGCGCCCCTTGATGCAAATGTGCCTGCTGCAAACAATAACGAGTCCCCTGGCAGGAATGGCGTGGCAACAAGCCCTGTCTCAAGGAAAATGATGATAAAAAGAAGCCCGTAAGTAAGCGCGCCGTACTGCTGTATTATCAGGTCAAGGTACTTGTCAATGTGCAGTATTATGTCTATGTAGTTCATGCATTCATCTTCTCGTCAGCAGGCATTATCCTCAGCCTGATTTGGCGGTGCGTCACATATGTGTCTTTTGCTGCTGCGGTAATCGCCTCCTCGGGGGTGCTGTGGGGCCTTTTGATTTCTGCCATTAGGCGGCGGTTTGACACAAATGTCTTATTGTGGGCTTTCCTGAACTTTTCAGCGGCTTCCTTCATTTTTAGGGGAGGGCCTGGCTGCACCATTGTTGGAGGAAGCTTTTTTTCCTTCAGGACATACCAGTATTCAGCCTCTGGGCCCTTGTTCCAGCGCCAGCCTGAGGCAACGATTCCAAAATCAGAGAGGTAGCGCTTGAGGTATTCAAAAACATGAAGGAGCCTTGTTCCGATTATATCCTCTTTTCCTTTTGGCGCTTTTGCGCAGACATGCACAAGGTGCCCGCGCTTTGCGAGCTTTCCAAAGTCAACTTCTGTTTCAACAAAAAAACCTTTTGCCGGCTTTTTCAGGAATTTTTGGGCTGCCCTGACAAGCCCGTCATACTTGTCCTGGCTAAGCGCTGCTGCTGAGTTGCGCTCTGCCTGGACAGGGTCAATGATTATCAATGGTCCTTGTATCTTGCTCCTGTTAAGCACGAACAGCGCTTTCTTGTCATATTTGTGGTAATAGTCGATGATTGTCTTTGGCTTCCATTTTGCAGCTGCCTTAATCAGCGGCAGGAATCCCTTGTAATAAATCACGAGAATGTCCACAACATGGCCTGAGAATCCGCGTATGTAGCTTTCTGCGCCATAAACCCCCTGTGCCTTGCAGAACTTCTTGAACAGCCTGATGTCGTTTATGTATTTTTTGCCGTTTTTCCTGACCCAGCTGACGTGCAATGGCGAAAAGTCAGTGACGTTTTCTGCATCAGACGGCTTTCTTATTGCAAGCACAGGGATTATTTCAAACCTGAACTTTTTTTCATGCACCCAGAAATAGTCCCTTGAGCCGTGAACCCTTTCTGCTTTCCACTGCTTCAGCGACTTTTCAAGCATCCAGCTAAGGTCTTTTCCCTTGTATTTCAGGGAGAACTGCACAAATACATCAACGTCATAATCGCCCCTGAGCCAGGTGTCCTTTGCATAGCTTCCCCCAAGGATTGCCTTTGCAGCAAACCTGTTTTTTGCCAGTGATTTGTTAAGCTCTGAAAGGAAAGTATTGACTGTCTTGAGCGTTGATGAGCGCTCTTCCCTGCTTGGCGTGATTTCTGCCAGCACTTCCTTTAGGATATTGCCTGTGTTTTTCACAGCCTGCCGGACACCCGTGCTTGTATAAAAAGGTAGTGTATGCGAAACGCTTTTATAAGAGCAGGCATCCCAGTGTGCCATGAAAAGAGGCCAGATAGCAGTGTTTCTTGTGGTGATTTTCATTGCCGCAATAGGGCTCCTTGTGGTCTTTTCAGAACCAAGCACTACAGGAATGTTCTGGGGGCCGACGCTGAGAAACCTTTCCAGCAACTGCGGAAGCGTTTGCCTGAGGGACTCTGACTGCGCAGGCGAGTGCAGCGGATGCTCGCTTTCGCTCGGAAGGTGTGTCAGCCTGAAAACAGCCTCCAGGACCAACACTTTGCTCAGCGACAGGTATTCCTGGCGAAACGCAATCAGGTGCAAGAACACGTGCAGCCAGGCATACAGGTATTGCATGTCAGAAGCGCGCACCAGGGCGATGTATGACACGTGCCGCTATTACCTGTCGAAGTGCCTTGCAAGCTGTGATAATTTCAACACACCTGTCGGCAAGGATGTGAGCAAAGTTTAAGTAATCCCTGCCTTTCTGCTTTTTGTTATGAAAACAATAATCCTTGACACTAATTTCCTTGTAGACTGCCTCAGCTGGAAGGTTGACTTCTTCAGGGAGATTGAGAGGATTCTTCCGTTTAATTACAGGCTGGCTGTTGTGGACAAGACCCTTGACGAGCTTGATACTGTAATAAGAGAGGGAAAGCAGGATGCCAAAACTGGCGCGCGCATTGCAAAGCAGCTGATAATGAAAAAGCGCATTGGCATTATTCAGACAGACAAGAAATGCTGCACAGACGCCCTTATCCTCAAGGCAGCAGGCAAGGAAACAATTGTTGCCACCCAGGACCAGGAATTAAAGCGCAGACTTAAGGCAAAGGGAATTCCTGTCATCATAATCAGGCAGAAGAGGTTTCTTGAGTTGTTTGGTGTATGACCCTGGCTTGTTGAATCGTTCAGCGCTTGCAGTACACTGCATCATAGACCTTGTAGATGGTTAATGCAAAGTATGGCCCAATAAGGAAAAATAGGAATTCCTCAATTGGCAAATTGAAAATTCTGATGCCAAGCAGCCCGTTTCCTGGAAAAATCCAGTGATGCCTCCAGGTTGCGAAATAATCCCAAACCATGCCAATAACGAAAATGGTCAGCATGGTGAAGATGCGCTCCTTCCGGGAATGATAGATTTTGACATGAAACCTCCATTCAAGAAGCAAAGATGCAAGCAGGAATCCCATCAGTATCAGAAAATATTCCATAACAGGCCGTTAAAAGATGCAATATAAAAAAGTTTCCACGTTTCTATCAGAAGGGCATTTCTGCAAAGCTTCGATAGCTTTATAAACCGCCCTCTGCCTTCCCCTCTGTAATGAGATGCTTCGGCTTCTTTGGTCCGGGGCATTGATGCAAACTGAGGAAAACAAAATGTATTACAAAGTAACTGTGCAGGACCACATCAGGGTCTCTCCGAGGTTCTTTGGAAAGGACCTTAAGGATGCTGTCAAGGCAGGTGTGAAGCTGAAATATGACGGCCTGATTGACCAGGCAATGGGTGTTGTGATTGACGTTATTGATGTCAAGGAAGTGGGCGAGGGGGTCATCATACCAGGAGACGGCGCAAGCTATTACGAGACAACATTCGAAATACTCACATACAAGCCAGAGCTGCAGGAGGTTGTTGTCGGCAGGATAAAGGACATCGCTGACTTTGGCGCATTCATTACTCTTGGCCCGATTGACGGAATGATTCACATTTCGCAGACAATGGATGACTTTGTGAGCTTTGCAAAGGAAAAAGTCCTGACAGGCCGTGATTCAAAGCGCGTGCTGAAAGTCGGCGATATTTGCAGGGCAAGGGTTATTGCAGTCTCGTTCAAGGACCCGAACAACCCGAAAATAGGGCTCACAATGAGGCAGCCTGGAATGGGCAAGCCTGAATGGTCAGAGGCAAAGGCTTCTGCTGCAGAAAAGGAAGAAAAGAAGGAAAAGAAGTCCAAGAAGTGAGAACATGACAAAGAAAAAAGCATGCAAGAAGTGCAAGCTGTTTGTTGAGGGCGATGAATGCCCTGTGTGCCACAGCGCGCAGTTTGTGCTCAACTGGAAAGGGCGCATTCACGTGCTTGACTCGAACAAGAGCGACATAGCAAAGAAGATGGGCCACGGCCACAAGGGCGAATATGCAATCAAGGTGACATAAATGGAAGTTGCAGTTGAAAGCACAAGGGAAAATTCATATTTGCAGAGGAAGGAGGTTTTCGGCTCTGTCTCGTTCACTGGCCAGACTCCCTCGCAAAGGCAGCTGGCTGATGCTTTGGCTGCAAAGCTCAATGCAAAGGCAGATGCAATCTTTGTTGTGCACATCTACACATCTTTTGGCAGCCAGAAGGCGTCATTTGAGGCCCACATTTACCCAAGCAAGGAACAACTTGATAAAGTTGTAAGGCTTGGCAAGAAGGCAAAGGAGAAACTTGCAGGCAAGCCAGCGCCAGGAGCAGCTCCTGCAGCAGCGCCGGTAGCGGCTCCAAAGGCTGAAGAGAAGAAAGAGGCAAAGCCTGCTGAAAAGCCTGCTGAGCCAAAGAAAGAAGAGCCTAAGAAGGCAGAGGCGAAATCATAATGGCAGACAAGGCACCCAAGGGAATCTGGAACACTTACAAGAAGGAAGGGGAAAAGGTTGTCAAGAAGAACAAGTGGTGCCCAAAGTGCGGCACTGGCTTTGCGCTTGCAGCCCACAAGGACAGGCTTGTCTGCGGTGCATGCAAGTATGCTGAGTTCATCAAGATAGAAAAGCAGGAAAAGAAGTAATTATTTCTCCCCCTGCATTACCAGGATGTCTTCTGTTGTGAGCTTTTCGCCTTTTCTCAGTTTTTCCTTGACTTCTGCGAGCTTTTCTGAGAATTTCTTTGCCCTTTGCTGCTGTGTTGCAGCCTCTTTTTCCTTTTTTTCTGCTGAAAGTTTTGTGTTAAGCTCTGCAGCCTGCTTCAGAAGCTTTCCGAGCTCGTCAGACAGCTTTGCAATCTCGCCCTTGCTTTCAGCAATGTCCTTTGTGAACGTGTCCCCTTTGCCCCTTAGCAAGTCAATTGTCTTGCTTATCTCGAGCAGCTTGACGTGCTTTTCCTGACTTTGCCTTGCTTTTTTCTGTATCTGCCTGTGGATGTCGTCTGCCTGCTTGCGCAGGTCATCAATATCCTTGCTGAGCTGGTGCGCTGCATCCCACACGCTTCCTGCCTGCTTGAGCTCGTTGTATTTTTTCTTGAGTTCATTGATTTCCTTCATTATTGCCTTTTCTTTTTCAAAGGGAATTGCCTCTGTCTCTATCTTCATTTCCAGCTTGTCCATCAGGCGCTTGATTTGAGAGGGGCTTTCCTTCAGGCCAAGGGTTGCTGAGGCCTTTTTGCGCTCCTCATTGAGCTTCTTTGCCTCCTCGATCTTGTTTTTTATTATCTCATTCAGCCCTGTCCTGTTGTCCTTGAGCTTTTTGACCTCGTCTGTAAGCCGGTCCCTTTCCTGCTTGAGCTGCTTTACCTCCTGAATAAGCTTAGAAATCTCCTTGCCGACAGGGTTCCTCTGCTGGAACGCTTTTTCCTTCTGGTCGTTTAACTGGTTTAACCTGTGCTTCAGCTCCCTGATTTTCGGTTGGAGCTCATCCAGTTGTGCTTGTACAGCCTTGCGTTCATCAGGTGTCAGCATTTGGGCAGTGCATCTGGCTCGTTGTAATGGCCCGTAGCCGCCAGAAGCTTAAAACTACGAGCCCTCAGCGTCCTTCTTATCCGAAGAGCGCGCTGAGGCCCGCAGCTGCAGCTTCTTCCTGCTTCTTGCTTTCCTCTGCAGACTTCTTCTCTTCCTTCTTTTCTGCCTTTGCCTCTCCACCTGCCGGCGCGGCTGCAACAGCGACTGGTGCAACAGCTGCCTTTTTCACTGCCTCGTCAATGTTGACTCCCTGCAGTGAAGCAACAAGCGCCTTGATGCGCGCCTCATCAACCTTGACTCCGGCTGCCTCAAGCACTTTCTTGACTGTCGCCTCGTCCACCTTGCCGCCTGCCTTGTGTATCAGCATGGCCGCATAGACGTATTCCATTTTTCATACCTCCAATTATGATTTTGGTAATTCTGATTGTAATGCCATTGCCTCGCGTTCTGCCTTTGCAAGCAGCTCGCCCATGAGCTCCGGCTCCATTACCCCGCCTTCAAGCGCAACAGCCTTTGCCTCCCTGAATGCCTTTTGGAGCAATGGCTCTGCCGTGTCCTTGGAAGGATAGCTTGCCTCAATTGCGAGGTTGAATGCCCAGCTTGCTGCTGTGGTCAAATCGCTCATGAACTTTGCTTCGTCAATGTCAAGGACGTTCTTTGGATAAATCATCCCGCCCTCATATACTGCGACAAGGTCAAGCCCGATTTCCATCGGCTCTATTCCAAGGCGTGCGAGCATTGATGCAAGCGCTGGCTTTATCGGCTGGCCTGCCTTGCATACTGTGCAGTCCTGCTTTACTGCGACCTTTCCGCCCTCCACCCCTGCCTTGATTCCGAGCATTGAGAGCTCGCTGAGCACAGGCCCTGGTGCAAACGGGGTCGGCCCTGCAGGCACAATCAGGTCAAATGGCGCGAGCTGGCCTGCCTTTGCAGGAGCCTTGCTCTTGTTTTTCTTGATGATCTTGAAGATTGTGAATGGGTTTTCCTTTGTGAATATGAGCGCAGGCATGTCAGGAAGCACTTTTTCAAGCCCTTCTATGCCTTTCAGCGATGCCTTTAGCTTGTCAAGGGCAAGCAGGATAAGGGTCCTTTTTGCCATCATCATCTCAACATTCTGCCTTAATTGCGCCTTCATCCTTGCAAGCTGTGCTGCAGGCAGGGAGTGCATGTTGAGGATGCCGACTATCGGGTATTTTTTGGCAAGGTCCTGGATTTTTTTGATTACTGCCTTTTTCTCAGGCGCTGCATTCGAGGTTTTTTTGCCACGGTCCTTGCGGCTCATGGTTTCACCTCTGCTGCCTCTGCTTTCTTGGCTTTTGGCTTTGCTTCCTTTTTGGGCTTTTCAGGCTTTGGAGCTTCTTTTGCAGGCTCCTGTTCTGGCTCAGCGGCCTTTTCATCAGGCGCTTTTTTTGCAGTTTTTTCCTCTGCTGCGCCGACCCTGAATGGCGGTCCCATTGAGAGCTTGAGGATTATTGACTTGATGTTGTTCTGCTCCTGCGGCAGGGCGTGGATGACTGCGTTGTAGACAGCCATTATGTTTTCCAGAAGCTGGTCGTCCTTCATTTCCTCCTTGCCCACAGAGCACTTTGCCGAGAGCTGTGTTTTTGCAATAACATGCGCTGTCTTTTTTAGCTTGTCAGCGAGTGCTTTCAGGTTTGCGTTTGGCGGCACAACGCATCCTGCCTTTGGGTTTGGCATTTTTCCCCTTGGGCCAAGGACGCGGCCGAAGAATTTGGCAACATCAGGCATTATGTTTGCCTGCGCTATGAAAAAGTCATTGGTCTTGGCAAGCTTCCTTATCGCGCTCTTTTTGCCCTCGTACTTCTTGAAGTCATCATGCGTTATTACCAGGTCGCAGGCTGCTTTTGCCTGTTCCTGCATTTCAGGACCGACAAGGGCTGCTATTTTGACTGCTTTTCCGCGGGCATGGACCAATGGGACCCAGATGTCAAGCTGTTCCTCTGGCTTTTTCAGGTCAAGGTCCTTGAGGTTGATTATGAGGTCTATGCTTTGCGCAAACTTCCTCTTCGGAGAATTAGCCCGAACCAATTGCAGTGTCTGGATGAATTCTTCCTTGCTTGCCATTGCTCGACCCTCCTGCTCAATTAAGAGTAGTTTTCGGGAAGATATTGTTGGCTGACCGCAGTGTGTTTATAAAGGTTACGGAAAAAGCTTGTTTATTCGTTGCTGAGCTTTGGCAGGTCCCTGACTACCCCGCCTGTCAGCATGCTGTCAGGCACTTCTGAGCCTGTGCTGTATAATGCGTGCGTCCTTGCAAGAAGGGCATCCTTTCCTGTAAGCCCTTTTGGTGCAGGTGGCAGCCCTGTTGTTGCTGTCTTGGGTCCTGTGCTTGTTGTTGCTGGTGCGCTTTGCATCTGCTCCTGCAGTTCCTTTATTGCCTGCGCTGCTGTCATTGTCGGCGCTGGCTCTGGTGTAGGGGCAGGTGCCGGCTCAGGTGATGTTGCAGCTGCTGTTGGTGTCCTTGCACTTAATGGCTTTGCCTGCATCTGGTTTCCGCCGCAGGCTGTTAAAACAAGAATCATCAGAATTGCTGCCAAAACAATCACTTTTTTCATAATACCCTTGTGGAGTGGCTACATCTATTTATAGATTTCGCTAAGTAATGCAAAAATTGGGCAAAGCTTATATACGCGTTTTGCCAAGCTCGCCTTAAAAATACCAAAAGAGGTGAATTATGATGAACAAGCGGGCAAATATTGCGCTTATAATTTTCGGGCTTATTGCCGTGATTGCCATCATCGGTCTTGTGCTTCTTTTCACAGGCAAGCTGACAGGTGCTGCAGCAGGGCAGCCAATGACAAGGCAGGTTCTTCCTAATCCCGAGCCTTTCAGAATAGAGCGCCCAGGAGGCTATGCGTGCGGGTGCGACGGAATCTGCGCATATACGAGCAAGGTTGTCAGGGCTTCGACTACTGTTGATCCCAAGATTGCAGATGCAGAAGCAGCCTGTTTTGCAATGCTGAAGTCAATCTGCGAGGGACAGCCAATACTGCGCTTCAACTTCGGCTGCGGAACAAACTAATCCCTGATTTTTTATTTTTTTTAAGATTTTATTTTCCAAACCTTCTGTCCCTTTTTGAGAATTCCTGGAAGACTTTGATGAGGTCTTCCTTTTCCATCTCAGGCCATGTCTTTTCGAGGAAGAACCATTCGCTGTAAATTCCCTGCCAGGCAAGGAAATTGCTCGTCCTTTTTTCCCCGCCAGTCCTGATTATTAAGTCAGGGTCTGAGTTTAGGTAAAGGTATTTGCCAAAGACATCCTCATTGAGCTTTTCGATATCGACCTTTCCCGCCTTTAAATCCTCTCCAAGCTTTTTCACTGCATCAATGACTTCTTCCCTTCCGCCGTACGCCATTGCAAAGTTTACAACATACGGCTTGTTGTCCTTTGTTTGTTCCATTAATGTTCTCATTCCCTTCTGGACAGTCTCTGGGAACATCCCAATCCTTCCTATGAAATTAATCCTTACGCCGTTCTTTTTCATCTCTGCAAGCTTTTCAGGGGTGGAAATGTTGTTGAATTCCTTTGCGAATATTTCCATCAGGAAGTCAAACTCCTCTTTGGGCCTGTTGAAGTTCTGCACTGAGAATGTATAGCACGTGACTTCCTGCACCCCGAGCTCGCGGCACCAGTCAAGGAACTGGGTTATTTTCTTTGCGCCCCACTCGTGGCCCATCCATGGCTTTAGCATGAGCTTTTTCGCAAATCTCCTGTTTCCGTCAAGGATGACTCCGATGTGCCGTGGGACTTTTTCCTCACTCATTGCATGCCATCATTGATATTTGGTTTATAAGTGTTATGGACTTCTCGCTGACCGGAGGTCGGCGACGAACTTGTCAACGCAAAGCGTTGCACAAGTTTCTCATAAAGCTGTACAAAAATCTCGTGCGGGACTGAAAGCCCTGCCTCAAGGAGGGCGTTGGCAAGTTCTTTTCCGATTATTTCTTCTGTATTGCCTGATGGGATAAATCCAACTGCCTGCTGCAAGGTGTGCGTGCACAGGAATCCTTCGTGCATCTTTATTACTGCAGGGCTTGTCTTGTTGATGACTTTTAGCTCTCCAAGGTCTGCAAGGACTGTTCCGCTCATCAGCATGCTTTGGGTGCCTTCCTGAAAGCCGTGCTGAAGCAGGGTCCATTTTGCTATTGCCTTTACAGCATTTGCGTAAGAAAGCTCTTTCAGCTCAGGGGCAGGCAGGTCAGTTGCTTTTGCCGGCTTGATAACCTTTCCAAGATATGCCTTTACTTTCTGCCTTGAGCCCTTTGCTGTCCAGGTATTCTCAACAAGATAGCCGTACTCAGTGCCTTTTATTTTCTTGATTCGGACAAACCCCATCGTGGCAACAAGAATTCCTTAGGCACTATTTAAAGATTTTGGGTGCAGAAAAATAGAATTATTTCAGTGCCTTTGCTTCGTCCCTGAACTTTTCCACCTGTTTCCCGATGCGTTTAAGCGCAGCAGAAACAGCCTTTTTGGCTTCCTCGCCGTCTGTCTCAACCACAAATGTTGGCACATTAATCAGCGGGTGCTCGACATTGAATCCTGCTGCCTTTACGTGCTCGTCATTCCACAATTCTTTTTTCAGTATGTTTGCCAGGGTTGTGCCGTCGCCTTCTATGTTGAACACCAGCCTGTTTTTCTTTTCCTCGAGAATCCTGATTTCCATGCTTTATGGTTTTAAGGGGTTATTTAAAAAGGTTGCGGAGAACAGTATTTGCAGAAAAGATTAAATATGCAGGTGTAGGCTCTGCGCTGTATGGACAAAAAAGCATTTGTTGCAGTGGCTATCTTCATTCTTGTCGCAGTCATTGCCCTTGCCAGCATTATATTGGTATTCATAACAAAGGGGGCTGTGACAGGTTATGCCCGTGCCACAAGCTGTATTGATTCTGACAATGGCAAAAATTACAAGTCAAGGGGGTTGGTGAGTGCAGGGCTGTATGCAGCAGAGGATACCTGCCTGCGATTCCCCACGCTTTCATATCCTGGGCCTAACCTTGTTAAGGAAGGGGTTTACCTTGCAGAAGGATACTGCCAGAACGGAAATGAGGTTAAGTTTGATATCCATACATGCCCAAACCGCTGCCTAAATGGCGTTTGTGTTTAGTTTTCTCAGTAATGTTTTAATACTGATACTCCCAACCATTCAGAAATCATCATAAAAAGAGGTACATGTTATGAACAAAAAAGCTTCTGTTGAGCTTATAGCGCTCGGAGTTGTTGCAGTGATTGCGCTTGGCGGTCTTGTGCTGCTGTTCTCAAAGGGTGAGGTCACAGGGCAGTACATGGGCAGCTGGGCTTGCACAGACACTGAAAGGGGAGACATTAATGTCTACCATAAAGGAACAGTAACTTATGCAGGCGGCGAATTCACAGACACGTGCGCTGACAACCTGAACAATGCTGTTGCCGGCGCAGGTCCAAAGCTCATAGAGTATTACTGCAAGGGCGGGGCAATGTTCACAAAGACAATGAGGTGTGTGAACGGCTGCGTGAACGGCGCCTGCGTTGTTTAAGCCGTGTGCAAATGGGCTGTAATGAACTTTTTATTTTTGGTATTGTTGCTGCCAGTACTATCGTAGGGATTGTTCTGATTGTTTCAGGGGTGGTGGGAATGGCAGCAGCTCCTTTCTGTATTGACACTGACAACGGCATTAATTTCACAGTCAAAGGGGGTGTTTATTCGCTGGACCGCCCTTATGTTGACACCTGCGAGGACAGGAGGGGGAATGAGCAGCCCACCGGTGAAAGCCTGCGGGAATATTATTGCCAGAACAACAAGCTGAAATGGGTTTATTATAGGTGCCAGCACTTCTGCAGTGACGGCAAATGCAGGACTATGTAAGCATTCCAATGATTGCAGCAACAGCCATTGCTGCTGTTTCTATCCTTAAAACGTGCTTTCCCAGTGAGGCGGCAATGCATCCTTCCTTTTGGAGTCTTGCCTTTTCATCGTCGGTAAATCCCCCTTCTGGGCCAATGAAGGCAAGTAGTGATTTTGGCATTTGCTGAAGGATTTCTTTGAGGGGCTTTCCTTCAGGGTCCAGCATTAGCTTTAGTTCTGCTTGCTCTTTCAGGGCTTGTTCTATTGTTGATAATGGTTTTAGTTCTGGCAGCCAGGCTTGTTTGCTTTGCTTGCACGCCTCTATGAGGATTCTTTGCCATCTTTCCTGTTTTGCTTCTCTTGGAAGCACTATAGAGCGTTCTGATTTGATAGGAATTATTGTTGACACTCCGAGCTCTGTAAGCTTTTGCAACATCCAGTCAGCACGGTCTCCTTTTGGCACGCTAACTGCTATAACCAGTGAAAAAGGGCTTTTTGGCACTTCATGAGATTCAATGAGTCTTGCCTTGCCTTCACTTATGATGCTGCAAACAGCTACAATGCCTTTTCCATTGAATATACTCACTTTGTCTTCTGGCTTTAGCCTTTGTGCCTTCATATGCCTAGTTTCCTCTATGTCAAGGCTGATTTCACCGCTCTTAGGCAGTTCTGGTGCATAAAACCAAGGATATTCGTTCAGGTTCATCATATTCGTGTTTTGCTCACTTTTGATGAATAAACTGCCTGTATTTAACCCTTTTGATGCTTGTTTTTGCTCACTTTTAGCCAAAAATCACTATTTTTGGATAGTGCCTAATATGTCAAAACCTATTTCTGAACTCTCACTTTTTACTCACAAAGTCGCCCTTTCAGACCCTTTTTTTTACACCTATTGAACCTTATTTTTGGTATTATAGGCACTATGAATTTTGTTGATTATTAGGCACCATTATTGGGCACTATAAATCCCTTTTCAATGCCTTAGCCCTTTGCTGCCCTGCCCTTGGTGCCAGGCCAAAACAGCCCTTTGGCACCATTGCCAAGCCAAAGGCAACTGATATGACCTTGCTGTCACACTATATATTATATCTGGCATGCATCCTGTTTTGATGCCGGCCTGATTCCCGCACCATCCTTTAGTCCCATTCCCAGCTCATTCCCAGACAGTCCCAAATGGGAATATCTTTTTCGCATCAGCCCAGGGATCCCAGCAGGCATTCCCAATATACCCATCTTATTCCCACTCATTCCCAGAAGAACATGTTTGGGAATGACTTATCGTCACGCAAATATTCCGATAGTCCCAACTTATTCCCACTCATTCCCAGAATATTCCCAGCATCGTCTCAACTCATTCCCAACTCATTCCCAGATAGTCCCAATTGGGAATGTGGGAATATGGCATTATCGACGATAAAAACCCGGAAGTATTCCGGTTTCATTCCCAAAACAGTCCCGGGAATGTGCTGGGAATGTCCTGGGACCATCCCAAAAAAACCTGAAAAAGAGGGCAAAAGCCTGTTTGGAAAACTTTTTATACCTGCCCCTGTTTCCGTTTTGCCATGGGGTGGCTTTTCGGAAAAGAGGTTGAAGGAAAGGTTGAAAAGCTGGACAGGGCGCTCAAGGAAAGCTTTGCGCATGTAAAGCAGGACACTGCAGCGCTTTACCAGTGGGTGGCATACTTCCAGCAGCAGTTCGCACGGCAGAACCAGCTCATTGAGGAGCAGCAGCACGACCTTGATGACTATGAGGAGGAAATACTCAGGAACAGGCAGCTGATAGAGCGGTTGCAGGCAGAGCTGCGCTCAGTGCCAAAAGACTCTGCAACGATAAAGCGGATTATTGACGCTTACTATGATTTCGATGCCATTTTGGAGCGTGTAAGGCAAATAGAGGATAAATTAAGCCGTTTGGAGCACCAGAAGGCATTTCCAGCCGTCCAGCAGTTAAGGCGTGAGGTGGCAGAATTGCCTCATGTTGCTCAGCCACAGTCGAGAACACAGGCCCTGAGGGACAAGATTGTCCAGCGGATAACAAGAAACTCAAAGGAATACCTGAAGGGGCTGTTAATGAGCATGATCACGAAATACGGCAAGATTTCAGCATTGCAGCTCAGGGAAATGCTCGTCGAGGAGCAGGGGCTGGCAAGCAAGAGCAGCTTTTACAGGCTCATTGAGGAGCTTGAGGACGAGGCTGCCATCAGCGTTATTCACGAAGGAAAGGAAAAGCTGCTTATGGTCGGAGGCCACCTGAAAAAGGCTGTTGGAAGATAGGGTTTCCAGCACAAAAAACCTTTTAAAGGTGCCTGCCAAAACAGCAAAGTAATCGACGATAAGGGTACAACAGGGGTGGTAAGGTTTGAAGGCAAAACAGTCAGTGTTGGTGCACAGCGACGAGGCAGGCGCACAGCTTGCCATGAACTCAATTTTCGACTCATTAAGGGAGGAGCTCGATGACCACAGGGCTGCCATAAACGAGAACACCAACGAGCTCCAGGCAAACCACGAATACATCCGTTCTGTCGAGGAAAAGCTTGACAAGCTCCACGCAAGGATAGAGGAGCTGTTCTTGCTTGTCGAGGGGAAAAAGGCAGAGCAGAATGTTGAAATCCAGCCTTTGACAAAGCGCGAGCAGGAGGTCTTCCAGGCATTGTATATCGTCGGCGAGGGCGTGCCGTTTGTCAGCTACAGGCAGCTTGCGAAAAAGCTGAATTCCAGCGAAGCCTTGATTTCAGGTTTTATCACGAATTTGATTGAAAAGGGGGTTCCAATAATCAAGAAATACGACGACGGCCATGCTTTTGTTCAATTGGAGCCAAGATTCAGGCAGAAACAGGCAAAAGAGGTTGTTATTGGCCTGAATTCCCTTCTGTCTCACTGGATGCAGGCGCCTCAGGACTCTCAGCAGGCTCAGAAGCCCCTGCCCTGAGCTTTTCCTTTTTTATCTCGCTTTGAAGGTGCTCGATAAGCTTGAAAGAGCTGTCAAGGTGTGTTTTTATCGTCGATTCTGCCTTTCTGAATGCCCCTTCAAGGTTTGTGCCATTCAGCTCATAGCCAATCACGACCTTGCCATTGCTCACAAAGCTGGTTTTCTTGAGGATATTCAGGTCAAGCCAGCGGTGCAGGTACTCGTACATTGTCTGCCTTTTGATGCCTGCGAAAAGGCCCATATCCTCGACAGGCATGACTGCCATTTCAGGCTTTTTCTCCCTGTTTGCTGCCTTCTTGCGCTCTGACAGCTCAAGAAGGAGCTTGTGCATTTGTGCATTGCCGTCTTTTTTTCTCGGCAAAAGCCCGAACCTTGCAAGAAGGGTTTTTGCAATATCGTCTGGAGATGCCTGCTCTGGCACCTCTGAATGCTCGAGTTGAATCTTCATTTTCATGGTGTTTAGGCATACTCCTTAAAAAGCCTTGCGTAATCCCGACCAGTGTCCAGTGAAAAACCGACAGGAGTTATTGAGAATTGTCGCCAAAATCCCAGAATCTGGCTGTTTTTGCGTTTAAACCGCTTTAGGAAAGACTTTTTCCTGAAAACGTTTCAAAGTATGGCTTTTTAATGCTTTTTTGAGCCACCAGCATCAAAATTCGCTAAAAATCCCGACTAAAACAATGTTCCATCCTCACTTTGATGTGCACAAAAATCCTGGTTTCAGCAAAAATCCAGTCAGAGTCGGCAAAAACCCTGATTTTTTGCAGTTTTCCCGACGATTAAGGTCAAGGCAGTCTTGCTGTATACCCTTGGTTACAGACCTAAAAACCCTGTTCGAGGCCCAACTATGAGTAATTCTGACGTTTTCCCTGACAACTTTGAGTATCTTTTGAAACCTTGAAAAACCCTGATTTAACCAAAAAAGGTTTTTGCAAAAAAATCATTTTAAACCGGTTGCACTTTTTTGCTATTTTACCGACGGAAAATAGAAAATTTACTTATCTAAGGTGACAGTTGTAACATAAAATAGAAATCAGGAAAGTTGCTTTACAGAACATTCTTTTATAAAATATCTTTAATAAACGTTATCTTTCAACCAATATTAACAAATGCATATTTTCGTCTATATTTTTCAACATATTTAAAATTAAAAACATCCCAAACAAAAGTGAGGGTTGCCAGTAAAACACAAGTCAACAAGAAGTGCCTAACTTCCGACAGGTTCCCAAAGGCACAGGTCAAAATCAGCCAAGATTCCGACTGATACGTTAAAACATCATTAGGCACTAGAAAAATTGGGTGATAAAACATCAAAAAGTGACAGGGTAAGAGAACGAAAGTGAGAGAAGCCTATCCAATATACCCAACCTGCTTCTTTTCCTTCATTTCCTGCGCTTTCATTGTCTGCTGGAGCATTCCTTTGAGCTTTTTTTCAAACTCCTCTGCCTGCTTCAGCAATGGCTCATAATTCACCTTTAGGTTAAGCACTTTGTCGAGAATTTCAATGATTTTTGCAGCTGCCTTGCTGTCAGGCAGCTTTGAGTGTGTTTCTGCAAAAAGCGACAGGGCAGGCAGCTGGTTTCTCATCAGTAATGCTGCTGTGACTCCCATTATGATTCCTTCGCCAAGGCAGGAAATGCCAAGGCTTTCCATTGTTTTTTTCAATTGCGGGTGGTCTGTGTAAAAAAAGCCCCTTGTCTCCTCTATTTCAGAGCTGCCAACGCCTTCAAGCGTTATTACCTGGCTCGCATTTATTTGCTTGCAGAGGTGGAGTATCAGGTCTGCTGCGTGGAATTCCATCCCCTGGGCTGATGTTATTGCATGGACTATGACAAGGTTGTATTCCTTGTTGTAGTATATTCCGATAGGCTCTATTATCTTGTCGCCGTGTACTGCCAGAGTTGCAGGCGGGTCTTCGAAATAATAGCTGCCTATTTTTTCGCACTTCAAATGGTCAAGAAGGAATCCTGTTGCGATTGTGCCAACAAGCCCAAGCCCTGGAAAACCCTCTATGACAGTCGCTCCTTTTGGCTTTTTTGTCAGGATTAATGGTGCGTGCAATGGGTGCGGCCCGTGTGCCCCTTTTTTCATCATGATTCAAATGCTTCCTTATTAAGTTTAAATACCTTTCTTTTTGCGAGGTTTTTCCGCAGCTTTAAAACTATCGTCCGTTTCCAGTGATAGGTTTGGTTAAGGGGCAAAATGACAGAAACAGGCATTGAGGAAAGGCTGAGCTTTGCAGTTATTACAGATCCTGCAGGAAACAAGGACTTTCTGAACAAGGCAATACTTGAGCTGCCGAATTCTGAATTAGACGAGAGCAGGAAGTCAAGAAGCCCTGTCAGGGTTAGCAGCCTTGAGGCGATCTTTGTCATCGGCAGGCTTGTGGACCCCCAGCTGACTCCTGAAGAGAAAAAGCTGCTGGATACTGCCCGCTATGTTTTCCAGAGGGAGCTTGAGCACAACAAGCAGGAATACAGCCAGATGGGCATCACAGACATACCCCGCCTTGTACACCATCTGAAGCATCACTCAAAGCATCCGCGCTGGCTTGAGCAGCAAGACCTCATCCCTGCTTTCGAGAGGCTTATCGGCCTCAAGAAGGAAGGCGGTACATGGGTGAATTATGGCGAAGCCCGCGACAGGATTGTTGAGCAATACCGCGAAATGCAGAGGATTGCACAACAAAGCAAAATTCCTGTCTATTTTGCAGCTGACACTTTGTTTTTCGAATCAGTAATGCCTGAGCAGTACTGGCTGCACTGGAACAACATGCTTCTTGGAACCCCAAAGGAAAAGCAGCGGCTTTGCAAGGTTGTGGGAATGATAGGGATTGAGCAGGTGATTCCTGAGTATGCTGTCGACCCTGCAATGCGCGGCAAGAACAGGATACTTATCAGCGAGTTTGACCCGTTCCAGGGCGCAATCACAATCACGTATGGAATGCCTGAGGAGATGCACAACCAGCTCAAGTGCATCAAAAACAAGATTGTCATTGCAGGCAACAGGGCTCTTTTTGAGGAGACAAAAACACCAGGCGATGTGTTGCGCCCTGACAAGCCCGCAGAATACTACCCTGGCAACCTTGTATTCCCTCAGCGGCCGTGTGGAGTGTCATTTTACACATTTGGCAGCGAAAGAGGGGTTCAGGTTTTGTATTTTATCCACAATAACAGGCTCTGGCGCCACGCGCCGTCTGAAATCAACATCAAGGAAATGAGCGTTGCGGCAGGCAAAAGGCCAAGGCCTTCGCATGCAGAGGCAGCAGGCCAGCTGCTTGATATTGCAGCGCAGATAAGGCGCTCGCTTGTCCTTATTGAAAAGACAGACCCTGAGCTTGCCAGAAAAATCCGTGAAGCAGGACATGACAACCCGCGCGGTCTTGCTCTTTACATCAAATCCCTGGACCATCAGGTGGAGGTGCTTGAGAGAGATAAGCGCAACCTTTCACTGCAGTTTGTGCCGTTCATAGAGGAGCTTGTGCATGCGCAGAACTTGCAAAATTGGTATGCCGATGAGAAGAAAAAAATCTATGCTGAAAACAGGGTGGCAGAGGGGACTGTTGCCAGCCAGGATGTTGACATAAAGCTTTATGTCAGTGCAATCAATGCTGTGAAGGAGTGTATTGAACGCAGGCTTGCCGAGGCAGTAAAAGCCCAGCAGCGCGGCATCAGCTCAATTAAAGACCTTGTGCAATACACAAGGGCAGAAGTTCCCCTTGCTGCGCAGAGCGAAGACGGCAGCAGCAAGATTGGTGAGGAATTTTATGCATTAGCCATTGATGCAGTAAAGAAAGAATTTGACAAAAATAAACAGATTATAGACGGTCTGAACAATGAAAACAAGAGGCTTACGAGCCTGTCGCACAGCTTTGACGAAAAGGAGCTACAAAAGGTTATTGATGCGCGCGCCATAGAAATCGCAAAATCCCATCTTCTAAGACTGAAAAAGCGTGTTGAAGAACTTGAAACAACAAACGCAGAGCTTGTCAGGCAGCGAGACACTTCTGACAAGGCATACAGGGAATCACAGGCACTTGCCAGTGATAATTTGAAAAAAGCGCGTGAAGAAGCTGCGCACTACAAGCAGGCGCTGCAAAACCCGATGGAGGCAGCGCGCAAAAACGTTGAAAAAGAAATGAGCCAGAAAGATGAGCGCATAAGAAATCTTGAACGCCAGGTGGGTGAAAAGGACAGGCGCATAGGTGATCTTGAAGGCCAGGCGGGTGAGAATGACAGGAAGATAAGTGAGCTTCAACACTTCAAAGCGGACTATGAAAAGCACCAAAGAGAGCTTGATGGGCTCAAAAGGGATTATGCTTTGCGTGAAAAAGAGCTTAAGGAGCTAAAAGCTGATTATGAAAAGCGCAATAAAGAGTACGAGGATTTCAAAAAGGATTATGCTTTGCGTGAAAAAGAGCTTAATGATCTCAAAGCTGATTATGAAAAGCGTGAAAAAGAGCTTGGTGGGCTCAAAAATGATTATGCTTTGCGTGAAAAAGAGCTTAAGGAGCTAAAAGCTGATTATGAAAAGCGCCAAAGAGAGCTTGAGGAGCGCATTGCAAACATAAGTGCCCAAACAAGGCAGCTTGCATTTGAGCTTAATTGCGCTGGCCACTACAAGGATGCTGTTGCTGCTTACACAATTGCAATAAGCACGGCTCCTGCAGGAGACGCAAAGCTTTCTGCTCTTTATTACAACCGCGCAATTGCATATGACGGGCTGGGCAGGAGCAATGAGGCTGTCGCCGACCTTGAGATGGCGCTGAGAATCAACCCAGAAAATGCTGGCGCCAGAGAATACCTTGCTGAGAAGCAGGCAGTGCCGAGCAAAAAAAGGGGGCGCAGGAAGAAATGACAAGGCTGCAGGACATGTTAAGGAGAGCCATGCGCTCGTTTGGCAGGGATTATCATAATCTGCCAGAAGATGGCAAGCTTGCGGTCAGGTCTGTATATGATTCTATTGCAGGCTACCTTGAGCCAAGGACAACAGATGCCAGGATTAGGCATGTCTTCAGGACAATTGACTCTGTTGCTCACAACCTTTACGGCAGCGCCCGCACATGCGCAGAACAGCTTGTTGGCGCTTATGCTGCTTATGTCAGGCACACAAGCTACTACAGGAGGCATCCTGAAAGGTGCAATGCTCTTGTTAAGCTAAGCCACAGCCTTGACTCAAAATGCGTCAGGGCACTTAAAAGAATTATTGCAGAGCAGGAAGGCGAAATAAGCCAGCTGAACAGCGAAAAGGCAAGGATTCTGGAATCAGCAAAGCGTTCTGCACGGCTGTGCAACCGCGCTTTTGCATGCTTTGACACAAACCCTGAAAAGGCACTGCAGTTCTACCAGAAAGCGCTTGAGATAGAGCCTGTTGAGGACAGGAAAAAGGTAATCCACGCAAACATTGGCGGGCTTTATTTCAATGAAGGCAAGTATGATCTTGCGCTTGCTGAATTCAGGCTTGCGGCAAGGGATGAGGAAATCAGGAGGTTTATGCGCTTGTGCAGGGACCACGTGCGCGAGCGCCATGAGTCTGAGCCTGCAGGAGAGCAAAGGGCGCCTGCCAGGCAACGGCATAGAAACAGGCCTGCTCAGCCGGCTGCCAGGGAAGAGACTGCCCGTGAACAGCCTGTAGTGCATCCACTGCGCGCGCAGCAGGATGTCTAAGAAGAATTTTTTTATCGCCTTGGTCTGAATCTCTCACGAGATGGTATAAGCCTGCCAAGTGCATTTTCTGCGTTCCTAAGGTGCTGAACTGGGGCATTAAGGTCAGTGCATACGCCCCTGAGAATTCTTTTTATGCTGGTGTTTGTGACTACAAGTGGTCTTCTGTTTCTGAGGGCAGTCATTACCCACTCAGTAATTGCTGTTTCTGTGTTTGGCATTCCATGCAATATTGGCGCGCATCCATGGAAGCTGTCAAGATATCCTATGGCTTGTGTCAGGTAAGCTCTTTGCGGCGCGTCTGCTGCCAAGCCGGACATTGCAGTGTCTGCTTGATTCCTGACTGCTTGTACTTGATCAAGCATGCGTTGCACAAGGGCATCATGCTCTTGTGTGTTGTACACTGTAAATGTTCTGCTGCGCGTCCTTGCTGCTGTTATTGCAGTCCTTACATGCTCGCTTACATTCTCTCTTGTTGTTGTGTTGGGCATTGATTGGAATGTGAGTGCATTAGTCAGTCTGGTTGCATTCTGGACAAGCCCTGAAAGTGCGTTCCTTTGCTGCCTGACTGTATTAAACATTTCTGCGTAATTTACAGGAGGAGTTGGTGCTTCTGGACTGGGTGGTGGAGCTTCTTCCCGAGGCGGCAGTGCTTCGCGCCTTGCTTCAGGTTCTGGCTGCGGCCTTCTTCCAATCCTCCTTTGAGTCGGCGGCATTATTGGCTCAGGCGCAGGCCTTCCTTCTGCTGTTGCAATCATTGCGCTGATTGTGTTTATTTGTTCGATGACAACCCTTAGAGTCCTGTCAACAATAGTTTGATAAGTGCGGCCCCATTCCTGTATTTCAGCCCTGATGTCCCTTGCCCAGATTCTGTGGCGCCTTGCGAGCTCAACTATTTGCCTGAAGGCTTCCTGCATTGTTGTCAGTTCCCTGTTTATTTCATTAAGTATGCTTTCTGCTTCTGCCCTGAGTGCATCAGCAGCCTCACGGGTCAAATGCCTGCAGTCTGCCCTGGCAAGCGGCTCAAAGCTTCTTTGCAGGCGTGTGGCAAGCCTGACTGCGTCTTCATAGCGCCCCCTTATTTCAGTATCATTCAGGTTGTTCAAATGCGTGTTCAGGTGCCTGGTGATTTCACTAAGCCTGTTCAGCGGTGCAACATCCCTGTTCAGAAGCCGAAGCCGTCCTTCCAGCTCAGTCCTTGCAGGACTGCGCAGCCTGTTTATCCTTGTTGTAAAATCAGCAATTGCCCTTGCAATTGACAACTGTACATCCCTGATGAAGCGGTCATATTCCTGTGTTGCTCTGAGCATCCTGGGCCTGAGGCTCATTATTTCCTGTGCTGGCTGCCTCATGTTTCTTATGCATTCCAGCTGTGCTGTAATGTGCCTCATCAGCCTTTCAAGCTGGTTGCAGAATTCATCCATGTCATCCCTTTCTGCTGCGCTCCTTGCTGCATTTGCTGCTGCGCGCGCTGCATCAGCTCCTTCTTCCCCTTCTTCCCCTTCGTGTTCAAGCGCATCTGCTGCGCGCCCGCCTCTGCCTGCTGCATCGCCTGCATCCCTTATGGCATCCCTTGCTCCTGCTGGAGGCGTTCCTGGTGTAGGCGGTTCTCCTGCTGGAGGCGTTCCTGGTGTAGGGGGTGTGGGTTCTCTCCTAGGTTCTTCTGCTGGCGGAGCAGCGCGCCTTCTTATCACGCGCCATAAAAGGAAAATGAGCAGTATGAGCAGTGCAAGAAGAGATGACCATCCAAACACATTCCTGACAATGTCGCTCTTGCTGAATGTCCAGTACCACGAAGATACTCCAAACCAGCCCAGGATTATGCAGATTGTTGCTGCAAACAACGGGTTGACATGGAGGAACACAAGGAGGCTGTAAAGGGCTGCGCCAAGCAGCAGTGCAGCCACAACCGGCACAAGCCAGTATTGGAGCAGGGTTATTCCTGCAGCCCTCAGGGCAAATGCTGCTGAGATTCCGATGATTATCCCAAGTATTGCCCCGAACTTCTTCCACCTGCGTCTCTCCTCTTCTGTCTGCCCGCCAAGGGCTCTTCCTGCAACCGGCGCAAGCAGCGCTGCGAAAAGGGTGCACAGAAATATCATGTCAACAAAAAAGCTGAAAGCAGGGTTGCTTGAGTAGGCTTCAAATATGTCAGGCAGCGAACTTAAAGCCTGTGTGCTTTGAATGCCAGGGGCGGCCATAGTCTGTCAACTCTTTTGGAGAGCCTTCGTCAACTGTGTATATAAATATTTTGGCGCTTTGCCGGCATTCACAAAGAAGCGAAAAGCTTAAATATAGGTAGCTACTAATAAGTAGTAACAAGGTGGTATCTTATGGTAAACGCACAACAGCCAAATCAGCAGAACGCTGCCCAGCAGTCAGTTGCGCAGCAGGCTCAGGATCATTATGATGCACTTACTAGTTTTGGAAAAGCGCTTTTCTTGGCACTTGCTGCAACAGGCGCGGCAATTATTGGCTACAGCGCAATATGCCATCATGTCGGCTACCGCGCCCCAGTTCCGCAGCATGAGGGCTCTAAGCGCTCTTTGCCTAATTCCAGTGCAGTTTATGTCATAGAGGATGGCTCAAAGCTGTGCTTTATTGACAATTATGTTCTTGAATGCGAGGATTCTGAAACCGCAAAAATGGCTGCCAACCACGTTGACCAGATAGTCGCAAGCCTGCGGTACAACAAGAACCTGACCCTGCACGACATTGCGCAGCGCGCCCGCGTGCATGGAATTGGTTACGAAGCTTTAAAAGAACCGCGCATTTCAAGGCAGATGGTGGGCTTGCCAGAAAAGTTGACATGGACAAAGAAATAGACAGGGAGGAAAGAAAATGCCAATGAGAGCAAAGGATTGGTTGGTTGTGGGTGTGTCTGCAGCCGTGCTTGCCGGTTTGAGTATTGTCGGATACCACGGTATTCGGGACTCGGTTTCAGGCGCATGGAGTTTTGCCTGGGAGGGTGTCAAGTCAAGAAAGCCTGAGCAGCCTACAGTAAGGAATTACGATGTCACTATAGGCTCTGGGCAGCACTACCGCTTTAGCGTTCCTGTTTCCTCAGAGGTCCAAATGGACAATTTTTTGGACGCGCACAAGAACTCATGCAGTCCTTTCCAGGTTGGGCTTGAGCTTATGATGGCTGATGCTGACGACGGCAATGTTGATGGGGTCATGACTGATGCTTCAGTCACCAAGCTTGTGAACTCTGACTTTTGCCGCCTTGCAAGGCTGTACAATGGCGAGTTCCCTGTTGCAGATGTCGCTGGAAAGACAAAACAAAGGTATGAGTTGATGACTCCGTCAAAGAGGCCGTGCGTTCCAGGCCACTAAAAAAATCAAAATAAATCCGTTATTGCCCTTTTTTTGAAAATGTTTAAATACTAGCATTTGCCCTGCCCTTATTATGGCAGAAGCAATGGCTTTTTTGGTGATGCCTCCGATTATTGCCGGTCTTATTATTGGAATTTACGAATACACCCTTCTGCGCCATGATGTTTCAGCGTTTCCAATACACAGGTTTAGCCATGCCATTGCGGCGCTGATATATGCTGTTGTTGCCTGCTTCTGCACTTTTAATGCTGAGTGGGTGCTTGCCACATTTACTTTCCTGCAGTCAATCCCTTATATTACGCCGCTGACATTCCAGATTCTTGTGGCCCTCATCACAGTCCTCAAGGTCCACGGCGTTTCCTACGCAATCCCTGGTTCAAGAGTAGGGATGGGCATGGGCATGAGGGGCATGTCAGAGACATGGATACACAGCCTTGTCATCGGCGCGCTTACGGTCATAGCGCCGTATGTCTGGCCCCTGCTGGCGCCTGCCCTGCCTGATTGGATGCAGTGAGAATTCTAGGGCTGCAGCTGTTTGTACTTTTTAACTGATTATTAATCCTGTTCACTCTATCTTTACAGGCTCGCCGAGGCTCTGCCCTGGCATTCCTGTCTCAAAGATCGCCCTTACAGCACCTTTTCCGCCGTGGACTGCAGAAATCTTTCCCTTGAGCTGCTTTTTGTTTTTTCCCGGCGCTGTCCAGACAACTGTCTTTCCGACAAGCGCTTTTGCCTTTTCTTTGTCAGAAATGCCGTCTACGAGGATGATCATCTGGTTTCCGCTCTTCCGGCGGAAGCTTCCCCTGAATGCGCTTATTCGCCCTTCCATAATTGTGCAAAATCAGGGGTTTGTTTAAAAAACTTATGTCTTCCGTATGCTGCGGAGGTGGGCGTGCCTTATCATCTCAATAAGGTCCCTTACCACGTGCGGGTTCGGGATATTGCGCTCCACAAGCCTGTACTCGCCGTGGCTTGGGGTGTTCACGTATATTTTGCCGTAGTCAAGAAGCCTTTCCCAGATGTTCTGCGAAATGTTTATGTCAGTGATTTCGCTGTAATAAACAGAAGTTGAATGCACGTTTAAAAAGCCTGTCCTCAGCGTGACTTTTGCCTCGTCCACAGTAATCATGTTTATCCTTCGCGCGCTTTCCAGGATTAGCAGCACAAACGCCCCAATGCCTGCGAGCCCTATCCTGAGCCAGCCGCTGAGGAAATAAGCGCCTGCAAAAAGCCCTATCACAACCAGATACCAGAGGATTCTCGCCCTTCTTGTCTGCCTTACCCTTAACGGCAGCTTTATTTCCTCTACATTCATGTTTCACACCCTTGTTGCGCTTGTATTAAAATGTTGTGCTAGTACGAAGACAGCACAATCATTGTCTGGGTTTTGTCAACGCCCTGCACATTCCTGAGCTTCCTGACGACAAATTCATTGAGCTCCCCAAGGTCTTTTGCCCTGACTTTGACAAGCAGGTCTGCGCCGCCTGTCAAAATGCTGACTTCCTCAACACCTTCCATTCCCCTTATCTCTTTTGCTGCGTCTTCCTGCTGGACCCTACCGCCTGTTGGCAGGATGTATTCGACAGAAACAAGGACATATGCAAGCACCTGCCTTCCTGCCTTGCTCCAGTTGATTTCAGCAGTGTATTTCCTTATTATTCCCTCTTTTTCCATTCGCTTTGTCCTGTTGTGAACTGTTGTCGGCGGAAGCCCTGTTTCTTTCGAAAGCTCCTGTATTGATAATTTGGAATCCTCCTGAATCAGGCGCAATAGTTTTATGTCATTCTCATCCAATTTAGCCATAAAAATGGAATAATATTCCATATATATAAATATTTCGGAATTATTTACAAGTAATAAGTCAGGGTTGGAACAAGCAAACAGCCCATTGCATGCGCCCTGCTCACATTTAGCCAGGGAGCCAACAGCCCGATTAATGAGCTGACAACAAGGACAACCAGCCCTTTCCATCCTGTGAGAATAGTGCAAAGCACAATCAGGAACAGCAGCACCCCGCTGCTTAGCAGGGGATAATTGACTTTTTCAACAAGCCCTGAAAATCCTTTTGCGCTGAGCAGTGCAAGGGCTGAGGACGTGATTCCTGCTGCAAGGGCAACTCCTCCAAGGAGCCAGAGGTCAGCCAGTGAGACCTTGGTAAGTTCTGACAGCACTGCAAGCGCGCCGTTTCTTGCCTTTCCAAGAACCACAAGCGTGATTATCGACGACAAGAAGTCTGCCGTATGCAAGCCGCCAACCAATACAAGGTATGCCCTTCCTGTTGACCTGAATATTGCCGTGGCAAGGGCTCCTGCGTGCCCTGGCCCAAGCCCTGGAAATAGCGTCACGAATGTTCCGCCGGCAAGCCCGCCCAGTATTCCTGTTATGCCATCTTTTTTGTCAAGCCGTGCAAACCTTCCTATCTGGACTGGTATTTTTGTGCGCTCAAACAATGACAATGCCAAGGAGCTTGCCCCAAAAAGCCCTGACAATAATGGAAGCAGTGGCTGTTCAAGCGTGAGCTTTTTCAGCACGACAAAACCCAACAGCCCTGTCAGCGAGAACACGATTAACGCCTTCCACCAGTCGCGCTTTTCTTTCAGGATTAATATGGCGATAAGGGCGAGCAAAAGCCATCCCAGCACGGGCTTTAGCGCCCTGAAGAGCAAAGGAAAAGCCCAGATCAGCAAGGGGAATGCGGCAACTGTCAGGAACAGGCAGCCCAATGCGCCGGTTGTTGCAAACCTTACGGCGTCATAGCCAAGCCCCTTGTGGAGCATTTTGTGGCCTGGCAGCATCACAAGCGCTGAGCTGTCATCAGGCGCTCCGAGGAATATTGAAGGCACAACCTCGACAAATGCATGGGTTATGCCCATTGCCACTATGAAAACCGCAAGCTCTTTTGCCGCGAAATATTCAAGGATGAACCCGCTTCCTGCGAGCAGCAGCGATGAGATGAGGTTGATGTGGATTCCTGGCACAAGCCCTGCGATTAGCCCTGACAAAATTCCGAGGACAAATGCGGTTATCATTTTTTCAGCGCTCACGCTAACTTCCGGAAATTTTTCGTTAATTCCGCAATCTTTCCAAGACTTGCGGGCAACGCAGCACCCTGCGGAATGCCCTTTTGTTAATATGCATTCCGCTAAAGGTTTCCGGATTTTTCAGAGGATTTTCGTCTTTAACCTGTAGTCACTTCTGAGTAACGACAAAACGAAAGATTTATATATGGGTGAATCCTGTCTTATGCTGTAGTTTAACCCAAAATTTATAATAAAGCGACCACAGGGTGCACAAAATGCAGAATCTTCCACAGCAGCCGGTTAGGAAAAGGATGTCTTCTGAGACCTGCACTGTCATGTTTGTAGACCTTGTCGAATACACCAAGACAACCACAAAGCTCACAAGGGAGCACATTGACCAGCTTTTGAGCGCATTTGAGTCATTGCCTATGCCTGTTTTGGACAGGTACGGCGGCACCCTTGTCAAGAAGATCGGCGATGCGCTGCTCGTTACTTTCAAGTCGCCGACAGATGCTGTCCTTTGCGGGATTGCGCTTCAGCACACTTTCAGGCGCTACAACATCACAAACAGGCTGCGCCACCCTCTAAGGATACGCGTGGCAATACACACAGGCGAGGTTTTGAAGCGTGACAATGACATCTTTGGAGACGCTGTCAACACCACGTCAAGGATTGAGGAGTTTGCAAAGCCAGGCCATGTTGTTTTCACAGATGCTGTTTTTTCTGCAATGAACAAGAATGAGGTGCCTTTCATCAACCTTGGCTGGCAGCAGCTCAGGGGCCTGAAATACCCTGTCAGGCTGTTCCGCGTCAAGACAAGGGAGGATGAGATGATGCAGCGCAGGAAGGCAATAACAGGCTTCATAAAAAAGATAGTTGCAGTCGGCATTGTCATACTGCTTGTCCTTCTTATTGGAAGGTTCCTCTGGCTTAATTACGGGCTTTCTCCAGGGATGGAGGAAGTTATTGAGAACCTGACATCTATAAGCTGATTAATCACTGGACATTCTTGCACAAAGCATATAAATCCCTGCTTGAGCCTTGTGTGAATGGCTCGTGTGGAAAGCCCTAGCTCGATAAGCTGCTTCAAGCAGTGCCCAAGAAAGTATTATTACCAGTATATTGAGCAGCTTGAGACAAAGCCCAATGTGCACCAGGTGAGGGGCAACATCGCGCATTCTGTGCTTGAGTCTTTTTTTGACCAGGATGTTTCGCGGCTCACCCTTGACTCTTTTGAGCTTGGCCTGATGGAGATAATGCAGGATTTGTTGCTGAGGCACTGGCGGCTTGCTGATGAAAAGCTGAAAAAGCTTGGATTGACCCCTGCGCAAAAGCAGTTCTATTTCGAGGACACCTTGCTCATGCTCCTCAACTGGCTCAACCATTTTGTCAGGAAAGTATATGCGATTGAGGGCTCTTTTCCAGAGCGGTTTGCTAAGCTTACGCCCATACGCGAGGAGCTCATAAAGAGCGATGCATTGCAGGCAAAGGGCATAATTGACGCGATTGAGAGCTATGACGGCCAAGTCAGGATTATGGACTACAAGACAAGCAGCCACAGCGACGAGGAGGAATACAGGCTGCAATTGGCAATCTATACCCTGCTTTACCACGAAAAGCACGGAAGGCTCCCTGACAAGGCAGGCATTTATTTCCTGAAAGACCGCCCAAAGTTCATTGATGTTGATGAATCCCTTCTTGAGCTTGCAAAGAAGGAGATTTCCCTGATGCACAGCCTTACGAAGACGACCCATATCAGGGACTATCCAAGGAAGCCAGGAAGGCTCTGCCAGTGGTCAACAGGACAGTGCGACTTCTTTGATATTTGCAGGCCTTTTGACGAGCACCCTGAGGAGACTTTTGTAAGCGAAGCAGACCTGATAAGGAAGGCGGAATAATTATTGAGGAATCATTGTGTCTCTTGCGCGGTGTGCGCGTTTATTATTAGTAGCCTTTTTATACCAGAATGATTGCTTGTCTTTTATGGCAGTTAAAGACTTCCTTATGGTTCTTGAGCAGATTGGCTTTACAGAGGTTGTCCTGCCATTCATCCTTGTTTTCACTGTTATTTTTGCAGTTTTGCAGAAGAGTAAAGTCCTTGGTGTTGACTCAAAAGGCAACCCAAAGTCAAACTACAATGCAATGGTTGCCTTTGTCATTGGCTTTTTCGTGCTGATAATGTTTAGGACTCTGAAGGTGATTACTGTTTTCACGCGCTATGTTGCTGTCCTGCTTGTGGCATTTGTCTTCCTGGGCATAATCCTCTCAATCATCGGCGGAAAAGTGTTCATGAGCGCTGCTGTGAAGTTTATTGCCCTTGCGCTGCTGCTGTTTGTCCTGCTCGAGTCGCTTGTGGTGGCAGGGGTCATCCCCCAGGACACTGCATACAGGGTGATATTGCCGCTCTTGGTTGCATTCCTTGTGGCTGCAGCAATAATAGCCGTGCTGACATCTAAAAAAGAGGAACCCAAGGCAGGGAAGGAAGAAAAGCCGAAAAAAGCAGGCAGGCAGTTAAATGCAGGCCAGATTGAGCCTGGTGAAGAAGCCGAGCTCTAGCAGTAATACATGCTTTCAAAAGCCACAGGGGTGTTTCCTGAATCCAGCTCAACTTTGACAGCCGCGTTTGGCCCGACGTAAAGGAACCACTGGCTTCCGTCCTCGCTGCGCTTTACTTTTGCGCGCGCCATGTGGTAGTGGCCAAAGACGCTCAGCTTTGGGCTGAATTTTTTTCCGACAGCAGCTGCGCCTGCATCAACCCCAAACTCGTGCAGCATGCCCCCTTCCTGGTACCCAGGGTCCCATTCCTGGATGTCTTCCCTGTATGCCTTGTGCGTGACAAGCAGGTCTATCTTTCCCTTGTGCGAGAGGAGCTTTTTTGCAAGCCCTGACACTTCTGTGTCCTTGCCCTGCAGGGGTGTGTATTCCTGCAGGTGCGCATAATGCTGCTGGAACATTCCTGCTGCCTGCGGCCATTCGCCTGTTGCCGGCAGGCCTGCAATGCTTATCCCCCTGAATTCTGCTGCATTTCCTGCAAGATAATTTATTGCTGTGAGCTTTTCAAGTGCCGGAAGCATGTCATGGTTTCCAAGTGTTCCGAATACAGGAAGGCTTGTTTTTTTGTAATGTTTGTTTATTGCCTCTGCGCGCTTTTCATAATGGCTGCGGAATTCAGCCTCGATTCCTGATTCTGCATTCAGCATTTCGCCAACTTCAGGGTTGGCTTTGATGAATGCCTGAATCCCTTCCATTTTTTCTTTTGTGCTGTTTTGCTCAAATTCCCTGCACAAAACTGCAAACTCGTGCAGCTTTTCTTTGCTTGCCTTTTTTTTCGGCTGGTGCTTTTTTATGAGCTCTGCCAGAAGGACCGATGATTCATAGTTTTGCTGGCCATTGACCTGTACAATCCTGTCAAGGTCATCTCCTGCTGTTATTATTGCGTCGCACCCTTTTGAGAAGCCCGGAAGCTGGCTTAGCCTTGCCTCATCATCGTGCAGGTCTGATACGCATAACAGCTTTGCCATGTGCTTTCTTCTGTTTTTCAAGTATATAAGCCTTTCTACTTTTACTACTATAAAGGAGTTAAATATTTGTGTGTAAACCTTTATAAACCACCGACGGTTCTGGCAATGCATGGCAAAGGGTTCTAACGAGTTTAAGACCACTGCAGACCTGAAAGTGCCTGAGAACATTGTTGACCAGGTCATCGGGCAGGAGGATGCTGTTGAGGTGATCAGGAAGGCAGCCATGCAGAGGAGGCATGTCCTTCTTATCGGCGAGCCTGGCACAGGGAAGTCAATGCTTGGGCTTGCGCTTGCCGAATTATTGCCGAAAGAGAAGCTTGTTGATGTCCTTGCCCTGCCAAACCCTAATGACGAGAACCAGCCGTTGATAAGGGTGGTTCCTGCAGGCAAAGGCAGGGAGGTTGTTGCAAGGAGCAGGATGCATTCAATGGGCGCGTTTAGCAGCACAAACTGGTTCCTGCTTGCGCTTGCCATCATTATCTCGCTCATCCCTTATTACCTGTATGCGAAGAAGATGTTTCCTTTTGACAACCCTGTTGTTTACGCGGCGTCTATGATTACAGGAATGGTTTTTGTGCTTGGAATCGCGCTCATAATCAGCCTGAGCAAGCGCATAATGCCCCAGCAGAGGGTTGAGGTCCCAAAGGTTGTTGTTGACAATTTCGGCAGGAAGACAGCGCCGTTCTGGGACGCGACAGGGGCGCACGCAGGCGCGCTCTTGGGTGATGTTTTGCACGACCCGTTGCAGTCAGGCGGGCTTGGCACTCCTGCACATGAGCGCGTTGTTGCAGGCATGATACACAAGGCAAACATGGGCGTATTGTTTGTTGACGAGATAGCCACTTTGCAGCCCTCCACCCAGCAGGAGCTTTTGACAGCACTGCAGGAGGGCAAGTATTCAATCACAGGACAGTCTGAAAGAAGCTCTGGCGCAATGGTGCGAACAGAGCCTGTGCCGTGCAACTTCATACTTGTTGCAGCAGGCAATGTTGAGACAGTAAGCCACATGCACCCTGCACTGCGCTCAAGGATAAGAGGATATGGTTATGAGGTGTTCATGAAGGACACAATGCCTGACACGCCTGAGAACAGGCTCAAGATTGCGCGCTTTGTTGCACAGGAGGTTGTCAAGGACAAGAAAATACCGCACTTCACAAAGGCTGCTGTCGATGTGATTATTGAAGAAGCAAGAAAAATGGCTAACAGGAAGAATTCACTCACGCTGCGTTTCAGGGAGCTTGGCGGGCTTATCAGGGCTGCTGGAGACCTTGCGCTTGAGCAAAAAGCCAAGTTTGTTGATGTGGAGCACGTCAAGGAAGCAAAGAAGATAGCGAGGACTCTTGAGCAGCAGATTGCAGACAAGTTCATAGAGCGCAAGAAGGAATATGATGTTATCGTTACAAACGGCAAGCAGGTCGGCAGGGTCAATGGCCTTGCGGTCATTGGCGGAGGAGGCTCTTATTCAGGCATTATCCTGCCGATAGAGTCAGAGGTGACTCCTGGCGGAAAGGAAAAGGAGATTATTGCGACAGGAAAGCTCGGCGAGATTGCCAAGGAGGCTGTGAAGAATGTTTCTGCAATCATCAAGAAGCGCTTTGGCAAGGACCTTAAGAATTATGACATTTACGTGCAGTTTTTGCAGACTTACGAGGGGGTTGAGGGCGATTCTGCAAGCATTGCTGTTGCCACTTCAATAATTTCCGCCCTGACAAGGGTTCCTGTCAGGCAGGATACTGCAATGACCGGCTCATTGTCAGTGCGCGGCGAGGTTTTGCCAATAGGAGGGGTTTCTGCAAAGATTGAGGCGGCAATAGAAGTTGGATTGAAGCGAGTGATTGTGCCCAAGAGCAACCTGCAGGACATTGTTGTCGACAAGAAAAAGCTCGACAAAATCAAGGTCATCCCTGTTGAGACAATTTCTGAAGTGCTTGAAGAGGCTCTGGCTGGGAAGAGATAATCCATATTATTTCTCCGAACTCGCGCGACATAACGGAGTTAGGAGCGCATGAGTGAGGAGGCTAATTATCGCCCGCAGGCGCTCAATGAAGTTGATATCGTATTATGCAGGTTGCTTTTCCACAACATTTTTATACCTGCCTGCAAGCCCCGCGCCTTATGGGGAACGAAGATGACCATTTGCAGAGCATAAATGAATGCCCTGACTGTGCTTCTGAGAACATTGTGCACAGCACGATGCGCGACCAGGTTATCTGCAAGGACTGCGGGCTTGTTTTTGAGCCGTTTACCCCTGTGGAAAAGCCTGCTGCCGCAAGGGTCCGCGCAGCGCCTGTGAAAAAGAAGGCAAAGCCTGCCAGGAAAGCAAAAGTGAAAAAGGCAAAGCCGAAAAAGGCACGGAAAGCTCCAAAGGCCAGGAAGGCAAAAGCAAAGCCTGCAAAGAAAGCGAAAAAGAAGCCAGCCAAGAAGAAATGGGGCTGGTGGTAAAACCCTTTTTCTTTTTTTTAATTAGGCAGCCCTGTCTATGCCCAATTCACTTCTACTTCATCTATTCTCTCGTGCGGCAAAATGCCTGCTTTTTCAGGCGTTGTTGCCTGTTTTTGCTGCAGTATTCCCTGCCAGGCAATCATTGCACCCTGGTCCCCTGAATACTCGAGGGGCACGGCATGGAATTTGGCCCCTCTTGCAGAGCACATTTTCTCGAGCATTTCCTTAAGCCTCTTGTTTGCTGCCACACCGCCGATGAGCAACAATTCTTTTTTGCCTGTGTGCGCTATTGCCCGCTCGGCGACTTCTGTGAGCATTGCAAAGCATGTTTCCTGAAGAGAAAAGCAAAGGTCATTTACAGATGCGCCTTTCTTCAGGAGATGTTCTGCTTTTGTCAAAATCCCTGAGAAGCTTACGTCCATTCCCTTGACTGCATAAGGAAGCTCAATGTATTTTCCTTTTTTTGCCAGCTCTTCTATTTTCGGCCCGCCGGGAAAGCCAAGCCCTGCGTCGCGTGCAAACTTGTCAAGCAGGTTTCCAAGCCCTATGTCAAGGGTTTCGCCGAAAATCCTGTACCTTCCTCCGGCAAGGGCAATGACCTGCGTGTTCGGTCCTGAAACATAGAGGTAAACAGGGTCTTTTGCGCCAGTCACAAGGTTGCCGATGGACAGGTGCGCTACAGAGTGGTTTATTCCGACGATAGGAACATTGAGCTTCTTTGCGAGTTCAATCGCAAGCTTCTGCCCGACTGAAATAATTGCAGGAGTAAGCCCTGGACCGCGGGAATAAGCGACAAGCGATATTTTCTCCAGCTTTATTCCTGCCTTTGCCAGCGCGTCAGCCAGCACTTTGTCCTCGATTCGCTCGTGGTGCCTTGCGACCTCGTTTGGAATCATGCCTCCTTTTTCAGTCGTGAAAGTGCTTTTGGCATTTGCCAGTATTTTGCCGTCAAAAGTGGCAATCCCTATCCCGAAGGTGTGAGCTGTGCTCTCAATGCCAATGCAGTATTTTGTCATGCTTTGCGAGTGTGTCTGAAGCTTTATAAAGACATCGTGCTTTGCCAGTGTTGTGAGTGAGGGCTTATGGCACAGCGATTAGAAGAGAGGATTCAGCGCGCCACAAAGGACACAATAATTTTTCTTGCGAAAAAGGCAGAAACAGCCTGCAAGCCAAGCCCTTCTATCCGTTTTGCAAAGATAGACGTGCCGCAATATGACGGCAGGGAACTCCTGCTTCCAATGTCATATTCTGAGTGCACAGGGGAGAGAAAGGCATTCAGATACGGCATTTCAGCAGGGCTTGTCATGCTTTATCATCAGAATGAGGATTTGAGACCGCTAATCCGTACTGGCGGATTTTTCCGCGAGAAGCTTTCTGATAATGAGTTTGCAAGGTACAAGTTCTGGTCGCACTTGGCAATGACGTATTCAGGGCTTGTTTGCCTTATGCACAAGCATGGTGCTCATTGTGCAAACCAACAGGCAGAAGTTTGCAGGTGTGCTGTGGAGGAAGCGCCTTCGGATGATAAGGCAGAATATGCTGCCTTTGTTGGAATAAATTATGCAGCCCAGGTGTTCCTCAAGAAGAGGGATTCTTGGCTTGCGGGTGTTCTGGAAATGCACAGGATTCATGAAATACATGAACTTGTTGTTAACAATGAGTATTTCGCTCATGCTATTACCAAAGACTGGGATTAAAAACAGGCCTTATAGCCCTTAATGGCGAAGAAAACAAGCTTATTGATAACCACCAAAGAGTAGTTACAAATGGAAAGATTTATATACTCAATTGTCTTATTACGGTGTATTCGTGGGGGTGCTTAATGATAACTCATAGCATCAAATTATTGCAGCAGCTTCAGTATCCTTCAGGGCTGTTTGCAGCTGCAGCCCAGACTGTCAAGACAGGCTACAGCAGGGCCTGGCTCAGGGACAATGTTTATGCAGCCCTTGGCCTGGAAGCTGTCGGCAATCATGATGCTGTTGTGAAGACTTACAAAGCACTCCTTGAAGTCCTAAAAAAGCACGAGTACAAGATTGACTGGATGATAAAGGAGCCAATGCCAAAGGCAGCTTATCGTTACATCCATGCGCGTTACGACCCTGTTACAGGCGACGAGATTAAGGAAGAGTGGGGAAACAAGCAGAATGACGCAATAGGTGCCATCCTGTTCAAGATTGGCGAACTGGTGAAAAAGGGAATACTGCAGCTTTCTGACGACGACAAGCGCATAGTCCAGAAGCTTGTCAGCTATCTTGCAGCAATTGAGTACTGGCACGACGCTGACAACGGAATATGGGAGGAAAACGAGGAAGTCCACGCATCTTCAGTTGGAGCTTGTGTTGCAGGCCTTCAGTCTGTAAAGGGGCTGGTTGTTGTCCCTCAGATACTGATCGACAATGGTAAGGAAGCATTGAACAGGCTTTTGCCGCGCGAATCAATGACAAAGGAAACAGACCTTGCCCTGCTTTCACTGATTTATCCTTACAATATCGTCGATGAAAAGCAGCGCAATGCAATCCTCAAAAATGTTGAGGAAAAGCTGCTCAGGGATAAGGGGGTTATCCGTTATGCAGGCGACAGGTATTACAACAAGGGCGGAGAGGCAGAATGGACAATGGGTCTTGCATGGCTCGCAATAATTTACAAACAGCTTGGAATGCTGGACAAGCACAAGCTTTTCCTCGACAAAACTAAGGCAGCCATGAACGAACAGGGCGAGCTTCCTGAGCTTTATTTCGCAAACTCGTCCGAGCACAACGAGAACACCCCTTTGGGTTGGGCTCAGAGTTTGTTTGTGGTGGCAGCAGCATGACGCTCTTTTATTATCCTGACTCGATTGAAACAGCACTTGCCCTTGCAGAAAGGGGCATCATACTCTGCCCTTGGATGTATGAATTAAGAAGGCTTCGCAGGCTTCAGCAAAGCCAGGACCCTGATGAGAAAACACGTTTTGACACTTATGTTGAAACGTACTTGCGCCCCAATGACACTGTTTCTGACCTTGCAATGCGTGTTGCAGCAGTAAGGCATCCTGTTGATGTCAGGATAAAAACTGACAAGATGCCGTCAGAGGAGGAATGGCTGAAGTCAGTAAGGTTTTATGGCAATTACGATGCCGCATTGCAGCACCTTCAGAACCCTCCTGTTGGTGTAATACTTGGGCTTGAGCTTGATAGGCCTGCCGAGGAATTGCTTTTGATGCCTGAATCTGTCGGGCTTGAAAACCAGCTTAAGCAGGTGCACATAAGGGCAGACAACCCAAAAATGCACATTGTTTTTGAGGCATTTGTGCATTACAAGCCAGAATTTTACAGGATAAAAGAGAACCCTTAGAATTTCTTTGTCACGCCAATCTTTGGGCAGATGTTGGAAATGGGACATTTTAAGCAGTAAGGTATTGGTGCCTGGCAGGCTGCCCTTCCATGAGCCTTGAGGAGCCACTGGACTTCCTTCCAGTATTTTTCAGGGATTAGCCTGTTGAGGTCTTGCTCTATTTTTTCAGGGTTTTTCTGCTTGGTCCAGCCAAGGCGGTATGCAATCCTTATGACGTGCGTGTCAACAACAACCCCTTGCACAATCCCAAAAGCATTTGTCAATATCACTATTGCTGTCTTTCTTCCAACGCCTGGCAGTTCTGTCAGTTCCTCAATTGTTTTTGGCACCTGCCCTTTGTGTTTATCAACAAGTATTTTGCATGCCGCGATTATGTTTTTTGCCTTGTTGCCTGCAAAAGTTACCTTGCCGACATATTTCAAAAGGTCATCGACTGATGCTTTTGCATAATCCTCTGCTTTTTTGTAGTGCTTGAAAAGCTCTGCTGTCGCCGCATTCACGACCTCATCCCTGACCTGCGCAGAGAGTATTGCAGCAACAAGCAAGTCAAGAGGTGTATTGAAGTTAAGATAGTATTTGGCGTTCGGATACGTTTTTTTGAGTAAGTGCAGGACTTCAATTGCTTTCTCAGCGCTTGCCATTTGCAAAATGGAGTGAATAATAATTATTCATTGGTTTCCTAGCAGAAAAAGGCGTATATTTATAAACTGCGCTTATTATTGCTCGGGACTGGATGGGGTCTCAGAGGCTGCAGGAAATTGGAAGGTTTATTCATATTCTTGCGCTTTTTTTTGTTTGCTCTTTTTCAGTTCTTGCTGACAGTGCTGGACCCAACAGCCCTTCTGTTGCGTTTGATGATGCCAGTGTTGGCAGTGTAGTATGGAAGAATGTCAATGATGTTTTGGTTTCAGATAACAAATACTCCGATCCTAACCTTAATGATGGAGAGGTTACGCATTATCTTGTTGCGGTTAATTTCAGCTTTTCAATTCCTGAAAATGCAACAATTAACGGCATTCTTGCAGAAATAGAGCATCTTTTTGCAGGCAGTCCGCCAAGCAATATTAATGATTCTTCAGTCAGAATAATAAAAGGCGGAAGCATGGTTGGCACTGACAAAGCAAGTGCTGATCTCTGGCCCGGTGCTGATACTTATGCCATTTATGGCGGCTCTTCTGATTTGTGGGGCACTACTTGGACTGCTGCTGATATCAACAATGCAGGCTTTGGTGTTGCAGTTTCTGCCAAAAAGTCTGTTTTTGACGGCAAGAAGCAGCATGCAAAGGTAGACCATATCCGCATCACTGTGTATTATACAGCTCCTGACACAACCCCTCCGAATGTTACTGTTCCTGCTGACATGACTGTTGAGGCAACAGGTCCTTCAGGTGCAGTTGTTACGTTCTCTGTTAGTGCTGTTGATGATGTTGACGGCCCGGTTGTTCCCTCTTGCTCTCCTGCCTCAGGCTCGCCATTTAACATTGGCGATACAGTAGTGGTCTGCACTGCCACTGACAGCTCGACAAACGTTGGCATTGCAACATTCACAATTACAGTCGAAGACACCACGCCGCCTGTATTGACTCTTCCTGCAAACATTACAGAAGAGGCAACAAGTCCTGCAGGTGCTATGGTTACTTACTCTGCAACCGCAAATGACCTTGTGGACGGCGCAGTCACGCCTGTTTGTGTTCCGCCATCAGGCTTAACGTTTGTCCTTGGCACAACATCGGTCTCGTGCATTGCAAATGACAGCAGGGGCAACACTGATGTTGGCACATTCCAAATCACTGTCCAGGACACCACGCCTCCGGTAATAACCTTGCTTGGAAGCGACCCTGTTGATGTTGAAGTTGGCTCTGTTTATACTGATGATGGTGCTACTGCATTGGATAATTATGATGGCGATCTTACGGCGTCAATAATTACGGTTAATCCGGTTGACACGAATACTCTTGGAACTTACATTGTTACTTATGATGTGAATGACAGTTCTGGCAATCCTGCTGTGCAGGTTACGAGGACTGTTAATGTTGTTGACACAACCCCGCCGGAAATCATTTCAGCAGAAACCCAGGACACTGACAGCGACGGCTACATTGACCGCATAATCCTTACATTTAATGAGGAAATTGATGACTCAAAGCTTGCTTCTGGCACTGCTGATGGCTGGGATGTGGACGGGTATGACAGCGAGGCAATAAGCACTGGCGCTGATGCAAATGACAACATTTTGTTCCTTGACTTTGCAGAAGGCGCAGTAATGGACACAGGCGCAGTTCCCAATGTGCATTACGCCCCAAGCGGCGGCATCCTGAGCACGCACGACCTTTCAGGAAACGAGCTTGAAGAAGCAGATTACGTGCCATCTGACAAGGCATTGCCTGTGCTGTTCATAAACGGCAACAACCCTGAAACAGTCAATGTTGGCGACACGTACGCTGACGCAGGTGTTAATGCAAGCGAGGAAGGCACCCTTGCCACTATGGACAACGTGAATACAAGCATTGCAGGAACCTACAATGTGGCTTATGATTTCGTTGACAATGCAGGAAACGCAGCTGTACAGGCAGTAAGAACAGTCAATGTTGTTGATGTGCAATCATCGTCTTCAACTTCGGCTGTTGACAACCAGCGCGGATACAGGTACAGTTCATACTCGGTAGTCGGACAGCAGGCAGCAGCTCCATCAGCGCCTGCGCCAGCTGCTCTGGCAGCGCCTGCGCCAGCTGCTCCGGCAGCTCCTGCTCCGGCAGTAGGCGGAGCAGCGCCTCCTGCAGGCGGCGGTGAAATGGCTCAGCCTTCTGCAGGCAATGAAATCACAGGAGGAGTTACT
>JAWABQ010000010.1:0-36940 GCA_038884575.1 Candidatus Woesearchaeota archaeon
AAATTGCGAATACATTGCTATGGAAGGTATCGATTGAATGTCCAGTTGTCTATTAAACCCGCGATAATTATTTGCAGCCATCACCGGATCCGAATCAACATCATATGCCACAAACTTGATTTTGTTTGAGAATTGTTCTGATAGTTTTCTGAAAATAATAGCATTTCTTTGGCTGAACGGTTCTGGTGTGTTTGGTATTGTCGGATCCTTATTATGATAAAACAATACAAGCACAGGCTTTCTTTCCTCTGGTTTGAGGTGTTTTTGGAAGACTAATGCGTCGTAATTTGTTGTTCTTGTTATTGGGTTGTATTTAACGTATTCAACATTGGCGCCTTTCAGTATTTCTTCTACTGTTTCTTTTTTCATCATTTCTGAGATTTCTTCGTCTGTTATTTCCTGCAGTTTTTGAGCTGCTTCCTGGCCGTAAGCAGAAGGAGTGCCTGTCGCGGCAAGAATCGCGCTTGCGCCGCCAAGGAGCACTGCTGCTGCAGCCTGCCGGGCAAAAGCACCAAGGAAGCCCCTGCGGGACACATAGGCTGGGTGCTGCATGACATTGGAAACAGAAGGCAGCTGCTTCCTGACTATTGCGTCCTCAAGCCCGTGGACCATTCCTGAAATCTTGTACTCAAGCGCAGAAATCTCGTCTGCCTTGACAGGCTTTCCGCTGGCAAGGCTTGCATACGCGTTTTCCCAGGCTCCGACAAAATGCTTTGCTTTTTCAACCATTCCGTCACCTTTCATGATAAGCGAGCGTATCCTGCTGCTGTCATAGCCTTTTTTTGCAATTTCCCTGAGCACTGCCTCGTCAAGCAGGGCTTTTAGCGCGGCAATCAGGCCCTCAAGCGCCCCAAGCTCTGAGCGCAGCACTTCAGGATTGAACCAGATGTGCTTTAGCCCGATTTTTTCTGACTTGGCCTTGGGGTCGTCAGTTGACTTTATTGCTTTGTTCGCAGACACAAGCGCATTCCAGAACTCTGCAGTGGACATTTTCCCGATGCGCCGCCTGCGAAGCTCCTGTGTGCGCTCGCAATAGTCGCCTATCAGCCTGATAATCCTGCGAACCTGCTCGTCGTCCATTAATGCACCTCTTTAAACAAAAAGAGGCGCAATATACATATATAAAGGCAGCGGAATATAAAAACATTTAGCCGGATTCAGGAATAAATCCCCACTTCAAAATTCGCTTTGACTGCGCTTATTTTCCTGCGGATCCTTCCTTCGCTGTCAATTTCTATTAAATTGTTTTTCTTTAAAGTCTTCAAATAGTTGCTCATGTTTGAGCGGGCTATCTGAAGCGATTTTGCGATTTCTGTCGCGTTCTTTGTTCCGTCTATCTGCTGCAAAATCTGCACAAGGCGCTTTTTGCTGAGTATTTTTGCAATATTTATCGTGTCAGCCACATTTTTCAGGTACGCCACGTGGGCTGGTTTTTCCTTTGTTATTTTGGAATAAAGGATCTCAAGATAGCGGTGCAGGTTATGTGCAAGGCTTACCAACTGGTTGTGGTGCGGAAGGTGCTTGTTGCGCTTCAAAAACTCAGGATATTTAAGCATCACGATGCGGTCGTTCTTTTCAAGAAGCGTGTATTCTGAAAGAGTCCTCCTGAGAACAACATCATACATTTGCCGTATGTCCTCACTGCTCGGGTTGCAAGCAAGAATGTGCTGGACAATGGCCTCGCGACTCATTCCTGCTTCAGGAAGGCTTTCATTCCGTGATAAATACGGGTGGGTTGGACATATCAGCAAAGCAGGCTTTACTATCTTCCAAAGGCCTTTGTCATGCAGGATATTGCGCATCTCAGAGTAGATTTCGTACTGGTAGTCATAGCAGATTATGCAATCGATGTTGTCTGCAATGTCTTCAGGGTAGAGCTCATTGAAGAAATATGCAAAGAATATATCCATAGGCATCTGGATAAGATGGGAAACTTTATGCTTCAAGATGAGGTTGTTAAGGCTCATTCTTTCAGTCGCCTCGTAATACTTAACAAATAGGTTTGGGCTTTCCTTCCTGACAAACCTCTTGATTGCATCAGATGCGCGGTAAATGTGCACTTTAGAGGGGTTTGCGCCTAGTGATGACAATATTGATGCAACTTCCTGTATTTTCTCATTCAGAAGTTGTTCTGCAGATATGTGCCGCTCGTTAATAATCCTGATAAAATACGGATTGCATTCTGCGTTAATGTCCCATACCATAAGATAAAGTGTGCATCCTTTCTTGACAAGCTCTGCAAGCTCGCCAAGGAAAAAAAGGTCTGTGTAGTTCGTTGTGAAATATGACGTTGAGCAGAAGATATTCACATTCTCGCCTGCATTTATTTGGGGAATAATAACACTCTTTATGAAAAGAGCATCATTTTCATCTGCATCATATTTCGACTCACCTATGTTGAGCGTTTTTTTCATGTTATCTGTTTTAATTCAAACTTGACCCATATATGCTAAAAAAATATAACCATGTTTATATATTTTTCTATATTATTGGAAGTGGTGGTTTGACATGCAATTGCAAACACGCTGCCAGTTATTGGCTGATAAGGCAACCGGGGAAAAGCTCAAGGTAGGCATTATTGGCTTGGGTTCGCAAACACTTGAATATCACATTCCGGCATTAGCAAAGACCAAATCAGCTGAACTTACTTCAGTGTGCGATGTTGATGAGGCGAAACTACAGAAGGCAAGAACCGAACTTGGAGTAAATACTTACAAGGACTATCATGAGCTCCTTGACTCTGAGAACATTGACTTTATCATCGCTGCAACTCCGCACCACATTTATCCTGAAATAATTGAGAATGCAGCGAAAAGAAAAATCCATATTTTCAAGGAAAAGCCGTTCGCAAGGAACTTAGCAGAAGGGCTGCGCTTCAAGAGGATATGCGAGGAAAACGGGGTGCACCTGACCACGCGGGTGCAGAGGAGGTATGACCCGATTTACAACACTTTTTTCCAGCTCAAAGAACAAATAGGCGACATTTTCTTTGTTGATGCAAAGTACACTCTTTGCGTTCCAAACCCTCACGAAGGCTGGCGCGCAAACCGCGACATGGCAGGAGGTGGGTGCATTATGGACATGGGGTATCACATTATTGATTTGATAATCTGGTATTTCGGACTGCCTGACAAAGTTCATGCGGAGTTTTCGTCCAAAGCAAAAGAAGGGAAGAATTATGACGCAGAGGACACCGCGCAGGTCATGTTCAGATATGACCGCGGGCTTAACGGCTCGCTTTTGCTTTCAAGATGCTATCCGCCGAAAACAGAGCAGATCAATGTGCTTGGCAACCAAGGGATTATCAGCATAGAGAAATATGCGATTAAAACACAGAAAAGCGACGGCACATTCGGAGACGCGCTTAACAGGGGGCAGGGGTGGTCTGCAGCATCAGTCAGGCAGCTTGATGATTTCTGCAAGCTTATACGCGGAGAGGGCATTAACAACAGCAGCCCTGACAATCACCTTCAGCATTTGGGGTTTCTCGAAGCATGTTATGCCTCAAAGAAGCAGGGGGGATACGTCAGCCCAAAGGAACTGATGATGTAAAATGGCAAACACGCTTGCATTGAATGGGGGGAATAAAGCAGTCGTTGTCCCTGTCCCGCATTACACTTGGCCGCAGATAACTGACAAGACAAGGAATGCAGTCCTGTCACAGATTGATGAGAGCATATCCATATATGACAGGTCAGGAATCATCAAGGTTCTTGAAGACAGGCTTGCGAATTACCACGGCAAAAAGCATGCCCTGCTGACAAACTCAGGGACATCTGCTTTACATTCGATGTATGTTGGTGCAAACCTTAAGGAAGATGATGAGGTCATATGTCCGGCATACACTTTCTACGCAACAGTCACGCCACTTTTTTTCACAGGCGCAGTTCCAATCCTGGCGGACTGCAATGAAGACGGCAACATCAGCCCTGCCGAAATAGAGCGCCGCATAACCCCTCTGACAAAGGCGGTTGTTGTTACGCATATGTGGGGCGTGCCGTGCGACATGGATGCGATAACCACACTGGCTAAAAAGCACAACCTTATGGTATTTGAGGATGCTTCACACGCGCATGGTGCAATTTACAAGGGGCGAAAAGCAGGAACTTTTGGCGATGCATCATCATTCAGCATGCAGGCGCAAAAAACCCTTGCTGCAGGCGAGGGCGGGTTCCTCCTTACAGACAATGATGATATTTTCAACAGGGCTTTGATGCTCGGGCATTATAACAAGCGCTGTAAAAAAGAGATCCCTGCGGATAACCCACTGTATGCGTTTGGAGCAACAGGAATGGGGCTTAAGCTCAGGATACACCCTGTTGCAGCGGCAATTGCGAATGAGCAATTCGACAGCCTTGAGCAGGTGCTTTCAGGAAGAAGGCAAATTGCGAGGATTATGTCTGAGGAATTGTCATCACTCCCAGGAATCCGCGTTCCTGAACCAAGCGTTGACAAAAGCAACAGCTGGTATGCTTTTGTTATGCAATACGATGGCGAACAGCTTGGCGGATTGCCTATTGACAAGTTTCACAAGGCGCTTGTTGCAGAAGGCTGCCTTGAGCTTGACAGGCCAGGCTCAACAGCCCCTTTGAACACTCATCCTCTTTTCCAGAAGCCATGGGAGCTCTTTCCAGGCTACAGCGGCAAATTTTCATACATGCCAGGCGATTTCCCCTGCGCAGAAAAGTTTTGCAAACAGGCACTGAAACTGCCTGTGTGGCACAAGCCTGAAGACGAGCCTTTGGTTAGGCAGTACATTAATGCGTTTAGAAAAGTTGTTGACAATCACAAGGAGTTGTTGTAAAATGAAAGTTATAGCATTTGAGGGCATAGACGGATCAGGAAAGACCACGCAGGCTGCGCTTTTGCACCAGTATCTCCAGCAAAACAGCAGTTTGCCTGTTTCTATGTATTCATGCTGTTCAAAGAATAACTTTTGGGGGGCTGTCATCAAGAAAGTTTACCGGTTGGATTCAAACAGCTCCCTAAAATGTCTGGGCAAATTGCGTTCAATACAGGAGATATTATACGCGCTTTGCGCAAGAAGCAACACCAAAAAAATAAGCAATTCGCCTGATTCACTGGTCATCGCGGACAGGAGCATAATAACTGCGTATGCAAGCCATTACAAAAAGCTTCCTGAATGGTTTGTATCACTGCTGGAGCCAAGGGTGATTCCTTCGCTTGTTTTCTTCCTTGACATTGAACCGTCTGTTGCAATCAGCAGGATTGCTTCCAGGGAGGGGAAATTCCATGACGAGCATTTGGAATCGCTTGTTGAGTTCAGGGGCACTTACTTTAATTACATAATGGGTGACAGGCGCCCTGCCTGTCTTGCAGGTACAAAATTCATGGTTATTGATGGTAACAAGCCTGTTGGACAGGTTCATCAGGAAATAAGGGCGAGTTTGGATGATTATATTCAAAACAATGGAAGGGGGATTCAAAATGGTGCAAAAAGTGAATGTGTTTACCGAATGGGGCAAGCTTGAGGAAGTGATACTTGGCTCCTGCGTGAATTTCAACCACATAGGGATTGACAAGGTTTTCAATTTTCTTTATGACAACAGACAAGGGGATTTTGAGAAAAAAGGCGACAAGCATGAGATACTTGCGCAGTATATCAGCGAAAGGCAGAAGGACATGGATGATTTGCAAAAGCTCATAGAAGGATACGGTGTTACTGTAAAAAGGGTCAAGAGCCTGGATAAAATCAGCGAGATTGTAACTCCTGTTTTCAAATCTTTCACAACAGCCTGTGACTCTCCGAGGGATATGTATTTCGCAATAGGAAATGAAATTATTGAGTCTCCGCCCACAAACAGGAAGCGCTACTTTGAGCATCTCCTGCTTCGCGATATTTTCATGGATTATTTCAGAAACGGTGCAAAATGGACTCTCGCCCCACGGCCATCGCTTGATGAAAAAAGGCTTGACATGTCATTCTGGAAAGAAAATCTTGACAAGCACGTCCGCGGTGTTGAGGAAATTGGTGACGATTATGAGATTGCATTTGATGCCGCAAACTGCTTGAAGTTCGGAAAAGATATTGTGATGAATGTTGGCACTAAAAATCATGAGCTTGGGGCAGTATGGCTGCAGAGGCATTTAGGTGATGCATTCAGGGTGCACCCAATACGCTTGTGTGATAGCCATATCGATGGCCACATAATGCCGATAGCACCAGGCAAGCTGCTTGTAAATGAGGTGGTTATGTACGGGCATTATCACAGGCTTCCAACAGCTCTCCAAAAATGGGACAGGATTCCAATACTAGACCCTGCAACTAATTTCAATTACCCTTCAGACCACCTCCAGATGGCGTCGCACGTTGGAATGAGTGTGAACGTGTTGTCCTTGGATGAGAAAAAGATACTTATACGAGACAATGCAAAGCTGACAATAGATGCGTTGTATAAGGCTGGCTTTGAGCCTGTGCCTGTCCAAATGAGGCACTGCGAGCTGTTTGGAGGCGGAATACATTGCTCAACAATAGATGTTCGCAGAAAAGAACAAAAGGAGGATTATTTCAAATAATCGAAAAGAGGTTGTTAAAATGGAACGAAAAGAACTGCCTTTTAGGAAGAACACGGAAGGATATTTTCTGGATGAAAATAATCAAGTGCTTGCGCTGGACAGTGGCAAAGGCTATCCCATTTTTCCTGGCGGGGGGGTTGACGATGGTGAAACCCCTGAAGAAGGGATGGTGAGGGAGCTTTTTGAGGAAACGGGCGCCATAATCAATGGGAAGGTGATTAATATTGGTGTAATACGTCTGGTCTGGGGTGAAGGGTGGGCAAAAACAGAAAAACAAAAGGAGAGGTACGAAAAATTCCAAGGTGATGAAATGCACTTCTTCTGCGGCATGATTGCAGGCTTTAGCGGCAGGAAAAGCACAGAGGAGGATGTATGGCAAGGTGAAAAGCTGATGCCGATTAGCAGGGCAATCCAGCTTATCGAGTCGGGAAGGCCTTTTGACAAGGATATTGCCGCATATAGGGAGATGCAGTTAAAGTGCCTTAAATCTCTTCAGGAAAAAAAATGATTGACAAAAAAACATATTCGGAACTTGCAAGCCAGGCAAAAGCGCAGGGGATTGACCGCTGGGTTGTAAGCGCGGTTATTAACGACGGCCCGAGTGTGCTGCTGCTTGAGAGGCCGCCCGCTGATTTTATGGGTGGCATTTATGAGCTTCCCAGCGGTAAAGTCGAGAAAGGAGAACCGCTTGATGAGGCATTAATCAGGGAGGTTGCCGAGGAAACAGGATTAAGGGTTAATGAAATATGCAGGTATATTGGCTTTTTCGATTACACCTCAAAAAGCGGCAAAAAAACAAGGCAGTTTAATTTTCGTGTGGGTGTAATACTGCCGATTAAGGTTGTCCTTACTGAACACATAAGTTATGCCTGGGTAAAAAAAGAAGAACTGCCTAAATACAAAATTACAGAGGCAGTTGCAGGCACGCTTGACAAATTCTGGGCAAAATAAAACATTTACAAGCAGCTGACAATATCAGAAAGCGTTTTCCTCTTTTCAGCATCACACTGCTTTTCAGGGTTGAAGACAAGCGATGCGCTTATTTCTGCAGCAGGTACTGCATCAATGTAGCCGTGAGCCAGTCCGTAAGGCGGGTAATAAACGACTGTAAGCCTGAAACAATCATGCTCAACACTTACTTTCCTGATCCTTGGCTCGCCTCTGAAGAACTTGTAATCAACTTTTGCGCCGGCTTCAATTTTCAAAACCTTGCTTACAAGCCTGTTGATTATTGTGTTGGCTTTGTGCAGGTCAAAATCAGGGCCTGGTGAGAGTATCCACTGCTTTTTTCTCCTTGTCCCGTAAACCACTGAATTTTCCATGGCTTTAAACCCTTTCAGGCAGTTTATTAAGCTTCTGGAGGAAATGTTTAAATCCTCAAATAAAAGCAGCAATGAAATGCGCCTAATCATTAATGTGAAAAAGTCAGTTGAAAAGAACGCTGCTGACTATTTTGAGAAAGCCAAAAAAGCCAAAAGCAAGATAGAAGGTTTAAAGACTGCCTTGAAGCGTTTTGAACTGCAAAAAGAAAAATTTCTCAAGGAAAAGGAATCAGTGATTGCAAGGATGGAAAAAACAGCAGCAAAGCCCCAGAGAGAAAAGGCGTGGTATGAAAAATTCAGGTGGTTCTACTCAAGCGAAGGATTTTTGTGCATAGGCGGAAGGGACGCAACAACAAACGACATCATCATCAAGAAACACACACGGCCAGGAGACCTTGTCTTTCACACAGAAGCACCAGGAAGCCCGTTCTTTGTTGTGAAGGCAGAAGGCAAAAACATTGGCGAGGCAACAAAAGAGGAAACAGCACAGGCAGCAGCATCTTACTCAAGAGGATGGAAACTTGGATTAAGCTCAATGGAAGTCTATCACGTCACGCCAGAACAAGTCACGAAAGAGGCAAAAGCAGGAGAATACCTGGCAAAAGGCGCATTCATGATAATTGGCAAACGAACTTATTACCACCCAAATCTGGAACTTGCAATAGGCATTCTTGACGACGGCAGAGTCATGGGCGGCCCTTTGCCTGCAGTAAGAAAGCACTGCAAGAAATACGCAATCATCAGGCAGGGCGATGAAAAGCCGTCAGACATTGCAAAGCACTTAATCAAACTGTTAGGCGAAGGAACTCCTGATGAAATAATCTCAGCGCTTCCAGCCGGCGAGATGAGAATAGCAAAGCAGTAATGTTTTTATACGCGGATAATAATGATCTGCAAAAAGAGGTCCATCATGGCAAAAAAGAAAAAAGCAAAGAAAGCAAAGACGTGCCGCTGGTGCTGAGCTGTTTGTCATGGACACGCATGCGTTGCCTGTACTCGTAAGAATCGGAAAGGCAGGGATTACAGAGACTGTGCTTGAGGAAATAAGAAAGCAGGTCAAAAAGCGCAAAATAATCAAGGTAAAATTCCTGCCTGCTCATGCAAAGGGAAAGGACAAAAAAGCATTTGCAGGCGAGCTGGCGGTGAAGACAGGCTCAAGGGTTGTTTCGCAGGCTGGTTTTGTGGTTGTTTTGGCAGAGAATTTAAATACCAAAAGCGCAAAATAAAGTCAAAAAAAGCGGTGTAAAATGGCAGAAGAAGAGCCATGGCTGGCAGAGGGAGTGAAAGGGGCTTCAAGCAAGCGCCTCATATTCCACGGCTTTTACACTGACAAATTCAAGAAGGATTATCCTGACTGGAAGAAGTATGATGACAAACAGAAAAAGGAAATCCTGAAGAAAATGTCTGCGGAAAAGGCAGAGGGCTATGCTGACCATGACGAGCTTGAGATTCAGCGCGACCAGATGATGCTAATGCCTTATCCGAAGCCTGTTAACAAGTATTACCTGATTTACGAGGTGCCGCACGAGAGCATAGAGCCTGTGTATTACTGGCTTCTTGGCCACCTGACTTATGACTGGGGCTATCCTGTCATCCATAAGATATCTGACATTTTCACAGCCGCAGAGCAGTCCTCGTTCTATGGCGCGTCTGCGCAGCGCCTTGGGCTTGCGCAGGACAAGGTTGCGCAGTATCTGGCGACCATAGGCAAAATGATCAAGGATATGTTTCAGCTTGTCAGGGAGCTCAGGTGGATTGATGAGCGCAAGCAGTACTACATAGACTCTGACGAGGGCAAGGAGGGCGCTGAAATCGCGCTCAAGGGGCTCTGGACTGACATGGTGGATGGTGTTGTGGGCGGCCAGAGGACTTCAAGCAACCTGTTTGTGATGGCGCAGCAGCTGAACTTCTCGGCGCTTCCTGACCTGTTCTTCAGCATTCACGTGACAAAGAAGGTGGTTGCGAAAATAAAGGGCAAGCCTGCTGACAAGGTCACAGATGAGGAATGCCGCAAGATGGTTGACGAGCTTGTGGAAAAGCAGGCAGGCGGCTTCAACAAGGAAATCAAGAACCTGCTCAAGCGCAAGCTTTACCAGTACCTTGTGTGGAAGGCGGAAACCTGGATTGAGATACAGCAGCGCAGGAGGTTCACGCTTGACTATTTGAGGCAGCACTACCACATAATCAAGATGTACATGAGCTGGGTCAAGCCTTACCTGAAGCACATCCGCAAGCTCGGCGCTGATGTCAGCAAGATGAGCTCTGCAGACCTGATTTCCGCCTTTGAGGGCAACCTTATAGAGATAGAGATTCTTGGGCAGAAGACGCCTGAGAAGAACAAGAATGTTTATTCGTGCATACTCCTTACATTCCAGTACAGGACAAGGCCTGAGATGCAGTTTGCGCTTGAGGGCGGCTACCACAGGGGGCCGCTGCACATGGGCGAGACAAGGATTTTCTGTAGGGCATATGCCTGGACTGAAAAGCAGATAGAGGCGTTCAAGAAGATGAAGGACGAGGAGGACTTTGAGTTGATAAGGAGCATTGATGACTCTCTCAGGGCTGCAATGGATGCGTTAAAGGAGGACCTTGACAGGTACCTTTCAGAGGCAGAGCGGCTCCACAAGGAAAAGGAGGAAAAAAAGCCTGAGCCGAAAAAGCTTGACCTTTTTGAGCCCTTCAAGGAGATAGGCAAGGGTTTTACAGAGACTTTCACGTCAATTCTTCCGCAGAGGAAAAAGAAGGAAGGGCCCACAGACGCAGAGCTTGAAAATGAAAAAAAGGTTGCAAAATCAGGCGCTTCAAAAGAACTCTGGCAGACATACAAGAACTTCAAGAAAGCGCACAGGTTGCTGTCGTGGTAATGTGATTGCAGGGAGCCCTGTTATTCTGTATTTGCCCCTTCCTTATAAATTATAGAGCAATCCATTTAAGCTTGCAAACCACTATTATTGTCATGGCGGGGGAAGTGTTTTCACACAGGCATTCTGAAGAGGAGTCGTGCCCGAACTGCGGGACTCCGATAAGGCGTGGCGTTACGACGCAGTACCTTGACGACCTTGACGCAGAGATTTGCGCAGTATGCGAGCAGCCGCTGGCATACGGCGAAAACCAGCTTGCAAGCGGCAGTTTGCAGATAAAGTAATTCTTGAGAGCGCCGGAGGCTAACGCTTAAATACGCAGCGCTCTTTGTTTTCTCATATGGAGACTGTTGATTTTGACAGGATAAGGAAGCTTCCGCCTGAAAGGAAAATAAAAGTCCTGAGGGAGCTGCAGGAAAAGCTCGCTGATTTCATAAAGGAAAGGTCAGAGGAGATTGCAAAGTCCCAGCAGGAAATAAAGGACGCGCAGGACTTTCTGAAAGAGGCAGAGGAGGAATTGCGCGTCCTTGAGGAAATGCAGGAAAGGGCGCCTGGAATAAAAAAAGTTGATGTTGAAAAGCTGTTCAAGCCTGCAAAGAAAAAGGGCAGGGGGCTTGAGAGCATAGCAGAGGAAGATGCGCCAAAAGCCCCGCCGACAGCTGCAGAGCATGATGCTTACATTTCCAGGCTTGCGCAGATGCCTGTATCAGACATTTACGAGAGGATTCGCGCAATAGGCAATGAAATCAGGACCACAGGGACAATCTCGCCATACCAGCAGCAGAGGCTTGAGATGTTCGGCGAGGCTCTGCAGGAAAAGGAAGAGGCAATCAGGGAAGGCAGGTATGAGCCTGGCAGAAAGGCAGAAGCCCTGCTTACTGCTGCTGAAAGGGCAATCTCTTATGCAAAGGGCGAGAGGCAGTATAAAACCCGCTGACTCACAAAGCTTATAAACCCAATATACCTTTTTGTATACTATGGCAGAGTTCAGAACAGAGTACTACACTCCGATGGACCGCAAATACCACGAAATGGCTGAGCTGGAGACAGCCAGGCCTTCCACAGACATAGAGGAGCCGATAATCCCTATTTCGCAGATCGGCCAGACAGTGCCTGAGCACGACCCAGTGGGCAGGCACAAGAACATAATACAAGGGGTGCAGGCGGCAATAAGGGGAGGGACAGGCAACCTGCAGATAGTATTCCAGACCCCTGTTGAGTCAGCCATTGGCGGCAGGCCCAAGGCATATGGGGCAGAAGTCAGGCAGGCATTAAAGGAAGTCGCGATGGCAAACGAGGTGCTTTTCACAGGCATGGAAATGCCGACATCGCTTACAAACATGTCAGGCTGGGACGACCGCAGGGGCGTTGTTGACGAGGCAAAGCGCCAGAGGGACCTTAACGAGGTAAAGGAGATGATAAAGTTTGCCGCAGACGTCGGGCAGGGCGGCGGCGTTGACATTGTAAGCTGGGAGCATGACAGGCCTGCATTCCGCTCAAAATGGTTTGAGCAGGACAAGACAGCACAAAAGGCATTCAGCCAGTTTGCAGAGCAGGAAAAAAAATTTGAGCAGGTCAGGTTTGTGGACCAGCGCTCAGGGCAGATTATCCCTGTGCCGATAAGGGAGGGGATATGGGTTTTCCGCGACCCCAACACATTTGAGGAACTTGACCCGCTCAAGGGGCAAAGCGCAGTGCAGTGGGATTTTGAGGACTTTGAAAGGTTTGGAAAATACCTTCAGGACCATCCTGAAATGGCAAGGGAGCTGGGCATAAAAAGCACAGATGTCCATGGACTGATAAAGCACCATTTTATTGAAACCCAGAGGAGCATTGCAGAGGCAGAGGCAGGCTATTACCGCGAGCGCCTCAGGGGCACAAATCAGGCACTGAAGTCTGTTAACAAGGCGCTTGAGACAAGGCGGGATCCCAGGACAAACAGGGCGCTGACAGAGCGCGAACTCAAGGAGCTTGAGGAAGAGAAAAAAGCGCTTTTGGACATTCAGCGCAGGGAAATCGAGGGGATAAAGGGGCAGGAGCGAATGGCTGCAGAGCAGATGGCGCGCATGACAAACTGGGTGCCAATGGAGGAATACACACTCAAGCTCAGCAAGCAGTCTTATGCAGATGCAGGAATCACTGCAATGAACACGCAGGACAAGATGGGGCCAAAGAACATCAAGAAGGATTTGTATGTTGGCCCTGAGCTTGGATGGCCACAGTTTTACGGCAGCCATCCGCAGGAGTTTGTTGACATGATAAGGGGCGCAAGGGAGGTGATGGTCAAGATACTGACAAATGACAAGGAATTTGAGGGCAAGTACAAGGACTATGGGCTGAGGGCGCCGATGAGCCGCTCAGAGGCAGAGGAGGAGGCAAAGCGCCACATCAAGGGCACATTTGACACCTCGCACATGGGAATGTGGCTGCAGAACTTCCACCCTGAAATGCCCTGGGACAAGCGCGTAAAGGAATTCACAAAATGGTACAAGAAGCAGATTGAGGCGCTTGCTGAAATCAACAGGAAGGAACAGATTATCGGCGCAATACAGGCTGTTGACAGCGCTGGCGCAGGCCACGGCCACCTGCCTGCGGGCCAGGGGATACTGCCTGTCAAGGAGGCTGTTGAAATCCTCAGGCAGAAGGGTGGATTCTCAGGATACATCACATCAGAAGGCCATGAGGAGGAGAAGTTCGGTGAGGGAAGGATAACGCTCAAAACATGGCAGCATTTCAATGCGCCAATCTCATCAGGATATGGTCCGGGCCCGGGGCCTGCAATGAGGTGGGGCGACATCAGGGAGTCATACTTCGGAAGGACTTACTCGCCGTTGTTCATGTTCGGCGCCTATGCCCCAAGCAACGAGTTCAAGCTCTGGTCAGAAGTGCCGCTGGAATAAAAAAAGAATTCTAAAAAATAAAAAAAGGCAGCAATTACTGCAGCCCTGAGTCTATCTGCTGTGCAACAGCTACGAGCTTTTCGGCAGGGCACAATCCTGTCATTGAGCCAAGCCTTGTAAGCCATGAGCCCCTTACCCAGACAACATTGTGCCTTGCAATCTCATCATACTCGTAGCTGCGCTCGCCGACAAGCTTTCCTTCAACAGCTCCCTGCCTGACCCTTGCCTTTACCCCGCGGTCAAACTCGCTGTTTGCTTCCTCTGCCTTGTCCCATTCGACGACAGTAAAGCCTGCAGTCAGCTTGTTGTTCATCGGGTCTGCGATGTTGACCCAGCAGTCCCCCTGCGTTATCTTCGGCGTCAGGACAACCTTGCCTTCGTAGCCGCAGAGCGCCTTGAAGTCTTCTGCAGTCAGAAGGTCAAAGCACCTCTTGTCAAGGGGAAGCCCTGCCATTTCTGCACGGGCTGCAACCTGCGCAACCTCTGCCGGAGCTGTTTCTGCAGGCGCTGCCGGCCCGCTTGGCGCAGGCGCTGCTGGCGCGCTTGGTGCCGGTGCAGCAGGAGCTGCCGGTGCCGGCGCAGCTGGCGGCGCAGCAGGCTGGCATCCAATCACAAAAATAACTGACAGAACCACTAATGCCAAAAATAATTTGTTCATTTTGACTCACCCCGTGCGCAAAAAGAAGATGATTGTATTTAAATCTTTAGGTGTAATACAACGCTTCTGTGGCCACAATCGCCTTGTCCCTTATTGCTATTTTTACTGCAGAATTCCTTCCTGGGCAGACAAACCACTGGCCGCCGTGCTGTTCACAAAGCGGCTTTGAGAGGTGGTAATGCCCAAATACATTCAATAACGGCCTGAACTTCCTGTTAATAGCGACAGCTCCTGCATCACAACCGTAGTCGTCAATTGAATTGCTGCTGGAGAGCCTCGAGGTTCCTGCTGTTTCCCGGAAAAGGGTCTTATGGCCTTTGTGGGTTACAAAAATGTCAATCGCGCTTTGGCCGAGCAGGTTTTTTGCAGCCTCAGAAATTCTGCCGCAGCCATCCCTGCAGGATATTTCATCATACCACCTGAGGTGGGGGTAGAATTCGGGACAGAAATCAAGGACTGCATTCACGAATTCACCTGTTGCGGGCAGACCTGCAATTGCCAGCCCCTGGAATTCAGCAGTGCTGCCAACCAAATACTTTACCGCAGTCATTTTATTCTTAACAAACTGCGGGTCGTGGTTGCCAAGTGTTGCAAAGACAGGAATGCCTGCCCTTTTGTAATACTCATTGATTTTCACTGCCCTTTCAAGATAGTGTATTTTAAAGCAATCTTTTATTGCCTGCGCCCTCCTGATGGGGTTGATTATGTCCCTGTTCTCTTCAGGAAGCTTGTGCTTGATGAGCCATGCTGACTCATCATTGCCATTAAGCCACTGGTCAAAATCATCGCCAGCGTCGATTATCGCATCGCATCCTTTTGAGAAACCAACAATCTTCTCAAGTTTCTGCCAGTTGTCGTGGATGTCAGCAACGCACAAAAATGTGGTCATAGTGCAGGGAAAATGCGGTTAAATAAAAAGGAATGTGGTGCTTGATACTTGCTGTTGGATGCGTGGTAAGAAAAAAACAAAGCCATCGGAGGTCATGTCGCCGACTGCGGTCGGCGAGCACCATCGAAAACGCTTCGCATTTTCGAGGGAATGCGCTCGTGTGGAACCACACTCGCTGCTTGATAAGTCGATAAGAAAAAAACAAAGCCATCGGAGGTCAGAATGCGCTCGTGTGGGGGAGTGCTGCTGGGTCCTCCGGATGACTGTGTTTAGAGGATAAAAAATGGGCGCTATTTATAAAGCTTCTGGATTTGTAATCACTGCTTAGTAGCTATACTGTGGCTGATTTTATTGCGAACAGAAGGAAGCTCATTGACTTTCCAATGATTAGCTTGTAGTTTGCTGCGCGCTCTGCAGCCTCGGCAGAAACATGGTGCTCCTCATATCTTGTCTTAAGGATTTTTGCGCGGATTATTCCATCCACCTCTTTGTCATATTCTACTGCAGCCTCGCGCATTGCAGGGTCTGTGCCAAATGAATAACTGACCTCTTGCCCGCTTTCATCATCATCTGCAGACTTGTATCTGCTGTCCTTGTAGTTTTCAGGCAGCTCAACAGCGTCAGACCTGTAAGATGCGTCATTTCCGCGGTAAACTACCTGCGCATCCTCGACAGCAGCCTCAAGCCCTGTGCTTTCCTCATTGACAACATTGTCAAGAGACTTTGGCTCGTTGCTTTTGACATCTTCAATGGCGCCCTTTATCTCCTCTTCGGGGTCAAGGGTGAGCGAATAAGCCAGATAGTGCATCCCCTCTTTTTTCATCGCGCTTGTGTTTTGGCATGTTGTTTTTATTGTTTTCGCTGCTGCATCATTTATGTTGTTATCTTCATTCTCAAATAGTAAACAAATCTTATATATGCTCGTAAAGGTGTTACCACTATGCAATTCAAAGTAAAGCAGAGAAGGCATCCGAATGCGCCCCGCTATCCCACAGAGGATTACACCATTGCCCAGAAATTTTCCATTCTGCTGAAAAAGGAGCTTGGCGACTTTGCAAAGGCAATAATCCTTTTCGGCAGCGCTGCAAGGGCTGCTGAGCGCAGGGAAAAGGGGCTGCACGAGCACGACATAGACGTCCTTGTCATTGTGGATGACCTGACCATGGTGATGAGCCCTGAGGTTGTCCAGGCGTACAAGGTCATAGTGGAGAACACTGCGGCAAAAACAAGCAGGCTGCTGCACATATCGACGATGAAGCTGACAAGCTATTGGGAATATGTGCGCAACGGCGACCCTGTTGCAATCAACATGCTGCGCGACGGCGTGCCTTTGCAGGATGTTGGGATTTTTGAGCCGATGCAGATGCTGCTTTTCCAGGGAAGGATAAGGCCGACAAAGGAAAGTGTCTGGAATTATTATGCAAGGGCTCCTGCAACCCTTGCAAACGCGAACTGGCACGTGCTGCAGGCAACACTTGACCTTTACTGGGCTGTTGTGGATGCTGCGCACGCTGCCCTGATGAAGATGGGCGAGGTTCCGCCAAGCCCAGGGCATGTTTCTGACATGATTTATTCGCGGCTTGTCAAGCCAGGCCTTGTTGCAAAGCGCTATGCTGACACAATGAAGTTCTTTTATGACCTGAGCAAGAAAATCACTCACAGGGAAATCCGCGACATTCCAGGCAAGTCTTTTGACCAGTATCAGGCATTGGCGCATGACTTCATCAATGCAATGAAAAAGGTTATTGAAGGAAAGTGATTTTTATATAAAATATAAATTTCCGAAAAGCTTAAATATTTCCCTCACTTAATACGCTAAATGGATGTGAAGATGATTAAGCTTGCTGATGACCCTTGTTTTGGCAAGCATTACGAAAAGCACCCTCAATGCACGCATTGCTGGATAAAGAATTCTTGTTTGGTGAGTTTCAGGAACAGGAAATAATTTCCTTTCTTAGCCCTTTTTCATCCTGACAATTGCCCTGTATTCCCCTGGCAGGGTATTTTCAGGGACGCTCAGCCTGACATCAATGCTTCCTGTCTCTTTTGGCTGTATTGTCTTGCTCGCAATTATGAGGTTTTCAGATGGTATGCTTGCATTGCCGAATACAAGGTCGCCTTCTGTCCATGAGATGTCAACAGCAACGTTTCCCTCGTTTCGCACCCGGATTTTGCCTTCTGCAGTCCTGCCAGGAGATGCCTTTAATGAGACTGTCTTTGTCTCAATCCTTGCAGAACTGAGCTCAAGGATTGCCACAGGGATTGTTGCATTGCCTTTGTCAGCAGAGAATTCAATCTGGTGGAGCCCTGGCGCGTACCAGTATTCAAGGGCAAGTTCGCCATGCCATTTGGTTCCGTTTTTCACAAGCCCTGCAGACTGCCCGAACCATCCTGCCTTCAGCCATGTGCCGTTGTAATACGCCTCAAGGTGCAGCGTCCGCGTGCCTCCTGCTGCTGGCTTTAGCTGCACGCCTGGCTCTGCGCTGTCATCCTCGTTCAGCGCCGCACCCAGAGGAAGAGGGTTGGTGATGTTTGCGAAATTGCCTGTGATGTTGGCGATAATCACCACGTTGTCATTTGGGAGGAATTCAGGCTCTTTTTCTGCAAAGTCAGCAGCATTATTTCCTGTGTCCTGCTTCCTTGCGAGAGCCTTGCCGGGGCTTGTGTGTGCTGCAGGAGTTCCCTCATACAGCCCCTGCTTTATTTCAGCAGGGCTGCCCCACCCCACTGCATCAATTATTGCGCCTGAGGCATCCTTCAATGCAATCCCTGAGTCTGCGTTTGACATCGTGATTGTCTCCTCAAGGTCTGCGTTTTTCCATGCAGGGTTGTCCTTTGCAGAATCCCATCCAGTGTCTGCTATCAGGTAGGATGCGCCTGGCTGCAGGATTGTGTTTTCAGGGATTGTTGCGTCTGCTGCAGAGGCTTCTGTTGCAATCACCCACTTGCTGATGTCTGCTGCAGAATTGCCTTCATTGCGGAGCTCAACAGCTTCTCCGCCGCTTTCTGTGTTTATGGGGTCGTAGAGCACCTGTGAAATGACCACTGATGCCTGCGCTGCGTCCAGGAGCACAAGCATTGCCAAAGCCCAAAGGATTGCTTTCATCAGGGGCTGGTATGTATTGGTGTTTAATGTGGGTTTTGGCTGAAAATCCGGCTGTTTTACGACGGAAATGCAAAGAAATGCGGCCAGTGCCGGAATCCTTTCAGGATGGATTTAAACGCAATAAAAAGAATCCGAAAAAAATGAAAAAGCCGTGCTGGTTTTACAGCACGTCCTGGCGCGGCTTCTTGAATGCAACCACGAGCAGGATTATGATTATCAGCAGGAGCACAGCCCCTACTCCGGCAAGCAACCACAGGTATGCGGCGCTGTTCGTGAAGCTGCTTGTGCTTGTCACGCGCGCCCTTGGGACGGCAACTGCGCCGCCTGTTGGCTGGGCTGTCTGCCCGCCTGTCTGCGGTGTGACTGTTGCGTTCTGCTGGGCTGTCGGAACAACCACAACCTCTGGCTCCTCGCACTTCTCAACTGCAAACTCAACCGCCTGCGAATTGCTTGGCGCTGTCCTGTCGAAGAATGTGCTCAGGGTTGCGCGGTAAATGCCTGGCTTTGACTTCGCCGGCACTTCAATAACAAAGCTCACTGATGTGCTGTCATCAGAGTCCAGCTCGATGTCAGTGATCCTCTTGGTGTACTTGAGGTCAGGCACGTTCAGTTCCACTGCAACATCATCTTCATCACGGGTTCCGAAGTTTGCAATGCGTGAAATGACCCTGACAGTTCCGCCATCGCATGCGCTGACTGTGCTTGGCGATATTGATGGCGAGCGTATCTGCACGTCATGCGAGAGCCTCACGACATCAAGGCGGATTTCCCATTTCTCCCCGTGGATTGCGCCATTTTCATCCTTGCCGTATGCTGTGATGACCATTGTGTAGGTGCCGTCATCAACATCGTCGGGAATGTCAAACTCAAGTGTGACAGAGTCCTTGTCATCAGCGTCAAGACCGTCAATGTCCTCGTCCTCGCTAACGTCAAAGTCAGAGTCATCAACAACAGCCTTTACATTGACAGTGCGCATTTCAATGTCGCCTATCTTCATGTCGCTGCCATCATCGTATTCGTCATCCTCTTCCTCAAAGTTGTTTTCAACCTCGACTTCAAGGGTGCATTGGGTGTCTGGCTTCAGGTTCTTAACCTTTTCACCGTCGTCAACTGATTTTGCGCTTGAGTCGCCGCATGCAATCCTGACTTTCTTGATTGAAAGCTGGTTGGCTGCTTGAATTTTAAGCGCGCTTGTTGCAACAACAGTGCTTCCTGACTTTGCCTGGATGTCCCCTATCTTGAATGCCTTTTCATCAAGATAGTCAGAAGCGCTCTTTGAGGATTCTACCGCGTTGAAATCAAGTGGGATGTCTGCAACAACCTTGACTTGTGCAGAATCTCCTGCAGGTATGGTGGCAGTTGCAGGCTCAAAACGGACATTGTATTTTGCATCAGCTGTTGATGCAAAAGTCAGTGTTGCAGTGCTTGTTCCGTTGTTTGTTACCGTGAATGTCTGTGATGCATTCTTGACACGGTCCTGGTCTTCGCCGCCGATTGTAACATCACCAAGCTGGACAGCTGAAGCGCTGACAGCAAGAAGTACAAACAAGGCGACGAACGAAAATATTGTCGCTATTTTCTTCATGTTTATTGCCACCCCACTTGAGTATTGGTCTGTTATGAGCGTAGAGTAGTCACATTATTTATAAAGCTTCTGTTTTTATGACAACTCAAAGCTCTATTTTGCATAATATGTATTGTAGAATATAAAGGTTGGGGTTTTAGCTGCCTTCAGGATTGTCTTCCTGCTTTTCTTCCTGGACTTCCTCTGCTATTTCTATGTTCTCTTCTACAACGCCAATGTCGTGCTCTTCCTCGGCAAGCTCCTTGTCCAGCTTTTCTGTTTCCAGGATATGCTCTGAGTGGTGCATTGACTCCTCAATCTGCTTTGCCTTGAGGTCTGTGATCTCTTTCTTGAGCTTGTTCAGCTCCTCCTCTTCCTGCCTGAGCAGGGCCTTTGCCTCGTCAAGGTCGTGCTGTGTGACCCCTGCCTCCTGCATCATTTCCTTTATGCTTTTTTCCTGCCCTTCTGACCTGGTTCCGAGAATTATTTCCTTTGCCCTTGCATAAGCCTCTTCTGCTGATGATGCAAGGTGCAGGTCTTTAAGGTTTTTTGCGAGCTTGCTTATCTTTTCTGCAGTGTTTGCGTCAACCTCTTCTGCCATATGCCAATGATTCAGAATAATGCTATATAATATTTTGTGTGGCGCAGTATATTATTAGTCCCTTGTTGTCGTGAACCTGTCTGCGTCAATGTGGAACGGCCTTTTTGCATCAGAATGGGCTTCCTCGCTGTGCAGGATTTCGCCCAAGAACAATACGTGGTCTCCAACATCAAATTCACCCTCAACGCGGCACTCGAGCCAGGCAACTGCATCCTTTATCCGCGGAACATCTGTCAGCTTCTCGCAGGGACTTCTTTCCAGCCCTGTTGCTGTGAATTTGTCGTGAAAAGCGCCATGCAGCATGCCTGCCTTTACTATGTGGTCAGTGTGAGAAAAAGGCATGAAGTTAACGACAAACGCCTTTGAGTTCTGTATCAATGGGAGTGCAGGCGCCTTCTTGCTGACGAGAATCAGGTATTTTTTCGGCACTTCTGAGGCAGGGGAGTGCCAGTCAAGCGGAAAAATGTCCTCTATTTCCTCATCCCTTCCAAGATGGTGGAAAATCCCTTTGCACGAGACAAGGACTGTCTGCCTTGGGTTGTAAATCATTTCCCTTCTTCCTTGTTATAATATACGCACACAGCAGCCGCTATTGAGAGCACTGTGAGTATGACAGCAGGAATCAGGTAGAGCTGGACAAGCCCTGAAATGCTTAGCACAGGGATGAGCAGCTTTGGGTTTATTGCGCCGACAGCAACCTCTGCAAGCACAGGAAGCACTGATACATAGCAGGATATCACGAACAGCTCCTTCCAGGTGCGCCTCCAGTGTGTGAGGTCAAGCAGGATGAATAATATTATGGAGAGGGTGAAAATCATCAGAAAATACTTGAGCCAGACCGTGATGAATGCGTAGAATATTATTGAAGGCAGTATAAAGAACACGAGCGCTGCCATGAACCTTTTCACATTTTCCCTGTTCTTCTTCAGGTCCTTGAGCTGTTCTGTGTTGATGTAATGGGTTCCGATGAAAGGCCTGTAAAAAATCTTGTCCTTGGTTATTACCACGCGCTCTTCTGTCAGTCCTGTGTATGCTCCGCTTGTGTCAAAGACAAAAAACGGGTCTGATTTTGGCAGCTTTATCGGCGAGCTCATTGTGAAGTTGCCTGAGAGCTGCAGGGTGTCAAACTTGCCAAGCTGGGCGCTGATTTCGTGCGGCATCTTGATGAGTCCCGGGATTGCAATCAGCATCATTACTATAAATGCAAGTACAAGAGTTTTTGTGAAGAATGCAATCCCCTTGCCTGCAGGGCGCTCGCTTATTTCAGCCCAGTGCGAGGGCATAAATGACTGGCCAAGCTCCCTGAAAAATTCTGCCATACAAAGAAATGAAATTTTGCTGTTATATAAATTATGCGGTTACTTTGAAGGGGGCGCAGCTGGGTCTGTAATCAAGCGGCTGCCTGCATTCTGCGCCTTCCTTTCACGCCTCCTTTTGAGAAGTTCTTCTGCATGTTCAACAATATAAGCAAGCCTTCTGCCCATTCCTGTGACCTCATCACCCTTATGTCTGGCAGTCTGCAGGCGGTAAAGGAGGGCTGTGACGCCATCGTACTCTTTGCCTTTTGCATAATACCTTGTGCCGTTTGACACAATGCTTTCTGCCTGCATCTGCTCAGGCATTTCTTTGCAGAGCTGGTACAAGCCAGGCTCGCGCCTCACGACAAGGTATTTCTTTCCCATAAGCCTCACTCACCGAAACGCACAGAAACAAGGGGTGCTCTATAAAAAGGTTTATATTTCAATGCGTACAGTGGTGAGGTATGGACAACCATTTTATGGAATACCTCATCCCTGTGCTTTATGATGAGCCGCCAAACTACTGCCATTTCTTTGAAAACCGCATAAGGCAGATATGCAATGAGGAACGCTTTACTTATTCCCAAAAGCCAATTCCGGGAATGGCTCCTGCGGTAAGCATTGAGGCATTCAGCAGCACTGCCACAAAGACATTTGGAATGCGCTACGAAATCAAGTACTCACCGATTCGCGGAAAGCCGCAAATAATCAGCAGGGAAATCATTCTGAACAGAAAAACCGTTCCAAAAGCTCCCGGAAGGTTCAGGGAACGGCTTGAACAGCTTGACGCAAGAATAAGCAGGCTTTTCCCTGACGAGCCAATTATTCTGGAAAAAAGTGCGTGATTATTCAGGCACCCATATTGCGTTGTTGAATGCAAAAGGCCTGCTTGCCTTTATCGTGAACAAATTGCGCTGCATGTATGGGACCCTTGCCTTGTAGCTGACAATCATGCCCTCGTGCTCTGTGAATTCAAGTATTGCCCTGCGCTCGTCTCTTGAAGCAGGGTCCTTAAGCTTGAGCTCAAGATAATTACGCCTTATCATGTCCTTTGCTGCAAAATCAGCCATCTGCCTCAGTTCTGCATCCCTTATTCCCAGTTTAATGTACCTTTTCATCCAGAAAGCAGGGCTTGCCCTTACGCATATCTGGTCTGCGTACGCCATTTCTTTCAGCATGAAAAGCAGCTGGACATAATTATCTGCCATTATGGGGTTTCTCAGCCGCGAATGAACGCTGCCGGGGTTTATCTTCCTCCTGTCCCCCCAAAAGTTTTCAAGCCTTTGGAATTCCTCAACAGACACTTCCTCAAGGCAGATTGATTTTGTGTCCATAGAACAAGCCATAATCCCTTGCTTATAAAATTTCGGAGTCATTCGCAGAAAAGAATAAAGTCCTTTGGGTCTTCAAGCATTTCCCTGACTTTGAAAGTCTTGCTGACAAGCTTCAGCAGGTTGTCAAACTCCTTTGCGCGCTTCAGTATGCTTATTGCGAATTTTCCTGTGCAGACACGCTTCATTTCCAGCAGTGCCCTTTGGGGGTCTGTGAAGTTGTGCAGCGCTGTCAGGCAGATTACTATGTCAAACGCATTGTCGCTGAAAGGAAGGTCTTCTGCAGTGCCCTGCACAACAGGCATCCTTGCCTTTGCCTGCTCAAGGAGCTCAAAAGCAGGGTCAATGCCGAACTTCTGGCATCTGAACAGCAAAGAGCTCAGTCCTGTGCCGCAGCCCACGTCAAGCACTTTGTCTGTTTTTTGGTATTGCACGCGCTCAAGCACAACCTTGAGCTTTCCCAGCTGCTCTTCCTTGTGCAGTTCCTCATATCCTTGTGCAATCTGCGCGTAATAATGCATGCAGGGGTAAAAATGCCGCCGGATTTATAAAAACCTGCCCTTTCCACCCGGCGATGCTGAATTCAATAATATCACACAGGGCGGCAGTGCCGGAAGACGGCAGGATTTATGTCCCTGAATGCATATGGCCGTTTCTAAAGTCAACGCTTTGCGCCCGCATTGAGAACAGGGCTGATGTTGGGGCGTGCGTTGCGTTTTATCTGAAAACGTACGACGGAAAAGGCAAGGATGTTGCCTTTTCTGAAGGATACCTTTGCATCGGCCAAATGTGCTCAGAGGCAGGAATTTTCCCGCCATTGGTGTGGCGCGCATCAACAAACCCGAAAGGCAGCCTTCTCGAGCTGTTGCTCCACCAGGACGACCATGGCGGCTGTTACAAGGCAATAAGGTGAAGCTTTAAAAGAGCCATTTTTGTCCTTCTGAACATGATGCTTCCAGGAAGATACGCTGCAAAAATGGACCTGAAAGGAAGGGTGTTGTTGCCTGAATACTTCAGGAAAAGCTGGAATTCACGCAGGGTCTTTGCCGCAACAGAGCTTTCTGAGTCAGGGCTGTATGTTGCGTGCTACCAGCGTTTGCCTGACAGGAATGAATACCTCGAATACATGCGCGCAAGGCATAACCCTGCCTCGGCGGAATTTGCAGAGCTTGAAATTGACAGGCAAAACCGCATCCAGGTCGGCAGATTGTGCAGGGCTGCAAGAATCGAGAACCCGCTCCTTTTTGTCTCAACAGGAATGCCTGCATTTAACAGCACTTACTGCATTGAGCTCTGGAATGCAAATGATTTTGAGCGCGCAGAAAAACAACTGCAATCTGAGATTGGCAGCGCATTGAGCAGGGTTTACCACGTTCCACAGCAATAACGAAATCTTTTTAACCCCCTGTTTCCCGCACAAGCTTATGGCGCTCAGAATGCCTGAATCAATGGACGAGTGCGTGTACTTCACAAGGCGCTCAAAGCCGCAGGTTGTTGCATGGGTATTCCGCGAAAAATGCCCGAAATGCAAGAAAGCGCTCATGGGCAAGCCAAAGGACGCCTCAGGAAAAGTTAAAATCAGGGCAAAGGAGTATGTCTGCCCTGAATGCAATTACACAATGGAAAAAGGCGCTTATGAGGACACCCTGACGGCAAACATCCAGTTCACGTGCCCCAAGTGCGGATTCTCAGGAGAGCACCAGATGCCGTTCAAGCGCAAAAAAATCAAGATATTTGACGAGGAGGAAGGAAAGGAAATAATGGCTGATGCCCTGGTGTTCAACTGCCCCAAGTGCGGGCAAAAGATAGCGGTAACGAAGAAGATGAAGTGAGTTTTATTTTATTATGTACTCGGCGCCAATCTTTTTTGCAGCCTTGACCAGTTTCGGGATGTGGGTTCTTTCAAATGCCTCATTAACAAGGATTGAGTGGCTGCAAAGCCTCAGCCCCTCATGAGTCAGCCCCTGGCTCCTGTAAAATCCCCTGACACGGTTGTAGACGTAGTGCAGTGCGGGAACGTTCTTGAAAAACATTTCTTTCATAACTACTAGTTAGTGGCGTCATATTTATAAAATTTCGGCTTTTAGATATAGTCCCAGACGTCAACATCATCGCCAGAATTCTTTCCAAGCGATTCCTCAATGGCCTTGACGACAACATTTGCAACTTTATCTGCAGGAACCCCCCTGAAGCCTGTCATGGCTGTGGCAGTCGTGCCTGGATTAACAGCATAAGTCCTGATGTTGGGCGGCAGCTCCATAGCCAATGCCTGGGTGAATCCCCTCACCCCGAACTTTGTCGCGCAATAAGGAACAAGCGTTGCATGGCCTTTTTTCCCTGCACCGCTCGCAATATTGACGATTACCGCCTCATCCTGCCTTTCAAGCACAGGAAGCACAGCAAGAGTCATTTTCATAAGCCCTGTGAGGTTCACTTCAACCTGTGCTTCGATGTCCTTTGGCTTCTGCTTCCTGAAATATTCCCATTTTATCACTCCTGCATTGTTGTCAAGCACGTCAATCCTGCCAAACTTTTTGAGGACAGCCCTGACCGCCTTGCTGATTGAGCTTTCCTTTGAAATATCCAGCCGGACAAGCATTGCATCAGAATGCTTTTTGCACTCATTCAGGACATTTTCACCGTCCTTTTTGCCTGCAAGATAAGTCACAACAACCTTTGCACCCTTTTTCGCACAGAGGATCGCTGTCTCCTTGCCAATGCCTGAGCTTGAGCCCGTAATAAGCACAACCTTGTTTTTCAGCTGCATGAACAGGCTGTTAAAGTGCGAGTATAAATGCTTTATTGCGAGGCAATCTGTCAAGAACCGCCAGTAAAGACAGGATTTGTGGCGGTTCTTGAGCATGCTCGCGATTTCATCGACGGAAATCGCGACATTTATATACTCGCCCAAAACGCTTTCTAAGTATGGCAAAGCCAACGTTTTACATCACAACGGCTATTGATTACGCAAATGCAAAGCCGCACATAGGACATGCTTATGAGAAAATAATAGCTGATGCCCTAGCAAGATGGCACAAGCAGCTTGGAGAGGATGTTTATTTCCTGACAGGAACTGACGAGCACGGAAGCAAGGTTGAAAAAACAGCACTTGCACAGGGAAAAAAGCCAAAGCAGTTTGTTGACGAAATAGTTGTTTACTTCCAGGAGCTGCTCAAGAAACTTAACATTTCAAACAATTACTTCATCAGGACAAGCTCATCAAAACACAAAAAAATCTGCCAAAGCATTTTCCAAAAAGTCCTTGACAAGGGATTGATTTACAAGGGGCAATATGAAGGGCTGTATTGTTCTGGTTGCGAGGCGTTCTATACAGAAAAAGACCTCGTGAACGGAGTCTGCCCTGTACACCAGAAAGCGCCTGACAAAATCAGCGAAGAATCATACTTTTTCAAACTGTTGCAGTTCCAGGACTTTCTGCTAAAGCACTTTGAAGCCCATCCCGAATTCCTGTTGCCTGACTTTCGGAGGAACGAAATAGTCAACAGGCTCAAGGAAGGATTGAAGGACCTGAGCGTCAGCAGGAAAACAATAAAGTGGGGAATCCCGCTGCCGAATGACAAGTCGCACGTGATTTATGTCTGGTTTGACGCGCTCCTGAACTACATAACTGCTCTTGGCTATCCTGATGGAAAAAAATTCAGGAAATACTGGCCTGCAAATGTCCACATAATTGGCAAGGACATTGCATGGTTCCACACAATAATCTGGCCGGCAATACTTCAGGCAGCCGGAATTCCGTTGCCAAAAACAGTTCACACACACGGCTGGGTAAAGATTGGCGGAGAAAAAATGTCAAAAAGCCTCGGCACAATCATTGACCCTGTTGCGCTTGCCGACAAGTACGGAGCAGATGCACTCAGGCTGTTCCTCCTGCGCGAAATACCTGCAGGAAATGACGGAGATTTCAGCGAGGAGGCACTAATCAGCCGCGCAAACGCAGACCTTGGTGACACCCTTGGCAACCTCCTGCAACGGACATCAGTGCTCGTACACAAAAACTTCGCAGGACAAATACCAAAGCCGGCAAGGTTCACAAAAGAAGACAAGGAGCTCATAGCGCACGCAGACAAAATCCTTGCAGAAGCCAATGCTTTGATGCAAAAGTTTGAATGGCACAGGGCGGTTGAAACAGTCTGGACATTCCTCCACGCCTGCAACAAGTACGTCAATGACCAGGCGCCATGGCAGATACAAGACCAGCAAAGGCTTGCAACAGTTTTGTATGTCGTGGTTGAATGTTTGCGCCTTGCGAGCATACTCACGTGGCCGTTCATTCCTGCAACAGCTGAAAAAATATCAGCACAGCTCGGGCAAAAGTTGGGCAACTTCAAAAAAGCAAAGTTCAAGCGCTCAACAAAAGGCACTCTTTTGCAGCCGGAAATTCTTTTCAAGAAAATAGAGGTGCATGATGTTGCCTGCAAGCCAGAAGAGCCTGCTGCAGAGCACGAGCCGTTCAGGAAACTGCAGCTCAAGGTCGCAAAAGTCGAGGATGCGCAGCCCCATCCTGACGCAGACAAGCTACTTGTGCTGAAAATAAGCCTTGGAACAGAGCAAAGGCAGTTAGTTGCGGGAATAAAAGCACACTACCAGCCAGAACAACTCAAAGGAAAAAACATTGTTGTCCTCACAAACCTCAAGCCAGCAGTCCTGAGAGGAATTGAAAGCAAGGGAATGCTATTAGCAGCACAGCTCGGCAATGAAGTAAAACTTCTTGAGGCGCCAAATTCGCAGCCAGGAAGTGATGTCTTTGTTGAAGGCATCCCCTGCGAGCACGATGAAATTACAATAGATGACTTCGCAAAGGTCAAAATCACAACCAAGTCCTGCAAGGCAGTCTACAAAGACAAGCCATTAAAGACAAGCAAGGAAGAAATCTCAGTGCAGATAGGGGACAATGCAACAGTAAGGTAGAACTGCCGGGCTTAATCAAACTGCTTATCTCTGATTTTTTCTCTTACTGCTGCAAAGACCTTCTTAACTTCTTCTGGATCGGCATAAATGCTGTGTTCTCTGCCGGAGTGTACTGCAAGGCGTAATTGAAAAAAGAGATGCGCACGCAATTCGCTAAGGGTTGCTTTTTCAAGATTTTTTTTCTTTTCCTTCATGAACCTGTCCAAGCATTTCATAAATTCGCTATTGTCATCTAGCGAGTAGTGTTTGTGGAACAAATTTACAAAATTAGCAATATCCAATATGTTGGCAAGATCATTTGGCAAATCCTTCTCTGTCAGTTCGTAATTTTCTTTAGCGTTTGACATGTATTAGATAAATTCCTCTTTATATAAAAACTTTCGTCTAATCGAAACATTGATGCCTTTTCAGAAAACTTTATGAGCAGAAGCAAAAATATCTCTAATTATGAACACAACCTGTCTCTGCGCAGTGATTTTCCCATTCCTAATGCTTTTGCTGATTGGAAACGCGCTTGTGTTTGATGAAACTGCATACAAACATCTTCTGAGACCTGGCGCTGTCAATGCAACAATGCAATTGCTTGATTATTTTCAGGGCAAAGCAGAAATTCCTGGCATTTTTGACAAGAATGAACAATCACATCTTGCTGATGTTAAGCAGGTAATTTCATTATTGCGCTGGATTTCTTTTGCTTTGCTCGCAATTTTTCTTGTTTTAATGGCAAAGGCAGATACAGGGCTTGTTTTCAGAAGAGGATTTTTGCTGTTTATTTTGCTCGCAATATTATGCGCCTTTATTCCTTTTGATGTAGTATTCACTCTGTTCCATAAAGTCTTCTTCCCGCAGGGCAACTGGATGTTTCCAGAAGGAAGTATGCTGATTATCCTTTATCCAGAGACATTTTTCCAGGCATTCTTCCTGTACATTGTCTCTCTCACAACTGTATTCTCGGCAGTATTTGCGGTATACGGATATATATTGCAGAAGCAAAAAGCTTAAATATGATTTACCATTCCACAAAGGTAACAGAGATTTACTCTTAAAGGGGGAGTGAAATATGGCAAAAACAGGCTATTTGGCAATTGTTCTGGCAGTAATTGCGGTTCTTGTGCTCAACGGATGCGCCCAACTGCTTCCGCCGGGATGGAATGCAACAGACTCGCCGACAGGCGCAGTAAGCGCAGAAGTGGAGGAAGTCGATGAGGATGTAAGCGTCATTGAGGAGGCTGACGAAGTGGTTGAAGAGCCGGTTATTGAGGAGGAACAGGCTCCTGCTAAAGCAGAAGCTCTGCCTGCGACTGAAGCTCCCCCTGCACAAACAGCCCCTGCTGAAACACAGGCAGCAGCGCCTGAAGACGCAACCCTCCCAAGAAAGGTGGTTACAGAGGGCGACCTTGTGAGCTTCCCCAACCTTAAGGCAACAGACCCTGACGGGGACCCAATCACTTACACATTCACGCCGCCATTGGACGCAACAGGAAAATGGCAGACAAAGGTTGGCGATGCAGGCGATTATCGCGTGACAATAACAGCTTCTGACGGCAAGAACAGCATCAGCCAGGTGATCATAATACAGGTCAAGCCAAAGAACCTGCCGCCTGTGATACAGCTTGCTTCAAAAGAATTCAAGATAAAGGAGGGCGAGACTGTCACAATAAATGTTCAGGCCTCTGACCCGGATGGGGACAAAGTCACCATAAGCTTCAGCGGATGGATGACTGGGCCTGCAAAAACAACAGGTTACACAGATGCAGGAACCCACGAGGTTGTGATTATTGCCTCTGACGGCAAGACAACAGTGCGTGATACGGTGCGTGTTATTGTAGAAAATGTCAACAGGCTGCCAGTAATGGGATCCATTGCTGACGTGACAGTCAAGGAAGGGGACAAGATAACGGTCAAGCCGACCGCAACAGACCCTGATGGCGACAAGCTGACATTCTCATTCGGCCCGCCATTAGGCCCTGACGGCACTTGGCAGACAACAAGCCATGATGTTGGCAAGTACATGGTAAATGTGACAGTAAGCGATGGAATAGACTCGGCAACCACAACATTCAGCATTACTGTGCAGTCGCTCAACAAGCCGCCAGTAATACAGATGGCTGACACCATTACGGTTGACGAGAGCCAGACTGTTAAAATGGCGCCAATCATAACAGACCCAGAAGGCGATGAATTAACCATCACCTACTCGGGCTGGATGAAGTCAAACACGTACACCACAACGTATGAGGACTCAGGAAGCCACCTCGTCACAATAACTGTCAGCGACGGCATAAACACTGTGAAGAAGGACGTGACTGTAGTGGTGAATGACGTGAACAGGCCGCCGACATTCGGCATGGGTGCGTTTGTATAAACGCGCCTGATTTTTTATTTTTTATTTATTGTTTCTATCACAACTAATAATATATAGAGCGGTTTTATTGCTGCGGTTATGTTCCTGAAATCTCTCAAGTTAAGGAATATCCGCAGCTATGTTGAGGAGTCTTTGGAGTTTCCTGAAGGAATAGTCCTTCTGGCAGGCGACATTGGCGCGGGAAAGTCAACAATATTGCTTGCCATAGAGTTTGCATTGTTCGGCATACTCCGCGGGGAGCTTTCAGGAAGCGCTTTGCTGCGCAATGGGGAAAAAGAGGGCAGTGTTGAGCTGTCGTTTGAGATTAATGGCAAGGATTACACTATTGGGAGGAAGCTGAAGAGGAACAGGGACAGCATAGAGCAGGATGCAGGGTTCATAATTGCAGACGGCAAACGAAGGGAGATGACTGCTTTGGAGCTTAAGACTGCTGTGCTTGGGCTTATTGGCTATCCTTCAGAGCTTGTCACAAAAAGCAAGAGCCTGATTTACCGCTACACGGTTTATACGCCACAGGAGGAGATGAAGCGGATAATCCTGTCTGACAAGGAGGACAGGCTGATGATTCTCAGGAAGGTTTTTGACATTGACAAGTACAAGCGCATAATTGACAATGCAAGGGAGTATTCCAAGGCATTGCGCGCAAAAAAGGAGAATTATGAGGGCCAGCTTGCTGATGAGCCTGTAAAGAGGAAGCAATTGCAGGAAAAGCAGGAGCAGGCATCAGATGTCAGGATATCCCTTCTTGACATACAGCCAAGGCTTGAGTCTGCAAAGCAGGCGGTATTGCAGCAAAAAATGATAATTGAAGGCATTGACAGGGAATTAAAGGCATTGCAGCAGCACAGGATAGCATACCAGTCGGCTGATGCGGAGCAGAAAACACTTGCCAGCAGCCAAAAGCAGCTGCAAGCTGAAATAGCAATGCTTTCGCCTCTTGTTGCGCAGGCTCCTGAACAGCCAAAGCAGGCGCCTGAGGAAATTGAGCGGTTAATCCAGCAAAAACAGCATGAACTGCAGCTGGCAGACAGGGAAATGCGCGCCCATATCATGGCGCATGCAGAGCTGAAGGCAAAAAAGCAGCTGTCAGAGCTCACCATAAAGCGGATTCTTGACCTGAACAGGTGCCCGACATGCCTTCAGGAGGTCAATGAACAGCACAAGCACAGCTTTGCTGAAAAGGAAAAGCAGAATACTGATGCCATTATTGCGCAAATGTCCTCGTTTGAGGCGTCAGCAAGCCAGAAGGAGCAGGCAAAAGCCAGGCTGCAGCAGGAAATCAATGCATTGACGCAAAGCCAAGCTGCAGCAAGGGATGCGCAGTACAAATTCCAGCAGTATGAGGCAAACAAGCTGAGGAAAGAGCAGGCAGAAAAGCGCTTGAAAGAAACGATTGCGGCAATCTCAGCAGCAGAAACAAAAAAACAGCAGGCATCGGCATTCCTGCAAAGCGCAAATGCTGTTGAAATGCGCTTCCAGTCAGAGAAATCAAGGCTTGAGCAGCTTCAGCAGCAGGAAAGGGCGGTCAGCGAGCAGAATGTGAAGCTGCTGGAAAGGCAGCAAATGCTTTTTGAGGCAATTGAACTGCTTGAGAAGGACCTTGAGGCAAAGCAAAAAGCGCGGCAGCAGCTTGAAAAGCTCAGCGTTCTGCACCAGTGGATTGATGAGTTTTTCACAGGGCTGATGGCTGTTATGGAAAGGCATGTAATGACAAAGGTCTACCACGAGTTTAATGCGCTTTTCCAGCAGTGGTTCAGCCTTTTGATTGAGGATGAGGTGCTTGCTGCAAGGCTTGATGAGGAGTTCTCGCCTGTTGTCCAGCAGAACGGCTATGATACTGAGGTCGGAAACCTTTCTGGCGGCGAGAAGACTGCCTGCGCGCTGGCTTACAGGCTTGCGCTGAACAAGGTAATCACGTCATTGCGCTCCACAATCCACACAAAGGATGTTGTAATTCTTGATGAGCCCACTGACGGCTTCAGCGCAGAGCAGATTGACCGAATGAGGGATGTGCTTGGGCAGCTGAATGCAAGGCAGATCATCCTTGTGAGCCACGAGGCAAAGATTGAAAGTCTTGCTGGAAGGGTTTTGCGCGTGGTAAAGGAAGGTCATGCAAGCAAAGTCGTCGTCTGAGCCAATAGCAAAGTATAAATATGAGTAAATTACCTTGCAGGGTGGTGATAGGCTTGCGTAAATTTCTGTGGCTGGCAGTTGCAGTGGTACTTTGCACAGCAGCATTTGCGCAGGACTTTGCTGTTGAGTTTGCCCCGCCCCAGCAGTCAATAGGGCAGAATGAGAGGGCAGAGTATAATGTCACAATATTCCATGACTACAAGAATATTGAGTTCTTTGAAATCTACTCGCCAGAGGTACTTTGGGACATCAGGACAAAAGACCCCCTGCACGTAAAACCGTTAAAGCCGTTTTTTACAACCCTGTCAATACAGCCTTTGAACATAAACCCGGGACTGTACGGCGTCCCCATCCATGTCAAGCGCACAGGCACAAACCAAGTAAAAAAGGCAATGCTTTACATGGAAGTCACAGGCCCGCCTGCAACGCACACATACATGCCTGCAGTCAGGGGCACTGTTGAGATTCCTGCATTTGTTGACCCAAGGGATGAGGTAATAATCACTGTGAACCTTGAGAACCAAAACAGGAGAAACCTCAGCGAGCTTAGCATAAAGGTGCGCAGCAATGTCATCAACAAGGACTACACTATTTCGCTTGGGCCATTGGAGCGCAGGATTGTCCGGCTGATTGCGCGCATTGACCCCAAGACCCACCCGCAAAGGGACACCTTGCATGTCACTGTTGTTGCAACAGAGAAAGACAAGGGCTTCCAGTTTGACCTGCCTCCTGTTGATTATGAGGTTGCCTCTTACGGCCAGCTGGCTCCGACTGTGGAGGTTATAAAGTCTTTCCTGAAGACCGTCAGGATAATAACGCTTGTGAATGATGCCAATGTGCTTCTTGAGCAGCCGTTTGCGTATCCGATGCCGTGGTACGCCAGGATTTTCACCAAAAGCGAGCCAAAGTCAAGGATAGAGGATGGCAGGCTTGTCTGGGATGTAAAGCTTAATGTCGGCAACTCAATGGAGCTGAGGGTGACAACAAACTACAGGCCTTTGGCAATAATAATCGCGCTTGCCATAATCATTTATCTTGCATACCTTGTTTTCAGGAGCCCGCTTGCAATAAAGAAGTCTGCGACAGTCCTCAGCACTCGCGAGGGGGGGATAAGCGAGTTAAAGATACTGCTTGAATTGAAGAACCGCACAAACAAGGCGCTTAGCAGCGTCACGCTCATTGACCTTGTTCCAAGGATTGCAGAGCTGCTAAAGGAGTATGATGTCGGCACGCTTACGCCTTCCAGCGTGATAAGGCACGAGCGCAAGGGCACCATCATCAAGTACAATGTCGGGGACATAATGCCCAGGGAGGAGCGTGTCATCTCATACCAGGTTAAGTCCTCATTGAGCATCCTTGGCGGTGTCTCCCTGCCAGAGGCTGTGTCAAAGTTCACAACCTCGACCGGAAAGGAAAGGACAACAAACTCAAACAGGCCCAAAGTGAAGTTTCTTGGGTAAGATTTAAAAACAGTCACTAGCTCTATCGTCTTATACCCCGCGTAGCTTAACGGCAGAGCATTCGGCTGTAGAGCAGTCGCCCACAGACCACGGCGCACGCCAAGGCATGAAAGTGGGTCAGTCGCGTTGAGCCCGAAAGGTCGCTGGTTCAAATCCGGCCGCGGGGATATTTTTATTTTTATTTTTTTTCTAGAAATTCTTAACCATGTAAACGCCTTCTAATTCGTACCCGAGCTTCCTGTAATACTCCCTGACACCAACGCCAGAAATCACTGCTATCTTGCTGCAATTGTTTGCTTTGGCAATTTCCTCAGCTTTCTGCATCAATTGCTTTCCAAGCCCTTTGTGCTGGACAGATTTTGATTCTTCACTGATTTCTGTCTCCTTGCCGTAAACATGAAGCTCTCTCACCAGCAAAGTTTGTTTTGTTATTTCAGAGCGCCAAGGATTTGAAGGAATCCTGCACCTGCACAAGCCAAAGCACACATTGTCATTGTTTACTGCTTCAACAAAAAACTCCCTGCCATTGCTTGCATCATACTCAAGAACACGGATTTTGACATCATCTTTTGCTTTTTTCTTCTGGAAGCCGATTTCCCTGCACCTGATGCACGAACACTTCAGCCCCCTTGCAGTCAACCAGACCTTAGCATCCTCGCGCAAATCGCTCTTGTAATTGCCTGCCAACACGTTTTTTGGGTGGAACTGCCTCATCATGCGCATAATCCTGCAATAAGGAGGAACGCTTTGCTTCATTTTTGCCAATAACTCAATCAAGACAGGCTCTTCATAAGCAGAATACTTGCCCTACTTCCACAATTCAGCCAAAGGAGTGCCTTCCATAACCTGGCACGGATAAATTTTCAATTGGTCAGGACAAAAATCAGGGCTTTCAAACACTTTTTTGAACAATTCCAAGTCCTTTTTGGGCGAACTACCGGGCAAGCCAGTCATTATGTGATAGCCCACCTTGAAGCCAGCATCCTTCAAAAAACGTGTTGCCTCAATTACCTGCTTTACCGTGTGTCCGCGATTAATTTTTTTGTAAATTTCATCATCAGGCATTTGCACCCCAAGCTCAATCCTTGTGGCACCAAAACGCAAAGCACTGTCAACATGCTCAGGCAATGCCCAGTCAGGCCTTGTCTCAATGCACAAAGCAACACAACGATGATTTGCAGTCTCATTAGCCTTCTTAGCTGACTCCAAATTATTGCTTTCAAACCCATTTAAAGCATCAAAGCAGCCTTTCACAAACTTTTCCTGATACTCCTCAGGATATGCCAAAAAAGTTCCTCCGATAAAAATAAGCTCAATCTTGCTCGTAGGATGGCCCATGCCTTCAAACATGTCAAGCCGTGAACGAACCTGCCTGTAAGAATCATAATTCATTCCAGAAACACGCTTTATTGCAGGGCTTTCATCAGTGTAGCTTTGGGGCGCATCTTTTCCAATAGGGCAGTAAATGCACCTTCCATGCGGACAAGGATAAGGCATGGCCACAACTGCCAATGGAGTAACACCTGACCTTGTCCTTACAGGCTTTCTTGGCTTGTCTCTTGTTCCCATAGTACAAGTTTCAGAGAGCTTGTTTTATAAATATGCTGAACTACTGCAGTCTTATGCCAAACAAATGGGACAAAATAGCAAAAGAATGGGACAGGATGAGGCAAAAGCCAGTAGAATTTGCAATAAAGCTTGCAAGCACTTGGAAGCCTGGCAAAATCCTTGACATTGGCACAGGAAATGCAAGAAACCTCAAGCCGTTTTTGGAAAAATGCTTTGACTGCACAGGAATAGACTCAAGCAAAGAGCTCATAAAGATAGCAAAACAAAGAACGCCTGATGCAAAACTGCTTTATGCAAGCGCTGTAAAACTTCCTTTTCCTGACAAAAGCTTTGATTATGTTATTTGCCTTGCTGTTTTGCACCACTTGAAGCCAAAAGACCACGAAAAAGCACTCAAAGAAATCCAAAGAGTGCTAAAGCCAGGAGGAAAAGCAGGAATTGCGGTCTGGAACAAGCTTCAATCACGATTTATTTTTGGAAAAAAAGAGCAAGTTGTGCCTTGGAAGCTGCCAAACAAGATAATTGGCAGGTATTATTACTTCTTCACTTGCTGGGAACTGAGAAAATTGCTGAAAAAACAAGGGTTTATCATCAAGAAAGGCAACATTCTCGGAAAGAACATTGAATTCATCGTGCAAAAACCATAAGCATAAATAGTAGTGCAGAATTCAGGCAGGGCTGGTGAGATATTGAGAACTGTATTTTTGGTCTTGGTTGTTTTGCTTCTTGCGTCCTGCCAGCCAACCCTTGTGCCGCAACTGAATGCAACTCTTACTGAAACAGAATGCAAGCCGCCATATTACGAATACACACCTGGCGACTGCTGCCTTGACTCAGAGCCAAACAAGATATGTGACAGGTACGAGAACAGGACTTTGCCCCAATACAACAAGACTTTCGGCCCTCAGCAGCCCAAGAGCAGTGTTATTTCTGATGCCTTGGCAAAGTACAGGCAGAATACCACTGGATATTCCTGCCAAGTCAACAACGTGAAGTATTATGTCATGTCAGGCCTTGTGCACGTCAAGCTGGACAAGATGAAAAGACTTGAGATGAAAATAAACAACACAATCCCTGTTGCAATAACAGACATTTACATTGACCGCACTTCAAAAGAAGCAACCGGCTACTGCGACCCAAGAACAGAAAAGGAAATAATGGGAGAATATGACCCTCAAAGAAGTCCGTGCGACAAGCTCATTGATGCACCAATACGCCTTGATTATTCAGAAAACAATCCTGTCCTGCCAGAGGACTGGCTCGCAAGATTTGAGCACCTTCAGCCAACAGTTGTTGAGAATACAGACCAATACGTCAAGGACTTCACAGGCTGGAAGGCAGTAAATCCAGTCCTGCACTTTGTTGACAACGGAATTGAGTATGTGCTAAGGCTTGAACTGAAAACAGGGCTTCC
>JAWABQ010000011.1:0-21414 GCA_038884575.1 Candidatus Woesearchaeota archaeon
ACCTGCGCAACTGGTATCGCCAGTATCTTGGGGAATGGGTGTTCGTGCACGGCGGAGTTACGGCAATAGGCAAAGCGTGCAAGGTGTTTGCAAATGCATTCCACATGAGGCCTTATATCTCGTTCCTGAACAAACCCACGCTCATAACAGAGGGCAAAGAGCGCGTTGTCATCTTACGCAGCCAACAGACATTGAGGTAATAACAGAGGCTGCCTTGAATGAATACCTTGGTGCGCAAAAAGGCAGGAAAACCGAAAAGCAGAAGAATTAGACGGGCTAAAAACCTGGTTTTCTGGCGTTTTAATGGCTATAAAGCCATTTTTCAATGCAAAGGTTTATATACCTCCTTCTGGTTTTTCTTATTGTGATTTGAGGGCGTATTTTTACGACGATAACACCATGCCAGAAGAACCTGCAAAACACGAACACGCATCATATGGCGCAAAGGAAATCCAGGTACTTGAGGGGCTTGAGGCAGTCAGGAAACGCCCTGGAATGTTCATTGGCTCAACAGACGTGCGCGGAATGCACCACATGGCATACGAAGCCATTGACAACAGCATTGACGAGGCACTGGCAGGCTTTTGCACAGGCGTCACAGTGATAATCCACAAGGACGGATACCTGAGCGTGATTGACAACGGCAGGGGAATCCCCGTGGACAAGCATCCCAAATTCAACAAGTCAGCGCTGATTGTCGTCCTCACAGTCCTGCATGCAGGCGGAAAGTTTGAGAAAAACGTGTACAAGGTTTCAGGAGGGCTCCACGGGGTTGGGATTTCTGTCACTACGGCGCTTTCAGAGCACCTCATTGCAGAATCAAGGCGCGACGGCAAGCTTTGGCGCGTTGAGCTGAGACAGGGAAAGCCGGTCACAGACGATGCTGTCATGGTCGGTCCTGCACAAGGGACAGGGACAACAATCAAGTTCATCCCTGACTTCACAATAATGGAAAAGGCAGAATGGAGCTTTGACACGCTTTCGGCAAGGCTGCGCGAGCTCGCATTCCTCAACAAAGGGGTTGAGATAAAGCTGGTTGACGAAAGGACAGAAAAAGAGGCAGTGTTCAAGTATGACGGCGGAATAAAGAGCTTTGTAGAGCACCTCAACAAGGGCAAGCAGGCGCTCCACAAGGTGTTTTATTTTGAAAAACCGCAGGAAAACTATGTCGTTGAGGTCGCACTGCAGTACACAACAGACTATTCTGAAACAGTGTACTCATTCGTCAACAACATCAACACCCATGAAGGCGGGACCCACCTGTCAGGCTTCAGGACAGCGCTCACAAGGACAATCAACAAGTATGCGGAAAAGCACAACCTGCTTGAAAAAGACATCACCTTGTCAAGCGAGGATGTCCGAGAGGGATTGACTGCAATAATTTCTGTGAAAGTTCCAGACCCGCAGTTTGAAGGGCAAACCAAAACAAAGCTTGGAAACAGCGAAGTCAAGGGAATGGCTGACTCAATAGTCAGCGAAAAGCTTGGCGAATTCTTTGAGGAAAACCCCTCTGCAATCAGGGCGATTGTTGGCAAGTGCGTTGAGGCAGCAAGGGCCCGCGAGGCAGCAAGAAAGGCAAGGGAGCTTGTCAGGAGAAAAGGCGCGCTTGAGACAGGAATGCTGCCGGGAAAGCTTGCTGACTGCTCATCAAACGAGCCTGAAAAATGCGAAATGTACCTTGTTGAGGGCGACAGCGCAGGCGGAAGCGCAAAGCAGGGGCGCAACCGCGAATTCCAGGCAATACTCCCATTAAGGGGAAAAATCATCAATGTCGAGAAAGCAAGGCTTGTCAAGGTTTTGCAGAACAATGAAATTGCGGCAATGATAACTGCGATAGGGACAGGCATAGGGGATGAATTTGACATAAACAAGCTCAGGTATCACAAAATCATAATCATGACAGACGCTGATGTTGACGGCCACCACATTGCCTGTTTGCTCCTCACATTCTTTTACAGGCAGATGCCGGAATTAATACAGAACGGACACGTTTATCTCGCACAGCCGCCATTATTCAGGGTTGCAAAGGGCAAGAAGGAGGTTTATGCCTACACAGAGGAGGAGCGCGACAGGCTTGTAAAAGAGCTTGGCGAGGAAGGGGTAAGTGTGCAGCGCTACAAGGGCTTGGGAGAAATGAATCCAAAGCAGCTCTGGGAGACAACAATGGACCCTGCAGCCAGAATTCTCAAGCAGGTCACGATAGAGGACGCAGTAGAGGCAGACGAAATATTCTCAATACTGATGGGCGAGGAAGTGGAGCCAAGAAGGGAATTCATACAACAGCACGCAAAGGAAGTAAGGGAACTGGACGTGTAATCATCAAATTCTGCGGGCAGGCGGTTTTCCCACCAATTTTTCAAGTTCTGCAGCGTATTCTTTTCTCATCCCGGCAAGAATGCGCCTGTCGCGTTCTTGCAGTTCATCAGAAACCTCAGTTGCCATAGCATGAAAATCGTCCGCTTCAAAGTGAGGACAAATATAAAGTGGCGCATCCTTATACCTAAGATTTACTTTCTGGCAAATTACAGGATTATAATCACCCAAAGCTCTTTGCAGGCACGCACTCTCTTTTTGTGAAAGATAACCCAAAAGTTCATTCAAGTCTTTTGACTGTTCAGCCTTTTCAACAAAAGAAGGGCGGTTCCTTGCAACCCATTCCTTGCCAAAAGCAACAACAACTGCCTCCTCGTTGTTGTTCACGCAGGACGTGCAACATGGAAGGGACTCCTTTCTTGCAAGCTCATCAATGATTTCCAGAATCATCTCCAGTTCATTTGCTCTTGGCAAACGGCAAGGGTGGGTTTCGAGCATTGACTTGTACCTCTCATAAAGCTCCGTTTCCTTTTTTAAGGCACACGCAGGACCGCTCTCTTTGAAATAATGCATTCTTGCCTCAGAACTGACCAGTTTATGCAAAAGGACGTTATACTCAATCATGATGCATTTTATTGCAATGGTATTTTTAAACCTGCGCGTGCACATTGCGGATTTCCACAACTTTTATAAACCCCTCCCCTGATTTTCCGTCTGCAAATGGCAAAACCATCAAAAGCAGCGGTCATTGTCAAGAAGAAAGTCTGGCTGCCTATAATCGCGCCAGGGCTTTTCAACAACCAGCCGATTGGCGACATGTATTTGGCTGACGATGCAGACCCTGCAGGAAGGAGGGTCTCAGTGAGCCTGATGACTTTGACAGGCGACCCGCAAAGGCAGAACATCCACATAACGTTCGAGGTCACAAAAAAGGAGAACAACCAGCTGCTCACAAAGACAGTCGGCTTTATGATTGTGCCTGCAGCAGTCAGGAAGATGATGAGAAGGGCAAGGGAGCGCATTGATGATTCTTTTGTTGTCAAGTCAAAGGATGGCATTGCAGTGAGGGTAAAGCCTGTCCTGATAACGCGCGGAAGGGCAAAAAGCAGCGTGATGAAGGACATGAGGAGCCAGATGCGAATTTTTGTTGCGCGCTCGCTTGCAGGAATTGCATTCCTTGACTTCATAAAAGAGCTTGTCGCCCACAGGTTTCAGAGGCAGCTGCAGGACGCGCTGAGAAAGATTTATCCCCTGCAGGTGTGCGAGCTCCGCGATGTCCACATTGAGACCAGCGAAAAGGGGCTGAAGAACATACTTGCAGCACCGCCTGCTGCGCCAAAGCCTGCAGAAAAGCCTGCCGAGCCTGCTGAAAAAGTTCCAGAAGCAGCAGGGCCTGCAGAAACCGCATAAGCTTTAAAAGAGCTGTCGGAATTCTTTTTGCCATGATAATCGCACAGGGTGCAGAGGCAGTCCTGAGGAGGGAAGGAAACAGTGTTGTAAAGGAAAGGATTGCCAAGGATTACCGCGTTCCTGAGATAGACAGCAGGCTGCGCTCATCAAGGACAAGGCGCGAGGCAAAAATCCTTGAAAAGCTTGAGGAAATTAATTTTCCTGCCCCGCGGCTGAAAAAGAGCGATGATAATAAAATGGAAATCGAGATGGAATTCATAACAGGCCCCCTGCTCAAGGAAGTATTGCGCACAAGGCATTTGGAATTCAGCAGGGAGATCGGAAGGAAAGTCGGAATCCTGCACGCAAACAACATAATCCATTCAGACCTTACAACCTCGAACATGATACACTGCAACAACGAGGTGCATTTCATTGATTTTGGGCTTAGCTTTATTTCCCCAAAGCCAGAGGACAAGGCAGTTGACTTGCACCTGCTTGACCGCGCCCTTGAGTCAAGGCATCACGAAATCTACAAGGAATGCATTTCAGCTGTCATGGAGGGCTACAGGGAAGGAAACCCGGAATGGCAGGAAGTTCTAGAGCGGCTTGAGAAAGTTGAAAAAAGAGGCAGGAACAAGCAGAAATAAACTTGAACTATCGCTTTGTCTCTGGCGCGGTACGCGCCCGTTATTTGGAGTTGTTATTTCTTAATGAAGTATGGGGCTGGGAAGATTTGAACTCCCGTCGCACCCACCCCAAGGGTGAAGCCTACCAAGCTAGCCGACAGCCCCGTATGGCTCAAGAAATCCTGTATTTGGCTTATAAAGGTTTCCTGAACAATTCAGCACACAATCACAGAAATATTTATAATTTATATAAAAAAGCAAAGTTTAATAAGGGGTGGCAGTTTCCCTAAAATTTCATTCGTGAGGAGGGAGATAAAAATGAGCATGGACGGAATCGGGATGATGTCAGCGCCAAGAAGGCAGCTGTACAGGCAAAACAGCGCAACATCGCTTTTAAGGGACTTTTATGATGGTAACAGCCTGTATTTTGCGAACAGGCGCATTGAGCCTGCAGATAATATTGAAGGGCTGTACGCAAAGGCATTCAAAGAGGTTGTTGACTCATTGCCAAAAGAGGCAATCAAGATAACACAAACACGCCTTCCTTTTGATTTGTATTTGTGCGCAACAAACAGGAATACTGGCAAATCAGTGATAATGCATGCCAAGACCTGTGAAGTGGGGCCTTACTGCGCAAAAGTCCATTTGCGCCAGGACGGAAAAATACAGTACCTTAACTGGCTGATGTCCAATGAGCACAACAGGCTGATGGCGCAGTACAAGGGGCTTAAGGAGCGCATTGCAAGCCAATTGAAATAAGGTTTTTGCAGGCGTGCCGGCAGAAACCTTTTTATACACTCTTTCTAATTTTTCTTATTATGTTCCAGAGAGTAAAAGGCACAAATGACTTCTACCCAAAGGACTATTTCATACACCGGCAGGTAATGGAAAAAATGGCAAAAACCTGCGACAGGTACGGCTTCAGCCCTGTCCTTACGCCGAGCATTGAGACATTCAAGCTTTTGTCTGCAAAATCAGGAGAGGAGGTCAAGAGCCAGATATTCATGCTGGAAAAGCGCGGCGCAGAGGAGCTCAGCCTCAAGCCAGAGCTCACCCCTGGAATAACAAGGATGTTTGTGGCAATGCAAAGGCAGGTGCCAAAGCCTGTGAAGTGGTATTCTGTTGACAGGATGTGGCGCTATGAGGCTCCGCAAAAGGGCAGGGAGCGCGAGTTTTTCCAGATAAGCGTTGAGCAGTTTGGCAGCGACAAGCCAGAGGCAGATGCTGAAATAATCAATTTGTTCATTGACTGCCTGCTTTCAACAGGGCTCAAGCCAAGGGATTTCACGGTCAAAATCAACCACAGGAACCTGCTTGGCGGAATTTTGCAGGAGATTGTGCCAAAGGCAAAGGTTGAGGAGGCAATGAGGATTGTTGACAAGGGTGAAAAGCTTGACGAGAAGGAATACTTCCTTGAGATGGGAAAGGCAGGCATTAGCGGGCCTGCTGCAGAGCGCATCAGGCACGCAACAAGAATTAAAGGAAAGCCTGCTGATGTTGAAAGGGAAATCAGCAGGCATTTGCAGCTCAATGATGCCGCGCTTAACGGCTGGAAAAGCCTGAAACAGATACTCTCAATGGTGAAGCATGACAATATTGTGGTTGACCTGTCAATTGCGAGGGGTTTTGCATACTACACCGGCTGCGTGTTTGAGGCATTTGACAGCCAGGGGCTGTTCAGGGCTCTTGGAGGCGGGGGGAGGTATGACCAGCTCACAGGGGTCTTTGGCGGCGAAGCCTGCCCTGCAACAGGGTTTGGCATAGGATATTCCACTGTTTCGCTCCTGCTGCAGCAGAAAAAGCTTTTGCCGCAGCCTGTTTGCGGACCTGACTATTTTGTTGCGCCAATCAGCGAGGAGATGATTCCGGAGGCGCTGAAAATCGCGCACCAGCTGAGGGCAAAATACTCTGTTGACATTGACCTTATGAGGCGGAAGATAAGCAAGCAGTTTGAGTACGCAAACTCAATCGGCGCAAAAAAGGTTGTTGTTGTCGGGCCTGAGGAACTGAAAACAAAGAAATTCACAATCAAGGACATGAAGACAGGCAAGGAGGAAAAAAAGCAGATTTCTGAGCTCTAATCAGCTTGCATCGGGCGAGTCAGCAACAAACTTGTTGTAATGCATCTTGCACATCCACTGGTTGTCAATGTGGATATATGCCTCTTCCCCGCACATAAAGCAGCGCTCCACCATAATTGTTATTACGCAATCAAAGAATAAGAACTTTTGTATAAGTTTTATAAACCTGCAGCGTGTTTTGAATTGTTATGGGCCTGGGAAACCTGTTATTGAGGGCAAGGCCGCTTGTCGGCAGGGAAAAAAAGCTCGTGAACCAGATAGAAAGCCTGCTGCCATACAAGGACGCAAAGGACGTTGCAAAATACAGAAAGCAGTTCAAGATTGAGCTTGCAGAGGCAAAGCTCGGCACAACAATCGCAATGAACCCCTCTTTTGCCGAAGTGGTCCCAAAGGAAGATTCCATGAAAGGGTTTGCTGACGAGACAAACAAAAAAATCAGGCAGGCTGTGATGAAGCAGCAGTTTGAGGCATTTGCAAAAGAGGCCTTTGAGATGCTTCCGACGATAATCGCGCCGAACATCATGGGGATGGAGGACATCAAAAAGGCGGCAGCACTCCAATTGTTTGCAACAGAGCCAGTGCACATGCTGCTTTTGGGAGACCCTGGGACAGGAAAAACAGACATTCTGCGCGGAATGTCCCAGCTCGCGCCAATAAGCTCATTCGGGCTTGGCTCTGGCACAAGCGGAGTCGGGCTTGTGGCAACAGTAAAGGGCAAGGAAATCCACAAGGGCTTGCTTCCGCTGGCAGACGGCGGGCTTTGCGCTATTGACGAGCTCAACCTTATGAAGGACGAAAACAGGGCAGGATTGTACAACGCAATGGAAAAGGGCTTTGTCACTTACAGCAAGGGCGGCACGCACGCAAGGTTTGATGCGCGCGTGAATGTGATTGCAACGGCAAACCCGCGAGGCGACAAGTTCATAGGCGATGACCTCAAGGGCTTCAAGAAGCAATTGCCTTTTGACTCTGCGCTGTTGACAAGGTTCCACCTCATGTTCATCGTGCGAAAGCCTGACATCAGGCAGTTTTCTGAAATAAGCAGGAAAATCGTGAGAAACGAGAAAAAGTCAGTTGCCCAGGCAGACATTGACTTTGTCAGGCAGTATGTTGACTATGCCTCAAAAATCAAGGTCAGCCTGCCGAAGGAGCTTGAGGATGACATAGTCTCATTTGCAGAAAAGCTGAAGGCAAATGAGAAGCGCTACCTCACTGAGATTTCCCCAAGGGTCGTGGTCGGCATAATCAACCTTGCAAAGGCAAGTGCAAGGATGGAATTGCGCGACAAGGTAACTGGCCAGGACCTTGAAAGAGTCGAGCGAATTGTTGAAAAAAGCCTTTCTGTCTAGCCCGCGCCAGAATAGTTCAGTTCGGGAGAGCCAATGCCTGACAGATTCTTAATTAATCCGCCCAACTTTGCCTTGTAAGCATCCAGCCCGCCAGAAAGCGCATTGTAAAGCTCATTCGCCTCTGCGGAGTATGTCGCCATTGGTTTGGGCTTTTGAGGGCTTACAAGCTCCCGCGCCCTTCTCCAGAACGTCTTCTCGGGCTCAGGAGCCGCAGGAACAGGAATATACTCCTGTATGTAAGCAGCAACCTCAGGATTGCCCAGGCTGGAAAGGAATTTGTCAAACAAATGGACAGCATAAGGCGCGCTGCATTTCAGCAGGGCAATGCTCCTTGGTGAGTTTTTGGAGTGCAAAATCACGTCACGGTCAAACCTGCTGTTTGTGTTCATCAGCAGGTCCTCAAGCCTGCCCCTGACTTCATTGGTTTTTGAATCTGACAATGACTCAAGCAGGACTGCAGTGACAGGAAGCTGGTGCTCTTCTGCCCAGCTGATAAAGCCCCTGAAGTGCATAGGAAAGGCTTTCTCATACACTGTCCCAATAATCGGTTTTTGCATTCTTCCTCAAAAAATAGGGGGAAATCTTGCAGGATTGAAAACAATGAAAAGAAAGAGAAAAAAATAGAGACTTAAATCGTCTCTATTCCGAGGTCGTCGTGCAGGCGCTGCGCCTTTATTGCAACATCCTTCGCAGTCGGCTTGCCAAGTATCCATGGTGATGAGACTCCTGTAATGATTGTCATCACCATTATCTTGCCCTTCATGTCATCCTGCACTCTTGCTCCCCAGATGACGTTTGCGTCCTCGTCCATTGTTTCTGTTACGAGCTCGCCCACGCGGTTAATCTCGTCCAAAGTCATGTCAGGCCCGCCAACTACGTGGAGGAGTGCGCCTGTTGCGCCCTTGTAGCTGATGTCAAGGAGGGGGTTTGAGAGCGCGCCTCTCACTGCTTCCTCTACCCTGTTGTTTGTGTCAGAGCTGCCTACTCCTATTGCGGCAACCCCGCCGTTTGTCATTATTGCCTTTACGTCTGCGTAGTCCAGGTTAACCAGGCTGGGGATTGCAATTGTTTCTACAATGCCCTTAATCATGGTTGAAATCAGCTCATTTGCGACCGCGAATGCCTGCTGCACTGGCAGGTTTCCTGCGATCTGAACCAGCCTGTTGTTGTCTATCACGACAACAGTGTCGCTCACGTTTCTCAGTTGTTGCAAGCCAAATTCTGCCTTGTCAATCCTTGCCCGCTCAATGTTGAATGGCATGGTCACTGTCCCGATGACTATGGAACCCATTTCCTTTGCAACCTGTGCCACAACTGGCGCGGCTCCCGTTCCTGTCCCTCCTCCCATTCCTGCGCATACAAACACCATGTCTGCGCCGCGCAGGGTCTCCTTTAACTGGAGCATGCTTTCCTGTGCTGCCTCGGCGCCCTTCTGGGGGAATCCGCCGCATCCAAGCCCTCTTGTGACGTCACGCCCTATTATGAACTTCTTGTCAGACTCGGTAATGTCAAGGTGCTGCTTGTCTGTATTGACTGCAAGGACTTCTGCGCCCCTGATTCCCTTCTTGTAGAGCCAGCTGACCATGTTGTTGCCAGCCCCTCCTACTCCTATGACTTTTATGTTTGCCTGACCGAAGTCGGCTGCTTCCTTGCTGATGGGTTCCTGTGCCAATGCACTCTTTACGAGCAAATCCATTTTCCCTCTCCTCCTTTTTGTCTTTGTGTGTGAACGTAAAAAAAGAAGGACTCTCCAATGTGGGTTTGGGGGGTGGTTGTGAAGAAACAGTGGAGAGCCTTCCTTTTGAGCGTCACTGCCTCGATACCGTATCGTCGAGGTACGGTATCATAAATGTCACATTTTTGTATACTAATATCCTTCTTGTATATAAATGTTTCTCTTTTGGTATTTTTATATGAATTCGCTATTCCAGTATCGGAAATCGTAACATTTATATAGTAAGTCTTCCCGCGTTATCACATTACAGTAGGGGTTGGTGGTAGAAGAAGCAGGTGGAGATATGGTAATCCTATTTGACAGGTTTAATTTGCCTGAAGACGTGTTTGACGTCATCTTTTCTACGAATCAGCAGAAGATTGTGGCAAAGGAGCTTGTCAAATACATTATCGGCAACAATGGCGAGATTACCAAGACAGAGATGAGCATTTTTGCAACGCAATTGCACGACGGCAAGTACGAGTGCGTTCTTGAAGAGGCACCTTACAAGGGCAAGCGCGTAAAGCTCTCTTACAACAAGAGGCAGTTCTATGACAGGATTTTGACGCCAATGAAAGCAATGGGCCTCATAGACTACGACCTCTACAAGAAGACATACAAGATAAGCACGAAGTTCTCAAACGACCTGATGAAGGTCGGCCTGATGTGGAAGCAGGCATTAAGAAACATGGGATTCAATGCTGTTTAAGCCAAAACAAAACAAATGTTGAACTTAAACTGGCGGCGGAATCTTGAGCTGTTTTGCTGCTGCCAGGGCTGCACTGACTGTTCTCATCAATTCATCCTTGTTGATGATATTCGGCTGCCGCTCAAAATCCTTTGCCTTTAAAAGCGAGGCAGTGAGAAAGTTCCTCACAATCGCAATTCCTGTTTCTGATTCAGTCATGGTTGGCATGTTTCATTTCCTCCTTTGATAAGTGCCCATTAATGAGGCCTCTGCAATAATATGCCCTTTCATTGCGCCAAGCAATGCTGCCTTGTTAGAGCCTGCGGGCAGGTCAAGCATTGTGTCAAGGGCATAAATCTTGAAAAAATACCTGTGAGTTCCTGATGGCGGGCATGGTCCACCGTAGCCAGTGCGCCCCCAGCTGTTTTTGCCAGGCACCCCTTCTGGTTCTGCGTCTATGCGCTTCGTGGTTGGTGGAATGTTCCATACAACCCAGTGGTCCCACGTGCCCATTGGGGCGTCAGGGTCGTCACAAACAAGAGCCAGCGATTTGGCATTTGCAGGCACATCAGCAATCTCAAGAGGGGGAATCCTGTCAGCACCGTCGCAGGTGTAATCAGAAGGAATCATCTGCTTGTCTGCAAATGCAGGGCTTGAAAGCTTCACACTCTCACCAGTGGGTGAAGATGAGCAGGAGTATAATAAAATTACCATAAAAAGCAAGGTAAGGGCATTTCGCATTTGCTGGAGATAATCTGTGAATTATTTAAACCCGCCGGAAAGAATCTTTACAAGCGTGCGAAGATGCAGGAACGCGCCGGAAACTTTTTGGTTTTGTCGTCGAAAAAAATATAAATGGCAATTGCTTTTCAGAAGCTGTGAGACAAAAAATATCATTTTGGCAGTGGGTGTTTTACATTTCATGGTCAATCCTTGGAATCTGGATATTGCTGAAGATTGCAGGCATAATAAAGACACCTGTTTGGCTTGAGTTTGGACTGCCTGCTGCGAGCGCATTCATCGCAATCCTGGGGCTTTATCAGAACATGCTTGAGCAAATCACAAAAGTAAGTGTTGGACTCGCAACATTAACCACCAGATTTGACAACTTGCATGAGAATGTCAAAATCCTAAACACAAAAACAGATGCCCTTGATGCCAAAGTGGATCATATTGATAGGGATGTTGAGTCGCTTAAGAAAAACAAGTGCTGATTCTACAATCCAAACGCATCTGTGAACTCGCGCAGCTGCCTGTAGTTTGCAAGGAATTTTGCCCCCTGCTCTGTGAGGACAAAGACTTTTTTGCCCCTTTTGTCGCCTTCTGCAACAAGCGATTTTGCCTTGAGCTCGTCAACATACTGCTTGAGCCTGCCGTGCGAGAGGTTTGACTTGTAGAGCAGGTGGGTTGGGAGGATAGAGCCGCCCTTGTCCTGTATTGCCTGGAGCATGTCAAAGACAATGTCCATCTTTGTCCTGCGCTCTGTCATTTCTTCCTCTTGGCAGGCGCCCTTAGCATGCGCACCAATGCGACAAGAAGCGCTGCAAATGCAACCAGGTGCACCAAATGCCCTATGATGTAATATTTCTGCATTACGATGTCAAAAATGAATGCGAGCTGCGCAAGGGCAAATAGGATAAATGATGAGCAGACAAGGAATGCGCAAACAGATTTTTTCTCAAAAAAATTGCGTATGAAATGGTATGATATGAAAGCAAGAAGTATCAGTGATATTGAGTGGAATGAGAGCCTGTATGATTCTGAGAACAGGATCAGCAGCAGTGAGACAAGCAAAAGGGCGACAAAAGGCGCCTTTTGCTTTGTCTTCATGGTAAGTGCAAAAAGCACCACGAGTGACACAAGAGTCAGGCCCATGTATCCCGCATAGCCGGCAAGCAGCACAATCGGCTTTGTTTCCCAGCCGGCATATACTATCATGTCCGCAAGAGCCCTTGAAACAATGCCAAGGAGCATAAGCCCGAATCCTATTGAGAACGTCCTGTACCGCTTGTCTTTTGTGAACTTGTATGCCTTGAAGCTGAACCATGTCACAAGGACAAGAGCCACTGCTGCAAAGCACTCAAAAAGGCAGTCTATCCCGAAAAACCACGACGGGCCCCGTACAGTAAGCGTCACAACCATGAGTCATTTCATCGTGACACGCTTTATAAAGCTTATGCACACCCTGTCCTGACGCGCTGTCTTGATTTCCCTTTCATAATGTATTAATAAATGCCCGCCCAAGTAAAAGGCATGGCTGACGGAAAACCAACACAAGGAGGTGATGGTTATGAAGACTTACACCCCCGAGAAAGCAAGCAGCGACTTGCAGGTGATAGACTGGCTGCTGAAGGCAGGCGCAATAACAAGCAAGGATGCGCGCGAGATGAGGCGATACGTGCAGAGCCTCTTGTGAAAATCATTGTTGTCAAAAAACACACCTCTTCGGGCGGAGAGAGCTTGTCTCCGCTTTATGCTCACCTCTCTTTTTGGCGGAGGCCTCATGACTCCGCTTTTTTTGCTCATACCTCCCGTGCAACCAGTTAGTCCCAACTCAGAACTTCTAAGGGCGGCCCGAAAGGGCTGTTCCCTGATTTTGAGAATCAGTCAAACCTGCCCTTGACCTGGTATTTCTCGTTTGTCAGAAGCTCGTACATTTCCCTGCGGTATGCTGAGCTTATTGCTGTTTTCCTCGCAAAGCCGCGGAATATGCGGTAGCAGAGGTATGCTGCAACAAAGGCCAGTATTGCTGTGGTGATGTTCATCCAATCGCCTCAAGTATTTTCATCGTATTTGAGAGGTCTTTAAAAATGTAATTGGGCTTTGCAGCCATTAATGTCTTTCTGTCATGCTCTCCTGTCAGGACTCCGATTGTTTTCGCGCCATTGATTTTTCCTGCCTCTATGTCCCTTGTGCTGTCGCCTATCACCCATACTTCTGATACTCTGCCTGCCTTCTTTATTGCTTTCCTGACAAGCTCTGGCTTTGTTTTTGCGTCCTCGCCTGTGATTATTATTTTGAAATATTTTTTCAGCCCTGACTCATCAAGCATTGCCTCTGCAATGTGCCTGAGGCTTCCTGTCACTATCGCGAGCTTGTGTTTTTTTGCAAGTACCGGAACAAGCCTTGTCACGCCGGGCAGGATGTGCTTTTTCACATTCCTTGACAATTCAAAAAAGTTAGACTCGTACTGCCTTTCTGCCTCTGCGAGATTCATGTCAATGACTGCATTTGGAATGCCCTCTTTCAGGGCATATTCGCGGACAAGGTCAGGAACCCTTTTGCCCGTGTAGTCCAGATTTTTGTAGCACGCCTTTATGCCGAAAACATCCATCATTGTCCTGTGGTATGCCTTGTCATGCACAGCAAACAAATTAATCAAAGTCTGGTCAAGGTCAAAAATAACAAGCTTCATGCCAAGAATGTTTGCAATGCAGTATAAAAGGGTTTCTGGGCAAAAAGTATATAAGCAGGATGCCTTGCAAATGCCTTGAGGTGGAATTATGACAAGCAAGGACCCTGTGAACATCCAGATTATTGACGGAGAGCCGTTCTTTGCGCACGAGGTAAGCATCAACTTCACGCCTACGCAGTTCTCTTTTGACTTCAAGTGCATCACTCCGCGCATTGACCCGCGGAGCAAGAAGCCAAGCTTCCTGATGAAGCACAATGTCGTAATGGTTGAGCCATACCACGCAAAAATGCTGCTCTCTGTTCTTAACAATATCCTCAAGCGCTACGAGGATGAGTTTGGCCGGATAAAGAAGCCAAAGGCCTTGGAAATCGCGGAGAAAAAGCAGAAAAAGGCAATGTCAGCTGCAAAGGCAGACACTGACACTCCCAGCTATCTTGGCTGAAAGCGCGTCACCAGTCAAACAATTCAGCTGCAAAGAAGTACAGCACGACTCCAAACACTATCACGAGGAGTGTTATCATCCAGCCGCTGATTTTCACCTTGCCTGTTTCCGCAGTTACTGCTCCCGTTATGCCTTTCATTGAGCCCCATATCCTGCTGAGCAGCCCTGGCTTGACTTCTGCCTTGACCTCAACTTCCTGCTTTGCTTCTGGCTGTGCAGGCGCTGCTGGCTGCGCTTCAGGAGGCGCAACCGGCTTTGTAGGCACTTCCTTTGGCTCCCAGTTCTGCATTCCAGGGGGCAGGCTGAGGATGTTAAAGCCCGGCGCAAGCTCGCTTGTCGGCTCAAGCCTGAGCTCAATCCTTGAGACATAATTCTTTGTGAACGTGACTATAAGGTCATAGTTCTGGTCCCTGTTCAGGTTGTATTTCCTGACTTCGTTCACGACAAGCCTTGACTGGGTTCCTGTGATTGTGTAGTTTGCGTGGTCGCGGGCTATCTGGATGTTCTCAAGCGGGTAGATTACGCCATTGTACTCAATGAGCAGGCTGTCAAGCCTTCCGAGGGTGAGGACATTTGTCTTTCCTGCAGTCAGGTTGTAGAAGAACACCCTGCCTATTCCGCCTCCGCCGCCTCCGCCTCCGCCACCGCCGCCGCCGCCTCCGCCACCGCCGCCACCGCCGGGAGTGCTGACTCCTATTGCGCCAGAGGCAGTGCTTGACATGCCGAAGCTGTCAGTTGCTGTAAGGTTGAACCTGAATGTTCCTGCTGCGTTGTAAGTCTTTAAGACAGACGCGTTTGTTGACGTTGTGCCGTCATCAAACATCCACAGCAGCGTTATTGAGTCGTTCAGCGGCCCTGGCACGTTCGGGTCAGTGCTTGTTGAGGTGAATGTTACTGTCCCGCCTGTGCTGATGGATGAGCCTGGCGACAATGTGTATGATGCTACAGGCGGCAGTTCCATGTATTCAGTAAGGTTTGTATTGTTGCCTGAAAGGTTGTAAACAATGCCTGTGCCCGGCAGGCAGACAGTCACGTTACCGTCAATGAGTATGTTGTTGCTGATGTAAACATCTGAGCCGTTCACGCAGTTGAGGCTGCTGTCCACTATTGTTGAGTTTGTGAGGTTTGTGTTGATTATGACTGTGTTGTTCACCGTGCTGTCAAGGATGTTTGAGTTGTTCCTGACTGTGCAGTGCATAAGCACGCCATTGCGGATTGCTGACTGGTTTATTGTGCAGTCAACAATGATTGAGTTGTCAACAGTGCTTAGGTCGACTTTTGAGTCAACAGCAGTTGACCAGGTGACATTGGAGTCAAATGTGAATGTGTTTGACAGGTTGCTTCCTGTGAGGTTGCTCGGGTCTACAAAGCTGTTGATGAACATGCAGTCGCTTGCGATTATGTCCTTGACTGTTGAGTTGATTATGAGGCAGTTGTTGAGGTTGCTGTTGTTGATTGTTGAGCTGTTTGCCTGCACAGCGCCCAGCTGGCTGTTGCGTATGCTGTCGTAATACAGCGTGCTGTCAAAGATGCTTGTTGTCGGAGTGATGTTCACCCACCTGACAATGCTCCAGTCAATCAGTGCAGCGTCAATGTTTGAGTTCTCAATTATGTTTGAGACATTGTATGTTATTTCTGAATTTGTTGCTGCAGTGTCATTCTCGCACGCGATGTAGACTGTATGCAGGCCCAATAGCTCAAGCCCTGTTACCCTGCCATAGTGGAATGTGAGCACGCCGTTGAAAGTGTTGGTCATTGAATTGTAGTCAAGGTCTGACAATGCCCACCTGCATGTTGAGTTCAGGTTTGTGCTGAAATTCATGTCAGCATAGCTTGTATTCAGGAATGTTCCGCTCGGCGGCATTATGTTGTATTTTACAAGGTTGTCGCCGATGAATACATAATGGGTTTCGCTTGAAGGAGCATAGTTGGTGTTTCCTGTGAAGTTGACCTGCACAGGGTATGCTCCTGGCGGCCCGAAGAACTGCAGGCTTTCCTGTGGCGATGACCCTGTTGCGACAAGGGTTCCGTTGACATAAACATTTACGTTTCCAGAAGCTGGCGTGACAATGAGCCCTGTTATGTTCACTGTGCTGTTTTCAGGCACGATAATGTCGCCATCAGTGCCGTTAAGGAGCAGGTTAACTGTTGAAGGCGCGCGGTTTACTGTTACTATTGTCGTTACCGGCGCTGCTGCTGTGTAGTTCTGCGTTGCGGCAGCAGTGCAGGTGTAGTTGTAAACGCCGACAGGAAGCGTTGTTGTCTCAGGATTGCTCACAACAGTGCCGTTCCTTTCCAGCACAGGAGTGACCTGGCTTGTTGAGGCAGTGCAGTTCGCAGTTGTTAAAGTGCCATAAGAGACAGTTGTTGAAGGCAAAACAGTAAGGTCAAGCGTTGGCGTTGCAGCCGCGACTGTGTAGTTGTAGAGGATTGTTGCATTGGTGTTTCCGCTTGTGTCATTTGCAACAGACTTGTAAGTGTAGTTGCCGACTGTGAGGTTGCCGACAGCTGCAAGGAAGCTTGTGGCAGAGAGGTTTGTTGAGGTGTAATTTGTGCCGTTGAATTCAAGGAATGCCTTGTCCATTCCTGCATTGTCAGCCCAGTTCATGAAGAACTGGTAGAGCGCTCCTGGCGCATAAACTGCAGGAGATGGAGGAACGACAGTTATTCCTGTTGGAGCAGGCGGTATGACTTCCTGGTATTCGCCCACGCGGTATGATGTGAAATGCGTGACATTGAACGTGAATGCGCCTCCTGAATAGCTGATGTTCTGGCAGACTGCAGGGTCGCATACCTGGAATGTGCCATCGTCTTCAAAGTCCGCCTTTGCCTGCGGGTTTGCAAAGCTCAGGTTGTAAAGAGTTATCTGCGCAGATGTGTTGAGGAATGGCAGGGCTGTGCTGTTGAGGAAGACTTTGTTAAAGGATATATTCAATGTTTGCCGTGAAGCATTATATGCCCCATTGAGTTCGAAGAAAGGAAAGTGGACGCTGCCTGCACTCGTTATTAGGCTGGTGTTAGTGAAATTATTTGCAGTGCTTGTTTCAGATAATATCCAGCTAGCCGGATCAACCAATAGATTGTTTTCAAATAAATTATTCATGGAATTTGCAAGCGAGATAGCAGGGCTTTCTGTTCCGCCAGTCGTTATACGATTCGATGCTATCTGGTTGGTAGTTGCTATGGCATTAAGTAATATCCCATGGTTGTACAACAAGCCGTTTGTAGTGATATTGTTGTTCCTGATCACTGCATTTGTCACTTTATTTCCGCTTGCAGACAGGTCCCACAACCAGATGCCCATATTACCATTACGGATGCCTCGTGCAGAGATTGTGTTGAATTCTATGACTGAATTTTCAGACATTCTACCTCCGGATGCAAAGAGCCCCACGCCGATTCCTGCGTCCCGCCCATTTGTGATGATATTGTTGTTGCTAACGCGTGTGATATTCGAATTGCCTATAAATACGCCATAGTTCCAGTCCTCAGTTCCTGATGGCATTATGCTGTTCATCATAATTGTGTTATTAGATCCTAACTCGATGGAGATGCCAATATTGTCGCTTGTGCCGCTGGTGGTGATGTTGTTCCATGCTATTGTTACATTATGCCCGGGCGCAAGGTTAATCCCCTTGTTATCCATGCCTGTTCCTTGCGCATGAATGCGGTTATTCGTAATAATGATGTTATGCGACCCGCTTGATGTTCTAATTCCATCATTGAACTGTGCACCGCTTGTCGTAATTGTATTCTCACTAATGGTGATATCAGCTGACAAACTGCTTGAATCAGTATCAATTAAGATGCCGTGATTGTTGTCTCCAGTGCCTTGCACACTGATGTTATTATTCAGAAGATTTGATGAATTGCTGGCGTGGACAAGCAATCCTGCACTCATCTCCTCCGTTGTTGCAGAAATATTATTGGAATACATAATGTTATCCTGCGAATTATGCATTGAGACTCCATATGTTTCGGTTGTGCCTGTGACCGATACTGTATTGCCGAACACGTTTGAGTCCTCTAATTTCGCAAAGTGGATTCCGCGCACTTCTGATTGTCCTGTTGCCTTGACGCGGTTGTTAATTACTGTGTTGTAAGCACCTACAACACCAATGCCGAATGCAAAGTCGCCCTGGACAATCACAGTCACATTATTATCCATGACAGAGGTATTGGTTGCCTCCTCCATGAACAGGATGCCCCCTGATTCCTCAGTGCCTTGTGCGTGAATTGCATTCCGGCGGACTTTTGTGCCGGCTGTTCCGTCAGCAGCTATGCCCCATGCACGACCTTCTGAATTTGATACATTGATAGTGTTGTTCTCAATAATGTTATCGCTGGTACCAATTGTCCTGCCCAGGAGGATGCCCACTGCACTGAAATCACCACCAGGACTTGGCGGGTTTGCAGCATCAGTAAATATCTTGTTGCCTGCAATTGTGTTGCGTGCAGAACTGTCATCAAACAATATTCCAAACAAGTATGCTGTGCCTGTGGTGTTGATACGTGATGAAAGGATTTTGCTGTCAGCTGTGTTTGAAAATGATATTCCGCCTGCAAAGGCAGGGGCATCTATGTCTGCAAGGATTGTGCAGTTTTTGATTGTCACATTTGTCCTGTCGTCTGCAATGATGGCATTGCCGGGCTCAGCAGTGGCATATGTTATCCGGTATCCCCTGCAGTCCAGCTCCACATTATCTGCAAGTATTGTGAAGCAGCTGCCTGTTGCTGTGAAGTCATGGCCCAGCTTTTTGCTCTTTGTGAGGTTTACTGGGCAGGTGAGCGGAGTTACATCGCCATATACTATTACTGGTGCACTGGTGTTCTGCCCGTCTGAGGCAGTGACTGTTATGTTGAAGCGTCCTGCAAAGCCGTTTGTTGCAGTGATGTTCAGGAATGCGCCTGCAACCGCTGCTGTTATGTTTTGGTTGTTGCTTGATGCGCTATAAGTCATTGTTGGGCTGTCTATGTCTGCAAAATAAGGTGTTAAGTTAAGGGTGTCATTGTATGAGTCCTCATCAACAAGCAGGTCTGGGATTGCCAGGCTGTTAAACGGCAGGTCATTCACTGGAAGCACTGTTATGTTTACAAGGCGCCAGTCCTGCAGCTGGCCGTCTGAGACTGTGATGTTGAGCATTGACACGCCTGAGCTGTTTGATGCTGTGACATTGCAGTCAAGCTGGCTTTGCGCGTCAATTGAGCAGAGCACAAGAGTTGCATTTGTCTGGTTCACTATTGTATAGATGAGGTCTGTGGGCAGGGTGTGCTTGTCCTGCGCAAACATTGTCAGGTTTGTTATGTTGTTGTTGAATTCAGAGTCTTCGTAAATGTTGAAGTTTGCCGGCAGGGTTGTCCATCTTGGCGGAGTGTTTGGTCCGATGAACGTGATGTTAAGCGTGGGGCTTGTCACCACGTGTCCGCCAAGGTCTGTGGCAACAGCATAATAGCTGTGATTTGCGTCATTTGTGTATGAGAACGCATCTGCTGCTGTGCAGGTTGTCGCGCCTGCGCAGTTTTCTGTGTGCGCCAAAAGCCCGTCCTCATAGATCTTTATGTCAGCCATTCCTGCGTTCTCAAGGATGTCTATTGCGACTGCTGTAATCAGGACAGTGCTGTTGACTGTTGTGCCAGGGCTTGCTGTGAATGTGAGCGATGGCTCAATGTCTATTGCAGAGGCAAATGCTGCCTGGAACAGTGCCAATGCCAAAAGTGCAATCAGCAGTTTTTTCATTTTGCTTTTTTCACCAATGGAATGTCAATGCCGGCGCTGAAGTAAGGGGCGTCCTCGTCCTTTGCGCCATCTGTGTGCTCCATTCCCCCTCCTATGTACGGCCGCAGGCCGTTCGGCAGTATTGCGCCAAGGCCGCCTTCAACTGTTGTTGTTTTGCCTGCGGTGTCTGCGCGGGCATACGGCACCAGCGTGAACTCGCCCTTGACAAGGGGGATTGAGAGCGCTGCCTCGCCCATGAATTTCCACTCGTGCACCCCTTTCCTCTCAACTTCGTCAAAGGCGTCTGTCCTGCGCGCGCCGCCGAAAATCATAAGCCGCAGATTGTGGTCTGAGGCAATCCCCCACATGAAATCATTCATCATCTTGGTTACATAAGCTTTTCGCTCGTCAGGACCGAAATGCTTGAGCAAATCAAGCTGCTCCCAAGCGCGGGCATTGTAGTAGTCCATTATCATTTTCACTGCAGGACCCCTGCCCACAACAAGCCCTGCACCTCCTGCAGGATTGTCAAGCCTCCACAGGCTGCCGAAAACAGTTATGTCCTGCCCCTCAAGCTCGCCCAAATGGACTGCTGCATTGGCATACCCGAATGGCGAGTCAAACTTGCGGTGCTTTTCAGCATTGTCAACAAGGTTTATGCCTGCTCCTCCTGAAACGCCGAATGAGTAGTTCTCGCCGTGGAAGCCGCCGTAAACCAGCCCTTTGTAAACATCGTATGCCTCATCTTCAATGTCAATTTCCGTGCGCTCCATTCCTGCAAGGATTCCTGCAAGCACTGTGTCCCATTCACCCCAAAGCCCTCCCTGCCCGCCCATTCTGGTTGTCTTGGCAGTTACTTGGTTCCTGATTGTGTCGCTGTAGTCGCCAAGCGGGTCTGAGCTGTCCACCTTGATGTCCACTTGCGTGTCTGCAGTCAGGTCTTCAATGCTTCCATAACCTGTGCCGTGGATGAACAGATTGTCAATCTTCAGCAGTGCATTCAAAGCTGCGAATGTTGTTTCATTTGTCTCAACAGCCTTTGTGTATTCTGTGATTGTGTAGCTTGGTGATGCGCCTGGCGGGCTTGTGGTCACATTATGCTCATGCGATGTGCGCGTGCGCTTGTCAAGGCTGTATGTCAAACCTGCTTCAACTATCCACAGCTTTGCATTTGCATGCCCGCCAATTCCGCGCCTTGTAATCCTGTCATTGTCCTCAGGCACCCTGTTTGTTTCAGAATGCCACTGCCCAAGCAGGTCCAAATAAGGAGTATCAATACTTAGCACGTCATTGCGGGTCTGGTGTGACTTGTTGCTTGCCACAATGCCGTAATCAGCTGCTTTTATGCTGTATTCTGCCGGCTGGAATGGAGGATTTGCCGGCTTTGGAGGCTGCTGGTCTGCTGGAGGCTGAGTGGTTGGAGGATGTTGAGGAGGGGTTGGAGCTGCAGCAGGCGGAGTTGCTGGAGGGGTTGGCTGGGCTGAGGGCGGTGTTGGGGCAGGAGTGGCAACAGGCTGAGTCGCTGGAGGAGTTGGCGGAGTGGCAGGCGGGGCTGAGGGCGGCGTTGGGGCAGGAGTGGCAATAGGCGGCGTAGCAGGAGGGGTTGGTGTCGTTGCAGGTGGTGTTGAAGGCGGAGTTGCAGGCGGCACAGCAGGAGGGGTTGTTGCAGGCGCTGTCT
>JAWABQ010000011.1:21424-32232 GCA_038884575.1 Candidatus Woesearchaeota archaeon
TCAGCAAGCTCAGTGCTTGCTTCTGGGATTTTCCGCAGTATTTCTTTTTGTGCCTCAGTTATGGAGTCTGGGCATGGCACAAGGCAGTCCTTGATTCTCTTGATAAATATGCTGCGGTTTTCAGGGGTGTGCTGCGCTTTTATGAGCTCAACATAGTCTGTTACAATAAGTGCGGGCAGTTCTTTTTTGATGAGGGTGTCAAACTGGTTGTAAGGGGCAATTTCATCTGCCTTCTTGTAAGCGCCCCATGCGGTATAAAGGCTGTCTGCCCTGTCTGCAAGCGTCCTTGTTTTGTCAGCCCACCCCTTCCTGTACCCTTCTGCAAGATTGACAAATGTTTCGTATTCTGTTTTCTTGGCAGGATTGTTTTTCAGGTATTCCTCAAGTGTTGCCGGCTTTTCCTGCTTCAGTAAATCAGCGAGTTCTGATGCTGCCTCTGGTATTTTCCTGAGTATTTCTTTTTGCTCTTCTGTAAGCATTTCAGAACTGCCGAATCTCTTTATCCTGCGTATTGTTTCATCGCGGTTTTCAGGGTTTGGCGAGCTTGCAAGATATTCAATGCCGTATTTGACAATAAGCGAGGGGATTTCCCTGTCTATCTGGTTTTCATGCTGCTTGTATGGTGCAATGCTTTGCGCAATAATATATTCATTTTGCGCCTTTACAAGCGCGTCAATGCGGTCAGGCAATGGCTTGCTCGCGTCTTTGGCAAAGCGCATTTTTTCCTCTGCCTTTGAGACTTGTTTTTCATAATCTGCCTTTTTTTCAGGGTTTTTCAGAAGGTATTCCTCGAGAGTTGCAGGCTCCTGTTCTGCCTTTTTTTCCTGAGCCCCTGAATCCTGGAATGTGATGCCTGCAAAATCGTTGTAAATCAGCCTTATGCGCTCTGCAGAAATTGTTTTTCCTTTTGCCCCATTATACTGCGGGGATGGGGCAGCAGATGATTTTGATGCCAATGCAATAAGCAGTGCAGCGCCCAAAGCCTTGTACCACGGCATTGGAGGGCTTGCTGCATTAGAAGTATTGTATGCCTCCCCCCCTGAAGACCGAGCTGCATTGCTGTAGTTCACGCCAACCCCTCAATTACCCCCACAAGGCGCCGGTATTTATAAAGCTTCGGAAGATGTTAGCACTCGCGAGGAACAACTAAAACTCCTCGTCATCCCATGCAGGCTCGCTTTCGCCTGCGTCTGGGGAGTCCTCATCCTGACCTTCCTCGTCGTCCATAACGCTGAACTCCTTAAGCGCCTCCTCATCAAAGAACTCATCCTTGGGCTTGGCCTCATCCTCGACAGCTTCTTTCTCCATTGGCGGGAGCACAAGCGGCAGCTTCATTTCCTGCTGCACTGCTTGCTTTTTTTCCTGGCGCGCCGGCTTTTTTGATTTTTTATGGACCGGCTTTTGCTTCTTCTTTGCCTTTTTTCCTGCCATCGGTCATCCCCTCAGTATCTCGCGGCCTTGCTTGGTCTCAGGCGCTCTGCGCCCTTGCCCTTGTGCCTCAGTCCGCGTATCTTCCTTCCGGCAGAAGTCCTTCCCCTGAAGACGCGCCCCCTCTGGCAGGGCTTTGCAATCCAGCCTGTGCGCGCATCCTTTGCCACGCTTGGGCTGCCGCGGTCTGCAAGGATGACCTCATACCAGTAATGCTTGCTGTCCCCTCCCACGAAATACGAGTTAAGAACCTCACAATTTGGATACTGCTTGTTTGCCCTTTCCTCTGCGATAAGCCTGTAATTCTTTGCCAGTATCATGGTGGTGCGCAAATGCTTTGAGTGCCTTCCGCCTGAGAAGTCAGGGCGCTTGTGGCCGCCTGCATCAACGCGCTGGCGCACGACAAATATTCCCTGTTTTGCCTTGTAGCCAAGGCTCCTTGCCCTGTCAAGCCTTGTGGGCTTTGCAATCCGCACAGTTGCAGGCTCTGCCCTCCATGCAATAAGGTGCTGCCTGTACTGCGCAGGCATTTTTTCCTTTGGCTGCTTCCACATGCTGCTGATGTAGCTGTACATCCCCATATTCTCGGGGGAGCAGTGAAGGATTTAAAAAGCTTGCTATCACAGCGGCGTGCGAAAGAATTGGGCGCCATCAAAGACGCCCATAATCTTCCTGAATCGGCAGCTGCTTAAATTGTTTCGGAGATGCTGAAAGAAAACGTTTAAATACAGTCTTTGCCATTTTCAGGCAAAAAGGGGATTATGGTGGAAAAGCAGAGAAAAGAGCTGATAGGTTTTGCCCAGACAGCCAGGGGGCTTGATGACTACAACAAGCTAAAGCTCATACTTTTTGCAGCAGGCACAAAGCCCGCCACATTTGTCCAGCTGAAGATTGAGCCAAAGAACATTGATGACAAGGAGCACTTTGAAAGGCACCTGAAAAATTGCAGGATTCCGTTCCTTGTGGGCAGGCCCAAGGCTTTTGAGGAGATTGTCGGGATAAGGGGGAATGCTGTCAAGTGGAGGATAAAAGGAAGCTGGTATGGATATGACCTTTTCAAGGACAACAGGCATTTGGACCTTTTCCAGAAATACCTTGCTCTTGTAAAGAGGCAAAAGCACAGCCAGGCTGACCGCATTTCAGGAAAGCTGTATGATTATCCAAAGTGCTGTATTGAACATTACATCAAAGAGCACAGCCTTGCATTTCTCAGGAGGAATTACTCGCATTATTCGTACTATAAGCATTTGCATGATGTTGAAAGGGCATTCCCGCTCGTGATGCACACGCCATGCTCCCCAAAATGCGCTGCAAGCAGAAGGCTGAATGCAAAATATGCTGCTGCAGTCAGAAAATCAGCCCCAAAATTCTGGAAGCTGTTCTCTGGAGTGAAAAAGATGCAGGCAAAAGTCATTGTTGACGCAGAATCAGAGCTCTTGCAGGATGTCGTTTATAATATCAGGAGCACTGCGCCTGTATTTCCTGTAAAGGACGGCCACGAATACAGCCTGATAACCCTTAAGCCATTGGACAGCCATTACTATATTCTGAGCCACCTGACGAAAAAGTGCATTGAGCGCGGCACTGTGTTCCCTGCAGAGATAAGAATGCGCTTCACTTACGCTGACATAAGGCTTGGAAAGCCTGAAAAGACAATCAAGGGCCTTCACCACGAGAGGAAGTTCGCATTGCCATGAAATTCGCAGAGCTTGCAGGCGCATATGAGCAGCTGGAGAAGACAAGCTCTGGGAATGCCCTCAGGCAGATTCTTGCAGGATTGTTCAAAAAGGTTTCAACGCAGGAGATTGACAAGGTCGCTTATATGACTCTTGGCAGGATTGCAAGTGATTTTGCAGACATAAACCTCGGGATGGCTGAGAGAATGGTCATCAGGGCTGTTGCTGTGGCTGCAAACAGGGATGACAGGGCAGTCCTTGCGTTGTACAAAAAGCTTGGCGACATCGGGCTTGTTGCAGAGCAGCTTGTGGGAAGGAAGCGGAAAGACCTTGGCGTGTCAGAAGTGTTTGAAATTCTTCACAAGATTGCAGCGTCATCTGGCGCAGGAAGCCAGGAGCAGAAAGTAATGCTGCTTGCAGGGCTTTTCAAAAATGCATCGGCAAGGGAGGCGCGCTACCTTGCAAGAATAGTGCAGGGCAACCTCCGCCTTGGCGTTGGTGACAAGACAGTCCTTGATGCGTTGTGCATTACATTTACAGGCTCAAAGGCGGCAAAAAAGGAGATTGAGCACGCTTACACAATCTGCCCTGATGTTGGCGTTATTGCCCGCACAATTGCAGCAAAAGGCCTGGCGGGCATAAAAAAGATAGGGGTTAGCCTTGGGATTCCCATACAGATGATGCTCTGCCAGCGCGTCAAGAGCCTTGGGGAAATTCCTGAAAAAATGGGCGTGCCATTTGCAGTTGAGGAAAAATATGACGGTGAGAGGATTCAGGCGCACAAGATTGGAAACAAGGTTGTGCTTTATTCAAGGCGGCTTGAGAACATAACCCTGCAGTTTCCTGACATTGTTGAGGCAGTGCGCAAAAACGTGAAGGCAAAGGACTGCGTGATTGAGGGCGAGGCAATGCCTGTTGACAAAAAAGGGAACCTGCTGCCGTTCCAGGTATTGATGCAAAGAAGGAGAAAGCACGGCATTGAGGAATATGTGAAAAAAATCCCTGTCTGCCTGTTTGTTTTTGAAATGCTGTATTATAATGGCAAGTCTTTGATTAATGAGGCTTATCCAAGGCGTTATGAGCTGCTTAAGAAAAACATCAGGCAGTCTGACAGGATTCAGCTCGCACAAAGGATTATTTGCAACAACCCTGACTGCGCAGAGGAGCTCTTTAACAGGACAGTGGAGCATGGCGGTGAGGGAATAGTTGTAAAGAGCCTCAAGCCAGGCTCAGGCTACCAGGCAGGCGTGCGCGGCTGGCACTGGGTGAAGTGGAAGCCGGAATATGTCAAGGGACTGCGCGATACATTTGACCTTGTTGTTGTGGGCGCATACAGCGGCAGGGGAAGAAGGGCTGGCGTGTACGGCGCATTGCTCTGCGCTGCATACAATGATTCTGCTGACCGCTTTGAGACATTATGCAAGCTCGGCTCTGGCTTCACTGACAAGGACCTTGGGGAATTGCCAAAAAAATTCAGGAAATACGAAATCAGCCACAAGCCTGCGCGGCTTGAGATAACAAAGCTCATGATTCCAGATGTCTGGTTCACCCCTGCTGTTGTCATTGAGGTTGCTGGTGCAGAAATAACAAGGTCTCCGAACCACACGTGCGCGATTGAAAAAGGGCAGGGGCTTGCGCTCAGGTTCCCGAGGTTTTTGCGCTACAGGCCTGAGAAAAAACCAGAGCAGGCAACAACAACTAAGGAAATTCTGAGGCTGGCAAAGAGATAGCTGCGAAGCTTAATAAACATCAGCCAAATACTTGCTGTTATGGCAGACGAAGAGTCTTTTTCACCTGAACTCGCAGACAAGCTGAAAGAGTATGAATTGCTCGCTGACAAGCGCGACAAGGAGCGAATCGCAAAAGAGAAGGCAGACGCTGAAAAATGGTGGCAGAAAAGCGCAGAAAAAATGGATGCGTATGAAAAGGCAAAAGACAAGCTCGCCAGCCTGCTATACGCAACAACAAACGGGGAATACACCAAAACACTAATAAGGATACTGAATGACCAGCCCCAAAAAAGCATGCATATTGGGGAATTTACGCGCACAATCCAGGGCGCCACAACACATTCATACAAGCACGAGTATGGAATCCGAAAATGCCTGCCTGACGATGCAAGCCCGATACTGTTTTACGTTGATGACATGAACAAGGCAATCGTGTCTGTTCCTGAACTGCTTAATATGGTCACTGTCCGAGGCCTTGAGGGCCTGCCAGAACTCGTGCTTACGCCAGAACAGTACAAAAAAGACATCGTAAATGCTGTTGATGCTGCGCTTGGCAGGCTTAAGAAGGATGACTTTGTGCGCAAATACATTGAGAACAAATAAAATCCTATTTTCTGCAGACATAGACAAATGCAGGCGGAATGTTCAATGGCGTGAAGTCAATCATTACCCTGCTGAAGTTCTGCTTAAGGAATTTCCTGCTTTTCAGGGCGTACTGGAACTGCACAAACACGCCGTTTGGCTTTAGCGCTGCCTTTGCCTCGCTGATTATTTTTTTGACAGCCTGCTCTGGAAATGCCATCAGCGGCAGCCCTGAGACAATCGCGTCTGCATTCGCAACATGGCTTGACAAATGCTGTGCGGGCTTTGAGATTACTTTCAGGCGCGTGTCCTTGATTGTTTTCAGCTTTTTGACAAACGGCTTGTGTATCTCAAAAACCACAAGCCTTGCGTCTTTCCTCATCCTTTTCAGGATTATCCTGGTGAATGCCCCTGTGCCTGCGCCAAGCTCGACTATTGTCCTTGAATTTGAAAAGTCAATCGGCTTGAGCATGCGCTCGCAGAGAAAGCGCGAGCTGGGCGCGACAGCCCCAATCAGCCTTGGCTTGCGCAGATAATCAGCAAAAAAACCCATAAGTGAAGTATACGAAGGATTTTTAAATAAGTTTCTGTTCGCAGGCATTATGAAAAAGCAAATTCTTTTGGGCGCGGGGATAATTGTTGCACTGCTTGTTATTGGCGCGGCTTTCTGGCTTTTTTCAGCGCAGCCTGTGGCAGCAGCAATACTGTATGTTGATTCAGGCACTGTGGAGGTTGACATGGGCAGGGGCTGGGTTGCAGGAACAGACGGCATGGAGCTTGCAGAAGGCGCAAAAATCCGCACAGGCGAAGGGGCTGCGTCTGTAATCCTCAATGAGGGCGAAGTGCTGCACCTTGAGCCTGGCACAGAAGCCACACTGAGTGAAATTGGTGACAGCATAAGGATTGGGCAGGCGCTGGGCGAAACATGGAATAAGGTCACAAGGATCAGCGGCGTCACAGCTTATGAGGTTGAGACCCCCACGACAGTTGCCACAGTAAGGGGCACAATGTTCTTTATGAGGGCAGGGGAGGTTGCTGTTGAGGAGGGCGAGGTCGAGGTTGGCTTGGCCAATGCGCCCACAAAGAGGATTGTTGCAAGGTCAAAGCAAAAGGCAACTACAAAAGGTGATGATGTTGTTGTGGAAGACTATGCCTATGACCCGAGGGCTGAAAAATTCAGGCAGATTTACATCATGCACCTCAAAAAACTGCGTGAGAGGGAAATAAGCAGGCATTCTTCCCTTGTTGCTGCTGCAAAAAAGGCTTATGGCGTCACTGATGAGCAGATTCAGCAGTACCTTGATGACTTTGACTCGGGCAGGAGGGATGTTGACAAGGTATACGGCCAGATGCCTGCCATCCTGAAGAAAAAGGCTGAAAGGGCGTACAGGATCACAAAGGCAATCCAGCAGGCAAATGCTGCTGCAAATCCATGAGGAAAAAATTCCTGCCGTTTCTGCTGATAGCAATAATGTCCGGCGCAGCCCTTGGACTGATGGCTGAAAACGGCATTCTTGCAGGATGGCAGCACAGGTTCTCTGATGCGCTTTATGGCGGCGCAAAGCCGTTGGACAATATTGTCATTGTGGCTGTCGATGACAAGAGCCTGCAGGAAATAGGCAGGTGGCCATGGAACAGGACAAATTATGTTGCATTGCTGAAGCAGCTGAATGGCAGCAGGATTGTTGCATTTGACATCTCATTCTTTGAGCCGAGCATTTTTTCCGAGGATGAGGCCCTTGGCAGGGCAATGCGTTCTGCAGGAAATGTGATAATACCGAAAGAGGCTGTGAAGTTCGGGAATGGCAGGACTGGCGGGATTGAATGGCTAAACCCTATTCCTGAGCTTGCGAACATTACGGCAGGCGTTGTCAACATCTTCACTGATTCTGACGGCATTTCGCGCTCAATACCTGTGAAAATCGGGGGCGAGCAGAGCCTTGCATTTGTTATTGCGGAAAAATTCATCGGAAAGCCGTCCGGTTTTGATGAGGCAAGGATGCTTGTTAATTTTGCAGGACGGCCTTTCAGCTTTAAGATGCTGTCTTTTGCGGACGTAATCAATGAAAAAGTTCCTGCAGGCCTGTTCACAGGCAAGATTGTGCTTGTTGGGGCAACAGCGCCTGACTTGCATGATGACTATCTTGTGCCGACATCATGGGGCAGGAGGATGAGTGGCATTGAGATTCATGCAAATGCCCTGCAGACAATCCTGATGCGCAGGTTTTTGCACTACCAGCAAATGTCAAGCGTCTGGGTTGTGATTTTCCTTTTGTCGCTTGTGACTGCCCTGCTTTTCTGGAGGGTTTCAGGCACAAAGGCAGTCATTGGCTCTGCTGTGCTTTTCATCGGATTGTTTGCTGCTGCAATGCTGCTTTACAGCAAGGGCGTTATTGTCAACCTTGTCCACCAGCCATTGGCAATAATTGTTACAGGGGTGCTGTGCACTGGCTACATTGCAAGGGCAGAGTCAAGGCACAAAAAGCACATCCTTTCTGTTTTTGGGCGTTATGTTTCAAAGGATGTCGTTGACCACTTGCTGAAGAGCGAGAAATCCCTTGAGCTTGGCGGGCAGGAAAGGGAAATCAGCGTGCTTTTTGTGGACATAAGGGGCTTTACAGCATTGTCTGAAAAGCTTTCTCCCAGCCAGGTGATTGATTTGCTTAACCATTATTTCAGCAAAATGACTGACATCGTGTTCAGGAACAACGGGACTTTGGACAAGTTTATCGGCGACTCAATAATGGCAGTGTTCAATTCGCCTGAAAATGACCCTGACCATGCTTACCATGCCGTAAAGACTGCTGTTGAAATGCAGGAAGCGTGCAAAAAGCAGGCAAAGGGCGCGCAAAAAATCAATATTGGCATCGGCGTCAATACAGGCAGGGCTGTTGTGGGCAACATGGGCTCAACTCAAAGGCAGGAATTCACAGCGCTCGGCGACACCGTGAATACTGCCTCAAGGCTTTGCGGCGAGGCAGAAGGCGGGCAGATTGTAATCGGCGAAAAAACCTACGAGCAGTGCAAGAACAAAATCATTGCAAAAAAACTGCCTCCAATGAAAGTCAAAGGAAAACAAAAAGCACTGACGGTTTACGAAGTTAAAGGGCTAAAGAAATAATCAGGCGCGCTTTTTCCTGAAATTATTGCGCACTTTCAAGCCCATTACTTTTTTGTCGTATTTTTTTCCAATTAATGCCTGCAGTTTCGATTATCTTGCGCTCAACTTTCTCGGCATAACGATGCGCTGCCTTGTACCGCGCGTCATTATCATACATTTTGGGATTAAATGCAACTGTCCAGTTTTTAGTGTCCCACTTGTCAACCTGCTTTTGCCTGACACCTTTCAAATGCAGAAGCGCCATCTCAATAAGCTCGTGGACTGCAACAGCCAAGCGCTCTGTTTTGTTCAGGCCCGTGTAGACGTCTATCTTGCCACTGTCATACCAGTCCCCAAGAGAATCATAACGCATCTTTTTCTTTACAATAAAACGTATCTGTCCAATATCCACCACTTTTTTCTTTGACAATGCGGCAGACAGGATTCGAACCTGCGTAGGCACTAAGCCACAAGCTCCTGAAGCTTGCCCGTTTGGCCACTCCGGCACTGCCGCGCACAAACTGCATTAGAATTCTCTTATTCAGTATTTAAAAAACTATCCATATTGGGCGGCTATGCCGCAGAGACCAACCATAAACTTTCTTTATCGCTTCTTTTTCCTGCTGCTTCGCTCAAAATAAACTGCAAGCTTGTCTGTTGCATATGAGATTCCAATGCCGAGGATTGCGCCAACTATTACGTCGCTCCAGTAGTGGGCTCTGAGGTAAATCCTTGATATGGAAATCAGCACTGCAAATATTGCTGCAGTCCAGCCAAGCGCCTTTTTGTGCAATACGGCAGATGTTGCAAGCGCAAATGATGTTGATGCGTGCTTGCTTGGAAAGCTGTAGGCATCGGCAGGGGTGCTCAGAAACCAGCTTTTGCCTGCATTTAACGGCCTTGGAAGTGCAAAAATGACTTTGAAAACGTCTGTAAGGAAAAATGCCATCACAACAGAAACCATACTGCGCAAAATAACCTTTTTGTCCCAAGAAAGCAGGACGCAGGCTATCGGCACAATAATTCCCCAGTTTGAAAGCCATAGCATTATTGAGTCAGGAAAAGCCATTTTACAGCCGTTCAGGCAGCGCCTCGTGCGTCCTTGGGGTTATTGCGATGTGCTTGTGTATAAATGCCAGAAGCCCGCCAAGCTCCTTGCACGCGCTGGTGAAGAGCATTTTTCTGAAGCGCGTGTTGACTTTTATGCCATGCTGGAGAAGGTCGCTTGCAACGCGCTCGCAGTCAACATTTCCGCTGTGTGTTGCGTCAAAAAGCAGTATGCATTCCTTGTTCAGCTTCATAAGGGTTTCAATGAACCTGAAGTATGGCTCTTTCAGGTAATAAACGTGCTTTACTCCAAAGCCGGCAAGGATGTCTGCCTCTTTCTTGTGGCCGACAACAACAGCAGAATTCTTTGACGCGCTCCTGATGTGGCTTATCCAGCCAGCATAAATATCAACATCAGCGCTTCCCTTGCGCCTTGACCTTGGCTTTCCCCGCCTTCCTGCCATATTTGCCCCTCTTTAAAAATGAGTTAATAAATTTAGCGGTGCAATGCCATCCTCAGCAGCAATGCGCCCCAAAGCACAACAATAATTACGAACATTCCGACAGCCTGCGCGCCCATAAGCTCAACATCAGACAGCCCAAAGTCAGAGGCGACTGCGCCTGTCGGCGAAGCAATTGCCTTTGCCTCCTTGTAAAGCGCAAGGTAGCCTTTGAGCAAAAGGTCTGTCTGGCTTGCAATGAGCTCTCCTTTGAAGCCTTTTTGTTCCCGCTCGCTGAAAAGCTCTGCGGCTGTTTGTTTGAGCTGCTCGCTGTTTTGGGCTGAAATCAGTTCAGCAATCGCGTCCTGCGTGACTGTGAGTCTGGCATCAGGATTGGCAGCACTGCCAGGTGTTACAATAACCTCGTTGTCCTGAACGAATGCTGAGAATATCTGCCCTGTGTCTGACAGGGCTATCTCAATCTCAGGAAGCGCGCCTGTGAATGGGTTTGGGTGAAGCTTGTACATACCCATCTGCGTGAGAAGATATGCGATATGTTTTTCATCAATCATTGGCACAGTTGCAGAAGCAGGCATTGCTTCCTGCACAGGCACTGATTCGACAGGTATCTCTTCAGGTGCAGTTTCAGGCGCAGGTAGCGCTTCCTGCGCTGCCTGCAATTTCTGGCTTTCAGCCCAAGCAGTTCCTGCAAGCAAGCCGCCTGAGAATTCCTCCTGCCTGACAGGCTCAATCAGTTTTGGCTTTGCAAGCACTGGCTCCCTGACAAATACCGGATAAATAATCA
>JAWABQ010000012.1:0-21285 GCA_038884575.1 Candidatus Woesearchaeota archaeon
CAAAGGCAGTCGTTCTTGCCTTTGGTGCTGTTCCGCGTGAGCTTGGCATTCCTGGCGAGAGCAAATTCATTGGCAGGGGCTTGAGCACTTGCGCCACGTGCGATGCGCCGTTGTACAGGAACAAGGTTGTTGCAGTCATTGGCGGAGGAAACTCTGCAATTGAAGGAGCGCTTGAGCTCGTGCACGCAGGAGCAAAGCAGGTTTATCTCGTCCATCGCAGGAATGAGTTCAGGGGTGATGAGGTCAGTGTTGAGAAAGTCAAAAAGGAAAAGTGCATCATCATAACAACTCCTTATGTGCCTCTTGAGATTGCGGGAGACAAGTTTGTGACGGGACTCAAAATAAGGAACGTGGAAACGAATGAGGAAAAACTTCTTGCTGTCAATGGCGTATTCAAGGAAATCGGTTATGCTGTTGATGTCAGTCCTGTCAAGCACTTGGTCAAAATCAACGAAAAGAACGAGATAGTGATTGATGCGAACAACTGCACTTCTGTTCCTGGAATTTTTGCAGCTGGTGATGTCACGACAGTGCCTTACAAGCAGGCAGTCATTTCAGCAGGAGAGGGCGCAAAGGCTGCCTTGTCGTGCTACAAATACCTTGCCGGTGACAAGGCAGTGATGATTGACTGGGAAAAGAAGAAGTGATTCTGCGGGCTCTGTAGAAGACTTATATTAATGGCGCCGCGCCTGAGCCGAAGCTCAGGTCAATTAGTCTCCCCCTGACTCAGCGCAGGGGAGACTAATTGAGTCCAGCGCAACTGGACCGCGGCGCTTGAAGCAAGTTTTCTACAAAGCTATTCTGCGGAAAACTTTATATACGCACCTTCTGACTTCATTTTGCATGGCTGGTTACAAATTCCTTGAGGGCATTGTGACAGCAGACCTTGCATTTGAGGCTGTGGGAAAGGACTTGAATGACTTGTTCACGAATGCAGCCCTTGCAGTGTTTGAGTCGCAGGCAAAGCTTGAAACAGTTGAGCCAAAAGTAACAAAGAAAATTGTGATGGAGAATGAGGACATTGGTCAGCTGTTGTTTAATTTTCTTAACGAAATCATTTTTTTCAAGGATGCTGAGCAGTTAATCTTCAAGACAGTGAAGGTTTCAATTGTCAAAAATGCAAAATACAAGCTTGTTGCTGAATTAAAGGGCGAAAAGATTGACCCGAAAAAGCACAAGCTCGGCAATGACCTGAAGGCGGTCACAATGCACAAGTTCAGCATTGAGGAAACGCCAAAAGGCTGGAAGTGCGTGGTGGTGATAGACATATGAATGAGCTTCCTGCCCCCAGCCCTGGAAAATTGTCTGCAAAGAAAATAAAGGAGAACATTTGGGAGATTCCGGCAACTTACAAGGGCGGAATGCGAGTTCCTGCCAGAATCTATGCAAGCAAGAAATTAATGGATGATATGGATGACCAGGTGTTTGACCAGTTAACAAATGTTGCGTGCCTGCCCGGAATTGTGAAATACGCGCACTGCATGCCTGACGCGCATTCAGGATATGGCTTCCCGATTGGTGGTGTTGCAGCATTTGACCCAGACAAGGAAGGAGTTATCTCGCCTGGCGGGATTGGGTTTGACATTAATTGCGGAATGCGCCTTGTGACGACAACGCTGACAGAAAAGGATGTCAAGCCAAAAATCAAGGAACTTGTTGACTCGCTCTTTAACAAAGTGCCTGCAGGCGTTGGCTGCAAGGGATTTTTGAAGCTTAGCGACAAGGAATTCAAGGACGCAATGACAGCAGGCAGCAAGTGGTGCATTGAGCAGGGCTATGGGTGGGACGAGGACCTTGACCACACAGAGGACTCTGGCTGCATTTCTTGGGCAAACCCTGACAAGGTATCAAGCAAGGCAATGCAAAGAGGAATAACACAGCTCGGAACACTCGGTTCAGGCAATCATTATCTTGAAGTCCAGGTCGCGGAAAAAATATTTGATGAAAAAACAGCTAAAAAGTTCGGCATAACAAGCCCTGACCAGGTTTGCGTGATGGTGCACTGCGGCTCAAGGGGGTTTGGGCATCAGGTAGCGACTGATTACCTGCAGGTTTTCCTGAAAAAAATGAAGGATTACGGGATAAGGGTGCTTGACCGAGAGCTTGCCTGCGCTCCATTCAACAGCAAGGAGGGGCAGGATTATTTCCAGGCAATGGCCTGCGCTGCAAATGCAGCCTTTGTCAACAGGCAGGTAATACTGCACAGGATTCGCGAGGTGTTTGGAAAAGTGTTTAACACACCTGCTGATGATTTGGGAATGCACTTGGTTTATGATGTTGCGCACAACATTGCAAAAATTGAGGAGCACAATGTTGATGGCAAAAGGAAAAAGCTTGTTGTGCACAGGAAAGGAGCCACTCGGTGCTTTGGGCCTTCAAGGAAAGAGCTTGCGCCGTTCTTGCGTGATACGGGTCAACCGGTTATTGTTGGCGGCTCAATGGAAACAGGCTCTTATCTGCTTTTGGGCACTGACAAGGCTCTTGAGGAGACTTGGGGAAGCACTGCTCACGGCTCAGGAAGGACAATGAGCAGGACAAAAGCCAAGCACATGGTGCGCGGGGAGCAATTGCAGAAGGAAATGGAAAAGAGAGGAATCTATGTCAGGACAGTTTCATTCTCAGGGCTTGCAGAAGAGGCAGGTTTTGCTTACAAGCCAATCTCAGAGGTTGTTGATGTCATGCACAAACTCGACATCAGCAAAAAGCTTGTTGGCTTCAGGCCTATTGGGAATGTTAAGGGCTGACGCCTCAACAACCTTTATAAACATCAAAACCGTGTATTTCTCGTGTGAGTGAGGGTATTCTAGCCGCCTCTCTCATACAGGAATGACAGACGAACAGAAACAAGTGCTCAGGACATTGTACGGACACGAGTTCGGAAGAATAGTCCGCAAGCTTGGGCAGGGAGGGGTTGGTGCTGCTTATCTTGCAGACCTGACAAACCCATTGCAGATTCTCGCAAGCAGGATTACTTATGGAGACGAAAGCCCTCAATTGTTCGGGCTTGCTGACATCCCTTATGATGAGCACGAGCCAAGGGAAATAACAAATCCCGAGCACCGCAAAAGAATTCACGATGCAGCGCACAAAATATTCATTGAGAACGGTCCTCCGCATGACAAAAAGCCTGCTGCAGCGCTTGAGACATACATAATGCTGCTCGAGGCAATCAACAAGTCATTGCCCAAACACAAGCACGAGGACCATTTTGATGTTGTTGTGAAAGTCCTGAAGCACCGCACAGAGGCAGACAAGGACATTGAAAAAATCCTGAACGAGGAGGCAAGGAAGCGCTTTATCCAGGAGGCAAAAGTCCTGAAAAAGCTGAACCACGACAACATTGTGAAGCTTTATGGAGTGGTTGATGCGCGCAGCATAGGCACGTGCCTTGTTCTTGAGCACATTGATGGCGAGTCGCTTGACGCTTACCTTCAAAAGCAGCCTGACCACAGGATTCCGCCTCAGAGGGCAGTGGACATGATGTTGTCATTGCTTGGCGCTGTCGGCTACATGCACGGCCAGGGGGTTATCCACAGGGACATAAAGCCCTCAAACATCCTGCTCAGGGCAGACCTTACGCCTGTCATAATTGACTTTGGCATTGTCAAGGACCCTGAAGCAGACCAGACAATTGTCGGCACGCGCATGGGCACTCCTGCATACATGTGCCCTGAATTCATCAAGGATGGAATAACCAAGGAGAACACCAATCCTGCTGCTGATGTTTATTCGCTCGGCATTCTTTTCTTTGAAATGCTCGCGGGCCGCAGGGCATACGAGGGGAACCAGGAGGAGATTTTCAAGGCAGCCCTTAAGCCAAGGCATCCCACAAGGCTCACCGAGTTTGCAGGAAGCATTTCAGACGAGCTTGTTTATCTTGTTGAGGCAGCAAGGGCAAAAGAGACCGGCAAAAGGCTTACGATGGAGCAATTCATTGAGCGCCTGGAAACAATAAAAGAAAAGAAGCTTTATGGCAGAACTTCGCCAAAGCCCTCAACCACGATACTGCTGCAAAAAGAATGCATCAGGGCAGGTGCGCTCGCAAAAATATACGCCTCAGAGGAGGAGGACATACGCAAGGAGCTTGAGTCCCGCAAGGCAGAAGACCAAACCGCGCACGTGGAGAGGTATCTTGCCCAGCTCAGGGCGACAAGAATTGAAGTCGGGCTTTATTCCCATGCGCGCAAGGAGCTTGATGACTTCCTCAAGTACAACCCTGTGGCAGATACTGCGCTAATGCAGAAAATCAGCAATATCTCAGAAATGATTGACAGGGGGCTTGCACAGCAGGAAGCCCGAAGGCACTTGGGCGAAACAAAGAGGCGCATAAGGGAAAGGGATTATGTGGGCGCAGAGGAATCCCTTAAGGCTGCAGAACCGCATGTTGCAGCACTGCCCAAAGATGAGCATCCTGACATTCACAAGGACTACGACGGCATTCTGAACGAGTACGACACCAAGCACCGCATGGCTGCAACTGTTGTAAAGTCCCTCCAGAGCGCAGTAGAGTCAGCCAGGTCATTTGCTGAGGAATCAGCAAGGCTGTACTCAGAGGGAAAGCTTGTTGAGCCGGAAAAATTAAGCATGATGATAAAACAAATCAGGGATACTGACGCTTTGGCAACAAAGATATCAGGTGTTTCGGAAATGCCGCTTTACCAGTCATTGCACAAGACTGCACTGGAAGTCTCCGAAATGCTCGCATCGCTCATGAAATAATTCTTGCCAAAGGATTAAATACCACTTGTTGTTCTTTTATTGCGGAATGAAAGAGACTCTTTTTGGCACAGCAGGAATCCCGCACATTGCAAAAGGAATGGGCACTGTTGAGGGCATCAAAGAAGTAAAAAAGCTCGGTCTTGGCGCAATGGAACTGGAATTTGTGCAGAACGTGAATGTTTCTGAAAAGGCTGCCCCTGATGTCAACAAGACAGCAAAAGCAGAGGATGTTGTTCTTACCTGCCATGGTCAGTATTATGTCAATCTTGCATCGCTTGAAAAGGCAAAGCTTGAGGCAAGCAAAAAAAGAATGTGGCTTGCGGCAAAAACAGCAGCTGACTGCGGGTGCTGGAGCGTATTATGGCACATGGCATTTTATCAGGGCCAGCCAAAAGAAAAAGTGTTTGAGCAGGTCAAAGGTGTTGTGAAAGAGCTTGTCAAAAAGCTAAAAGACCAAGGCAGCAATATCTGGATTCGGCCAGAAACAACAGGCAAGGCATCCCAGTGGGGCGACTTGCAGGAATGCATCAGGCTCGCGCAGGAAGTTGAGCAGGTTTTGCCATGCATTGACTTTGCCCACATGCACGCAAGGGAAGGCAAAAACAACTCGTTCGAGGAATTCAAAAACAACCTTGCACAGGTGGAAAAAGAACTTGGCAAGGAAGCCCTCCAAAACATGCACTGCCACGTATCAGGCATAAATTACACTGAAAAAGGCGAAAGAAACCACCTAAACCTGCCACAAAGCGACCTCAAATACAAAGAACTCCTCAAAGCACTCAAAGAATTCAAGGTAAAAGGAGTAATCATATCAGAAAGCCCGAATATAGAGGGAGATGCGCTGTTGATGAAGAGGGAGTGGGAGGTGTTATAAATCACTCTTTGATTGGGCAGAACTTCGTAATCTTTAAAAGTAACCAAATATTACAATACATATTATGGGACAAGATGAAATTACCTTGGATGATTTTATGGATCGGTGGATGCAAGACACAACATATACCGAAGAGTCAACAAAATTCCTTACCATTGTGCCATTAAGCTCACTTATTCATGGATTAATGTATTTTGCAACTCAACACCCAGACCTTGTATTTCATAAACGTGAACCACCGAGTGATCAAGATAAAGCAATTGTTACTAAATACCAACTTTTGCATCAAATTATCAATGCAAAAGTTGAGGCCAAGCGTGTAACGCTTTGTAGCTTTCTTGGACAGTTTCCTGGACAGGATAAGAAATACTTCGTAATACCGTGGGATACAGAGGGTGCGCCTAGAAAAGATGCCTATGGTACACGGGACACATACGATCCAGACATATGCGAAGAATCTCCCTAGCGATAAACCTTTTTGATTTCTTGAACAGTTTTTTTAATGAAGAACTGATTCTGCGTGATAGATGCTCAGGTTTTTAAGTTATGGAAGAGTAGAAATTAAATATGGAAGATGCGCAATCACTTGAGGCAAGAATAAAACAATTGGAAGCGGAAATACAGCAAATGCCAAACCCTGCTCCTGAACGATATCTTGAAGTGGCACGCTTGTATACCCAATTATCGAATACGCCACCTATTGGACCGCAAAGAAGGTTGGAATACGCTGACAATGCAATAACTTATTTTAAGAAAGCAGGCTTGTCATACAAGCATTTTATGGATTTTGAAGTAGCCAACCTGATTTCTTGCCATATGTTATCAACGCTGATCGAGAATAATATTAAGTCGCACAGTCTTGACATGGCCAATACATGTTTACAAAGTCTTCAAAAGCGATTAAGTGAAATTAAGCACCCTTTTGGTTTAAGTGATTATTATCGCTTCCTTGGACTGGTAGAAGTCTATAAAGGGATGCTTCTTAAACAAAAACAAGACTTTAAAGAGGCCATCAATGAATACAAAAAGGCAATAGATTATTTAAAGGATGCGAAGAGGTTTTGCAATAAGAAAGATGATAAGACTAAAGATCTATGCATTGACTTAGGACGTGTTTTAATGAATTTGGAAGAGTCCTACTTTTGCTTGTGGGATCAGAACACTCAATGTTTAGAAGTACTTCCTTTTTTGTACCGTGCAGCAGAAGCCGCGATTGCTTATTACAAAGAGGCTGGTTTAACTCCATCAGATCGCATATATTCTTCTTCCTTAATGCAGCTCATTCAACATCAAATAAATTTAGTAGAGGAATTTTGGTGGGATAATCAATTTGTAGGTGCACATCTGGAAAGTATTCAAAGTCTATTGAGTTTGCTTAAAGAATTCAACCTAAATTGCAAGAGGTCGCCACTATTTTTTTATCTTGTTGGGTGGGCATCGTTTACAGGCAGTAATCTCGCTTTAGCCAGAAACAGGATAGATATGGCAATTGATGGTTATGAACTGGCAATTAAGTATTTTAGGGAATCAGAACGTCATCAAGTACAGCCTGATCCTGTTTTTGGGCAACTTATCAATTTTCCTTTTAGCTTGTTTTACCAACACTCGCATGCATGTGCCTGCTTAGCTCAGTTGTTGGATGAATACAAACCTGCAGAACGAGAACGTATCATCAATTTTCTCGATGAAGCAGAATCATGTGCAAATAAATTAGAACAATTAGTGCAATCTTCAAAGCAGAAAAATCAGTATTTGTTGATAAAGGGAGGTATTGCGGTTCTTAAGGCAAAACATCAAGACCTTCATCATGCTAATGATGCCATTGATTTCTTTAAACAGGCGTTAGAAATACAAGAGTCAAGGATAGCTCATATCAATCAGGGGGCAGCATGTGCGTTGCTTGGCCTTTACGAAGATGCATTAATTGAGTTTTGGATTGGTGAATCACTGTCAGCAGAATCACGGGACTGCAGGACGTTTGTGGATAACAAAGTTTTGTTGCGGAATATTTATTCTTGTGTGAAAGAGATAATAACAAAAAGTGGTTCTATTTCTCGTTTTCTTGACGAGCTGAGAGACGAATTTAGGAATGAGAAGAATCTGGATGTGGGCGCTTATGCGCTTATCATTTTGGAGGCTTTTAAAAACTTAGACCCCAAAAACCTAATTAAACAGGATATCCTGAACGGCATTATTGATTTCCTTAAGGAAGACCCTAAAATAAAAGAAAAGCTGGAGCGTTACATAGGACCTGTTTATTTGCATAGCAAAGGCTTGCTTGCGCGAATTTGTTATGTCATCAAAACCAATAAGCGAGATGCTGAAGCGCTCTGTGATGAGTACAAAAAAACATTCTTTGTCTGGGATACTCTAAAGAAAGACGAGCGAAGCAAAAAATTTGATCTTGTTGCTGAACCTTTGGCACCACCGTTTAAGTGCGCTTATGACGACACGCATTATTTGCTAATTAAACACGCAAGAAGGCGCCCAATTGCTGAAACAATTAAACGATATTTGCAATTTGGTCGCGGCGGTCTGGCAGACCTGGAAATTAAGAACGCATTGAGAACTCTTGCAATGGTTCACGGTGTAATGCAGGAGTACGATGTTTATTGCAAATTGCCTTCTTATTGTTATTGTGAGCATTTGTTAAAACGCGCAATTATTGGCGCAAGCAAAGATAAATATTCCAGATTATCTGGGCTAAGTTTTGAAAATAAGGATTTACTTGAAAAAGATAGTTTGTTAAAGGATTTTGTTGACGAATACCGGAGTGTGTTTGAAAGAAATTGCAAAGATGAACCGCGGACGTTTATTCATGGTGATGCGCATCACTTAAATATTATGGAAACTGGTTATTTGGTTGATTTCGAATTTGCACATTATGGAAACCCTTTGCTTGATGTTGTTTATGTAATTGAGGGACTTCCACATGTTGAACTTCCACCGCCGTCTCTGGATAAGAAAAAAGAATGGTTTAATTATTACTTACAATGTTTGCGTGATGTTAGTAACAACTTTGACGTGCAGGTATTAAGGGCACAGTATCCCTTTTGTGCCATGCATTTTGGCATGTGCTTTACTGGAAGAAGTTTTGCAATAAATGGTAAAGCTCATCCATATTATCTTAGGATTGTGGAAGAAAATATGAATAAATTAAACCTATCCAAACTCTTTACTAAGTTTAATGCTATAGTTCAGCAGAGGATACGCAATAGCTGATATTTGTTTCTATATGATGAATCCTATTTAGTACTTCAAGAAGGTAATGAATAAATAAAGATTCTTGCCCTTTTGTTTTTGCAAGCAGTGATTCGCCATCATTGAAAAGATTTAGACGGCTTTGTTTGAGTAAGGACATCTCTTCTCTTTTGAATTTGTAGAACGCATTAAATACTTTCCTAAAGTGTTCAATAATTGATTCATAGAACTTTGCGGTTTGAGAAGAGCATTTTATCTCTTTACTTATTAGAGCTACTTGGCAGATTCTTTTCCAATCATCAGAAATCTGCTCCACCTCACTAAGAATGTAATAAAGATATAGAGAATTGACTGGTTTTTGCTGGTACAATACCCTGATGCAGAAATTGATGAACTTACTCGCAAGAACGTCAAGATCAATTGTTTCGCGCAAAAGGTTATGATTTCTTTTGATTAATGCTTCTAACCCATTTTGCGCCATCAGATGAACCACATGAAAAATACGGAGAAGGACCGCATTAAATTCGTCTTCCTCAGGACTTGCAATTCTTTTTATTACACAACTCTTTTCAGTTTGGTCAACAATTTCAAAACCCAACAATTCAGCCAGTGCACGCTTGATTTCACGAAAATTCAAAGGTTCATCTGACGTTATTTCTATCGCATCATACCCTTGGTTATAGAGGTTGATAAGGTAGCGCTTCAAGAATTCTTCAGACCGCTTAAAATAAATACGCCCTACTTCATCACGCTTTAATTTTCCTAACTCAATAACAATCGTGTTCCCTTGCTCTTTGATTTCAACTTCATCGCCTTTCTTTAGCTTGAATTTTTTTGCGGTTTTCGCAGGCAATGATATTGTCAGAGTGCTGGTGCCAACAAGGTTGATTTTTCTCCGCATATCTGCCGTAAGGTGAATGGAGTATTAAAAACTTGTGCTAATAATTACATAATTACTATAATAATTATAATTGCTAAAAGTATATATCTATAGGTTGCTTGTAAGGTTCTATTGGAAAAACCAAGGAGGTGTGCAAAAATGATGAACGCTTGTTGTGCCCGAAACAGCAATGGAGAATGCTGCGAAAAGAAGTCCCTGCCAGGCAGCATGTTTTGCCAGCTGCATGGGAAAGAGATTTTTAGCATTTTCGGAGGCAAGTGGGGATTATGAAGATTTCTGAACTTCGCGAGCTGGCTGATGTTGTTATGAAGCCAGGACCAGCTATGCCGCGAACTGATGATCCCAAAGTGAATCCCGGCCTGCCAGGCATCAAGCCGGATGCAAGCCCCCTTCCAATTGCCACTAACAGGTCTTCCCCAATGCCTGTACGGAAATTCTGGCAAGGTGGCTTTTGGAAGGGGATGCTGCTTTCAGCAGTCATTTTAGGCGGTATTGCAATGAATTGGTCTTTCGGATACGTCGTTGGATATGGCCGAGGTTTAACTTCAAGCCAGCTGCAGACAACAACTTCCAAAGGGCATGCAAAAAAGTCAAAAGTAACAATGTCAGAATCGTTCGATGAGGTTTGCTTTAAAAGTGAAAATGGCGAATTAAGATACGCTTTTGAAAAATCAGACGCAAAAGACGCCATGAAGTCATATATTATGTTGTGCGAAACAATGCAAGGGAAACTAAATGATGATGATTTACTTGACCTCTTTTTGGCAGTAGATGTGAGTGGGGGCCGTGTGATTTCAATGGATGAAGCGGGCAATGCGTATAGAACAGCACAAAAAAAATTCGTTGACCAGGGAAATGACAAGAGTTATTCTGCCCTTGAACAGAAAATTGCAGAAAAAGAATCGAAGATCAAGGAGCAGGAGAAAAAGCTGGCAGAATATGCATCTGCTTTGAGGGAAAAAGAACAGAATTATTCTGGTTTGGAACTGAAGGTTGCAGAAAAAGACTCAAAGATTAAGGAGCAGGAGAAAAAGCTGGCCGAATATGCGTCAATGATATACGCGACAATGTTTATGGGGAGTAATCCTGATTATTCTGCATTTGAACAAAAGATTTCAGAGCAGGAAGTACAAATAGCACAGCAAAACCAGGAAATCACAGCACTGAAGGCAGAATCCCAGGCAAATATTGAATCCATGAAATGCATCATTGAATCAAAAGATAAGGAAATAGCAGATTACGAAAACAAAATAAAAAGCCTTAATACAAAGCTTAAAACCCAAAATCAACCCAAAGAAACAGTGACATCAGTGAGTGAACGCTATGATGAGGTTACATTTTCAAATGTACATGGGGAATTAAAATTTGAGTATCTTAAGCCCTATGATGCAGATGTGAAGGCTGCTGTGACAAAATACCTATTTTTTTGCAAATCAATGCAGGGAGAGCTAAGCGGCAAACAAAAGCTTGACCTATTTTTGGAAATGGACAAGGATGGCAACTTTAAGATTTCATTAGAAGAAGCAGAAGAAGTTCTGGAAGCCGCGCGGGAAAAGTACAAGAGCCAGGCAAAGCCGCAGCAATAAGGCTGCAGTATTCGTGATTAGCCATCAAAAACCTTAAATAATCCTGCAAAAACAGCAGGGTTATGGTCGAAATTCTGACTGACAGGCGAGGCTGGAGGGATTTTCCTGTTGAGGCTGTTGTTCTTGGTGTTTTTGAGCCAAAGCCAGACACATTGCTTAACGAGATTAACAAGCTGCTTGACGGCGCAATAGACCACGTCATAAAGAAAAAGGAGTTTACTGGCGAGTTCGGGCAGGTCAGGCTGATTAACACACTGAAAAAGCTTCCCTGCGAGCATGTCCTGCTGATAGGGCTTGGAAAGCGCGATGAGTTCGGGCTTGAGCAGTTGAGAAGGGCTTCTGGAATTGCTGCCAAAGTGTTGCGGGATAATGGAATTCCTAATTTTGCCACGACACTGCACAATGTTCCTGCAAAAAAAGCAACTTTAAGAGAGCAGGCTCAGGCAGTTGCAGAAGGAACAATCCTTGGAGCTTATCATTTTACAAAGTTCAAGACGCAGAACAAGGACAAGATAAAAAACATTGAACGCGTTACTTTGCTTGAGGCAGAAAAGGCTGCAGAAGAAGGCAGTGGGAGAGGAAAAATAATTGCTGACTGCCAGAATTATTGTCGTGACCTTGTTAACGAGCCAGCTTCGTTATTGACGCCTTCAAGACTTGCTGAGGAAGCGCTTGCATTGAGAAAGCTTGGCGTGAAAGTAACTGTTTATGACAAGAAGGGAATTGAGAAGCTTGGGCTGAATGGCTTGCTTGCTGTCAGCAAAGGAAGTGCTGAAGAGCCAAGATTCATAATTCTTGAATACAAGAAAGGCAGCAGACCTCTTGTTGCGCTTGTTGGCAAGGGGCTGACTTTTGATTCAGGTGGTCTTGACTTGAAACAGCCCCAGTTCATGGAAGGTATGCATGGTGACCTGGCAGGAGGGGCAGCGATTATTTGCGCAATCAAGGCGCTTGCAATGCTTGATGCCAACGCGAATGTTGTTGGGTTTGTTCCTTGTGCCGAGAACATGCCTGGCTGTCATGCCTACAAGCCAGGTGACGTGATAACTGCATACAACGGAAAAACCATTGAGGTTGGCAACACTGATGCAGAAGGAAGAATCATTCTTGCAGATGCAGTCGCTTATGCCGAAAAGAATTACAAGCCGAAATACATTGTTGACCTTGCCACCCTGACAGGCGCGTGCATTGTCGCACTTGGCTATTTTGCAGCAGGGATTATGAGCCGGGATTCTGCCTTGGCAAACAGGCTGAAATTGGCAGGGGAGGCAAGCGGCGAAATGCTTTGGGAGCTTCCAATGTGGGATGATTACAAGGAGATCGTCAAGAGCGAGGTTGCTGACGTGAAGAACATTCCGGGCGGAAAGGGTTATGAGGCAGGCCCTATTGCAGGAGCCTGGTTCCTCCAGCACTTTGTTGAAAACACGCCATTGGCGCATATTGACATTGCAGGGCCGGCCTGGAGCATTGACAAGAAGCACTACCTTGAGAAAGGCGGAACAGGATTTGGTGTAAGATTATTGGTGGAGTTCTTGAAGTATATACAATAATAACAAAAACCTTTATAAACACCAGAATTATATTCTGCAATATATATTTTGGTGGTTTATGAGGGAAGACAAAAAGGAATATTTGCCTGCAAAAGCTGACAAGTTCACTGTTGCAAGGCTGGAGCAGCTTTCTGAAATAGCCATACCGCCCCAGTTTCAGGGCACAACCAGTCTTTCTGAGGTCACAAATGCCAGGAAAGAATTTGAGAATTCAAATGTGGGCGACACTTTCTCGCAGCTTCATGAAAAGTACAACCGCTGCTATGATGATTTGGTTAAGAGGCGGGCTTATTCAAGGCAAAATCCAAAGCCGGCTGACGGACAACAAATGATTTCTGTCAGCCAAAGGCGCAAGCTTGCAAGGATTCTTGAAATGAATTCTCTTGAGGAATACCGAAGGAAGACAGGGCTTGACAAGCTTCGTGAAAAACTGAAAAACATGATTGTAGAGCATGCCTCATTTGAAAAAGGCCTGGCAAACCTCAATGATTACATAAGCACAAAAACAAATCCTTCGCCAATACCGTCCTTTATTGAAAAAGAGGAGTTTAAGCGAGCAGGAGTCCCTCAGGATGCGTGGGAGGCAAATTTAAGGTATCCTGACATGACTGCTGATGAGGTTTCCTGGCTTTCATTTGCAGAAATCCCAAAGAATTGGATATACAATTTTCCGTCTCCTGTTTATTATCCGGCAGCGCTTGTTGATATTGACTTTGATGGTTTGCATTTTGCACACGGCACTGTTGACCACAGGCTTGAGGATTCTGTCAATGCCGCCAATCACTTCAAGGTGGGCGGAATCACAGGCGTGAGCCACCAGTACCAGCTCGTTCCTTTCAAGCACAATATTTCACAGGCAATCAAGGCATTGGTCCTCCTAAGCATTAATGACAAGGACATTTTCAGAAAAATTTGGGACGAGCATGACTCTGATGCATTGGCGCGCGGGGACGCAATGCTCCTAAAGTCATTTATCAGCACAAACCCCAAAAAATACAGGATTCCAAAGGATTTTGACTCAAAAAACATTGAGGACCTTGTTAATGAGGGCAAAGTAAGCGTGGATGACATTGGTTCTGCAAGAAAGGAGATTGCAGATTATTACACGGGTGTGCACATAAGTGGTGCATACATTTACAACATCCTTGATTTTGTCAAGCTTGTCGGCATTCTTTCAAGGGTGCCTCGCTTTATTGCTGAAAAAAAGCAGTTCAGCGGCTATGCAAAGCTTTACGGCACAACAATGCAGTTTGTTTCTGATTTGGGCGAGATTATTGACTCAGTGCCACTGGCAGAACACATCATGCACAAGACCGCATACCAGTTCCACAACCATATCACAGAGGCAAGCAGCAAAAACAAGGTCATGCGCGATTTGCTTAATGAAATACAGTCAAGAATAAGCCAGGAAAACGCAGGAAAAAACAGGATGCTTTCTGACGCTGTCCAGGAGGAGATATTTGAGAAATTCGGGATATTCGTGCATACAGGCGTAAAGACCAAGAAGTGCAAATATGATGCGATCAGCGTGGTTCTTTCAAAATCAGCAGAAAAAGACATCCTGGTCAAAACAATAAAGTTCTCGTATAAAGAACTTTGCACGATACGCGAAATACTCAATAACCTCCCGCGTGGTGCTGCAGGGAACGTAAGGTCAATAGTAAAGGAGATTTCTGATGCAAATACCGTTTATACTTTCAGGACCGGGACAGTCAGGGCGGGCTATTATGATACTAAAACAAAGAGGGTCACGATTGCCCTGCCACTCAAGGCCCCTATTTCGCATTCACCCCTGGACTTGCTTTGTGACGCAATATTGTTCAACAAGAAAAAAAGGATTTGCAACAAGCCGCTTCTTGATATCAAGTTTCACTATGCAAATTTCATGGAAACGCTTCTTCACGAGATTGGAGAGTCAATATACGCAAACCTTGATGAGTCCCTAAAGCGCGAATGGCAGTCCCTGCATAACAATGCTGATCCAAAAAAGCTCGAAGACAGCTTCCTCACCCCTTACTCAAGGACATCTGGCAATGAAGATTTTTCAGACCATTTTGCGCTTTACTACCTGAGGGGTGCTGAATTCCGCAAAAGAGCTCTGGGCAGGAAGGTCCTGCAGGCAAAATACGAATTCATGAGGCGCATCTGGAGCGCTGACAAGCCGCGCGAGTTTGACAATAACATACGCTTTGCAATCACAACAATTTCTGGCAGGCCAGGGGATGACATGGCAAAACTCAGGGTTGAAGAAATGGTCCAGGAGGCATTTGCTTCTTCGGATGCTTGCAAGATTGAGCGCATTGCATTTGCAGATTCTGCAAAATCCTATGAATCAATCGCCAGGAAGGCAGAAAGAAAAGGGATAAGCAAAAGAAAAGAGCTGGAAGAACTGGTGGAAGACGATGATGTTTCAGAATCAAAAATCAGAATTGAAGAAATGGAGCGTTCAGGCCGCATCAGGGCATTTGTTATTGCAAAATCAGACCAGCTGTTATGCTCGCTGAATGTGGGCAGCATGGATGAGCTTGGGGACTTTCCTTACCTTATCTACCACGGCATGCGCGAAGATGCTGTCAAGATTCTCCTAAATGCAGGTGCAAAGCAGAAAAAAGCTGAGAAAACAGTCGAAAAACTCATAAGGCTTTTTGATTACTTCAGGGACGACCTTGAGAACTTTGGAGAAAAGATAGAACTTTCGAAAGAACAAAGCAAATCTTTTGAAAGGGACATCATCGAAACAGTCAGGGCTGTTAATGAGGCCCGCAAGAAAAACAAGATAAAACAAACAGATGATGAAGAACAAGCAGATTTCAATGAACAAATGGATGGCGATGAAACCTAGTCTTGCAATATTGTTTTGCAGTTGCTATATGTTTATAAACCGCTGGATGATTTTTTAGATAATGGCGGAAAAGAGGTTTTTCACCCTTGACGAGGCAGAGCGTTTGCTTCCAAAGGTGGAACGGATTCTCTCAAGACTTCACACGATAAAGGCGCAGATAAGCGTGATTTCAGAAGACACAAAAGACCCTGTTTTGCTTGACGACCCTTTTACAGAGGAGCAGGCATTCAGGTTTGCATTCATACAGGATATGATGCTTAACAAGGAATTGCACAAGCACGTGTGCGCTTTCTTCAGGACTTTTGAAAGACTGAATGACCTCGGGCCTGTGCTGCAGGACCTTGACCAGGGCTTGGTCGACTTTCCTCACCAGTTCAACGGCAGAGAAGTCAATCTTTGCTGGCAGGAGGGAGAAGAAAGAATTTTATACTGGCACAGCGCAAAGCCAAGGACGCAAAAGCGAAAGCCGATAATATACATCGAGTGATGCAGATGGAGCAGACAGTTGCAGTAAAGTCAAAGGACGGCAAAAAGAGGTACAAGATAACATACAACAGGGAGGACTGCATAGGCGCAGGGGCATGCATTGCTGCATTCCCTGAGCGCTGGGAAATGGCAGATGACGGCAGGGCAGACCTGAAAGGCGGAAAGAGGAATGATGACAATTCTGTGCAGGAACTGGAAATCACAGAGGACGAATTCAAGCAGATGATGGATGCTGCTCAGGCATGCCCTGTTTCCGTAATCCACATTGAGGATTTGGAGACAAAAAAGCGGCTGATATGATTTCTCGTCAGAAACATTTAAATACTCGATGTCCAAGTTTTGCTTTATAAAAGAGGTGCCTTATGAAGCTCGCAGTCCCTTTTGAGATAAGGATTTTTCTGGTAGTTGTTCTTGTGGGCATAATATCTGTTCTTGTCATCCTTGACACCCCGGAACCACAGTATTCTGCTTATTCGCAAGTAAGCGAGTATGCGCAGATTCAGACAACGTCAAACGTAATCCAGGGATTGCAGCAGCCCGGCGAGCCGACAAACACGTTGGTCATATCCGGAATTGACATAGGCCAACCGATTGGTTACAAGAGCCCAAGCATTACTGGCAATGAGTTCGCGTGCATGGCAGACAGGAAAGTCCAGACAAATGCAGGAAGGACAACAGTAAGGTACACCCTGCTGCTGCGCGACCCGACTGCAGGCGGCTTTAACGGCTGCAGGGTTGAATTCACACAGGCAGAGAAGACAAGCGCAACAGGATTGTTCATGAGGTGCCCGTCAACAGAGGACATGCTTGCCCTGATAATAGAGTTTGACTCAGGCCTCAGGAGCAAAGTAAAGGACGGCGAACTTGAGGACATGATTGGCTCAGACATCCCAATACTCGGAACACCATACACGATTGTCAGGGCAGAGGCAAACACAGACGACAAGACAGTCTCTCTGCGCCTTATGGGCCCTGCAGGAAGCCTTGACATCCGCGACAGGTATGATGACAACCTGTTCAGCAGGGATATAAAGGCAAACGGCAAAAACATAATGGAAGGAAGGGTGAAGATAAGGGCGGCATATGACGGCCGCGAGCTCGCAATAAGCAGCATAGAATACCGCTTCACCCCGATTGCCGCAGCAAGCGGGGACATCTATGTCCCTGACCACCACGGCACAAAGCAGTATTTGAGGACTCCTGAGGGATTCCTCGGGGACTTTGACATCCTGTTCAGGGGCCTCCAGGGAAGCCTGCCAAAAACAATCACTCCCAAGTCATACCCAAGCCTTGAAAGCGGCAATGTCATAAAGTTCAGCGCGACAGGAAATGTCAAGTACAACATGGCATTCACAAACAACAGGGGCCAGTACTACAAGTTCCCGATTGTCTACGACGCAGGCGGGCTCAAATGGGGCGATGACACCAAGAACTTTGTGTTCTTCGCAAGCCCGATAATGCCCCGTGACATATTTGCAGTCACAAGCCAGAACAACAAGCGCGGAATAACAAACATTGCGGAATACACGTCCATAAACACGGACGAGAACAAGGTTTACTTCAGGGACCTTGGCGGCAAGGACACTTCTGCGCCATATGACCCTGCAACAGGGGCAGGCGATGTGACGCTTGGAGGCACGCATTATGCATTTGTGGTCAACCCTGCAGCGCCATACCAGTTAATGATTGACCACGACGGAAACGGCGCAGTCGGGGGCCAGGCAGACATTGTTGCATCAGGAGGCGCGCGAGTAATACTGAACCCTGGCGCATTCACAGGCCAGGTCTACATTGAGCCATCACTGTTTGCAGAAGGCGGGGGGCCGGAGTCATTGGGCTTTGCATTCACCCCTGGAATCAATGTCGACATCACAAGCGGGGTCCAGATGCTTTACAATGACGCCACTGACATGAACGAGGGCCTGTCAGGCTTTGGGATATTTGTCCAGCAGACCACGAAAAAGGACACAGGAAGGACGCTGATATTCAACCTGCCAAGCTCGCAGACTGGCGCAAAAGTCAAGGTTGCTGCAACGCCAAGCATTGGCGGGCAGGCACAGGGCGAAGTCCTTGTGACATGCGAGCGCTCAGAATTCCTAAAGGCGCAGATAAAAGCCCAGGCAGAGACATAATTTTTTTATTCGATTTCAATTATCCTGTGCCTGACCCTCTTGTTGCCCTCGCTGTCTGTTATGGTCATCCTTATTGCATATTCCCCTGCTTCAGCATCCCATGGCAGGAGGATTGCACGGCTGACGCGCTCATCCCTTGGCGCCTTTGCGTAAGGCCCTTTGCTTTCCCTGACTGCAAGCTCAGGGATTGCAAAGACAACCTTTATTTCATCGCCATGCAGTTCTGAAACATCAAGGTCAACATTGTTCTCAACAATTTCATAGAAAGGCGCATCGTCATAAACCCCCCAGTGCTCAACAACAACAAAAGCGCCTGCACTGGCAACTGCAAGCAATGCAACGATTAAGACAACCAACCCCTTCATTACTATTGCGGAATGGTGAAATCTTATTTAAATGTTGCGATGCCTATTGCCTGCTGACAACAGAGGAGACATAATCCCTCAGCGGCTGGGACTTGATGTCTGAAAAGTGGGTATTGATGGAATTCGTGCCAATTCCCTCCTTTACCAGCACGACATTTTCATTTATCAGCCAACGGAGCGTCTCATCAAATTCCTTAATAAGTGATTTTTCCTTAAGTCGTTCTTCTGTGTTCTTCCTGAAGTGCGGCGTGTCATGCTTGTTCAGGAAGTCGCTGTTGGCTGTTATGATTGTGCTGACAAGCTCAGGATTATAGCCGCTTTCTTCAACGTATGCTGCAAAAAGGTCATAGCAGGACTGCTGGGCCGGGCTTGCTGCGCTTTTTTTGATGCGCGCCTCAAGCGCAATGTTCCTCTGCCTAAGCCTCTCAACCTCTCTTTTCAGCCTGGTATTTTCCTGCTCATATGCGGCATTCAGGTTCTTCAAATATTCAAGCTCTTCTTTCAGATTTTCAGCATCAGGCGGAAGCTTTGGCTCGTGCGCATTGTTTTCAAGCTCCTTTATCCTTTCCTCAAGCGCTGAATTGGTTGCTTTTAGCGCAACAATCTCCTCTTTGGCCTTGCTGGCCTCTGCCTCTGCATGCCTTTTGTCCTTCAGGTATTCTGTCATTTGCGCGTCCTTTTTTCGTATGTCACGGTGCGCCTGCTGCCAGCGGTCATTCAGCAAGTAAATAAGGTCTGATGAAAGCGCATTGCTTATTACTGGCGTGGACAGGCCTGCCTTGAGATCATCAGTGCTTGTCACGCACACCCAGCAGTATGCCGCACGGGTTGTCTTGTCCATGTTCTCATATTCGCGCAGGTTGCGGATTATCTGGGCAGGACTTGCATTGCGGATTTCCTCATATGTTCTGCATTTTTTCCGTGCATCTTTCTCAAGCATTTCAAAAAGCCCGCCGTAAACCTGGCAAAGCCCCTCGTCGCGCTTTTCCAGCTCGTGCGCGACCTTGAGGTTTGAAATCAGTTCCGAATACATGTCAGCGCCGTTTGCCGTTGCGAGCTCAATGCTTCTCAGCCTTTTAATGTCAGCACGCAAATAAGTGTACATTGTGCCAATTATGTCGTGCATCTGGATGTCTGTTTGCAGCAGCCTTGTAATGGAAAATGCCAAGTCCTCTTTTGGAGGCAGGTGGTGCTTGAAACTCCTGTCAGCCCATATTGCTACCTCGTCTCCTGACAAAAGGTGAAATAAATGCAGAACTGCGCGCGGAAAAAGCCATCTCCTGATGTTCTCGTGAATCCTGACAACTTCCTCAATGTTCATAGTGCAGTTACAGGAATCAGTTTTTTAAAGGTTGCGAACATTTTCAGGGCAATGCAGCTGCTTAAAGGTGTTGAAACAATTGACCTTGCCTTGTACCTGAAAGAGCAGGGCGTGCTTGTCTTGTCAGACCTGCACATCGGCTTTGAGGAATCCCTGATGAGGCAGGGCGTGCTTGTTCCGCGGTTTCATTACAAGGACATTGTTGACCGCCTTGAGCAGGTTTTTTCAAAAATAAAGCCAAAAGGGATTGTGCTTAACGGAGACCTGAAGCACGAGTTCGGCAGCGCTTCAAGGCAGGAATGGAAGGAGACCATGCGATTGTTTGATTATTTGCAGAGAAACTGCGAAAAGGTCGTTATTGTGAAAGGCAACCATGACCCTGCACTTGGTCCATTGGCAAACAAGAAAGAAATACAGGTCGTCACAGAGCTAAAGCTTGGGAAAATCCTGATCTGCCACGGAGACTCAATGCCAAAAACAAAGGATGCAGAAGTGATTATTGTGGGGCACATTCATCCTGCTGTTTCATTAAGGGAGAATGGGCGGGTGGAAAGGTTCAAGTGCTTCCTCAAAGGAAAATACAACAAAAGCGTTCTGATAGTCCAGCCAAGCTTCCATCCCTCGGTAGAGGGCAGTGATGTCACAAAAGAGAAAGTAAAGTGCCCCCTTGCCCCTGATTTTGGCGATTTTGATGTTTATGTTGTTGACGATGCCAGGAAGAAAGTTCTTGAGTTTGGAAAGGTCAGGGATTTGCCCTGATTTTGTCAGCCAGTTCTTTTATTTGCCTTAGCGCCTTATCGTAGGCATCTGGACCATTGAAGAAAAATCCGTTGTAAGGCCCTTTGTCAATGAAATACCTGACCGCAATGTTTATTGGAGCTGCAATGTTCTCTGATAACCTGAAATCAGTCCTTATTCCCACAATGGGCTTTTTTCCTTTGTATTCTGCTGCGTAAAACCCGATTTCTGATGATACCCCGTCATCCAAGGCATGGCTGCCGTCAAGGACTGCAATCATCAGTTTTGATTTTGGCATAAGCATTTCATAATTTACCCTGCCCACAATCATGTTGAAGTCTTGCCAGAATTTCAGGAGTTCATCAATTGTCTTTAAGGAGTTCAGCCCGGGCTTGTCAAGATATTCCTCGCAGGTGCTGAACGGGCAGAGCGGCAGCACTTTTGCCTCATTTCTCAGGCAGGTGTGGAATCTGTCCAGCTGTTCTTTTCCAGAAGTGCTGAACCCAAACTGGCTTGCAATGTATGCAGGGACGAGCAGTCCTGACTCGGTCCTGGCAAGGCCGTTCTCAT
>JAWABQ010000013.1:0-20461 GCA_038884575.1 Candidatus Woesearchaeota archaeon
TTTGCAGGGTCCTTGAGTGCGTATTCTGCCTTGTAAATGTCCCTGATTTCCTTTTCTGCCATCATGAGCTCATTGCCAGAAGGCACTTTCATCTTTTGAGAACTTTGCTCGTCCTGAACAGCATAAGCCTGCTGCTGAGGACCAGCATAATTAGTGCCAAACATGCCTAAGGCTGCAAATCCTGCCAGTGCCAGTTCAGCAAGCGTCTTCCCCATTTTAACCACTTAATAATGGCTATGTTTTACTAGTATATAAATGTTTCGGTTTTAAGGTTTGGTGGGGGATAACAGCTTATCCCGCCCCATACCTCTTGAACTATTTAATGCAGGATTTGTGCGTCGTGAATATCTTTGATTCGCACGAACAAAAAATGTTTATGGTTGGTCTCTGTGGCGTAGCCACCCAATTTGGATTAGTTATTTATTAATTGTAGTGGGGCTACCCGGATTTGAACCGGGATCGCTTGGTCCCAAACCAAGCAGTCTGGCCAGGTTAACATATAGCCCCTGACAAACTATATTTTTTGGCTTTTGTTTTTAAAACATACGGACCCGCAGGCAGCGCCGGCTCGCTGAGGCTCACCGGCTGGTCTGCGGCTCCTGACGGACCCGCAGGGATTACTTGAGGATGCAGTCCTCAAGTTCGTCGGAAATCAGCAGATTTCCGAGATGAACCCTGGTCTCGGGGTCCGAAGCCCCGAATTCACTTGCGGACTGACGGAGTCCGCAAGTTGCTCGGCAACGCCCCCGCAGGGATTTGAACCCCGGTCACGAGGTCCGAAGCCTCGTATTCTATCCAAGCTAAACTACAGGGGCATTGTTGCCGACATGTCCAAGCTAAACTACGGGTCCAAGAATAACGACGAATAGGTGGTATTTAAAGATTGGTCAAGGAATGCTTGATTAGGGATAATAAACCCAATCAAGGCGCTGCGGAGCGTAGTGACCCTCCTCATTATTTACTGCATTCTTCACGCCATCTTCAGTATTTTTTTGATGTGCGTGAATTGGTCGTGGAAGATGTGCGCTGATGTGGAGAACGTGGTTATGCTTCCTGTCTTCACTCCCAGCTTTTCAGCCACGTATTGCTGCAATACGTGCATTTGGTATATGTTTGCCGGCCAGCCGAAGAACATGTCATTGCTTCTTATCACTGTTGTCATGTTGAGGCGGTTATTGCGTAGCTTGAAGTCAATTGCGACCAGGCCAGGCATGTCGCGCTTCAGGGGGTTTGAGTCCTCAAGAGGGTCCCATAAGGTCAGGACTGCGCGTCTTGATGTGGGGTTGTTCTTGAGCAAAGGGATGATGAAATCGTTTATTTGGTTTTTTTGTTGCTGGAATGAGAACAGTCGTGGACCATAACTGTACGAGTATTCTGGCGCAAGATTGCTGTCAAGTACTGTTCTTGCTATGTCATCAAAGCTTGGATAGTCCCATTTCTGGAATGTGTTAAGCGCTGTTATGGGCCTTGTTGCATCAATCTCAGGGTGTTCTATCTCAATTGCAAGGTTCATGAATTCCCTGCAGATTCTTTTATTCTCGTCTGTGAAGTCAATGCCGTGCTTGAGTATGTGCGACAGCGCAAGCTTCCATGCTTCGAAGACTGTTGTTGCTTGCATTTTATTCCTCAATAAATTGTGAGAGCGTGGTTATCCCGCCTGTTTTGTGCCCTGAAAACTGTATTCTAAAAATAGGCAAGCCGTGATTTATGAGTATTTTGCTTATTTCGCCTATAAGCCCCGCAGGAGTTACAGTTCCAACCCTTTTAAATGTCATCAGGTCTCCGCCGTCAAAAATGCGCACTATCTGCTCTTTTGATTTGATAATCTCCTTGACTTCAGGGCTTTCATAGTCATCTGCGGCCTTAATCACGCATTTCGGGAAAAGCGGCTTTGTGAATATGTCCCTTACAAACTCCTCAAAGGCGCATGAATACGCAATCCTGAAACGAGTAGGCATTCCGCAGCTCTGGTAGATTGTTTCCTCGCTGACACAGTACTCATCAACTGCCTTTTTGCTCTCCTGCAAAAACTGCAAAACAAAAGCCTGGTCAGCCCCAGGCACTTTCCAGCCGTAATTCCAGAACCTTACGCAGTTTCTGCTGAACTTGAAAAACTGCTTTGCCTTTGCAGGTGTAAGCTGTATTCCTCCCTTAAAGAACTCAGCGCTTCTCTTCCTCTGGCTCTCATTAGCCAAACGAAGGCTTTTCGCAACTTTGAGCATAAGGTCTGTGAAGCTGGCAATGGTCTTTGGATTGCTGCTAAAATATCTCTCAACATCGACCATTATTGTGGCATGGGCGCAGACAAGCCCTGGCACCTGTTCAAAAAGCCCTGACTTATACTCTTTCCATGCGTCATTTGGAAACGTATAAGGGCCTGCCTTGCCAAGTATGTAAGGCGCGCTGTGAACATTCTCGTTTTTGATGAAAATGTCCTCGCCTGCCTCGGAGTAAATGGTAATAAGCTTTTCAAAAAAGTCCTTGTGCTCAATAAGCTCGCGGGGATAAACATCAAAAATAAATGTGATATTGTGGGGCTTTTTGGTGCCAAGATAATTCTTAATAGGCGCTAAAACAAGGTCTGGCGAAGTCAGATTAGTCAAGTCAATGACCAGTGTGGCTTTTCTCCCGTAATCCTCGCATTTCTGGTTCAAAGACCTCAAGAATCCAATGCTTGTTCCAACATCGCCTTTTTGCAAAAACTGCTCAAAATCATTCAATCCTAAAGCATCATTTGAAGCTGAAAAAGCATTTGTGACTGCCTGGGAGAGGTCTGCAGCAGTCCTGAACTTGGGAGTTTCCAGAAGTATTGCATTAAGCCTTTCCAGCCATGCAAGGGGCTCAAGGCGGTATATGACCTTTTTCTGCTCATAACCCTCTATCGGCATTGCAGGAATGGAATGCTGTTCAGGCACTGCAGCCTGAAAAGGCGCATCTGTCAAAACAAAGACCTTTTCCTTGTTCTCGCCTATTGTCTTAATGGCAAGAAAGCCATTCCTGACCAGCTTGTTTAGGTGGTACAATATCTGCCTGTGAAGCTTTGCCTTCAATGCCCTTGCAGCTCTTGACTTTTCCCTGTCAGTATCAAGTATATCCTTATCTATCGCCTCATAGCCAGGGGTTATCTTCTCTATGACATCTGTGGTAGAGTGGGCCACAGCTGGCTCACTCCTGAAGAACTCAAGGATCTGGTTCTCAACCCCCCTCATGTCAGAATTAAGGCTTTTGTTATTTATAAAACTATTGTGTTTTGTTTCAGGATTTTTTTGAAACGGTTTGAAATTGCTATAAGGAATAGTTAAATGTTTCAAACGCTTATAAATGATTCAAGACCGGATTGGAGGTGAATTTGAAATGAACTCTAAACTGTCAAAAATCGAGCCGATTTTTGAGCATACTCGGCATTCGCGAAATGCCGATGTGTCAAAAAAAGACCAGGAAAACATCCCAAATGCCTATGAAATCGTAACAGGATACCGCAGTGTCAAGATCAGGAAGGATGTGTTTGAACTGTTAAAACTCTACTGCCTTTGCCACAAGCAAAGCCCAAGGGACGTTGTCACAAGCATGCTTGAGACCAAGCTTGAGGCCTTCAGGGGCCGCCTTGAAGAAATCAGGCAGGGTGGCTCACAATGACAGAAGTTGCCAAAGTAATAGTGTATAACTCAAAGAACGAGTGCCTGCTTCAGCTCAGGGAAGACAACCCCAACATTGAGTTTCCTTTGCACTGGAACCTCCTGGGCAGGGTTGTGGAAGAGTCAGACACTCCAATAAATGCAGCCAGGAGAGAACTCCTAAAGGCATTGGGAGTCTACATTGAGAATCCAAAACTGTTCAGGGTCCAAAACAATGACGGAATAAAACAGCACATATTCGCAGTAAAACTAGACATGAAGCCCTCAGAGTTCCATTTGGGCGAGGGCATTGAGGTCAAATGGTTCACCGAAGCAGAAATCAATACGGCAAAAATCGCGTTCAATTACAGAGGAGTGCTGAAGGAATTTTTAGGAGGTAAATAAATGATAAGTGATTGTGGCATCATAAATGGTTTTGAATTTGTACGTTGCTGCACAATAAAAATTAGAGAGGATATTTGCAGAATTGCAACAGAATGCGAGCGGAAAGTGGGCAAGTTAGACGGCATCGCAGTCTTTTTCTTTGGCTCCCTTGCTCGCCAGGAAATGATACCAGAATCGGATCTTGACATACTGATAATAAGGAAAAAGGACACTCCTCAATATTTTGCATTTAGAAAAGAATTCATTAAGCAGGTTTCGGCATTAAACTTCTGCAAAGTTGACATTCCCGAGTGGGGCACGCTAAAAGACTGCCGAATTGCAATTTCAAAAAGTATTACTGAGGGAAATCAAGTTGCCGAGTCGCTTTTTGTTTATGGTGATTTGTCTATACACGATGCAGTCGAAAAGCTAAAAAAAGCGCACAACACCGTAGAACGGCGTGAACGTGTCATTTGTTTTCAAAAACTGTATTTTGACCAGTATTATGCACAAAAAACACGGCCAAACGGTGTGATGAACGTTAAGTACTGCCATGGTGGAACAAGAGACTTTCTTTTTCCATACTGGTTCGCACTGCTTAAGTCATACGACTTTCCTTCTGAGGAATCTAGTGTTGAGAACTCAATACTCTTCCTGCTCAAAAAAAGAATTATACCAATCACAATGTGCGCGCGTTATTATAAAAGTGCAGAATTCCTAATACTTCTCAGGAATGCAATTCTTGCTCTTAACAGAGGCACTTCGGATGAGGGTCTTACTTATCTGGACGAAGCAACATTTCATAAGATTCATGCTGCACACGTATTCCCTAAGCTAAAAACCATTGATGTGCTGAAAAAAGAGTGCATGAGGCAAGTGCATAATAATAAACTGCTTAAAGACCTTGTTTGGAAACTGTTTTTAAATCATTTGAAGACCGCGCGTGGAAGTTCGTGGTTTAAAAAATTTAATATATTCCTTAAGGGGAAGATTAAAAGTATGAGGCAATTGCCAAGAAAGGATGTGCTTTTGCAAGTTGCATTGATTTGGGGGCTCTCAAAGAGACACAGGCTTTTCTCGGAAATATTCAGAAAACTGTCATCAAGCAAGAATTGGGATGTTCTTTGTTCGCTCTGCTGCCATAAAGACTGCCCGCCTGAAATACTTGATAAGATTGGAAGGGGGCAAGGCTGTGTAAAAGGGTACGAATATGTCTTGAAGATTATAGGCCGCAATAAAAACACGCCATTTAAAACTCTTCAAGCAATCGCAAGGAACAACGGCTTGGAGGAAAGGTACAGGATGGTGGCTGAAACTGCATGCTCTGCGGGGGTAATAAAAGCAAATGAAATGCCCTGATCTAAAATTGATTCTTTTACGGCATGCAGAAGCAGCCTCCAATGCTGAGAAAAGGCTTAATTCTCCTGAAGACGCCCTCACAGAACAAGGAAAACTCCAAGCAAAGAGCATAAGTGTTAAGCTCGCAGATTTCAAAATAACAAAGATTATCACTAGCGATGAAAACCGTGCAAAGAGCACTGCAGAAATCATTTCTAAAACAATAAAATGCCCTATTTTGGAGAATGCGCTTATCCGTGAGAAAAGCAGCGGTGAATTTGCAGGCCGGCTTGTTTCAAGTATAGACTGGGCCCCGATAAATGCGAATCCTGATTTTTACACCAAAAAACTCCCATCCGGGGAGAGCGTGAATGATGTTATTAACCGTGCAAAACAGTTTATTGATTTGCTTGCGAAAGAGACAGGTACTGTTCTGGTGGTAACTCATAGCTCATTTATCCGAATAATCCTGGGTTTAATCTTTAACCAAGACATCAAAAATCTTCTGCTTAACATGGAGATTCCAAACTGCGGGTATGTCATCCTAAACAGAAAAGAAAACCAATGGGTAATTGAAGAAACAAGCTTTGCAAATGAAACTTTCCGAACAAAGAATTCATGAATATGCGCAAAAAATTCTGGGCAAAAAGGACATAACGCTTGCCCCATTCGGAAGAAACAACTGGGTTTTCCTTACAGAGGATCTTGTTCTTACCATTCCAAAGGACCCGCGTGTCAAGTCATATGGAATACGGGTTGCGGCAATGCAGTTTCTGTCCAAAAATGGCATTCCTACCACGGAAGTTGTAAAATATTCTTCAGAAAAAAGCGAATACCCGTTCGAATATCTTATAATAAAGCGTTTAGATGCCCATCCAATCGATATCGCTTTATTGTCTTCTTCAGACCGTCTGAATGTACACCGAAACTCAGGAAAGACTCTTGCTTCAATCCACAAACTGCAAGCCCAATCATTCGGAAGGCTTGATGAACAACTGAAAGGCAGCCATGCCTCGTGGGCAGATTTTGTGAACAGCTTTTTCACCAAATCGCTAGATGAGCTTTGCAAACACGACAATATCAAGAATGCATATGCGACACGTATAAAAGATAGATACAACTTGCTTAAACCAGTTCTCCAAAGAACAAAAACCCCTTGTTTTCTTCATGGAGATTACCATATTGGAAACCTTCTTTTCAAAAACCTTGAAGTAGCAGGAGTGCTTGATTTGGATATTGTAATGAGTGGCGATCAGTATTGGGACATCGCGCACTATCAGCACACATTTAATATAGAACGTGAGCAAGGCATGGCTGAATTTAGGAGGGGTTATGACTTAGAAGAAGACCCTGCTCGCGAACAGCTTTATGCTCTTGTTCTTTGGACCAAAAAAGCAGCCTCCCAGTCAACAAAGCGTCCGGAGGCACTTAAAGAGACATTACCCGAACTTGAGCGGATATTGCGTGGTGGTTAAAATGCGCCTTTACTTTTGCAGGCATCCGCAAACAAGTGATAATGTGTATGGTTTATTATCGCACCCTGTTGAAGGGGATTTCACTGAAACCGGCAGACTACAGCTTGAACAGCTTATACGCCGTCTTTCTCGAGAACACATAGACATGATCTACTCAAGCGATGCCATAAGGTGCAAAAATGCAGCAGCAAGTGTGGGGAATAAACTTGGCATTCCGGTTCATTACGATGTTTTGTTGCGCGAACGGGATAATGGAGACTGGTCCGGCAGGCCTAAAAGAGATATTTCCACAATAATTAATGCTGATATTAATGCCAAAGCGCCAAATGGGGAGAGTATTGATGAAGTCAATGATCGTGCAAACCGCGTGCTTGAACTATTCGCATCCAACAAAGCGCTGCATGACAAAAACATTCTCATTTTCTCAGGGGGATTTCTCTTGAAATTGATCATTGGCCAAACTTTAGGGTTGCAGCCTGGAGAAGCAATAAAACGTCTGAAGGTGAGCAATGCCTCCCTAACCGTCATTGATGTCCTGCCTGACAAGCAGTACAGGATAGAATGCCTTAATTCACGTGATTATCTCATTCCACAGGCAAATCGTATCCACATATTTGGCATTTATGGAACTGGCAAATCAACACTCGCACAAGTGTGGTCAGACAGGTTTTCAATCCCTGTCTACTCACTTGATGACATAAAATACATAAAAAAATTTGATATCGTGCGTTCTGTAAGTGAACGTAAGCAGTTATTGGAAGATATTTCAAAAAAACCAACATGGATTACTGAAGGCAGCTGGGGGGATTTTGCAGAATCTGTTTTTAACTCAGCAAACTTGTTGGTTTATCTGCGTTTGCCCCAACACATTTCATATTTCCGTGCACTTAAAAGATCTCTCGAAAGAAAAATGAACGGGGTGAATTGTGAAAAGGACTCACTTGCAGGCATTGCCCTTATGCTTTATGAGATAAGGCAATACTATTCAGGCAAAGGCCCAGTATCACTAAAATCACATGATGCCATTGCTAAGAAGTATAATAATAAAACAATTGTTGTAAAGAGCCTGTTGCAATATTCCTCATTGCTCAAATTAAAGGACATTAACGCGATTTAATTCGTTTCACCTGCTAAATACCGGTTGAAGAGGTGTCTGAATCGAACAGAATTGCATAATAATAAGGTTTAATAGCCGCATGGTTTTTATCCGACAAAAATGAAACAATTAACAATTAGCAATGCAAGAAGTTTTGCCATTGAAAGATTCAAGTCGCTTCCGGAATTACAGTCAGGATGGAACATTGTACATTCTGAAGCAATTATTAAAATGCTGGATGTTCTTTGTGAAGGCAACAAGGAAAAACTTTCAGCACTTGCATGGGTCCACGATATTGGAAAGACCGTTGGAGAGGAAAACCATGCCGAATTAAGCATTAAAATCCTTAAAGAAGAGTTTGAATTGGATGAAACAGACATAGACTGCATAACCAACCATGGATCTTCAGGAAAACCCAAAACAGAGGAAGGCAAGATATTTAGGTATGCTGACGGCTTGTCTTTGTTTTGCAAGGAAAGTGCGGATTTCAGGTTTTATGCAGAAGCCAAAGAGGGGCTGAGCAAGAAGCAAATAATGGATGAAATCAGCAAAAGTTATGCAAAATACAAGGAGAAATATGCTGATTCTGAAAAGGTAATTAATCTGCTGGAAAATCTGTTCAGCGAGATAAACCAAGCTGTTTAAACCGCCGGCGGCACTTCAGAGCCCTCATTCCTTCCCAAGGTTATCTCTATCGTGCTTACCCTGACTATCTTTCCTTCTGTGTTCTTGAACTCCTCAGAATCAACCTTGATATCCTTAATTCCGACACCGCCCTGCAAGAACCTTTTTGAAGCCACTTCTGCTATGTCAACTGCTCGGGAAATGAACTTTCCACGGGCCTTTACAACAACCTCAGAAGCACCTTTTGTTGTGAACTGCATCACGACTCCTGTGACGTAGTTCATGAACGGCTTGTTTCCGACAAATATGGAGTTTTCCTCCATCGCTGCACCCCCGCATCCCCGTTATCCCGTGTTCTCGGTCTACGGTTTTTAGTCTTCCTTGCGCTGCATTATTCGTGTCACATACCCTGCGACTGTGTTCCTGATTTTCTTGCCAGGCTCTGTCAACAGTTTCTCAACAAGCTTCTTGTTCTGCTCGTAATCAGTGGTCAGCAGCGCCTTGTGCTGCTTGACCAGGTTCAGTGTCAACCGCTTAATCAGCTGCGTCTTTATCCTTCCCATTATTATTACTCCCCTTGTAGTGAGAACTAGTATTCATCACTATATAAAAGCTTTTCTGTTTAAAAGCGTCATACTTGGCAAATTCTTTTCGCAATATTTATAATTGCCAGAAACGCATACGCACACATGCCCAAACGAATTCAGGATGATGACCGCGGCTTAAAGGTTTTCCATTCTGAAAAGCGCAGGGAAAAATGGATTGCATTCGTCATAAGGAACATTGCCTCCTTGGTCGGCGATGCGGCAGGCTTCAAGCAGGGGCTTGACGCGCTTTTGCGCAATGACAAACAGCGCCCGTCTGAAAGACACAATCACGCTATTTTTGCTGTCGGACCATATAGTTTGCAGCTTCAGGGGCAGATAAGCAGCTATATCCTGTCAAAAGGAATCCCTGCGCATGCGGTTGAGAAAAAGGACGGCACTTACTTCACCCTACACCGCAATACAATACTGTCTGAGCTTGACGCGGAAATTTCTCAAGATCGTCAATAACACCAGCATTTGCTTTTGTTTATAACAGCTCTGAAAGCAGCTTTGCGCCGAGGACAGCAGCCCCCTCCTTAAAGCCCACAATGTCAGCAGCAGACAGGTTTTTCAGCAGTTTCAGCCGCCTGAGGAAATACAAAAGCTCCCTTGTGGTCATTCCGCCAGGCTCTGCGGTGTCAGACGGGGCAAAGGCAGGATCAAGGACAGACACGTCTATGGAAACATAGAGCGCTGGGAAGTCCTTAGCGGCAGCCATAACGGCGTCGCAGACATCATTAACCCCTTCCTGCATTATTTCGTGCATCGGGTACTGCCTGATGTTCCTGGTTTTCATCACTGCGTGTGTTTCCCTGCTCCACGCCCTGCATCCCACAAAAAGCATCCTTTCCGCAGGCATTCCCTTTAACGGCTTTGGCTCTGCAGTAAAAACAAGAATTCCCGCCCCTGGATGATTGTCGTTGAAAGTGGAAAAAGTTGCTTCTGTTGTTTCAGGGCTTCCGCCAATCATTATGAAATTCTCTTTTATATCGTCGACAATTTCAACAACAGGAGCCCTTCCGTGCTCATTTATCTGCCTTTTCCTGAGCTCTGAAAGGATTGCCTCTGATGCGGGTCCTGGGACCGTAATGATTTTCATACCAGCAGGGAATACGGGCTGGTATAAAACTCCTGCGGTTGCAAACCTATAAAATAAGCCTCAAAATACCATTGCCATGTATTATATTGTTGAGCTCGGATGGGGGAAAAAGGCAAAAGGATTCTACAGCTCGCACTGCTATGCAGGAGTCAAGGATGAATTCAACGGCACTTACCGCATTTTCGGCATCCAGTACTTGGCAAGGCCTGGGACGCAATGGTGGCTGAAGTCAGGCTCGCTCTGGCAGACAAAAAATCCCGACGGGAAAATCACGGGCCTGCTTAAGAAGGGCAAGAAAGTAATGCTGAACCACCGCTCTGTTACATCTCTTGACAAAATGGTGAAGGCAATGGTCCTTTCTGTCAGGGAGGCAGAAATTCCTGAAAAGCTCACATCTCCTCTGGCGCGCATATCCCCAGGAGAGAAAGACCGTTTCTAAGCACAGTCCTTGTGCAGTCAATCAGCAGCAGGCGGGCTTTCTGCTTTTCCTTGTCTGTTTCCTGCATGCACGGGCAGGAATGGTAGAACTCATTGAATGCCCTTCCAAGCGAAATGAGGTATTGGGCAACAATGTGCGGCCTTAACTGCCTTGCCGCGTCCTTTACCTTGGCAGGGTATTCTGAAAGCAAAGTAATGACCTTTTTCTCAGAAGGCTCTGAAAGCAGGTCAAACTTCACTTTTGTTGTTACCGAAAGCTTTTTTTCCTTTGCCTTCCTTATTATCGAGCTGGCACGCGCATAAGTGTACTGCAGATAAGGACCTGTGTCTCCTTCAAAGTCAAGGAACCTGTTGATGTCAAATGTTATGTCCTTGTTGCGGTCATTCATCAGGTCGCCAAAGAACAATGCGCCGACAGCAACCATGCGCGCAACCTCTTCCTTGTTCTTGAGCTTTGGGTTTTTCTCATTTATCGTCTTTAAGGCAAGGTCAATGGTTTCCTTGATGACATCCTCCATGAAGACAGACTCTCCTTTTCTTGTCGCCATTTTTCCGCCTTCTGGCGACAAATAAAAGCCGAGGTCGACATGCAAAAGCGTTTCTTTCTTGTAGCCGAGCATTTCCGCGACTGCAAACAATTCCTGGAAGTGAAGGCACTGCTCCCTTCCTGTGACATAAATGATTCTTGCAGGCTTGTATGTCTCAAAGCGGTACTTGATTCCTGCAAGGTCGCGTGCTGCATAGGTTGTTGCGCCGTCGTCCTTGCGGAGCATGAACGGTATCTCAAAGCCCTTGAGCGGGATGACAAGCGCTCCCTTGCTTTCCTTTACCAGCTTTTTCTTTTCACAAAGAGCTATCATGTCGTCAGTGTGCTTTGCTATGTGAGCCTCTCCGTCATAAGAGTCAAACTCAACGCCCAAGAGGCCATACATCCGCTTGTAGTCGTTCAGGGAGTCCTGCCTGAATTTTGCCCATAATTTTGTTGCCTCTGTGTTGCCGTCCTCAAGCTTCTTGAACCACGCCTTTGCCTCTTCGTCGAGCTTGGGGTTGTCCTTTGCCTCTTTGCGGAATTTGGTGTAAAGCTCAAGCAGGTGCTTCAGGGGGCATTTTGCCATTTTTTTCTTGTCGCCCCAGTTGAGGTATGCGTAAATCAGGGCTCCGAACTGGGTTCCCCAGTCCCCAAGGTAGTTGATCCTGACAACCTTATATCCCTGCGATGAGAAGAGCTTGTAAAGCGAGTTGCCGATTGCAGTGCTTCTCAAATGGCCGAAGTGGAAAACCTTGCCGATGTTTGGCGAGGAATAGTCGATTGCTATTGTCTTTCCTTTGCCTTCGTCAGAAGAGCCGTACTTGTCCTTTTGGTATTCTATGTCAAGAAGGGTCTTCTCGGAAAGCACTGTTTTTTTCAGGAAGAAATTAAGGTATGGGCCATTTGCCACTATTTTCTCGACAAATGCAGGCTTTTTCAGCTTTCCAGCCAAGTCTTTTGCAATCAATGGCGGCGCTTTTTTCATCTGCTTTGCGAGCTGGAAGCAGGGAAGCGCAAAATCGCCGAGCTCAGCTGAAGGGGGCACCTCGAGCAGAATGTCTGATTTCAGCTCTTTTTTCACAAATGCCTGCAGTTCTTCCTGAAATGACATAAGAAAATTCCGCGAAGGATATGTTTATAAACTTTGCCTCAACCCAAGGCAGCAATGGTTTGGCCAGCAATAATCGGGCTTGCGCTGTTCATCCTCCTGATAGTCATCCTTGGCTTTGTTTTTGCAGCAACAGTGCTTGACATTGTGATTAACGGCGTCATACTTTATTTGATAGCAATCAGAATGTGGGCTGAGTTCAAAAAAGGCAGGATAAAGGAATGCACTGTTGCAGGAATTATTGCGCTTGTTGTATTCTTCATCAAGGCAAAAATATTCACTTATTTGTGGCCTGTAACAAACTTCCTGATCGTCTGGTTTGTTCTTGCCCAGATTGCAATGCTTATTGCAAAGCTTGGCAAAAAGAGACGGAAGAACTGATTATTTTGATATTTCCTGCTCTATCCTCTTGAGGACAGCATCCACGAGGAAGAATATGTTCTTGTCAGCATGGTCGACTGTTATTTTGTTTCCCTTGCACAACACTGATGCCGAAAGGGCAAACTGGTCTGCGTTCCTGGATATTGAGAGCGACATTTTCTCATTGCCGTAATTGTCAGAAAACCTCCTTGCATAATTGCCGATTATCTTCTTCAGCACAATCATTGAGCCGCCATCAAGCTCCCGGAAGCCTGTAAGCTCGATGTTGCCGCCTAACACTTGCGTTTCAGAATTCGGCTGTTCTTGCTGTGGGGGAGTGTCCATGTTGCCCCTCTCAACCAAAAACCGCAATTGAGTATATAAAATTATCGACGAAAACATACCATTATTTGACTACTCTTGAGTAGGTATGTTTCCATAAGCTTAATAAATACCTGGCATGTTTTGGGCAAAGGTGGTTGGATAATGACTGCTGTTTGCAAACGATGCGGCGCGCCGGTGCGAAGCTATTCTCCTATGCGAAAATGGTGCGTTGAATGCCGCAGAATCATAAGCCTTGAGCAGGCGCGAACAAGGAAAATGAACAACCGCATCAATGGCAAGCACAGGCTGCAGCTTCCAAAGGCATCACTTAAGCCGATTATCAGGATTAAGCTTTAATACCACTTGTTTCTTGGATTGAATTATGCCCACCCGAGAGGACATAGTTCATGATATCCTGGCAAAAAAGGAGCTTGCCGGAATTGAGCACGCATTTGTTGAGGCAGTGCTTGACAAGGAATTGAAAAGAAACCCGAAGCTTGCAAAAAAGCTTGATTCTCTCAGCACAAGAAGCTCTGATTACAAAAACCTGATAAAGTCAGTAAGGGCTGTCTTGAGGAGGAATGTTTCGCTTTTCGAGGGCGAAGAGCCAACACACAGGCAGGCGCTTCTGGCAGAGCTTGCCCAGTGCGCAGAGCCTGTAAAGCGTGGCGAGATAATTGAGCATTTGCTTTCAACCCATTCCTCAACAATGGAGCGCCTGCCTTTTTACAGGCAGGTTTATGAAAAAATATTTGCAATCACAGGAAAGCCAAGGGTTGTGCTTGACATTGGCTGCGGACTAAACCCAATCTCATACCCTGATGCTGATGCAAAGATCGTCGGGGTTGACATTGACAGGAATTTGTGCTCTGCAGTTGAGCAATATTTCAATATTGCCGGTATTGAGGGCGAGTGCAGGATTGTTGATGTCAAGGGAATGGAGCAGATTAAGCGTTTGCCAACTGCAGACATTGCCCTTGTTTTCAAGCTGTTGGAGATTATTGAGAAGGGGGAAGGGCACAAGCTGAGCGAGCTCCTGCTTAAGGCCTTGCCTGCAAGATGGGTTGTTGTAAGCTTCCCCACAATGACAAGCAGTGAAAAGCCAATGAAACAGCCGAGAAGGGCATGGATGGAATTAATGCTCAAGCGGCTTGGATGGAAATACGAGACATTCACGATACCGAATGAGATTTTTTACGTGATTAGGAAGTAATTCCACAGCAGGATTTTTATACCCCATTTAGCATTCCATCTACAAAAGAGGCGGTATGGAAAACCTGTTCAAGGCTTATGACATACGGGGCATTTATCCTTCTGAGCTTACTCTTGATTTTGCGTACAAGCTTGGCAGGGCTGTGGCAATGCATTTCACCAATGAGACAATTGTTGTCGGCAGGGATGCAAGGATTGGCTCTGACAGGCTTGCTGAGCGCCTGATTGCAGGCATTAATGACCAGGGAAGCAACGTCATTGACATCGGGTTGTGCTCGACTCCAATGCTTTATTTTGCCACGCAGGAAAGCCCAGGAGTCATGATTACTGCCTCGCACAACCCAAAGGAATACAATGGCTTCAAGATTTGCGCAAAAGGAGGAAGCCCTCTTGGCTTTCCAGACGGCTTGAGCCCGATAAAGTCGCTGATTGAGCAGGCAAACTTCGGCCGGCCTAAGCACAAGGGAAAAACCAGAAAGAAAAACATCAGTTCTGACTACGTGTCTCATGTCAGGGAATTCAAGGGAAGGCTCAAAAAGCTAAAGGTGGTTATTGATGCAGGAAACGGAATGGAAGGAATCATTGCGCCAAAGGTCTTTGGGCGCCTTCCTGTCAGGATAATTCCTTTGTTTTTTGAGCCTGACGGAAGCTTTCCAAACAGGCCCCCGAACCCGCTGAAGGAAAACGCTTTGGACAAGCTTGTTGATGCAGTTAAAAAGAACAAGGCAGACATGGGGATTGCGTATGACGGCGACTGCGACAGGGTGGTTTTTGTCGACGAAAAAGGAAACATTGCAAGGCCTGACCACATACTTGTCCTGCTCGCACAACACTTGCTCAAGGAAAACCCGCACGCAAAAGTCCTGTATGACGTTCGCTGCAGCAGGATTGTGAAGGAAAAAGTTACTGAAATGGGCGGGGTTGCAATAATGACCAGGGTCGGGCACACTTACATCTCGCACATAATGAAAGAAGAACAGGCCCTTTTTGCTGGCGAGCAGAGCGGGCATTATTATTTCCGCGACAATTTCTGCACAGACAGCGGCGACATTCCTGCAATGCTCATGATGAACATTCTCAGCTCTGAAAAAAAGCCCCTTTCCAAGCTCCTTGCACAGCTGAAAAAATACTTCAATTCAGGCGAGATAAGCTTACCTGCTGAAAACAAGCAGCAAATACTCAAGAAAATAGAAGATGAATATTCTGGCAAGGCCAAAATCTACCATATCGACGGCCTGAGCGTTGAATTCCCTGAATGGTGGTTTAACATCAGGAGCAGCCACACAGAGCCTGTGTTGAGGTTAAACGTGGAGGCAGGCACAAAGGCAATGCTGGACAGGAAAGTAAGTGAGTTGAAGAAACTGATTTCTTAGCCGTACCTCTCAACAAGCCCTGCAATATAGTCTTCCCTGCAGAGGCATTTGCTCCTGTGGGTGTATGTGCACAATCCGGCAGCCCTGTACTCCTCTGGCGGAATCATGCAGTCAGTGCCGTCATGCTTGCAGCAGGTGTAGTCAGAAAGCCCATAGCAGTTGACTGCATTCCTGCAGACATCATTGACAACCTGGTCAGGCCTGAGGAAAACAACGCCGCTTGCCACGTCCATCTTCATTCCTGTGGGTTTCACGTAAAAGTCATCTGCATAAATGTTGTTGTACGGGTAATAGACAGAAGGGTAATAGAACTTGCCTGTTATTGAGCTGTTGACAAAAAGCACAATGCCGACTATTGCAATGATTGCGAACACTCCTGCAATAAGGGCCTTGTCCATTGTTTCACCTTGACGGCACAGGCCATGACTGCCTGTACGGGTATTTTTCAGGGCATGGGCACGCATAAGGCATTGCCTCAGGGCAGGACGGAGCCTCTGCGGCGCGGCTCAAAAGAGGCGCAGTGCACTTCATGCCGTTGGGCAGCGGCTGCGCAGCGCAGCACATGTAGCTGGTTTCTGAGCCGCACATCGGCACATCAAGGCAGGCATAAGGGTTTGACTCAAACGGCCTGGAGGGGTCAAACCACTGCTGGACTATCTTCCCTGTGATGTCAGACCTTATGACCATTGCTGTCACAAGGACAACAAGGAACACGCACGCAACCCCGACAATGCTCCAGAAGACAGTGTTGTCAGGAACCTCTTTTGCCTCTGCCTCTTTTTCCATGACTGTTATTCAGAAGCGTGACTATTTAAACATTTCGCTGGAGGTCTGAAAATGCCACGCGCGCTGCAAACACGCTTGCGCGCATGTATTCAACATACCCTTTCCTTATGTTGCTGCTATCAAGCTCCTGCTTTATTTCAGAAGCCAGGCTTAATATTGACTTTCCGGCATACAAGGCGCCTGTTTTTGGGACATATGCTATTATTTTGAATGCAGGGTTTTCCTCCAGAGCATCCCTGACCATTGATGCAGACACCTCGTCACAAATTGCACGGTCAATGCTTGAATAATTCAGTGCAGTAGTGCATATTCTCATCTTCACTCACCCCGAAACAAACCCAGTGTGCTGGTAAAGTTTATAAAGACTTCCTTGGTCGTCGTGAACATGGCAAGAAAGAAGCAGGCAGAGCCCAAGGCAGAACCCCCAGAGCGCTCCCTGCCTGCAGAGCCTATTGAGCCTGTTTCCCTGAACCCGCAGCCAGAGCTGAACATCGGCATGGTTGGGCATGTTGACCACGGAAAAACAACGCTCGTAAAGGCGCTCTCAGGAAAATGGACTGACACGCACAGCGAGGAGATAAAGCGCGGGATCACAATAAGGCTCGGCTATGCAGACGTCACAATTTACAGGTGCAGCACCTGCGAAGGAGCAGATGCCTACGGGGTCCAGCCTGCATGCACAAAGTGCAAAAAGCCGTCTGTTGCAGTAAGGAAATTCTCCCTTGTTGACGCCCCCGGGCATGAATCATTGATGGCTACAATGCTCTGCGGCGCAAACATCATTGACGGCGCACTGCTGCTGGTTTCAGCCAATGAAAAATGCCCCCAGCCCCAGACAATGGAGCACATACAGGCATTGCAGATTGTCGGCATTAAGAACATCATCGTGATCCAGAACAAGATAGACCTTGTGACTCCAGAGCAGGCAAAGAAGAATTACGCAGAGATAAAGGAGTTCCTGAAAGGCACTCCGTACGAGAACGCGCCTGTTGTCCCAATGTCAGCCCTGCACAGCGTAAACCTTGATGTCCTGCTTGAGACAATACAAAACACAATCCCGACGCCAAAAAGGGAGCTTGACAAAGACCCACTGATGTTTGTGGCGCGCTCATTTGACACAAACAAGCCCGGAGCAGAGCCTGAAAAAATGATGGGCGGAGTCCTTGGCGGCGCGCTTAAGCAGGGCATGATAAAGGAGGGGCAGGAAATTACAATAATGCCCGGCTATGAGGACAAAAAGCAGTGGAAGCCCCTGACGACAACAGTGGTCAGCATAATGACAGGAGGGGTAAAAGTGTCAGAGGCAGGACCAGGCGGAAGCATTGCGCTTATGACAAAACTTGACCCTGCAGTTGTCAAGTCAGACAAGCTCGTCGGAAGCGTTGTCGGCCTGACAGGAAAACTGCCGCCTGTATGGAATGAGCTCAAGCTCGAACCCCATCTGCTTGAAAGGATGGTAGGCGCAAAGGACAAGCTTGTTGTGGAGCCCCTGAAAATGGGCGAACTGCTGATGCTTAATGTCAATGCAGCAGCAACTGTCGGCATAATCAAGTCCCTGAGCAAAAAAGAGGTTGTCTGCACCCTGAGAAGGCCTGTCTGCGCAGAAGCAGGCGCAAATGTCGTAATGTCAAGGAACATGGGCCAAAGGTGGCGCCTTATCGGCTACGGCACGATAAAGCAATAAAAAAACAGCACTTAACAGGCTCCTTACAGTCGCGTTACCAACCATAAGAGGAAAATCTTCTTCTATTATTCTCTCCGAACTCGTGCTGCTGAATGGAATTCGCAGCACATGAGTGAGGAGTGTCCTGTTGCACCGCAGTGCTTGATGGAGTTAGCATTATCTGATGCAGTTTCGCCCAAAAAGAAAATATTAAAAAATAAAAAAACAAGGTTTTTACGGCCTGTCTGTAAAGCGGAGCTGCGCCACGTTCTGCCTGCAGAGCGCATACGTGTTCTGCACGCACTTTCTCCTGCAGTAGTCGTTTGTCGGGTTTGTCTTGGCGCATTCCTCCTTTGCAACATAGTAGCACTTTGTGACGCTCTTCACAGCCTTCACAGCCGCAAGGTCAGCATCACTGCAGCCATAAGCGCCGTAAAGCCCGAACTTCTTGCTGCCTATGTTGCTGTATGTCATCATCTTCATCTTGTCAAGGCACTGCTGCTGGCAGAACAAATTGCCCTTGTTCTTTGTCGCGCATTCTGTGCGCGCAAGGGTTAAGAAGTACAAATTGTCAGGGCTTGTCGTGATGTCAAGGTTGCACGGCGGCTTTGGTGCAATCTCAATCCTCCTAATGACCCCTGTCGTGGAGGCTGTCCTTGCAACCCCTCCGTAAGCGCCCCCTCCTTCTGATGTCATGCTTAAAGGCTCAACATAAGGGCTGACGCCTGCAAGCACTGCAGAAGCCTCAACCAAGAGCATGGCGGCAAGCAAGACCGCAATAATTGTTTTCCTCATTGATTATCCCCCCGTTTGTTTTTTTATCTGGATGAAAATGACTTGTTTAAATAATTTTCCAAAAGCCGAAATCACTCCTCGTCTATCTCCTCTTCGTCGTAAGGCTCGTAATCCTCAGGGTCTTCCTCAAATCGCACAATGTCCTGCATTGCAGCAACCTCCCCCTTAGGGCTTTTTTTATCTTGACATCCTTATCCAGTGCCTTGCAATCTCCTTTGCACGGACAGGGTTCTTAATCCTGCTCTTCTCAAGTATGTTGAACTCGATGTCATTCAGAATCTTCACAGCCCTCTTTTCTGGAGACACCATAAGCCATCACCCCCGCCCTGATAAGAACACTCGCATATTTAAGCTTTGTGCAATTCGAGAAAACACAATAAAAAAACAAAAAATAAAAGGCGTGTTCTTACGCCTTTCCAAGAATCCTGAAAACCTTTGTGCCACAGGCAGGGCATTCCCCTTTTGCAGCCTTCATTCCGTTCTTCATAACAACTTCTTTTGCATTCTTCATCTCGACTTCCTTTTTGCACTTCATGCATCTTCCTTTTGGCATTAAAATCACCCCAGAGTGAATATTGACGATGAAAACACACAGGGTATATATAAAAGTTTGGATTTAGGGGAAAATAGCAGAAAATCAGCTAAAAAGGCGTAATTAAATGTCCACAAATACCCTGTGCTTCTCTGTTCCTGACAATTCAGCCAAAATACGCTTGATTATGGATTTTTCTGGGTCAGGCATAAGCTTAACGCGCTCCTTTATGTCATTAAAGCTCTTAAACGGCTGCTTTTCCCTTACCTCAAGCAATTCCCACATGTGCTTCTTTCCAACGCCTGGCAAGAGCTCCAACTGGTGCATTCTCGTGGTCAAAGGCCGCGCTGTGTTTATAAAGTCCACAAAGCGCTGTTCGTTCTTGTGGACAAGGTCCTTTACAACAAACTCCAGCTCTGTCTTTGCAGTGGCAGTAAGCCTGTCCATAGGCAGCTTGCCTATGATGTGGTGGATCTGGTCCCTTTTGCCCTCGCCGATGTAAACATCCTGCAATGGCTGCAAGAACACCTCCTTCTTTGGCACAAGCTCAAGAAGAGTAAAGTGGTTCTTGCCAATAGCCTGCACTATGGGTGATTTCCTGTGGCTTGGCCTGGGGTCAAACGGGTAGCCGTGCGGCAAGAAGTCTAGCACAACAGCAAACTCCTCTTTGGTCTGCCTTTTCTCTGGTAATACAGTCGTGCCTTGTTCCATATGCTGTTCCCCTAGTCATTTTCCACAATAAAAAAAAGTTAATGGCGCAAAGTATATAAACATTACGCAGAAGCATTATGGCGTGGCAGCAGAAGTGTTTATTGGGATTGGAATTATTTTACTCATATTGTTTTGTTTTGCCTTGTTTTTGGCAATGTTTGCCTTGTGGATCTGGATGATTATTGACTGCGCCCAAAGGAAATTCAAGTCAGACAGCGAAAAAGTCGTCTGGATTCTTGTGATAGTGCTGCTTGGGTGGCTTGGCGCAATAATCTATTATTTCGTGGTTAAGAGGAAGAAATAACTGATTCTTGTTTATTGTCACGTGGTGGTGGTCACTGCAGCATAATCTTTATAAAACGCAAAACACCATTATTTCCATGAATGAGCAGATAAACGCAAAACAGCTCCTA
>JAWABQ010000014.1:0-17584 GCA_038884575.1 Candidatus Woesearchaeota archaeon
CTGCCAACAGGGCTGAAGCCTATTGGCAATTATGGAATGCAGATTAACTTCTTTCTTGGCTTCTTTAATATGCTTCCTTTGCCCGGCATTGATGGCAGCAAGGTTTTGGCATGGAACAAGGCGGTTTATGTGATTGTGTTCTTGGTAAGCATTTTTCTGGCTTTTAGTTCCACAACATTAATAAAGATGTTGGGTGGTTGATTTCCAAAAATTCTTGGCGACGACAAGGTTGCAGGAGAAAAAGACAGAGAAAACAAGTGATGAGTGAATGACAAAATACGTGTGGAAATTTGCAGACAATAACACTTTCAGCCCTGACTATGTCACGCAGGAAATGAGGGTGCACGGCGAAGTCTACCAATTGCACAAAAAGGGATTGATTTTTGACCGCGCTTTGCCCATCTATGCTAGCTATTCGCGCTCAAGGTTTGAGATAAAAATGCAGTTCGGCAACAACCCAACTGTCTGCAATGTCCGCGATGAAGATCTTAGAAGGCTGAAAAAATTCAAGAAAATAGACGCCCTCTTTGACCGCCACAAAATAAGCATTCCCTCCATTCTTAGCGCTCTCCCAGAGAATAGTTATCACGCAGAGCACAAGAACTCATTCTGGCTGTGCCTCAGGCGGTTTGTCAGGGTTTATTTCAGGTAATTGGCAGTTACATACCAAGCTGGGCATCTATCTCTTGGGCTACTGTGTGAAGGTCATCAAGCGATCTGTTTATGTCTTTTTTCAGCTCTTCCATAAGTCTTGCCAGATTGTCGTCCCGCAAAGAATATCTTCTTCCTTCATGCACTACCATGCCCGCATTTGTCAGCTTTTTGAGATGGCGTATTACTGCTCCTCTTGTAAGGCCGACTGTGAGCGAGATTTGCTCAGATGTCAGGGCTGTGTGTTTTTTGGTTGATTTGACAAGTTCTATGAACACCCTGAACATGCTGCTGTCTTTATCGCGTTCTGACAAAAGGCCAAGCGAGCTCCCGAACCATTTAAGCTCTTCATTTAATGATACATTTAATGGCTTTTTCAGGGTTGTGATTGTTATTTGTTTTGGGCTGGTTCTCATATTCCCTGTTTGTATGTCTTAATATAAAAACCTTTCTTTCAAAAAACGAAAAATATTTAAATTAGTCACACTAAGATTAACTAAAAATACTTTAAGAGTGGTTGTTAAAGGTGGTTTGAATGAGTGGGAAAACAACTGAGAACCCTAAAAAAACAACAAATCCTGCGAATACATGCACAGATAAAACATCAAGTGCTGATGACGCGTTAAGTAATGTATCAAAAGAGCTTGAGCGCAAGACCAAAGAAGCAAATGATTACCTCGAAACACTAAAGCGCTTGCAGGCAGATTTTGAAAACTTCATAAAACGCACTGAAAAAGAACGCAAAGAAATAACTGCCGCAGCTTCTGAGAGAATTGTGTCAAAACTTCTTCCGGTTCTTGACGAGCTTCACTGTTCAGTTGAGGCGGTAAAGAAACAAGGCATTAATGAGGCGTTTGCAAAAGGAATTGAACTCATATATAGAAACTTTCAGAGGATACTTCAGGAAGAGGGCGTACAGCCGATAGATTGTCTGGGCCAAAAAGCAGACCCCTTCCTTCACGATGTTGTCTTAGCAGAAAAAAATGACTCGGTAGATGATGGTGTTATAATCGCTGAAATCCAAAAAGGCTACAAAATGAATGGGAAAGTGGTAAGGTACTCAAAAGTTAAAATTGCAAGGAGGTAGGTATCAATGGCAAAAATAATCGGAATCGACTTGGGGACATCAAACTCTGCAGCAGCTGTTCTTGAGGCAGGCAGGCCCAGGATTATTCCAAGTGCAGAAGGCGCTTCACTTTATGGCAAGGCATTTCCAAGCGTTGTAGCTTTTCAAAAAGACGGCACGATGCTGGTAGGTGAGCCGGCAAAAAGACAGGCAGTAAGCAATCCTGAAGGAACAATCATGGCTGCAAAACGTAAAATGGGCACTGATTTTGTTTACAAAATCCGCGGAAAAGAGTACACCCCCCAGCAAATATCTGCTTTCATACTGCAAAAAATAAAACAGGATGCAGAGGCCTTCCTGGGAGACAAGGTTGACAAGGCAGTCATAACTGTTCCTGCTTATTTTGACGATAACCAGCGCCAGGCAACAAAAGATGCAGGAACAATAGCTGGGCTTGAAGTCATAAGGATAATTAATGAGCCAACTGCCGCATCTCTTGCTTATGGTCTTGACAAGTCAGGAAAACAGCAGACAATACTTGTTTTTGATTTTGGAGGGGGCACACTTGATGTCACGATTGTTGAGTTTGGAGACGGCGTTTTTGAGGTTAAGGCAACTTCTGGTGACACCCAGCTTGGCGGAACTGATATGGATCTTGCAATCATAAAGCACATTGTCGCCAAATTCAAGGAGGATTCTGGTATTTATTTGGAAGAAGATGATACTGCAATGCAAAGGGTTCGTGAAGCTGCTGAAAAGGCAAAAATTGAGCTAAGCACAACATTACAGACAGACATTAACCTGCCTTTCATATCAGCAACAGACAAAGGGCCCAAACACCTTGCAATGACACTTACGCGTTCACAGCTGGAGGCACTTGTTGACCCTATTGTCAGGAAATGCAAGAAATCAGTCGACCAGGCATTGGAAGATGCAAAAATAACTCCTGGCAAAATAAGCAAGGTAATTCTTGTCGGCGGGCCAACAAGAATGCCCATAGTCCAAAAATATGTTGAAGACTGGTTTGGCAAAGGAAAGGTGGAGCGCTCAATAGACCCCATGGAATGTGTGGCAATGGGTGCGGCGATTCAGGCGGGGGTGCTTGCGGGCGAGGTTAAAGACGTGCTTTTGCTTGATGTAACTCCCTTGTCATTGGGAATTGAAACCCTGGGGGGCGTCTTTACTAAATTAATTGACCGCAATACAACAATTCCTGTAAAGCGAAGCCAGGTCTTTAGCACTGCGGCAGACAACCAGCCGGCTGTCACGATAAAAATATCGCAGGGCGAGAGGCCGATGTTTTCAGACAATCAGTACTTGGGGCAGTTTGACCTGGTTGGCATCCCACCAGCCCCTCGCGGCGTTCCCCAGATAGAGGTCACGTTTGACATTGACGCGAACGGCATACTGAATGTTACTGCAAAAGACTTGGGAACAGGCAAGGAACAGTCTGTGCGTATTACTGCACCTCACAAACTTAGCGAGTCCGAAGTTGAGAGGATGCGAAAGGAAGCAGAGAAGTTCTCCGAGGCAGACAAGAAGAAAAAGGAGGAAGTGGAGACAATAAATAATGCAGACTCGCTTATTTACACAACAGAAAAAACACTTAAGGACCTCTCTGGAAAAGTTCCTGAATCAGACATTAAAGATATAAACAAGTCAGTCGAAGAACTCAAAAAGCTCCTTTCAAAGAAAGAAAAGGACCTTGTTGCAATAAAAAAGGCGTCAGAGGAACTTCAGCAATCTGTCCAAAAGGCATCAATTGAGCTTTACAAGAAGGCAGCAGAAAAAGGCAAAAAGCCAGAGGATGATGTTATTGATGCGGATGTGAAGGAAAAAGGCAAAAAGAAGTGAATTTTTGTGGCAAAAGACTATTATTCAATCCTCGGAGTCAGCAGAAACGCAACAACAGAGGAGATAAAGAAGGCGTACAAGGAGCTTGCAAAAAAATATCATCCTGACCTGAACAAAAGCAAGGATGCTGCAGAAAAATTCAAGGAAATAAACGAAGCAGCGGCTGTTCTTGGAGATGCTGAAAGGCGAAGGCAGTATGACCAGTTCGGTACAACTGACTTCAGCAAGGATTTTGGCGGTTTTGACTTCCGTGAATTCAGGGGTTTTGATTTTGATGACCTTTTTGACAGTTTTTTCTCAGGATTTGGAATGGGTGGCAGGAGAGAAACAAGAAGGCGCGGAGACGACCTTCTTTACGAGCTCGAAATAGAACTTGAAGATGTTCTCAAAGGGACAACAAAAACAATAAGCATCACAAAGCACGAGAACTGCCATGCCTGCAAAGGCAATGGCGGAACGCGTGAAACCTGTCATTCCTGCAATGGTAGGGGAATGCAGCAGCAAACTCGCAGGACTCCTTTTGGTTATTTTTCTACAACAACGACCTGCAAGCAGTGCGGGGGAACAGGAAGCATTATTGCAGAACAATGCAAAGAATGCAAAGGAAAGGGAAGCATAAGGGTGAGCAAGGAGCTGGAAATCAGGATTCCTCCTGGCATTAATGATGGCATGAAGTTGCGGGTTTCTGGTGAGGGTGAAGCAGGCACAAATGGCGCGCCGCCAGGAGACTTGTACGTTCAGGTTTCAGTAAGGCCACATAAGCAATTCATCAGGGAAGAAGATGACCTTCATGTTAAGGTTACAGTATCTTTTGTTACTGCAGCAAAGGGTGGTGAAATTGATATCCCAACACTTGAAGGAACTGAAAAATTGAGAATTCCACATGGAACGCAGCCCGGAACCACATTCAGGATAAAGGATAAAGGGCTGCCGCGGCTTCATGGCCATGGAAAAGGAAGCCTTGTTGCAGAGATTGTTGTAAAAATCCCTGAAAAGCTGACAAAAAGACAGGCAGAACTTTTGGATGCGTTTGAGCAGGAATCCAGAAAGAAAGGATTTTTCAGGTTTTAATAATTCTCTGGCAAAGATTGCGCTGGGGGCACTAATTTTTCAAGCAAGGACAACACAGCCCCCTGCGGGTCTTACAATATCTGCACGTGCATTTGACACTAGACACCCAAACACCAGAGTCATAAATTATTTAAGCCACCGCAATTCCTAATATTTGTTCTCGTCACTATATTTGGGTTGCACAAAGGTCACAAGTAATTATTTTCAATATGAAAGAAAATAGCTTGATAAAAGTGCAGGAAAAGCCATTTGAGAAAGAATTAGTTGAGAACATCTTAAATCCAAGTGTCAAGAAATGGTTTTTCTCGCGCTTTAAGGAGTTCTCACTGCCTCAGCTTCATGGTGTTGTTCCAATCCACCAGCGCGAAAACATCCTTGTTTCAGCACCAACAGGAGCAACAAAAACCCTCACAGGATTTTTGAGCATCCTTAACGAGCTTGTTGACAGTGCAGAAAAAGGAATCCTGCAAAACAAAGTCTACTGCGTTTACATCAGCCCGCTAAAAGCATTAAACAATGACATCCAAAAGAATCTTGTTGAACCATTGAAAGAAATTGAGGCAATTGCAGGAAAAGAGCTCGGCATCAGGGTTGCAGTAAGGACTGGTGACACAACAGCTTCTGAAAGGCAGAAAATGCTCAAGAAAGTGCCCCATATACTGATAACAACTCCGGAAAGCCTTGCAATCCTGATGAGCTCTGAAAAGTTCAGGGAAAACCTGAAGGCAGTGGACTGGTGCATTATTGACGAAATCCACGCCCTTGCAGAAAACAAGCGCGGAGTACACTTGAGCCTGAGCCTTGAGCGCTTGCAGTACTTGAGCCCTGCAATGTGCCGTGTTGGATTGTCAGCGACAGTCGCTCCACTGGAAGATGTTGCGAACTTTCTTGTTGGCGAGGGCAGGAAATGCAAGATTGTTGATGTTCAGTTCATAAAACAAATGGACTTGCAGGTGATGAGCCCTGTAACAAACCTTATTGACACAGACCATGCCTCAATGCACCACGAGATGTACAGGCTCATTGACGAATTGGTCCAGCAGCACAAGACAACACTTATTTTCACAAACACAAGGGCGGCAACAGAGCGCGTTGTTGACCATTTGAAGCACAAATTTCCAAAAAACTACACTGACAATATCGGCGCGCACCACGGCTCATTAAGCAAGGAATTAAGGCACCGCCTCGAAAACCGCCTGAGAAAAGGAGAGCTGAAGTGCGTTGTGTGCTCAACATCCTTGGAGCTCGGCATTGATATCGGATTTATTGACCTGGTCATCTGCCTTGGCTCTCCAAAATCAGTCGCAAGATTCCTCCAGCGGGCAGGCAGGGCAGGCCACCGGCTGCACGAAAAAGTAAAGGGGCGGATTATTGTGATGGACAGGGATGACCTTGTTGAGTGCGCTGTCCTGCTGAAGTCTGCTGTTGAGAAAAAAATTGACAAGCTCCACATCCCGACAAATGCCCTGGATGTTCTTGCCCAGCAGATTGACGGCATGGCTATTGAGCAGGTCTGGGACGAGCGCGAATTGTTCAAAATCATAAAGCAAAGCTACTGCTACAGGAATTTGACATGGACTGATTATGATGAAATCCTTGATTATCTTGCTGGAAAATTTGTTGACCTTGAGGAGCGCTACATCTTTGCAAAAATCTGGAGAAAAGACGGCAAAATCGGCAGGCGCGGAAAAATGGGCAGGGTCATTTACATGACAAACATCGGCACAATCCCTGATGAAACTTTTGTTACGGTCAAGGTCGGCGACCAGACAATTGGCAAGCTTGATGAGGCATTCCTTGAAAAGCTCAAGCCGGGTGATGTTTTTGTCCTTGGCGGCGACACTTACGAGTTCAAGTTTGCGCGCGGAATGGTTGCGCAGGTGTCAGCATCAGCCACAAGGCCGCCAACAGTACCGAGCTGGGTTTCTGAAATGCTTCCATTGAGCTTTGATTTGGCATTGGAAATAGGCAAGTTCAGGCGGCTGATGCTTGAAAAGTTCAACAGCAGGCTGAAAAAAGAGGAAATAATTGCATTCGTCCACAAATACCTGTATGTTGACAGCAGGGCCGCAGAGGCAATTTATGAGTATTTCAGGGAGCAGCATGATTATGCAAGAAAAATTCCCAATGACAAGGCAATTCTTGTTGAGTATTACAATGACGAGCGCGACAAGAAAATAATCTTCCACACCCTGTTCGGAAGGCGCGTGAACGACTGCCTTTCAAGGGCTGTTGCGTTTGCAATCTCAAAAACAAGCCACAAGGATGTTGAGATTGGCATAAATGACAACGGCTTTTACATCAACGGCAGCAGAAAGCTGAATGCTGTTGCAGCACTGAAAATGCTCAAGGCGGAAAAGCTCGGCAGGGTTATGCAGGCGGCAATTGAGAAAAGCGAGGTTTACAAGAGGCGCTTCAGGCACTGCGCGACAAGGGCCTTGATGATTCTGAGGAATTACCTTGGCAGGCAGAAGCGCGTAGGAAAACAGCAGGTCAGCTCAATGATTCTCATGTCTGCCCTGAAAAGGATAAACCCTGACTTCAGCATTCTCAAGGAGGCAAGGCGCGAATGCCTTGAGGACCTGATGGACATTGAAAACACGAAAAAAGTGCTGCAGGCAATTGAAAACAGCGAGATAACAATCTGCGAGATAGACACCCAGATTCCGTCGCCGTTCTCATTCAACCTTGCCCTGCAGGGATACATGGACATCCTCAAGATAGAGGACAAGCACGAATTCCTCAGAAGGATGCACGAAATGGTTCTTGCAAAAATAGGAGGGAAAAAGCCAGAGTCTGTTGATGCTCTGGAATATGTCAGGAAGGCAGAACGCAGTCCAGCCAGCCGCGCATTCTCGTATGACGAATACTGGAAAGAGGAGGAGAAAAAGGCAGGAGCAAGGTTCAGCGAGCTGCAGAAAACCCTATTTGAGCAGCTTAACGAGGGCGCAAGGAAAACACGGCTTGACCCGCAGATAAGGTATGACATTTATGCCTTGATTGAGGGCGGAAATGTGGAGCTGAGGCAGGAAACAATTGCGTGGCTCAGGCGGATTGAAAAAAATATGCCAATCGCGTGGAAGGATGAAATTGCGAAATTCCTGCAGGAAAAGGCAAAAGATGCTGCTTAGACCTGCTTTTCCTTGCCTGTTCTCCACGTGCTTTTTGTCCTATGCGCGTGATCGCTTGCCCTGCCGTTCCTGCTTGCGCTCAGCGACGGATGCTCTTTCAGGAGTTTCATTACCTCTTCCTGGTGCAGGGCAGTGACCCTGTTGCGCAGGCTGTCAGGGCTTTCGCTTTCTGACAGCACGTCGCCGATTCTCTTTTGCTCTTCAGGAGTTATTCTGGTGTAAAAGTTCGCTATCTGCATTGCAGTCGCATACCATTCGCGCAGCCTTTCTTCCGGCACTGAAAGCGCGCCGTGGGCAAGGCGCTTTATTATGTCCATGAATTGCTGCCCTGTCTTTGCATAAAGCCTCTCGAGCAGGTCAACAAGCTCGTTTGCTGTTATCCTCACTTCTTTTTGCTGCGCTGACTTTGACTGCAGAATCAGCCTGCCTGCCTTGACAATGTCTTCTGTCAGGTATTTTGGCAGTTTTGCATCTTCTGCAACCTTGTAGACCCTGCCCAGAAGAGCATTGCTGCATGCTGTATACTCACTTGTGAAATCATTCATCCCTCACTCACCTCACGACGAGAAACCGCGGAAACCGGCGGTCATTAATAAAGCTTGTGATTGGTGTTTTTTACCACAATAATGCTTATATATCCTTAATCTTAGGCTGTATGCGAGGTGATTTTACAATGGCAAAGGCAATATGCAAGTGCACGCCAGGCGGATTTGTCTGGATGGTTATCGGAGTCATTGTTATGGCTCTTGGTGTCTGGGCTTTCGTAAACGGGCTCAGGATGCAGTGGTCAGGAAGCCTTGAGTGGATTAAGGTCTCATTCTGGTACGCCCTTGGGCTTCTTGTCGTATGCATAGGCAAGATGATAAAAATAAAGGGGTGCTCAAGCTGTCCTGTGCACGGCTTGTGAATTACTGTCTTCTTTTTCTTTTTTTACAAAGCTTTATAAACCAGCAAGATGTCTGGAAAGGCATATACCCCGGAATTCTTCGGAATATCGACGGTATAAGGAATATAACGGGTGAATAAGCAAAATGGATCAAGCAGAAGGTGCGGCTCCGCGCGAGACGCACAAGATAAAGTGCTCGGATTGCGGCGCAGATGCAGAAGTGCCGTTCAAGCCAGCAGCTGACAGACCAGTCTACTGCCGCGAGTGCTTTAAGAAGCGCAGGAGATAAATACGGAATCCTGACAGGAAACCATCGGTTCGTTTTTTTGTTTTTATGTTTTCTTATCGGCTGTGATTTGCAGCCATGCAAACACAAAAACGCTTTTATATGCAATCCCTGATTCAAGGCGATTGTGGATGAAATTGGCGAGATTATCCAGCTGATCAGGGGCTATGGCAGGTTTGACGAGGCTGCATTTGCAAACTGCGAGATGTTTCTCAGGCAGCATCTGACAAGCCTTGGCGGGATTGAAGAGCCAGGCCAGTCGCACTCAGGCGAGTCAACGCTGATGCACACGTACAACGTTGTCAAGGCAATCCATTCAATACTGCAGTCGCTCAAGCAGCAGTCATACGAGCTGCCGTTTCTTGAACAGCTCTATAAGCTGGTTGACCAGGCAAGGCTTCAGGGCCACCTGCTGAAAAAGGTAGGCAACTATGACAGGTACACGCTGCTGTTCTTTGCAACCCTGTTCCACGATATTGGGAAGCTTGGGCATTTTGTCCAGACAGGAAAATCACTGGCAGAGCTCAGCAAATACGTAAAGCACGCCTTCCTTGGCGGATTCATGATTAATTTCTCAGCAGAGGGGCTAAACGCGGTTGAAGCAGAAGTAAAGAGGCTTGAGGCTGAATTCGCCCAGTTAAAGGCAGTCCCTGAAAAAACAGAAAAGCAGAAGAAATCCTATGAGGAGGCAAGGCAGCTCATAGTCCAGCTGAAGCTTGTCAGGCGGGAAATCAAAAAGCATTTCAACCTGCTAAATGACCTGAACTTCAGCCAGAAAGACATTGAATACCTTGTTTTTGTGGTCTCAAACCACATAAGGTGCTATGACTCATTCCAGATGTACAGCCAGATAATCCAGAACCTGAATGACAATCAGATATTGAAGAAAATAAACAGCCTGAGGCAGAAGATTCTTGAAATGATTGCACAGTTCGGGGATTACTTTTATGACATTGTCCTGTTCTTTGTGTCAGACAAGCTCGGCACAGGAGGGTTTGCGCAAGCCATGCCTGAAAGCCTTGTGAAATATGTTGAAATCGCGAATTTGCTGTATAACGACAATACTTTTGACATTGCAAAATGCCTCATAAATTGACTTGGCGCCTAAGCCAATTCTGCCCCTTCATTACAAAGCTTTTTAAACCCTCTTCACCATAGTTAAGCCATGGTGGTTCAGCTGCTTCATCCCCAGGAATTGGAGGTGTTTTACATCCTTCCTGCATTAAGGCGCGAGCTTGCAAAAGCAATGAAAAAGCTCGGAAGGAGCCAGAAGGAGATAGCTGGCAATCTCGGGGTTACAGAGGCTGCTGTGAGCCAGTACATCCACCAGAAGCGCGCAACAGGCGTTGACTTCACAAAAGACCTGCAGAAGGAAATCAAGGAATCTGCCGCATCAATCAATGACCGCAGCGCATTCATGATAGCCACGCAGAAGCTTATGCGAAAAATACGCGGAAACCGCTTTATCTGCAGCGTCTGCAAGGACCAGAACAAGGGCACGCCAAAAGGCTGCTCAATGTGCTACGAGTGAGACAATGAGGGAAATATACCTTGACCACGCAGCAACCACCCCTATAGAGCCGAAAGCAAGGGCTGCAATGGAAAAATACTGGGCAGAGGAATTCGGCAATCCAGGCAGTTTTCATGCTGCGGGATTAAGGGCGCAGAAGGCATTGAACAATTCCCGCGCTTCTGTTGCTAAAATACTGAACTGCGCTCCTGAAGAGGTTATTTTCACAGGCTCTGGCACAGAAAGCATCAACATGGCGATAAAGGGCATTTTCAGGGCAAACAAGGCAAAAGGAAAGCACATCATTACCAGCGCGACAGAGCACCATGCAGTGCTTGAGACCTGCAGGTATTTGCACAAGCACGACGGAGCAGAACTCACAATACTTCCTGTTAACAAGTATGGTCAGGTAATGCCTGAAACGCTTGAAAAGGCAATACGGCCAGACACTGTGCTCGTGACAATCCATTATGCGAACAACGAAATAGGCACGATAAACAGGATAAAAGAGCTTGCAGCAATAGCAAGAAAGCACAATGCCTTGTTTCACACAGACGCGTGCCAGGCAGCAGGAAGCCTTGACCTTGACGTACAAACGCTCGGGGTTGACCTGCTCACGCTTAACGGAAGCAAGGTATACGGCCCCAAAGGCGTCGGCGCCCTTTACATAAGGCGCGGCACAAACATACACCCCATCCTGCACGGCGGAGGACAGGAATTTGGCCTGCGCTCAGGGACAGAAAACATTCCTCTGATTGTTGGCTTTGCAACAGCGCTTGAGATTGCGCACCAGATGCGCGAAAAGGAGGCAGAACGGCTCGCAAAACTGAGGGACAGGCTCATAAGCACAATCCTGAAGACAATCCCGAAAACATTCCTGAACGGACATCCGACAGAGCGTTTGCCTAACAATGCCAACATCACGTTCCTTGACATTGAGGGCGAGGCATTGCTTTTGCACCTGAATGAGCACGGAATTTGCGCAAGCACAGGAAGCGCGTGCTCAAGCAAAAGCCTTGAGCCAAGCCACGTAATACTTGCCTTGGGGCTTCCTTATGAGGCATCCCACGGAAGCATTAGGTTCACGCTGGGCAGGCACACGGCAGAAGAAGACATTAACAAGGTGCTTGATGTCCTGCCAGGCATTGTGCAGAAGCTCAGGAATATCTCGCCAGTCAATCTGAATATGGAGGATATGCTGAGATGACAATTGAGCTGAAACCAGCAGTGCATCCTGATGTTGCGGCTTCAAAGTGCGCAAGGGAAATGGAATCCTGGTTTTACACAGATATTGTTAAAGACCATTTTTTCAACCCCCGCAACATTTTCAAGACGCAAAAGGAGATTGATGAGTACAAGCCAGATGGCATCGGGCTGGTTGGAAGCCCTGCCTGCGGCGACATGATGAAGATGTGGATAAGGGTGGACAAAGCATCTGATAAAATAATTGAGTGCAAGTGGCAGACCTTTGGGTGCGCATCAGCAATCGCAACAACAAGCATGCTAAGCGTAATGGTTACTGAGAACGGCGGAATGAAAATCAATGACGCGCTCAAGCTGACCCCTCGGGACGTTGTGGCGCACCTGGTTGACCTTCCAAAGAGAAAAATCCATTGTTCTGTGCTCGGCACAAAGGCATTAATTGCTGCAATAAACGATTATTTTAAGAAGACAGGCCAGAACAGCCGCGTAATAACGCAAGGCGCCAGGATAATTGACAAAGTTATGAAGGTCACAGACAAGGATATTGAGGAGGCGGTAATTGACGGCGCTGTCACGTTTGAGGATGTGCAGAGAAGGACAAAAATAGGGATTCAGGACAAGAGCTGCATTCCAGAAGCAGAAGAGCTCATAAAGTTTTACAGGCAGAGGTATTTTGGCGCAAAATGATAACAAAAAACAGCAAAATCGGCGAAGTGATTGATGCTTGTCCTGCCACAGCAGAGGTATTTCTGAAGAACGGCATTCACTGCATTGGCTGCGGCGCAAGCCATTTTGAGACAATAGAACAGGGGCTGAAAGTCCACGGCTTTACGGACAGGGAGATTGAAAAAGTCGTGGCGGAGCTTAACAAGACCAGCCTCAAAATCATAAGCATATCAGAAACCGCTGCAGAAAAGCTAAAGGCGCTGATGAAAAAGCAGAAAAAGGAAGATTATTGCCTTCGCGTGCAGGCAGTAAAGGGCAGGTATGGTCTTGATTTTGAAAAAGCAGCCAAAGATGATGATGAAATAGTAAAAGAACAGGGACTGACATTCATAATTGCAAAAAAAACACTCCCAGAAGTAAGGGGCGCAAGGATAGGCTACATTGAAAGCCCTGTGGCGGGATTCAGCATTACAGGGCCCAAGAGAAAATGAAGCAGCAGCACAATATTGCGGACAAGGTAAAAATTCTCGCATTCAGCGATACCCACGGCAGGGATTTGAGGCATTTGGTTGACAAGGCGGAAAAAGAGGGGGTAAAGCTTGTTTTTGCCTGCGGGGACTGGAGCGCGCTGGATGAGCTTCCGCCTTATCTTGTCAGCCAGTTCAAGAAAAAAGGAATGAAGATGTTTGTGCAGACAGGAAACCACGAGAATTTCGCAACCTCAGACGCGCTTGCAGAGAAGTACGGCATAAAGCACCTGCACGGCGAGGGTGTTGTTTACAATGACGTTGGGTTTTTTGGCGCAGGAGGCTCAACACAGATAGGCCCGCACGGCGTAATTGACGAGGCAGAATTGTTTGAGCTCCTGAAGCAGGGCTTTGAGAAAGTCAAGGATGCGAAGAAGAAAGTCATGCTTGTGCACGAGCACCCTGCAGGAACTGTGTTTGAGCTTGGCAGGTTCCCTGGAAGCAAGGCAATCAGGCGCGCAATCACAGAATTCAAGCCTGACTTTGTCATCTGCGGCCACATCCACGAGGCAGCAGGCGTTGAGGACAAAATCGGCAATACAAGGATAATCAACGTCGCAAAGAACGGGAAGATACTGGAGTTCTGATTATTCATACCTCAATGCGTCAACAGGCTTCAGCTTTGAAGCTCTTCTGGCGGGTAATACCCCGCTCACTGCGCCGACAAGGAATGAGAACAGCAGGGCTCCGACAATCAAATACCACGGGAATACTGCCATTAACGTGTTTTCGCCGAACTGCGCATTAACACCAACCTCAACACCTTTGCTTATTCCAAACCCGATTATTATCCCTATGATTCCCCCTGCCATTCCGAGGAATCCGCTTTCAATCAGGAAAATGCCAAGTATGTCCCTGTTTCTTGCGCCTATTGCCTTCATTACCCCAATCTCGCGGGTGCGCTCAAGCACTGCTGTATACATCGTGTTCATTATTCCTATCCCGCCGACAATCAGGCTTATTGCCGCAATGCCGATAAATACTGCCTGGACAATATTGAATATTTTTGTGAAAGCCTCAATCATTTGCGTGCTTGTCTGGACTGTGAAGTCCTCCTTGCCCTCCTTCAGGTGCCTGTCGCGCCGTATTGCTTTTTTGACGTCATCTGCGATTTTCTCAGGATTCTCGCCAGACGCGCTCTGGGCAACAATGTAAGAATACGCCTCTGGCTCGTTTGTCATCTCCCTTAATTCTGATTCAGATATTGTCACAGTAGGGTCTGTTCCAGGGTCCCCTGTGCGCTTCAATATGCCGACAACCTCGAACAGTCTTCCCCCAACAAGTATTTTGTTGCCGATTTGTATTTCTTTTTTGAAATAGTCCTTGTATGCAAGGTCATTTCCTATTACTGCCTTGCCTTTGTCTTTTGATGTCAGCATTCTTCCTTCTGCAATCTCCCATGAGTTCAGCTGCGTCATCAGGTCTGCATCATCCTGTTCATCCGGCAGGCCCATTACAAACTGCGTCCTCTGGAAGTCATTGAATGCAATGAGCTGCGCCCTGAAAAGCGCGCCTGCTGCGCGTTTCACGCCTTTTGTCTTTTCTGCGATGTCAAGGTCGCGCTTTTTGAGCTGGTTTGGAATGTTTGAGCCCCCGAACCCCATTTCCCTTGCCTGAATTATGATCTTGTCCCCGCCGATTTTTTCAAACTGGGCATCAATCATTGCCTGCAAGCCCTGCCCAAGCGAGACAAGCGCCACAACAGCAGCTATTCCGATAAAAACGCCGAGCATTGTGAGTATTGTTCTTCTTCTCCTGCGGCGCACGTTCCTGAAAGCCAGCATGAACAGTTCAAGAAGGTCTTCCATCATTCACCCCTCAATGCTTCTACCGGCGGCAGCCTGCTTGCCTGGCGCGCAGGCAATGCCCCTGATACCATTCCAACAATGAATGAGAATGCAAGCGCGCCAACAATCAAATACCACGGAAATGATGCCTGTATGAGGTTTCCAATAACCCCTGTGGCAATAACCTCAACTGACTTGCTCAGCGCCATTCCGATAACAATGCCTATCGCCCCGCCTGCCATGCCCAAAAGCCCGCTTTCAAGCAAAAATATGAGCATTACATCGCTGTTTCTTGCGCCTACTGCCTTCATTATTCCAATATCGCGCTTTCTTTCAAGCACTGCAGTGTACATCGTGTTCATTATCCCAATGCCGCCCACAAGCAGGCTTATCAGCGCAATTCCGACAAACACTGCCTGCACAACCCCCAGTATTGTATTCACAGAATCTATCAGTTCCTGGCTTGTCTGGACAGTGAAGTCCTCATAGCCCTCCTTCAGGTGCCTGTCGCGCCTCATTGCCCTTTCAATCCTTTCAGCCACTTTGTTTATGTCCTCGTTTTGCATCACCTGGGCTGCTATCATGCTGAAGCTTTCTTTTTCATCCAGTATTTCCCTTGCATCTTCCTCGTTCATGAACACTGCCATGTCAATGTTCAGCGCAATTTTCGGCATCAGTCCAATGACTTCAAACTGCCTTCCATTAAGAAGAATCTTTGAGCCAATTGTGATATCCTTTTCAAACCGCTTTCCTGCCCAGACATTATTCCCAACTATTATTTTCCCGCGGTCTGCCATCTTGAGCATCCTTCCCTGCTCAACCTTCAGGGTGTTTGTGTCGATGGAAAGCTGCCTGTCAGGCTCCTCGTCAGGCATGCTTGCAACAAACAGGTTTTCTGTTTCGCCCTGGTATTCTGCAGACACTGACCTGAGAAGCCTTCCAAATGCGGTCTTTACCCCTGCTGTCCTCTTGACAAGGTCAAGGTCATGCCTCCCTATCGAGCCGGCCACATTTGCGCCAGGCGGACCCATTCCTGCTGTTGCTGCCTGAACTATTATCTTGTCGCTGCCTATGCCTGCAAACTGGGCATTGATTGCATCCTGCATGCCCTGTCCGAGCGATATCAGGGACACAACTGCCGCAATGCCAATAAAAATCCCAAGCATGGTCAGCGATGTGCGCAAAAAGCGCTTGCGCATGCTGCCAAATGCAATGACAAGATAATCTTTCAGCATTTTAGCGCTTCTTCTTTTTCCTTATGCGCCAGTAAATGATGCCGCCCACAACAATCACTGCAAGCACAATCCAGCCCCACGGGAACCCGCCATTGCCAAGCTCCTTTGCAGTGATAATCCTCAAAGGCAGGTTATAGGACTCCTTGAAGCCCACATTGTACGGGTCCTTGAACTCAAGCTGTACATTCAGCCTTGGCTCTGAAACCTTGGGCTTGATTGTGAAGTCAACAGTTTCAAAGTCATCGCTGTCAAGGTTGCCAACATATGCCTCATTGCTCGAGCTCAAAACCTCATAATCAGGCGTCTCAACAAGCCTGACAGAGACATACTTCATGTTGACTATGCCCTTGTTCACAATCTTCAGCGAAACAGTGCCTGGCGATGTCTTGGACCTGAATTTTGTCGAATCAACAGTCACCGAGATTTCAGGCTTTGTGTTCACAACAAGGCTCACTTTTGCAGTATCAGTGTACTGCTTGCTCCTCTCATCCTGGTATGACAGGCTCAGAGGGATGCTGTACACCTTTACAGCAGTGCTTGGGTCAGAAGCCATGCTGAAAGTGACTGTTTCTGTCTCTCCTGCGCCGACAAAATCAATGCGCTTCTTTGTGCCAGAGCCTATTGTGCTGAAAATTCCGTCCTCAAGGTCAATGCCAACATCAAGGTTCTTTACCCCAATCCTGCCCGCATTCCTCATCTTGAGGGTTATGCCGAATGTCTGGCCTGGAACAACAGTCTCTGGTTCAACCTTGTAATCATCAATCACCATCACCGCATTCTGCGTCTGCAAGGTGATTGGAGCCTCAAACTGCACCCATTGGTCAATCGTGCCGTATTTGTAAAGGAACTTGACATTGTTGTCGCCGTTTGGGGCATTCGGGTCAATATACAATGTGAATTTCACGACCTTGTTTTCTATTGCTGCAATTGTGCCGACATCAACCTCGCCCTTTACCCCCTCTGCAAGGCTGAAAGGGTATTCTGGCACGAACTTTATGACAACCCTGTCTGCCTTTGTGCCCTGGTTGCTCAACTGCACCCAGACATCAACAGTATTGCCCTGCTCTGCCGGCGTTGGTTCATAGCGCAGGATTGATGCAGTCACCATTCCTCCCCCAACAGCAGCAGCACCTGAAGCTGAGATAACCAAAGCAAGCGCAAGCGCCAAAACCGACATGATATTTTTTATCATTTTTTTCCACCTCGCACTAATTGTGATTTTATGATTGTTCCGTCTTTCAGGAATGAGATTCTGTCAGCAGCCCTTGCAAGAATGTCATCGTGAGTCACAAGCACGACTGTCTTTCCCTCGTGCTCGTTAAGCTCCCTCAAAAAGAGCATGACTTCCCTTCCTGCCCTGCTGTCAAGATTTCCTGTGGGCTCATCAGCAAGGATAACAGCAGGGTCAACCGAGAGCGCCCTTGCTATTGCAACTCTTTGTTGTTCTCCGCCAGAGAGCTGGTTTGGCTTGTGATCCAGCCTGTCCCCAAGCCCGAACTGCCTGAGCAGCTTTGTTGCGCGCTCAATCCGCTCATCTTCAGGCATTCCCTGGAATGTCATTGGAAGCATCACGTTCTCAATTGCAGTGAGAGTCTCTATCAGGTTAAACTTCTGGAATATGAACCCTATTTTCCTTCCACGGATCTGGGCAAGGTCTGACTCTGCAAGCCGGCTTATGTTCTGCCCGTCAAGGCTAATCTCACCTTTTGTT
>JAWABQ010000015.1:0-16286 GCA_038884575.1 Candidatus Woesearchaeota archaeon
CGCAATGTTTCCTGCCTGATCAAAAGACATGCCGCTTAACTGATAAGGTCTGACTTTTTTTGGGTTTCCCCACTCATCCTTTACTTCATTCCCCTTGTTATCTTTTATGGTGTTTACACTTGTGACATTTGATTTAACAATCTGTTCAAGTTCTGCTGGCAGGATTTCCTTGTCATTCTGGCGCTTATCAGCAATCAGGTCTGCAATTCCTTGTATTCCCTCTTTATAGACGCATGAGAAAAGCTCATTTGCAAGAACGCCAATAGAAAATACATCCATGGTTACCTGTGCTCCTACTTTGCTGTGTGATTCAGGAGCTCGGTATCCTGGAGACCCAATAGTCTGTGTTGGGGCTTGGTTTCTAATTTTTGCAATACCAAAATCAATAATCTTGACTGGCGCGATGCCATCTGAATTTACTTCAGACCCCACCATTATGTTGTGAGGCGTTATGTCCCTATGTATTACATTATGCTGGTGAGCATGGTGTATTCCTTGAAGCGCTTCATCCAGGATTGTACTATAATGCCCGTAACTTAAGCCCTTGTTATTTTGGTTTTTGGGGTCATGTACATAATCATCAAGGTTTTCGCCTTTAAAAAAATCCATAAAAAGCACAGTATACCCCTTGCGGGTCTGAATATCTCTAAGCGTCACAATTGATTTGTGGGCTGGGATTTTTTTCCAGTTTTCAACTTCAGTACTAAGAATTGCCTTTATTGTTTCCTCACGAAATACCTTTGCTGCAAACTCTTGTATTACCACAGGATTATTATTTCCGTCTTTAACAATTTTTCCGTCCTTCATTAAGCACTTTATAACATGATATACGCCATGTCTGGTCTCTGAGCCAGTGCCCAGTGGATTACCAAATAAATACCCATCTTTTTCAAAATCTTTTTTTAGAATAATTATGTCAGCCGGCTGGTCTTTAAAGATTGCTTTTTTTTTGATAGGATTTGTTTGGTTTGAATTGTCAATTCCCATTTTTCTTCTCCCCCCATCGAACAAGAATTGCTGTCTTGTCATCGCTTCTCATAATAAGTTCTTCCAGTGCGCTCTCAAAGGAAATATTCAGTTTTTGGGACAATTCCTTTGCAGCGCCCACCGGCTTTTGAACGCGCTCAAAGATACGAAAGACTTTTGGCTGGAGAAAACCATTTCCTTTAACAATTTCCTCAATCTCATTGTCAAGCACGAACTTGTATGTGCCGTCAGTTGCCATGTAAAGCATCTTGTAATCATCAAGAGGGACAGAGCCCGTATCAAACTGGAATTCATCAGACCTTCCAAGAAACCTTAGCAAGTTCCCGTGCTCATCAACATGGTCTTTTGTGAGCTGCATTAGTTTGTCATTTTTGTCAATAAGATAAATCCTGCCATCACCAATATGCGCATAATACAGGACATGGTTATTAATGAGCGCAACGTCAAATGTTGTCCTGCCTTTCTTTGCCACTTTAAAATTGCCAAAATCGTCTTTTACTTGATTCAGTTCATAAACATTATTTCCTGCTGTTTTCATTGCAGAAGAAACCCAATCAATCGGGCTGCCTTGCCTTGCAATCAGGCAATTTCTTAATACCTGTTTTGCTTTAGCAGCAGCAGTGACACTTAAAACTTTACTTTTCGGATACTCAGCAACTCCATCTGCAATCATTAATATCACTGAATAATTGCTGCCATCAGCAAACTTATATTTTGAAATAAAACCGGTATCTGCAACCTGAGACTCTGGTTTTTGTTCATGAATGCAATAACCCGCACACTCATATCTTATGCTCATAATATCACCGGGCAGATTTTTTCAAGACAGCCTTGCTTAAGGGAATACTGCCTTTTGTGGTCTCTGTCATCCATAAGCATCTGGCTCCATGGCGGCAGCCTGAGCGGCATGTATGGAATAACTGTCGCAGAGTCAGGCGAGCCCACATAGAGGTGGTTCTTGGAATCAAGGGCAATAGAAACAATCTCAGAGCCGATTTCAACCTCCTGGCAAGGTTCTGTTTGTTCAATTTCCTGCAGGCGCAGGACAGTCTGCCCATCTTTTCTTGCTCCGTAAAACATAATGTTCCTGTCACCTGCTCGCGCGGCATAAAATGCCTGGTTTGGCACTTCCAGCTGGTGTATCAGCTGTTTTCCTTTCCAGACAAAGACCTTTGAATCAGGCCTGTCCTCAGGGACTACAGTCATCCCGCACACAATGTCTTCATTTTTGCCTGGAATCACAAAAAGGCTGTTGATGAACATTCCCTCTTCAATCCCTTTAGGAGCAGGAATCGTGTTTTGGGAATCTATTTCCTTCAGCGTATTCTTGTCCAGAATGCGCAAAGACGCATACTCATCAGCGCAATACAGTTTATTGCCTGAAAAGCCAAATGCAAGCGGCACAAAGTCAACATATTCCCTTTTTATTTCATGCCCATTTTCAAAAATAGTAATTGCCGGCTTTTGCTGGCTTATATCCTCACCCCGCAGATGGCTTTCAAGGTATGCGCGGTTTTTGTCAAGCGCAAGAGCCATAAACCTGCGTCCGACATAGTCTTCCAGGCGGGTGCTTTCCGGTTTTATGTCTGAGCTGGTTGAATTGGGGCTGAATGTCATGTGTATGAGTTCAGGCACCATTTTCTTGCCTTCATTTTTTCCAACTGTGACTGCAGCAAAATACCTTCCGCTTGTGGCAATCCGCTCAATTGCGCTTCCGCAGTCAATTATGCCATTGCCTTTCTGCCCTTTCTTTTTGTGATGGTCGCCAAGCCCTCTGTAGTTGCACAGCTGTATGCAGTTGCACATGGAGGAAGACTCTGTGCCTGAGAAAGAGATTATGCCATGGCCATAATCAACATCATGCGTGCCTTCCCTTGTATTCTTCTGCTTGAGGTAAATCTTATCAAAAAGTTCTGCAAACTCAGGAGTATTGACATAATCCTTAATGGCGTCTTTGCATATTTCTGTGCGGCATACCATTATCCCATTTTCCTCCTTTAACTTATTGATCACAGGCACAGACATGAATATTTTTTTTCCATTGAGATAAAATGGCACGCCAAGGACAAACGGCGGCTCATAATCTTGTTTTATTGGGGAGATTAAGAATTCTGCAATGTTTTTGGCAATATTGTAGCTGGTTGTGCCCAGCAACGAGGCAAGCAAGAGCCCTTCAAGCTTCACATCCTCGACAACACCCACAACATCAACATCATTGTCAAGCTCCCTGCGATAGAATGCTTTGCAAAGGTCTTTTGCATGGTCGCCAAGAAGAAATGCAGATTGTTTCAAATCATGCACATTTGGATTGTCTGCAATGTGCAGAAGCAGCGCCTCAATAAGCCTGTAACTGTCTGGATTGTATGCAACTACCTGCCCGTCTGTCAGGTTTGCCGTGTCCTGGAAAAGCCTGGCAATGTCAAGGCACGGGTTTGTGACAAACAGGCACTGGCTTTTTGTGCCTTTGAATAATTTTGCCATTTCGATTGTGGCATCCTTGTTCGCAACATAGAGCTTGTCCCTTACATCACCCTCCCAGATTGGAAACCCATATCCGCTTGCGCCAAAACCGCCGCACTCATAGCAGAACACGGTCATATCTGCATTTTCTGCTATTGTAAGCTCTTTTTCCCCTGGCTTTAGCTCCAGCTGTGATTTTTTGGCGAGCTTTATTTTTTGTTCGTATATTCCCTTGACTTTCTCATCAAGGGGTTGTATCAAATTTCCTGCCATGTGCATCTTTACACATTCAGGGGTTTTGCTATTAAGGAGAAGCAGGCTTATGTAATCCATTATTGGCACGTTGATGTACTTGCCATTTTCATAGCAGTTCGTGGTCGAATGGACAAGCGTGTAAGAAAGGGCAAATCCAAGAGAAGAAGGTTTTCCAATACCAACAATTCCTATTTTCAGCCACTTCATCCAACCACTCTCCTCGTCATGCATAAGGCACCGATGTTTATAAACCTTTGCTATTGGCAAGTAACAACGATTCTGTATTGTGCGGCTTGTGTTGTTGCGATAATTCCAACATAGTTAACCGACGATTTAATGGTTGGTTGTAGTGGCAACCACAACAAAGAATCAAAAGCTTAAAATACATCACTGCATTACAATGGAGCTTATGGCCGTATCAAAGGAAGATGTTTTGCAGGATTTGGGGCTTAGCGTCAACGAGGCAAAGGTGTACGTATCGCTCCTTAACCTCGGCGCAACAACCGCAGGAAAAATCGCAGAGAAGTGCAAGCTGCACAGGACAAACGTCTATGACGCTCTTGAGCGCCTTGCAGAAAAAGGGCTTGCCTCATACATTCTAAAGGACGAAACCAAAATCTTTGAGGCATCTGACCCTGCACTGCTCTCCAGGCTTATCGAGGAGCGCAGGGAAAAGCTCGAGACAGTCATGCCGCAGCTAATGCTCGACAAGCAGCTGTCAAAGAAGACAACCGTCCAGGTTTACGAGGGCGTGAAGGCATTCAAGCTCGCGCTTTACAACCTGCTCAAGTACAAAAAACCAATCTGCATTTACGGCCTTCCAAAGCACGCTCCTGAGATGGTCAAGAGCTTTATTGACCTGTTCCACAAGACAAGAATTGAACGCAAGATTGTAATGAAGCACATTTACAACGAAAATGCCCAGGAGCGCATTGCATACCTGAACAGCCTTGCCTATACAGAGGCAAAATACCTGCCCCACCAGTTTGACACTCCAATCTCAACTGTCACCTGCGGCTGCGAGGTCCTTATAGTCTACTGGCTCGAGCCACTGACATTCATACGCATTGAGAGCCAGCAGCTTGCAGACACCTACAAAAAATACTTTGAAGTTCTGTATTCAACAGCTGAAATGAGGGACAGCCACAATCTCAAGCAGAAAACCTCTTAAAAAAAGGTTTTTAGCGGACGTATTTCTCAAACAGCGCGCTTATGCGCTGCAGCCTTTCTGCAGGCACATTGAAGTTCTTTGACTGGGACAAGTAGCCTTCTGTAATGTCGCGCGCATATGCCCTTTTGAGCATTGAAAGCCAGTCATTGTCCTGGGTGTCAAGAGGGGCATCAGCAACCTTTTTGAGCGTGCTTTCCAAAAAGCCAAGCCGCTCATGTATGTTTCCGCAAAGAAGCTCATTGCGCAGCTCCTTCAAGGCTTTGCTCTGGGGCTCCTTCATTTCATGGTTGACATAAGCGAACATGTTGAATGCTTTTGGCCTTGCCCTTGAATTTACTGAGACCGACTCATTCAGGTATGGCACTTTTGGCCTTGGAACCGGCTTTGCTGCAACCTGAACCTCCTGCAAATGCTGGACAAGTGCAGAGTATTCCTTTGCGAGCTCAGAAGTGTATGGATTTTCCACTGCAGCAGAAGGCCATTGAGCATATGCCGTGAGCGCCTCTGTGTCAAAGCTTTCAAGCGCTGACTTGATGAGAGTTATCTTGTGCCCGAGCTCCTCGCGCCGGGCTTTGGCCTCGCGAATGCTGTTCTGCTGCGCAGTAAAGCCCTGCAAGGCAGTGTTCAGCCTCTGCTCGTAAGTCCTGATAGGCATGTGCTTTTCAAAGGTCTTCTTCAGCTCCGGAAGAATCACATCCCTAATCCTGCAAATCCTGTTGTCAACTGCAAGCGCGTCTGCAGAAACATCACCCGTCTGCATCACAGGCTGCTCATAGAATTCAACAAGCTTTCCAACGCCATAAACAGCCTTTGCCTTTGCCTTGTTCATCCCGTCTATCAGGGCTGACTGGTATTCATCCTTCAGCTGGCTGAAAACAGCACAGTCAGGAAAGGAGATTGCAGGCATGTTCATAAGCACAAGTATTTTTTCAAGGTCGATCTCAAGCATTGCCGGATTGGTGAAAAGCGCATCAACATCCTTCAGCTTTTCCTTTGCGTCCTTTACCCTGGCAGAGAGCATAGAATATGCCTTCTTGCTCTCAAGCTGCTTGTCGCACTCGGTCTGCAGCATATCAAGCTGGACATCGCAGTCCTCTGCCTTTTCTGACTGACCCATTGCGCTGAAAACAGCCTTGTATCCTGACAACCGCTTCATTGACGCCTGTATCAGGTCAAGGCTCTTGTCAAGGGAGTCAATGCTTTGCGGCTCCTTAAGCTCCCTTATTGCAGAAAGCCCTGCGCCCATCGCCTCATCCAGGGAATCCCTGAAATTCGCATAAAGCAAGTGCAGCTCTTTGCGCAGCCTTCTGTTCTCATTGAACGCCTGCCTTGTGCACGCATATCCTGCTGACCTTGCAGGCGCAACGCTGAAAAGCTTTCGCACAACGCTTATTGCCTCTGCCGCATTTGCATCAGGCTCAGGATTTTTCCATTGCTCAAGCAGTTTTACTGCGCCCTCAAGCGCAGCATTCTGGGTAGAAAGGCAGTCCATCTCTGCCTTTATCATCGGAAAATTGCTTATGTAATCATCAATCTGGGTCCTGAGGATTTCACAGCGCATCAGCCCTTCCTTGTACCTGAGGCTTTTTGACATCCTCCTGAGCCTCCCTGAAAAATACCTGCCGCTTATTTCCTTCCTCCTATGCTTGAGGTCTGAAAAGTCATTTTTTGACTGGTCTGTTTCAAGCATTGCCTCTATTTTGTCAAGCTCCTCCTTTACTGCGGCCATTTTCGGCATCGTGGTGAGGTAATAATCCATATCAGCAAACAGCCTGACCTGCCTGAAGCTGTCCTTCACAACCTTGTACTTGTCTGCAATCGCGTTCATCTCAACGCGGATTGCCTCAAGAGTCGGAATGTTATCAGTTTCCTCAAGCGCTGTGCGCTTTGAGCAAAAGGCAGAATAAAGCCTGGCTGCTATTTCCTTTGCAGCTGACCTGCATGCATCATCTGCCTTTTTCACAAGCGGCAGCCTTTTGCCAATTGATGTTTTTGCAAAAGAAATGCCGTCATTATACTCCTTCAGAAGGCTGGAAAAAGGGCTTACTTTCTCTGCAACAGCAACAAGCCCACGGACATCCTGCCTAAGGACAATCTCCTCAAGCTCAGGGACAACAGCCCTCAGCATTTCCTCGTTCTGATGCAGCAAAAGCGCGTTTTTGTAGGCATTCCTTGCAGTTTCAGAGCCTGATTCGGCAAGGGCAAGGTAGTCTTCCTTCTCCTCTGCCAAAGGAACCTCATTGTCAAGAACTTTCCCCATCCAGCTTTTCATTCCGTCATTCATATTCGAACAGAGCCACCTCCTCCTGCTTAAGCACGTCAGGGACAATGAGCTTCTTGTCTTTCAGCTGGCGCTCAATCCATTTGTCAACAATAACCTTGGGATAATTCTCCCTCATCTTGGCAACCCCTGCCTCAAAGACAGCCGCCCAGTTCACAGGCTCAAGAGCCTTCTGGCCGCGGTCGCCAAAGCTTTCAAGGTTGTCAAGCTTCAGCAGCGTGTCGCAGAATTCTGAATGGTATATCTGGTACACAATGAAGTGGTCAGCAAGGTCAAGCACAAGCGCCTCATCCCTGCCGTTCTTCAGCACCCTTTGCCTGTAGTGGAATTTTGCACAGCCGTCAAGATAGCTGTAATAATCATCAACATAAGCAATTGACTTGTCAGTAATAGGCAAATACTGGTCCATGTATTCAGCAAACGGGTCAAGCGCAGGGCTTTCAAGCTGCAAACCAATGCAACCTGAAAGGTGCTCCTTTATCCTTTCTCCAAGCGATTCCGGCGCAACCTTCCTGAGCTCAGGCCTTATCGAGCGCTTCTGGCGCTTGTACTCCCTGATTTTCTGGGTGGTATCAAACGAGGTGTCAACCTTGATGTGCGAAAAGCGCCTCATGTCCTCCTTGTCCTTGTCAAGCACCTCCTTGAACTCATTCTCGTCAGCAATAGAGGTAATTACGCACTTCGGATAGAACAGGTACTGCTTTATTGTGCCATCAGGCGCTGTCTTTTCGCGCTTTGCAACCCTGCCCTCTGTTATTGTCTTTATGACCTCGCGAGTCATAGGGCAGCTCTTGAGGATTTTCTGGTATTCCGGGATAACAAGTATCTGGTACTTGTTTATCTCCTCTGCCTTGTTGAAAAGCGTGGTGTCTGTCGCAAACTCATACCAGTAAACTTTGTCCTCAGGGATTACTGAGACCAATGCCTTCAAAAGGTGTGTTTTGCCCCTTCCTGAAGGGCCTTCCAGAGCAAATGAGTTGAGCATGACCGCCTTGAGCGTTGCCTTGATAAGCGCCTTTTCCTGCCCCCTTACTGCGCCATCATCCTTGTTCTGATACCAGTCAAGCACGTCAATGAGCGTGATGTCCTTTTTCTCAAAAGCAGGCCGCAATGGCACAAACCTTATGACATTGCCCTCTGGCTTTTGCTGCACAGCATCCTGCGCTTCAGGCTGTGAAGCAGGGCTTTCCTGAGCATCTTCCTGCGCCTTTGCAGTGTACTCATTTATCCTGTCAGCAAGCTCAAGCTGCTGCTTCCTGTTTTTTACAATCTCATCATAAAGCCTCCTGGCTGCATCTGAAATGAAGGGGTTGTCATCATTTTTTGCATCCTTCGCCATTATTTCGCCTCCCTGATCCGCGCTTCGACTGCAAGCCTGAGCCTGTACTGCTCAACAGCGCGCGCCACTTCTGAGTCAAATTCCTTTTTCTTCTGCTCTTCAATCCCCACAACATACCTTTTTATGCCTTCAATGACTTCAGCATCGCCAACCTTTCTTCTTTGGGTGCGCAAATACGCAACCTGCTCATTATACCCCATTGACTGGAAGTTTTCAGGCCTTTCGTATTTCTTGGTGAGCTTGAGAGTGTCAAGGCAGATGTTCCTTATGTCCCTGTTTGAAAGCTTAAACCTGTGGGCAAATTCCCCAACTTTTTCCCAGTCCTTCACCACAACATACCCTGAGTTTATGCCTGACCTGTACTTTGCCTTGAATACAGCAACATACTGCTCAGGGGTCTGCGGCCCCTTTACCTGTATCTGGCACTGCCTGAGCCTGTCCATCAGGGGCCCGTCGCCCTCCAATGGGTGGTTTGATGTTGCAAAAAGCACATAATTGCCAATCGGGTTTGAGGTAAAGCCCTCAAGCTGGTTCATGAATTCTCCAAGTATGTCCTTGTCCTCAGGCCTGTTCCTCAGCTCCTCGCGGGAAAAGAACACAGTGTCAATGTCCTCAATGATAACAGCATAAATCGCATCGCCTTTCTTCATCTCCTCAAAAAGCTCGCGGATGTTCTGGGCAGACTTGCCGAAATACTCGTTCTTGAATCCCCTAAGCTCGCGGACAAAGAAGGGAATGCCCATTTGCCTGGCTTTTTCCTTTGCCTCGCCTGTGACAACAGCAATGCCCATTGTCTTCCCTGTGCCCCCTTCCCCCCAGATTGTGAATGTCTGCTGGAACCCGCCGTCAGCGTCAATGTTCGGATTTTTCTTTGCCTTGAAGTTGTAGTCAAAAAGCTCAATCATTGCGCGGTCAAGGGTGTCAAGGAGCTCCTTGTTGCCTACATAGTCCTCGCGCTTGACAGACCAGATGGCTGCCTCTGCCTTGTCGTCAAACTTCCTGTAATTGAAGCCATTGACAACAATTCCATTGAGCTTTATCCTTGCAGCCTCTACCTGCTGGCTCAGTGATGAGAACTTTGAGTCCTTGTGCTGCTCAACAGCCTCCTTGATAATCCAGTCATAAAAGTCCTTTGTGTAGCTCAGGAGCGTCTCGCCATTTGTTGAGCGCGCTGTACCTGAAATATAAGAGGATATGAGGTCCTCAAGCACAAGGAAGTCGCCCTTGTTGAAGTCAATCCTGCGCTTGCCGGCCAGCGTAAGGGGCGTGCAGTTCTTGCGCATCTGCTCAATCATCAATGCGCCTGACGCAGCGCCTGCAGCAAAGCAGAACATCTCTACAAACTGCTCCTTTTCCTGGGAGCTTTTGAGAAGCTGGCTGCTGTAAATGGTCTGCTTAAGCGCAGCCCTTGTGCCAAGAAAATGCTCAAACGAGCTTATCGCAATCTGAGCCTCAAGGCTGAGCCTGCCGGAGCCAAACGGCGAGTCGCGGCGTGCGACCTCGTCATAAAAGTTCTGGCGGGAGTTCTGAAGCTGCCTGCGGCAGATGTTGGTCTTTTCTTTGACCAGTTCCGGGTCAACCACTACCAATTCTGGCACAGCGCCTCACCCTTGCCATTTCTTCTCGGCATCCGGCAGACCAGCCCGCAAAGTGAGTGAGCATCACTTTACGCAGCTGCATCCTTGCGGATAATCTCCTCTGCGCGCTTCTGGACTTCGCTTGCGTTCCTGTCCTGCACACGCTTGAGCTCCTTTGTGCGCTCCTCAATCCTGCCGGTGTCATTGCCCTGGAAGTTCACATCGCTTGCAAGGCCTGTAAGCGCCCTGTTTATCTCGTCAGGCAGGTTGCCTATCTGGCGGGTAATTCCCTCATATGCCATCTGGGCGTCGCGCAGCACGCCGAACGTGTTGATGAGCGACTTTCCGTTGTTCGCTGCAATCAGCTTGAGCTCGTTTATCTTGAGGTCAAGGTTTGTCTTTGCCTTTTCAAGCGAGCTGAGCACGCACTCGCGCACCTGGCGCTGGTGTTCAAAGTACGTCAGCCTGTCATTGAATTTTATGACGGCTCCTGAAGCGCGGTCCACCTTTGTGCGGATTGCCCTTGCATCAGTCTTGATCTTGTCAAGCTCATCCGAGTACGAGTCCTGCATCTCCTGCAGGTTGTACATCTTCGGGTCATTCGCATCCTTGATTGCCATAATCTCATCTTTGATCTTGCAGCGCTCGTCAAGCAGCTTGTTCTCCTCTGCAGCAAGCCGCTGCTCCATTGCCATGTACTTGTACATGATGGACTTTGCATCGCGCTTCAGCGCTGCTGTCTCCTTCATATTCTCGCCAATTGATTCAAGCTCATCCCAGTGCGCGGCTATGACCCTGTCAAGCCTTGACGACTCTGTCATCAGGATGTTGCACATCTTGTTCAGCCTGGTCTGGGGCGAGGTCAGGCGTAGCCTGTCAGTTATCTTGTAGACAGCTGCCTGGAACCCGTTTTCAACACCAATCCTGCCCATTGACTCGTGCAATTGGTTGATGTCCTTTATCATCCCTTCGATTGTCGCAGATGTTGAATAGTCGCCTGTCGGGCTCAATATCTTTGCCTCCCTATCAGCAGGCACAACGCTTCTTGCCTTGTACTCTCCATCAAAAGCATTTGCCACGCTCGATTTATAACCCTGGTTTATGTTCATTTTGTCTCCCTCCTCTCACTTTGCAATTTGATTTTGTTAATGCGAATTTCCGCACCTTTGCCTGTCATACTCGATGATTTTGGATGCAATGCAGTCTATGCGCTCTTCGATATTGCCAAGGTCGCTGTTCAGGAACAACCTAAGCTCCTCCTTATCGCGCGCATTCTTGTTGCTTTGCAGCCGCTTCATTTCTGCACGCAGCCCATCCCGCATCGCGCAGTATCTGTGCATTATTGCTGCTGAGCGGATTAACCCAGTCCAGTACATGTATCCTCTTCCGTCGTTTGTGCTTAATGCGCACGTATTACTCATCCTTCACCGCCTCACTTCTTGTCGTTGTACGACTTGCCTTCAGGAGTCTGCGGGGCCATCTTGCCTGCATTTTCCTGTATTACCTTGTACTTCTGCTCGGTTGGCATTACATCAAACACCTTGGCAGCAGCATACCCTATTGCCCTGTTGGCATATTCCTTTGCGCTGCGGTAGCCCTGCGCAACATCGTCATGCCATTTGCCGCCTGCTGCAAACGCAAGCAGCGCAACAGTGCCGTACCTCACAACAGGGCTGCAAACAGCCTTCCCGATGTAGCCAAAAAACCCTGTTTTGGCCGGCTTTTGCTCGTTATTCCTAATGCCAAACTCGCCCTTCTTGCCAAGCTCAACTACGCGTGCATCAAGGTCGCGGAGGGCATTCCTGTCCACTCCGCACACAGCTGCAATTGGTTTGTTTTCGTCCATAATCATCAACCTCCTGATGCCCCATAAGGCACCATTCTATATATCCGTGCGCTGTCTCCCGAGCCACTACACCTCAAGCGTCATATGGTGGGGCTTTGTCCTGTAGTCAGTGATTCTTATTGAGCGGATGCATGATTCCATTGGCAAATCAGAGTATTTTTCATACATTTGCCTGAGTGTGCCTCCCGGAATGAGCTCTATTCCGTATTGTTCTGCCAGTTCGTATGCGCCCTGCGTGAAGTCCTTGTTTGTGACAACAGCCATTGGCTTGAAGCCGACATTTGACTGGCGCCTGAGCAGGCTGTACGCAGAATAAAGCTGGTTTACAGCATCCTCGTTTATTGTGAAGCCGTTGCTGTACTTGAGCTCAAACAAGCCTTTGCGCGTTCTTATTAGCGGCAAAAGCCCCCATTTGAGCTCAAAAGGCCTGAGGCTGCAGGAAATGTCAATCTGGACAGAGGCAATTTTTTCCCTTCTGCTGCCCACAAGGGTGTAAATCGTGTTGCGCTCAATTCCGCTATAATAATGCCTGAACAGGTTTTCAACAAATATTTCAAACTGTGTTCCCTGGCGCTTGGCGGTTTCCTCGCAGGTCACGCTCATTTTACTATGTCATCAATGCTGCCATGCTGGATGTATGCGCATTGCGTGACAGAAGGAACTGCTGATTGTTTGTGAAGCATTGCCTTTACCTTGCTGCACCCTCCTGCGTGTGCAAAATAGCACAGCAGGGCGCCGACCCCGACATAAAACAGCTTGCTCATAAAAGGAACTTTGACATAATGGACGTGTCTTTGCGGTTCAGACATATTTATCGCCTCCTGAAGGCGTCAAAGGCTGCAAAAGATTTAAGCGTGAGTTGTAGTGTTTGTCACAACACTTGCAAAGTTTTATAAAAAACAAAGGATAATAATTCGGCATGGCTGAGCCGAGAAAGGTTTCCATCAAGGACTGGCTTGAGACAGCTCCTGAGCCCATAAAGTACTGCATTACTGATGACAAGGCGTTTCTTGATGAAGGCACTGGCAAGTGCATAACAGACAAGTTTTGCCCTTACAAGCTTGCAAACAATGCCTGCAGGAGGCACACCCAGAATCCTACAGGCGAGACAAGGGTAATCGTTGCGTCTGAACCAAAACCTGCAGTCACGATTGATGACTGCGCAAACAACGGACAGCAGCTTTACCGCAACGGAATCTGCATTGCAGAACCTGCCTGCAAATTCAAGACAGTGCTTACTTTCAGGGTTTCAAGCAACCCTTCCAGAAAGTATTCAAAGTGCCTGAAGTATTATCCGACTGCAATGTGCGCCGGCGGGAAAAAATTCATGTTTCATAATGGTGTGTGCCTTGCAACAGGATTCCTTGAATGCCAGTACCAGTGGAAGGAAATAACAACTGCCGTTGAGGAAGAGGGCAACAGAAAACTGGCTTACTGCTGCAAGTTCAACAGGTTTGATTAGTGCTTTTCCTGCTTTTGGTAGCCAAGATTTACAAGCGCCTCAATGACGTCCTTTCCGTTTGGCCCGTATATTGGCGCGTGCGAGCCCCTTCCGCCCTTGATGATTTCAACGACTTTCATTTCCTCAATCCTCTTTGCCTCCTCAACTTTTGTGTGCGGAAGGCCTGACTGTTGTGCAATTAGTTCAAGAACTGATTTTACGAGGTGCGAATCAATGAATACAGGATGGCTGGCTTTGCGCGGGTTGCGGACAAAAACAGCATAATTCTGGTATCCCCTGAAGTCTAGCTTTACAAGCTCCTGGGTTTGTTCTGAAAAAGCCTTGTAGTCTTCCCGCATGCTTGTTAAGACATATCTGGCTTTCTTAAATCTTGCGGTGCCAAGAATTTATATATGAGAATCCCGGAATGCCTTGTGAGGTGATTATTTATGGCTGAAAAAACGTGCGTAAGGAATATTATGGCGGCTGTTCTTGGGTTTTTGAGCGCTGTTTTCGGATGCGTTGTTGTGTATGAGTTGTTTACTGGTTTTATTTCCCGCAGGTGGCCTATTCCTGCAGAATATGCAGGGCTTGCATCTGTCGGCAGTTTGCTGTTATTCCTGCCTGCAATCTGGATTGGATTGATAGCAATATTGCTGAAGGAGTAAGAAACGCCCGCTCCGGGCAGAGTGTAAGAGGCGGTTTAGAAGACCGGCAGGATGATAAAGCGGCTGTTTTTTGGGGGGGCTTAAGCTAACTTCTGCCTTTAAGATATTTGAGGGCTGCAGCATTCACAGTGTCGTAAAATGGCAGGTAGTATTCTGCTGCTGACATGATTTTTTCTTTTGCCTGCTGCACGCGGTTGTCTGTCAATAGTGCTTGGGCCTGCGCAAGCTCGGCTTTCAAATGATGGAATTTAGAATGTAGTTCGCCAAGTTTTGGATGCTTGTTTTTCAAAAATTCTGTCCTGAGCAGGATAGATGCGATTGTGCCGTTAAGCTTGACAAGCAGCCCGAAAAGCGTGAGCCTTAATCCTTTGAAGGACTTGGTTTTTTGGCTTACGCGGAAATCCGCGTTTTTGCATATTTCCGCAAGCATGTCAAGCAGGTCGTACAGGCTTCTGTTGTGGACAAGCAGGCTTAGCAGGTAGTCTTTTTCCAGGGTCACGCGAATTCCCTCACAAGCACTATAATAAAGATGAAAAGTGCTGCTGTGAGCGCAATGCTGAGGATTACTGAATTCTCAAGCGCAAGCATCCAGCGCTGGCGGGAATCCATTTTTGGAAAATGCCTGTATGTCTGAAGGAAAATAAATGGGAAGATGAACGCGCCTCCGACAATGGAGAACACTATTGCAATAGGGTACTGGATTGCATCAATTGGTGTTCCGACCATTGGATAAAACCTCCCGCGCAAGAAGTCATCAGCAAGTGCGGTTCTGGCAAAAAGCCATGGCGGACTTCATCACCTAAACACTGCTTATTATCAATAGTGCGGCGTATATAAAATTTACGCCTGCGCAAGGCAGTGGAAACAGGCTGCACTTGACCAAGTCAGACCTTATTTTGGCACTGGTTTGGAGTTTCTTATCTCTCTTTTCAATGCAAAGAACAAAGGTATTGACATGAGCTCAATGCAGACTAATGCTGATATCATCAAAATGATGGAAATATCATATAAGTATCCTGCAAGAAAGCTGCCGGCAAACAATGCCAGCCCGTAGGTTATGTTGAAAATGCCGTAAGCCGTGCCTCGTTTGGTTATGGGCGTCAGGTCTGCAATTGCTGCCTTCATTATTGTTTCGTGGCTGCCCATCACTACACCCCACAAGAATACTGCTATCCATATGAATGCCTTATTTTGCGAGAAAGCAAATGGTAAAAGAACTGCAGTGATTATTGGCATAAACAACAGGACTAACAGCCCCGCATGCTCATTTTTGTGTTTTAGTTTCAGATTATCGTACATTTTTCCCACAATTATTCCGCACACTGCATCCACAATCATTGCAATGGCATAAAAGAATGGTATTTGGGCGTCTGGCACGATTCTGTTCGTCTTTAAGTGATATCCCATGATTGCGAAGCTGATGAAACCTGCTGCAGTGAAGAATGCAAAAAAAGAATACAGCCAGAAGACTTTTGACAGCCCTGTGGATTTCTTTTTCTTTGTTACTGCTTCTTCAAGCTTGCTGGGGGTTCTGAACTTCAGGAAAGTTGCGAACAGGACAAGCAAAAGCAGCAAGAAGGGTATCCAGAGTAAAGCAAAACCTTGCTGGTATTCAGAAACTGTTTTTTGCGCGGGCCCGAGATAAATGAAGAAAAAAGTGAATGCCAAGGGCCCGATTACTGCGCCGATCTGGTCAATAAATTCAGAGATTCCAAACCCAAGCCCGGTTCCTACCTGTTTGGCTGCGTGGGAAACCAAAGTGTCTCTTGCAGGGCCTCTTAAGCCCTTGCCAATTCTTTCAAGAATCAGGAAAACTGCTGCCAACTGCCAATAGTCTGACAATGCCAATAATGGGACAGATATGAGCAAACCATAACCCAGTATTGTGAAAAACCAGTGCGCTTTTGTTTTGTCAGAAAAATATCCCGAAACCAGCCGGATTGCGTATCCTAATAATTCCCCAACACCCACAACCAAACCAAGAATTGCCGCATTGGCCCCCAATGTCTTTAGAAATGGTCCATTGACGCTTCTTGCCCCCTCATAAATAATGTCTCCAAGCAGGCTTATTATGCCAAAAAGAAGCAGTAGAATAATCGCATTCCTTTTGTTCTCACTAAAATTACTGAAATGCTTTTTAATCATATCCCATTGTTTCAATTGATTCATATTTAAATTTGCCCTAAAAACCCGCGAGTAAACGCACAACAAGTGTGTTCTCTTCAAGAAGAAACCAACATTCCCGCAGTCGGGCGGCGGTA
>JAWABQ010000016.1:0-4817 GCA_038884575.1 Candidatus Woesearchaeota archaeon
TATTGTGCTGTTTGCAATCGTGTTGTTGTTGGAATTCTGCAGGAATATTCCGACAGAGAATTGCGTGCCATTAGTAAGTATGATTGAATTTGTGACGATGCTGTTATTAACGCCTGTGAAATTAATCCCGTACCCAGCCATCCCGCTGGCGTTAATATCCCGTATAAAGCAGTCCTTCACAGTAATGTTGTTTTGATTGACAGCGACTATACCGTACTTGTAGTCACTTCCTTTTGCATTGTAGCTTATGCTGTATCCCGCACAGTCAAGAACAATGCTGTCATTGCCTATTGTTATGCACGTGTCATTGGAAACAAGGTCCTGCGTCAATGTCGTGCTCATGTTTATCGTGACAGGACAGCTGGTTATTGCGCCTGCATCTTGTGTGGAATATGTCGTAAAGCGCGTTGTGTTGAACACGAACACCCCGCCAGAATAACTTAACTCAGAGCACTGGCTTGGCGAGCATGGTTCGTATGAGCCGTCATCCTCATAATCAACCACTGGCGCGGGGTCTGAATAAGAAAGCCCATAAAGGGTGATTATTGCACTCGTGTTGAAATAAGTCAGGTTGGTGGAGTTAAGGAATGCTTTATTGTAAGAAATATTTAGCCTTTCCTTTGATATATTCTGCGAGGAATTTAATTGGATTAACGGCAGGATGTTAATGCTTCCATTAGGCATTGCAAACGTTGTGTTGGAGAAATTACTAAACGTGTTTGTGTTAGTATAAATCCAGGCCGGCGTGTTGTTTATTATGGTCGAGCTGAAGTTTGAACCCGAAACACCACTTTCTATGTATATTGCAAAAGTATCTGTGCCATTTCCAGAGATAGTATTCTGAAGGAAGACATTCCTGTCAGCGCCGGCATCAATATAAATTCCGTGATTTTTGGTGCTGCCTATAGTCCTGATAATGTTATTTATGAATACATTTTGCATTGCATTTATGACATAAATCCCACTTTGTGCCAATGACGTCCCTGTTGCAAGAATGCTGTTGTTTGCAACAATGCTGTTTGTTCCGCCATTAAGCAGAATTCCATGATTAACGCTTGGTCCTGTTGTATTTATCGAGTTATTTATGATTTTGGTATCTCCTGTTTCAGAATTGATCCCGTAGTTTGATGAGCTGCTTCCTCCTGTAACCACAAAATTGTTCGCTATGGTGTTGTTCGGGCTTTCAAAATCCGCAAGTATGGCAACATTTCCCACTGAACTTCCATTTGTAAGCACTGTGTTTGCAGTTATGTTATTATACGCTGAAGTCTGCTTAAGCTTGATTCCTGCATTTCCATTCGGGTTTGTTGCATTTACTTTGTTGCTTGTTATGACATTATAGAATGATGAACGAACATCAATCCCGTTAGTCGAGAGTGCTTTTATTGTGTTATTGATTATAAGGCTTGAATTTGTTCTATACAAATTAATCGGAACTGCGCTGACTGATGCTGAAGCGGATATGATTGTGCAGTTCGCTATTGTCAAGTTCCTGCGCGAATCTGAAGTAATGCCGTAATCATTTCCGCCTCCTCCTGTATTAAACGTAATTGTCTTGCCATCGCAATTAATCGTGACATTGTCATTGCCAATAGTAATGCAAGTGGTTGATGAACTGATTCCTGTTGTAAGCACGCACGTGTTTCCAGGTGAAGCAGCGCAAGCAGTACAGTCACCGCAGGAATTGCAAGTTACAGCAATGCTTCCGCCGCCTGTGATTCCTGCATCAGGTAAAGGTGATTGTTCTGGCTGGCTTGTTGGCTCTGATTCTAGAATGCTTGCTGATTCATTATCTGGCTGAATGCCTTCTGACAATGACTGCAATTCCCCCACTTCAACTTTTATTTTTTTGTGAGTTATTTTTTCACCGTCAGAGGCGTACACGGTTACAATCCGCTCACCAACAAAACCCTGCTCTGGAACAATTGCGAGCTGGCTGCCGTCAATTACAATACTCAAGTCCTTTGCTTCTGTTGCAACAAAAGCAAGCACTTGCCCTTCTGGGTCTGAGAATAATTCTGCAAGATTGAGCATCAAGGGTGCATTCTGTTCAATTACATACTTGTTGGTTTCTCCAATCCATTTCGGCGGAAGGTTTGCGTTATCCTCTGTCGCGAGCCCTGTAATTCCTGACTCCCTGAGCATCAATGCAGCTCCAATGAGTGCTGCGCATAGGAAAATCGTGAATGCTATCTTTGTCTCATTGGTCCAGCTCATGATTCCACCAACACCCTCCTTTGCTGGTATTCGCACTTCCAGTACTTCAGGAAATCATCAACATCAGAAGCAAACTTTTCAGGAACAAGAAGCACAGTCCTTCCAAGCTGCTCAATCCTGCACCGCCTGACTATCCCTGTCTTCCCATCCCTGCCTTTAAGGGCATAATAGAACCTTACCTTGTCCTTTTTCAGCAAATGTTCTGTAGAATAAGTGAAGATAACCCTGGCTACGTATTTGCTGTAATCCTTGCTACCATCACCCTCTTTTTTCACTATGCTTTCCCTCACCAACTCTTGTTAGTCAGTTTAACATTATAGGTATATAAAGCTTTTGATTTTAACCTATATAACTTGGCTCTTTTGTTAAATAGGTTAACATTATTTTCTTATTTGTTAAATAGGTTAACATTAATTTCCCATTTGTTAAATAGGTTGACATCAGAGCCCCACCCTCCTTGTCTTTTTGCAGGCGAGGCAGGTGTAGATTATCCTCTTATTCGCAAGCCGCACCCTCACTGTCTTTCCAGGCATCCAGAATGACCTGCATTTCCTGCAGTACCTCCTCTTCAGGACAACAGGAAGCTTTACCCTGGAGCGGAGGACCATCTTGTGGGCTTTTGCAGCAAGCCTGTGCGCCTCTTCAGGATTTTTGGCAAAAGCAAGTGCTGCAGCATCAAACAAAGCCTGTATCTGCTGCAAAGCGCTTAGGCTCTGCTGGCTCTTGCTTTCCCCTCTTTTTTCCACTATACCACCCCTTTGCCTTTGCCGGCTGCGAACCTATAAAAACCTTTCGCTATTTACCGAGGATATGTTCGGGTTTTTGAAAAAACTATTCGGAACTGGTGCCCAACCGGTTGCTGAAGCGCCTGTTATTGTCAAACTGGCTGACTTTGAAAGCTGGCTCTCATCATCTTCTGCACCTGCGAAAGAAAAACTCTTGCAGCAGGCTTCTGCTTCAAAAGAAAAAATCAGCCAGGTATGCTCGCAAATAAGGGAAAAAACAAATGCCCTGCAGGCAGCACAGCTCATGAACCCAAACATTCCTGACAGGGTAAAGGACTTCATGACAGGAAACAGGGAGGAATACAGCAGGCGCGTGCTGCAATACCTGGACAAAATAACAATCCCTGAGGAAAGCACAGCACTCCAGTCATTTTTCGAACAGCACGCAAAAGACGCAGGCGAATTCACAAAAGGAATCCTCAGGCCCTTCCAGATACTGCAGGAATTCTTCTCAAACGAGACAAAGGAGATAACCTCAATGACAGCAGACATTGAGCGCGAAATCGAGGCGCTAAAGGCAGCGCACTCGCAGGCAAACATAGAGGCATATGCAGCATTGCTTGCAGATGCACAAGCGCTTGTTGCAAGACAGACACAGCTTGCAGGACTGCAAAAACAGAAAGATGACCTTGAAAAGCAAAAGCAGGATGCAGAAAACGCAATTAAGGCATTGAATGCAGAAGAGGAGCGCCTCCTGAAGGATGCAGAGCGGGAAAAGCTCAGGCAGGCAATCAGCGACCTGCAGGCAAGGCTCAAAAGCCACGAGCAGAAAATCAGGGACGTATTCAACAATTTTGAGCCCGCACTCAGGAAGTTCCACAGGATGGCAACAAGGAATGTCAGGCTCGTCGGTCATTATTTGCGCGACCCTGTGGGCTCGCTGATTGAGGACCTGCACCTTGACATCCTTGACGTTGTTGCTGACATTGACAGGCTGCTCAAGTTCGACCGCCTGCCTGTAGGCGACAAAAAGGAATACGTGCTGGACGCAATGAGCCTCCTGAACCGCGAGCATTTGGGAACCTGGCTTGCAGAATACGGAAGGCTCGCAAAGGCAGAAAGGGACGCCCAGAACGCGTTTGATGACTGCCACGCATCGAAAACACTTGCAAGAATCCAAAAGATGAGGGATGATACAAGGAGAAACATCTCAATAACAGACCAGAAAATCGCCCAAACAAACAAGGACATATCAAGAATAAACCTCAGCGAGCAGAAATCAAAATTAGAGGAAAAAATCAAGGCAGTGACAGGAAAGCAGGTAACAGTACTTCTTTAATGCCTTTCAAGCGCTGCAATGCCAGGCAGCTTCTTGCCTTCCAAAAACTCAAGCGAAGCGCCGCCGCCTGTTGAAACATGCGAAAACATCCTTGCAAGACCGAGCTTTTGCACAGCCGCAGCAGTGTCGCCGCCGCCAACAATCGTAACAGCTTTCAGTTTTGCAATGAATTTAGCAATCTCACTTGTCCCCTTTGCAAATTTTGCAAGCTCAAACATCCCCATTGGGCCGTTCCACACAACAGTCCTTGACTTTTTCAGCCCATTTTCAAACAACTTTATCGTCTTGGGTCCGATATCCAAGCCAATCATTGACTTTGGCATTGCATCACAGGAAACAACTTCTGATTTTGCTTTCAAGTCAGCCTTGTCACCAACAACAACATCAACAGGAAGAACAATTTTCTTTCCAAACTTCCTCAGAATTTTCCCAGCCTCATTGATTTTGTCCTGCTCAACCCTGCTCTTGCCGACATTTCTGCCAAGAGCCTTGAGGAATGTGAACATCATTGCACCGCCAACCAGCACCTTGTCAGC
>JAWABQ010000016.1:4827-15550 GCA_038884575.1 Candidatus Woesearchaeota archaeon
TTTCTTTGCAAGGTTCTCAATCACGCCAATCTTGTCACTCACTTTTGCACCGCCAAGAACAACAACAAAAGGCTTCCTTGGCAACAAAGCCCTTGAAAGCATTGTAATTTCCCTCTCAAGCAATAATCCTGCTGCACTCGGCAGGTATTTTGGCACTCCAACAATGCTTGCATGAGCCCTGTGCGAGCTTCCAAACGCGTCATTCACGTAAAAGTCAGCCTGCTCTGCCAAAGCGCGCGCAAAAGAGTCATCGTTTGCCTCCTCCTCAGCATGGAACCTGACATTCTCAAGAACTGCAACATCGCCATTATGCATTTCATTCACAGAATCCTCAACCTCTGCGCCGACACAGTCATCAAGCTTTAAAACATGCCGCTTTAGCAATTTCTCAAGCTGCTCTGCAACAGGGTCCATCCGCAATGACTCATCAACGCCATCAGGCCTTCCCAAGTGCGAAAGCAAAAGAACAATTGCCTTTTTGCCAAGCAGATACCTGATCGTTGGCAAGGACTCCCTTATCCTTGTGTCATCACTTACTTTGCCATTTTTAAGCGGGACATTAAGGTCTGCGCGCACAAGAACTTTTTTGCCAGCGCGTATTGGCAAATCCTTCAGTGTCGGAACCATGAAAAAGAGCGAGACTTAACTCTTATTTAATACTTTTTAAATCAGAAGCTTGAGGACATCAATCATCCTCTTTGAGTAGCCCCATTCGTTGTCATACCAGCCTGTGACGCTGACAAAATTGCCATCAATTACCTCTGTGCACGCAGAATCAAAAATGCACGAGTGCGGGTTTCCCACAATATCCCTGCTCACAAGCGGGGAATCAGCATATTCAAGCACGCCCTTCAAATGATACTTGCTCACCTCTCCGAAAAGCCAGTTTATCTTCTCAACAGTCGCTGGCTTTTTCAGCTCGCAAGTAAAAGTTACAATGCTTCCGCACGGCACAGGAGCCCTGATTGCCATTCCGTCAAGCTTTCCTTTCAACTCGGGAATGACCTCTGCAACAGTCCTTGCAGCGCCAGTGGTTGTCGGGATAAGCGAAACAGCAGCAGCACGAGCCCTCCTCAAGTCCTTGTGAGGCGCATCAACAAGGCGCTGGTCTGCAGTATAGGCATGCACAGTAAGCATGTATCCCCTCACAACGCCGAAATTGTCATTCAAGACCTTTACAATCGGCGCAAGGCAGTTTGTTGTGCAAGATGCATTGGAGATTATGTTGTGCCTGTCCTTTTTGTACAAATGCTCATTGACCCCTTTCACAATCGTGATGTCAGGATTCTTGGCAGGCGCTGATATCAATACCTTTTTCGCGCCGCTCTTTATGTGGACCATTGCGCTTTCCTTGTCAGTAAAAAGCCCTGTGCTCTCAACAACAACATCAATCTTCAGCTTTTTCCACGGCAGGTTCGCAGGGTCTTTCTCTGCAAAAACAAGTATTTCCTTGCCGTTTACAACAATGCTTTTTTCCCTTGCCTCAATCTTGTTCTGCGAAATCCCGTAAACAGAGTCATACTTAAGCAGGTGCGCAAGGGTCTTTGTGTCAGTAAGGTCATTCACGGCAACCCATTCAATAGACGGCTCATTAATCCCTGCCTCAAGGACCTGCCTGCCAATCCTTCCGAAGCCATTGATTGCCACGCGAACCATGCTCTTTGCTTCAGAACACGCCATAATAATACTTTATCACTACTGCAGAATGGCTATGCCACGAGCTTTCCATTCATCCTGCGCAGGACAGGCGCATAATCCTCAAAATTCTCTGCAATTGACTCAAGCACAGGCGCCTCGCGCTCATTGATTTTTTTCCCGATGCGGGAGGCATCATCATAACAGCACTGCGCAATCCCTGTGCTTGAAATAAAAGACTCCAAGCCCAAAAACTCATGAAAACAAATAATAATGTCGCCAACCCTTCTGAGCGCATCATACCGCTTTAGCCTGTCGTCAGAAAGGTTGCGGAGAAGCCTGCGAACATACCTGTCCAAATCCTGCGGAACCCTTTCCCAAAAGCTCATTGCAATCGTGCGGGCCAAATAATCCCTTGAATCCAGAGGGATATAAACAAACAATTCACTGCTCACGCAGTCAATACTCCTTGAAACAAGCTCAACAACAGCCCTTTTGGTTGGAACAGCAATCCCTGCCATACAAATAACAGGCAATTCTGGTCATTATAAAGCTTCTAGTGCCTGTGGTGCTTCCAGAGGATAAAAATGATGCCAAAGGGAATAAGGGCAAACATTGCAATTGACAAGACCATGCTGAACACGTCTGCTTTTGCCGGCTGGGTGAAATAAATCACAGACGCGAACAGGACCACAAAGAAAATTACAATAAACGTGTACAATCCCAGCAACCTGCAAAGCGGCTTCATGGTTTTGTTATTTTGGCAACGAAAAAGCCCTCTGTGTCATTGTCCTGGGGCCAGATGCGAAGGCAGTCTTTAACTTCTTTTCGGTAAGCCTTGCCCTCAAATTCAGCAATTGCAGGGCTTCTCCTGATGTTCAGCTCAATCGGAACAACCCTTGCATCAGTGTTGTCAAGCAAATAACTGATTACTGCCTCGTCCTCTTCAGGCTCTGTCGAGCAGGTCGAGTAAACAAGAGTCCCGCCTCTTGCAAGCAACCCATAAGCAGCAAAAATCATCTTCCTCTGCATTGCTGCAAGGCGCTTAATCATTTCAGGATTCCACATCAGAATAGTCTTTATGCTCTTCCTTATGGTGCCTGTCCCAGAGCACGGAGCATCAAGGAGGATTTTGTCAAACTCCATACCCCTCATCTGCTCGCCCTTCATCAGCGTGATTATTGCATTAAGCACGCCACACCTCTGCAGATTAATCCCAAGGGCGGCAAGCCTGGCTCCTGCCACGTCATTGGCCACAAGAATACCCTCATTGCCCATCATCTGCGCCATCTGCGACGCCTTTGAGCCAGGAGCAGCAGCCATGTCAAGCACACGCTCGCCAGGCTTTGGGTCCAAAACAAGGGGCGGAATCATTGATGCAGCCTCCTGCACATAATAATAGCCAAGGCAGTGCTCAACAGTGTTGCCAACATCAAGCCTGCCATGCTTGCTCTCAATGTAAAAACCCTCCCTGCACCAGGGGATTTGCTCAAGATTCCAGTCATTTGAAAGCCTTGAAATAACTTCCTTGACAGGCTTTTTCAAAGTGTTAACCCTGATGCTCTTGCGAAGAAAACTTAGCGTGAACTTCCTGTATTCATCCCAGTCTGTGAGCCTGGAATACCTCTCAACAAACTTCTCCTTGAATTCAGGATAGCTTGGAATCGGCTTGAGCTCGAACATAAAAGGCAGAAAACAACTGCCTGTTTAAAAACCCTTACACAGAAAGCAGCAGCCTTATGAACTCAAAAAACAGCTCATGGAACTGGCTGCACTTGCCGTCGCACTGAATTATTTCCTGCCACTTGTTCCTTACCGTGCGCAGGTTAAGCTCCTCAACCTGCCTGTTTGCCTCGCTCAATGCGTTTGAGAACTCTATTATTTTCTCCGAATTGCCCCAGTACCTGTTTGCAGTAATGGCATTCACTATTATTTCAGCATGGGGCACCTCTTTTGGCTTCTCAACAGCAACCATAAGGAGGAAGTCAAAATAATCATCCTGATTGCAGGAATTTGCAGCAATGCAGGCGCTCAGCGAAGCCCACTGCGCAGATATCCCCGGGCTCTTCATCATGCCAATCTGCCTGTCCATCTCAGTAATTATCTCTGCCATTCCGACAGTGTCATTTGTCGTGCGCAATGACATTGCATCCATCATCAGCCCTGGCGGCGAAGGCTTTTCCCTCACTATCTGCCATACCCCGAAAAAAAGGGCAATCAGGAATACCACAGCTATAATCCATGTGAGCACTCTCTTCCAGTTTGTCATGTCCCCGAAACAAATGTTCTGGTATTTAAACTTGACTTTTTTGCACAAGATTAATAAATACCAAGTCAATTTTTGAAAGCAGCGGGGTGAGTGCATATGCCAAAATACAGCAACAATTACTGCCGCATTTACGTGGCAAAACAAACACGGGAAGAGATTATTCAGGGGCAGCCAAGGATATACATTACAGACCTTGAAAACCAAATCATTCCAGGACGCTCAGAGGCATTTTTTAAACACGATTCTGATGGCAAAAAGCGGATAATGAAAGAGCTAAAGCCAGGACAAAAGGCTGCAATACTGCCATTGGACCAGAACATCACACCCCTGCATATGGAGATTACAATCGGCGAAGTTTACAGGATAACCGGCGCGCAATACGAGCACCTGCTCTGCGTGGTTGAAGCCGGCAGGGCAGCATACGAAGATGCCAAAGCCAGGCTGACCGGCTCATACCAGGAGCGCATTGAGCAATTGCGCGCACAGCTGGCAAAATTGGAGAACGAGATGCGGGGGCAGGTTAATTCCCTCCAAAGGCCATTAAGCCTTGAAGACACCCTGCGCTCATACGTTTCCTGCGCATGCAGGCAGAAATTCCGCGAAGCCTCGCTATGCCATTCAGACAAGGCACTGCAAGAATACTTCTGCAGGACAAAGAAAAGATAATCACTTCTTTGCTTCTTCCTTCTTTGCGCCGGCTGCAGGCGCCGCGCCAGGTGCCGCGGCTGCGCCTTCCACTGGCAATAATTCGTCGATAAGCAAGGTCGGGATCTTGGCCTCGACAAGCTTTGCCTTGATTTCCCCCCTTGGCTTGCCTGTCATCTCTGCGATTATCTTCTTCGCAAGCGCCTCGAGCTCTGCGCGCCTCTTTGTGATTTCCTCCTGCAGCTTCTTCTTCTCCTCCTCAAGCTTCTTGAGCTCTTCCGCGGAAAGCTCTGTCTTCTCCGCCCTGATTTCCTCCTTGTAGGCGCCCTGATTAATCTCTGCAATAATCGCCTTTGGCTCCTTGCCCTCAACAAGCACGCCCATTGAGGTGCACGTGCCAATTACCTCCTTGACTTTTGCAAACATGTCCTTGCCAAGCAATGAGCCTTCCTTCATCTTTGCAATCTTGATTATCTGCTCAATCTTCAGGTCAGCAACCTTGTCAACATTCGGCGCTCCAGAACCCTTCTCAATTCCCGCCTCCTTCTTAATCAGCGCAGAAACAGGGGGCGTGCCAACCTCGATGGTGAATGACTTGTCACTGGTTTCAACAATAATCTTTACAGGAACCTGCATTCCCTTGAAAACAGCAGTCTTTTTGTTAATCTCGGCAATAACCTGCCCTATGTTGACGCCGAGAGGGCCAAGTGCAGGGCCCAATGGCGGCGCTGCTGTTGCCTTTCCGCCTTCAACAAGCTGTTCTATGCTCTGCTTTGCCATTTTAACCGTGCGACCTGTGAAATGCTTTTAAGCCTTATGGTCCGAGCGGGCCAAGGGGGCCGCCGCCACTGCTTGGGGCTTCCTCTTCCTCCTCTGCCTCCTCTTCCTTTTCCCCGCCTGCCGTCTCCCTCCTTATGACCTTGACAGCGTCCATCCTGACAGTGATTGGAATCGGCACTGCAGCGCCAAGAAGCTCCACAACAACCTCCTCCTTTGCCTTGTCAATCCTTGTGATTTTTGCCTGCTCGCGCTTGAAAGGACCTGAGATTATCTCCACAATGTCATTCTTCCTGATGTCAACCTCGCGCTTTACCTGCTCAAGCATGTGCTCTATTTCCCTGTACTCAATCTCCTTCGGCAGTATTCCGCGAGCATAAGGCACGTTGAATGCTGCCTGCTCTGCGTTCTGCCTGTCAGCTGCCTCAAGGAAGATGTAGCCGCGCATGCCATGCGGCCTTATGACTGCAAATACCTCGAGGTTTTTCTTCCTGATGTTGCTCGCCACAAAGTCCATAACCTGGTCTTCGCGGTTTGCTGTCGTGCGCAACGCAAAGATGTGCGTTGATATTGCCTTTCCCTCGTCTGCCATGATTTTTCCTTACCCTAGCTCAGAATTTTTCTTTACTAGAATAATAAGAAGGATATCGACCGCCCCTTTAAAAAGGTTTGTATTTAAGCCCCCTTGGCCTGCTTGCCACCAGGCACGCCCTTGGCATCAACCCCTTTGTTTTTTGCACTCACGATAGAGGCTGTTAAGGTAATTGAGGAATTCAGGCGGCCTGATTTCAAGGGCTTTGCTGAAGCCATCCCTGTCATACACCTCCCTTGCCATGATTCCCAGGCTGATTGCTGCTGTTGTCGCGCGGTCAAGCTGCGGCCCATCCTCCCTGGCAATCCTGTCAATGCTTTCAACCATTTCCTGCACAAGCTGCCTGCTCTCATTTTCAGGCTTGTCCCTCCACCGCTGAAGCGTACTTGCATATGCCGTGATAAACATGGATGCAACATCAAATGCAGGGCAGGCTGTCATGTAATTCCCGCGCGACTGGGAAACCTCCAAAGGACCGCTGACTGTGAGGCAATACCACGTGTCCTCGTCGCTGTCACCATCAGGCTTTGGAAGAAACCTCCTTGTGAGCCTCCTGCCCATGAAAAATGCAGCAGCATCCATTGCCTCCTCTTTAAGGAATTCATCATCAAGCTCAGGCAGATATGTTTTCACGCTGCAGCCATAAACAGGGTGGACGCAGATGTATGCCCTTCCGCCGTCTGACATCAGCTCAGAGCGCTTTGCAATTTCTTTCTCAGCCTCAGGATCGCGCTTTTCCTGCAATTCAACAGTCGGGATTCCTGCCTTTACCCCAGTAGCCTCTTCAAGCTTCTTAATGCACTCCATGAACTCATTGACAAGGCGGTATACTGTCAGCTTTTCCATAAAAAAACAGAAATAGGCAGGCTGCTTTTAAAGCTTCAGAATATCAGCTCCTTCAAAAAGTGGACAACAAACCCGATAAAACCCACAACCACGATTCCAATCCCTGAAACCTTGACTATTGTCTTGAACTCTGTGCTGTCAGGCCTCTTTGTGACCCTCAGCACCCTTTTGCATTCGACAGCAAAGTCCTTCAGCTTCTGCCATCTGGAAGGCTTTGCCTCCTCTCCGGCAGTTGTCTTTGGCACAAAAACCTGCGTTGGCTGCGCAATCTGCTCAGGCTCCTTCTGAACCTCAGCCGGAACCTCATCTGCCCTTATGGGCTCTGCCGGCTGCGTTGGAATCTGCTGTTCAGCAGCAGGCGCTTCAACACCCTCTGGCTTCTTTTCCTCATCCATAAACACAAAAAATCAGCATTCGCTTTATATAAGTTTCGAGAAAGGACAGCGTTAGAAGCGTAAAACTCCAATCGGCTCGCTACGCTTGCAACAAGACGCTCCTCACTCATGCGAACCGAACTCTGTTCAGGTTCGCGAGTTCGGAGAAAGAATAATTGAAGAAACTTCCATTATGGTTGGTAACGCGACTGTAAGGAGCCTGTTATTTATTGTAGTTGAAATAAGACAATAAATAAAAAATGCAGAACCTCAGTCCACAAACTCTATCCCAAGCTCGTTCTCTATCTCCTTCTTTTCCTCGCTGAGCAAGGTCTTTGTCCTGCCGAAAATCTGCGGGCTCTTCACGCCAGTCACTATGAGCAGGCATTTAAGGGTGCTGCCAAGGTCCTCGTAAATCTGGGCGCCCCAGATTATCTTTGCATCCTCTGCAAGCCTTGACGAGACTGTCTCAACAACCTTCCTTGCTTCAGCAAGCGTCAGGTCCTTTGAGCCTGAAATGTTAATCAATGCACCAGTTGCCCCTGTGATGTCAACATCCAGAAGCGGATTTGAAACAGCCTTCTCAACAGCCTCTGTGGCCCTGTTCTCGCTGTCGCTCTCACCAACCCCGATAAGCGCAACACCGCCGTTCCTCATAACAGCCCTGATGTCCGCAAAGTCAAGATTGACAAGCCCTGCCCGCGTGACAAGCTCTGCAATGCCCTTGACGGCATTAGTCAGTATCTCATCAGCAACCTTGAAAGCAGTGTGCAATGGCAAGTCAGGGGCAAGCTCAAGCAGCTTGTCATTCGGGATTACAATCAGGGTATCAACCAGCTGCTCAAGCTTTTCCAGCCCGATAACAGCATTCTCATAGCGCCTGTTGCCCTCCATTGTAAAAGGCATTGTCACAACGCCGACAGTAAGGGCACCCATCCTCTTTGCAATATCAGCAACAACAGGTGCGCTTCCTGTGCCTGTGCCTCCTCCAAGCCCGCAGGTAATGAACACCATGTCAGCGCCCTGCAGGGAATTCTTGATGTCGTGCTCATTCTCCCTTGCAGCCTCCTCGCCAAGCTTCGGGTCAGAGCCTGCACCAAGCCCTTTTGTGGTTTCCCTGCCGATAAGGATTTTCTTGTCAGAAGTTGTGTAAAGCAAATCCTGGGCGTCTGTATTGACCGCGATTGTTTCAGAGCCCTCAATGCCGACCTCTGTAATCCTGTTTATTGTGTTATTCCCGCCGCCGCCGCAGCCAACCACCTTGATTGTGGCGCGCTGCTTTGAAAGCATCTCCTCAAGCTCAACATCTGCCGAGTTCTGCGCCTGGGGCTTCTTGTTTGTCAGCTTAGGGTCATTTGACGCAGGAGAACCAATCGGTCGTGCAAAGTCCATGTTTATTCACCTTCCGCAGGAAGACCCGCCGACCGCTGTCGGCGGTGCCTCAAAACCACTCGAAAACAGCCTGCTTTCTTAGAATATATAAGCTTTATTGTAATGGAGTTAAACACTCCGCCAGCTTTATATTTTACAGCACAACCAGCAGTGCAGGTAAAGACATGAGGCTCAAATACGACATTGCACACCTTGCCGGCGAGGAACTCCGCAATTTCCTCCTCCAGAACCTGGGGCACCTCAAGAAAAGCATACAATTCGACAAAATGCTGCTCTTCCACCACACCCTATTCGACGGCTGCGAATTTGTCACGCACCAGATGCCTGACGGGCCCCAGAAGAAAGAAGGGACAATACGCTACCGCCCAAACCTCATAAGGGTTCCTGCAAACATAGAACTGCCTGTGTATGAAACAGAAGAATTCAATGCCAAAAAGCCTCCAAGGGGGCTTGCCACAATACCAATGATTGTTGTTTGCCGCTTTGACGAGCTTTCAATGCTGGAACTGAAGCTGGACGGGTTCAAAAGCCACGATGAAGCCCTTGAAGGCATGCGCCAATACTATCCTGACCTGCAAAAACACTCAATCATCAGCTTCTACCATTTCGGCGGATACACTCCAAAACCAAGCAAAAGAGCGCTTGACCTTGTCCTTAAGCAAATAAATTCCTGAAAAGAACTACTGCTTTGCCCTTTGCCCCTGCTTTTTCTCAGAACTCTTCCTTTCCTCTGGCTTTTTATCAGCAGGCTTTGCTGAAGAAACAATCTCAGAATCAATTCCTGTAAGCTCCTTTATCTTCTTCTGCAGCTCAGGCACAATCTCCTTTGGCAGTTCCTGCTTTATCTCCACTTTTGCCTTTGAGCCCTCAATCTCCATCTTCTCAGGTGCAAGGTTGAGCAGCATTGCAAAAACAGCCTTGAGCTGCTCCTTCTTGTCAGTCACCACCTTGTTGACTTTTAACTCGTAAACAACATCCCTGCCTGCAAGGGGGTGGTTAAAGTCAACCATTACCCTGCCGCCAGTGACCTGGATGATTGTGCACAGCATCCCGTCAATGTTAAGCCTGAGGCCAGGGACAGGCTGGATTTTCTGCTGCACAAACTTGCTCGCCGGAACCATCTGGATGAGCTTTGCATTCTTTTTCCCAAAAGCCTTCTCTGCAGCCAGCTCTATCTTGTAAGTGCCAGGCTCTTTTCCCGCAATCTGCTCCTCAAGCCCCTTCAGAAGCTGGCCCTGCCCTATGATTATTACCACAGGGCCGTACTGTGCCTTGGGAAGCTCGTGCTCCTTGGCAACCTTTTCATCAGTCGTGTCAAAAACAATGCCGCTGTCCTTCAGCCTGCCTGTGTATTCAATCTCCACAAAATCATTCGCCTTGATCGGCATAGAAGAAAAGCGCTGAACAGCTATTATTAAAGCTTTCCCTTCTCCCTCAAGAATTCCATTATCCTATCAACAATCTGCTCAGGCGTCAGGTCAGAAGTGTCAACAACAAAATCATGGTTCTTTGCATCAGTATAATCAACATTGTACAGCCTGCGATACCGCTCAATTTCTGCCTTGAGCCTGTTCTGCATGTTTTCCTTTGTCTTTTCAAGCGTGACATTCCCTTTTTCATCAGGCCTTTTCTGCGCAAACACGCGCTGGGCAGCAACCTCTGGCTTTATTGTCAGCAAAATCTTGACAGCATTCGGAATGAACTTCCAGCCAAGCCTCGAGTCAATCACAAAATTATCCTCATTCTTAGCAAGCCCTGCTGTCCTCTTGTCAATCTCGTCATCAATGCTCCTGTCAGAAAGCGCAACCTTCGTAAGCTCATCAAGCGTGATGCTGCGCTCAACAGCCATCTGGCGCATGAAATCACCTGCAGAATAATGCCTGAGTCCGAGCTTTTGGGCAAGCATTCTTGCAATCGTGCTTTTGCCAGAGCCAGGGGTGCCTGAAATGGTGATTATCATACAGAATCCGTCCTGTAAGAGGCAATTATTGGCTGGCTTTGCTCAGGAGGCAGTGTTTTCTCAGCGCCATCAACGGAATAATGCTCTTTTGTGGCTATTGCATACAGCCTGTATTTTGTGAGACAGCCCTGGACATGCGGGTTGTGCTGGCTTGGAAGGACAGCATCAACACCCTCAATCACCCTTTGCGCAAGGTCAAGAACAGCGCTAGTTGAGTTATTCATGCCCATAAT
>JAWABQ010000017.1:0-14653 GCA_038884575.1 Candidatus Woesearchaeota archaeon
GCAAGTAGTGACCAACACGGTCGCGCTCATCCCTTCCAAAGATAACCGCACCGCTTGCCGGCACTGTGCTCTGGTTCGTGGTATTGAACCTCAAGTATTGGTTATACTCGGTCGAACCCTTGTCAGTAACAATCTGACCGCCCTTAAGCATATCAAGGTCAACCTCAGTCAATGTCTCACGGACATTACCAATAGCTTCGTTCAGTTCAAGCAAGTCCGAAGTGCTGCCGATTTCGACCGCGTCTCCCTCGACAACAACTCCCTTACCAGCACCTCCAGCTGCCAGCGTTGTCTTCACAACAGCCGCTGCCTGCAAGCCGCCAATAATATCACCCATTCCAACGACGTCAATAGCGTCTGCTGCATCACCGACCACAACAGCCAGGTTCGAAGCAGGCGAACCATTGACAACGAACGGAGCGGGCCAATCAGACAGCTGCACTGCCGAGGCACCGAAGATAGTCGCACCAACCATGGTAATACCCATGCCAAGCGCAACCATCTTCTTTACCGCTTGTATTGCTTTCATTATCTACACACCTCCGTGTTTATATTCGAATGTTATTCAAATTTTATCTTCTCTTTTTTTCACCAGCACTCGTTCCATAGTGTCGATTAACCGGTTTTTGGGAATTTGGATTATAAACTTTTCGGTCTTGGGATTGAGGCTGAAACCAATGTATATTTATAGGTGCTCCGCTTTGCCTGACCCATGCCAGAAAAACTAAAGCCCAAGAAGGTGGCGCTTGCGCTTGCCTGCTTGGTCGTAGTATGGCAGTTAATCTGGATATTGGCAGTTGCAATAGGCAAGCAGCCCATGCTTGACTGGATTCTGGGAGTGCATTTCCTGGCAGACGGCCTTAAGGTGGCGCCTGTTACTACTGGGAAAGCGATTGTCTCCCTGCTTATCCACTTTGTGGCTGGCTATATCCTTGGCTGGCTGTTTGCAGTGCTCTGGAACAAGACAAAGTAATAATGCTTTGTTCAAGAACAGCAACTATATATAATAGGGTGGAGTATTTCTTTTTATTATTCGCGGCGGTGCCTGAGCGGCCAAAAGGGCTGGCCCTAGGAGCCAGTGGCTTAGTGCCTTCGCAGGTTCAAATCCTGTCCGCCGCATATATTCCTTAGAAATTCTGCCAAGCATACTTCCGCATCTTGGATGTTTTTCCGAATCCGCAGCTCGCACAGACTTTTTTTGCAGCATTGTAGCTGTGCCTTCCGCACCTTCTGCACATTATGTGCGACCGTCCCTTGCTCCGCTTGCCCATCGAGGGCGTTCCCTTAACCATAGCTTATCACTTTTTTTCTTACTGTGGTGAAATCATTATTATCGTGTCGCCGCGGAGGAATGTTGTGCCAAGCTTCCTTGCCACGTTCCCTTCCACGCGCTCCTCTGTGTCATCAAGCACGCAGTTGATGTGTATGTCAAATGCCCTGAGCGTGCCGATGAACTGCTTTCCGTTCTTCAGCTCCACAAGCACTTTCTTGTCTCTTGCGCGGTTAAGCGCATCCAATGGCCTTGCTTCCATTTTACAAATCACCCCAAAAGGTAAAACAATATTGACGGCAAATCAGGAGGAGGTTTATAAAACTATTGGTCAGGCGCCGCCAATTCCCTTGCCGGGCCTGTAATCCATGACTGCCTTTGCGCATTCCGGAGGCAGGACATAGTTCAGCAACAGGCAGTTCTCTTTGCCGATTTCCTGCAGCCTTAGGATGAGCCCCTCGCCAATGCCCTCTTTGATTTTGCGCACAATGTTGTCAATCGTCATCACCTTAACAGCAGGCCTTATGGCTTCATACAACTGGTCGCGCAATGCATAAGCAGGATTGTGCTCCCTCTGCAGGCTGTCTGTTGAAAACAGCCCCAGGGCATCCCTCTTAAGCTGCGCAAGGCGCTCTTCCCTGCCCGAAGAATACTCCTTTGGGCTTTCTTTTTTCGGACCAACTTTCTCTGCCATCAGTCAAAACCCAAATCCCCTGCTTTTTTTCCTCAGCCAACGGGGCACAAACAAATAGACTATTATCCCAATCATTGTTATTCCGACTGCAACCAGGAACCAGTATGCAGGGCTTTTTTCCTTTTTTTCGCCTTGGAAGATTACTGGTTCAGGCAGTTCCCTGCGCGGCTCTGCTTCAGATTTTGGCTGCTCAGCTGCCTGCACAGGCTCTGGCGCAGCTCGTGGCTGCGCCACTGCGCTTGCAGTCATTTGGGGCGGTTCCTGCAGCGCAGCCTGCTGAACCTGCTCGCCAAGTGCTGCCTGCTCTCCATTTGGGGTGTTATCGCAAGCATTTCCTGTCCCATCCCTGTCAGAGTCCTCCTGGTCCTTGTTTGAACTGGCAGGGCAATTGTCTGCATAGTCAGGGATGTTGTCATTGTCAGGGTCTTCGCCTTTCAGTATTGCAATCTCCTTTTCCTCGTCAATAAACGCGATTGCATCCCTGAAAATTGAAGGGTCTGTCCCTGCAATCTTCAGAGGAATCTCAACCCCTGTGCTTATCCTGTATACAAAGAGCATTCCGTTCTTCTCGTAAGCAATCATGTCCGAGTAAATTGAGGGGTCGTTGCCTGAAACATTTGTTTTGTATGCCTTGTGCGAGTCAAGGTCAACAAGTAAAAATCCGCCTTCATAAACAGCAACAACAGGGCTTGTCTTCCAGCCAGAAGCCAAGACTCCCGGAATCCCTGTGCTTTCGGTATCGCCGTCATCAAGGTCATAATACCTTATGATGTTGTCATTCAGCCTGTCATCGCGGTTCAAGTCCTTGCCAATCACATCCTCCGGAGTGTCAAACACAATGGTATCCTTCAGCACAAGCGGGCGTTCACCCAGCTGGCCTGTGTTGTTAACCAGCCCTGAATCAAGGTCATAATATTGTATTATCGTGTCAGAATCATCAGAGTCACCGTTCAGGTCGCCTGAGTCCTTTTCAGACGTGGCAAATGCAATGCGGCGGCTGAATATCGAGGGCCTTGTGCCGCGCGCCCCTGTGTCAACCGCATCCTTCCTATCTGTGTTATAGACAATTATCCTCCTTGCCCTGTCCTCAAATGCTATGAGCCCTGCATCAACACACGGATGCCTTGCCTCCCTGCCTGTGTTCCTCACCCTATCCGAGCCGTAACTGTAATACTGCAAAACATAATCAGCAGTATCACCGTCGCCTGTCAGGTCTGAGTTGATGCTGTCCTCGTAAGTCACAAAAGCAACAACAGCCTCGCCTGCTGCAGGCTCAATGCCACGCACATGTGTGCTCGTGATTGTATATGCAAGCGCAGGAATGCTGAGAATTATTAGCATCAGCGCAGGTATTGCGGCCTTCATCGCTTTGCCATTAGGAGCCTGTATTTTTATGCTTTTCCTATTGGCGACAAAAAGCTTTATAAACAACCCCTTTGCCATCCCCTGTCATGGTTATCGTGCACAGGCGGGATGCCGGAAGGACTCCGAGTGGAGGCAGGCAGTCTATCAATAGGGGAAAGCGCAGGTTTGAGACAGGCGAGCTTCCTGTTGCCACGCGCATTGAGCCCTCAACAAGGATTTTTGCAAAGCAGACAAAGGCCCGCAGGCTTGTCAAGGCAAAGGTCCACACTGCTGACCACGTTAACCTGTTTGACCCGAAATCAAAAACCTATTCCCAGGCAAAAGTCATGGCGGTTGTTGAGTGCCCTGCAAACAGGCATTATGTCAGGCGAAACATTATGGTAAAGGGCGCTGTTGTCAGGACAGAAAAAGGAATGGCAAGGATAACATCAAGGCCAGGGCAGGACGGCACTGTAAATGCAGTATTGGTCTGATTAATTCTTCCGCAGCTTTAAAAGCATCACACCCATACCGATTAATACGTGGGTGGAACTGTGGCTTGCTGTCTTGCTGGAAAAAAGGGTTTTGTTCCTGATGCAGCGCATCCTGTTCGCACAAGGCATCCGCGCGCAAGCACGCTTGAAAAGGCTGTTGTGGCTGCTGAAATGTTCAGGAGCGGCTGCACCCTTGCAAGGATAGGTGAGAGGTTTGGGTGCTCGAGGGAGTGGGCAAGGAAAATCCTTGGGGTTGCCAGGTCAGGGGGCATAATGCAGGACCGCGAGTATGAAATGCTGAAGGGCAAATGCCATTACAAAAAAGCGCAGGTTTACTGGCAGTATTTCTGCGATGTTGCTGACAATATTGAAGATTTTAACAAAGACAAATTCAATGAGTTGAAGGCAAAATACTGGCCCTGCGAGAAAACCCCCACTGCAAGGGCTGCTTATGCAGAGCAGTCCTGCCTTGAGGCTTTGGTCAGGAAGGGCAGAATTAGCAATGATGAGGCAGGCGCAATTGCTTACCTGATTTACAAGTTCAAGCAGAGCAGGACAACCCCTGCCCGGCTGAAAGAGGACGCGCTGTACTTTATGAGGAACAAAAGGCTTTCGCTGAGGGATTTTGCGCTTGAGCGCCGCATATGCAATAACGGCACAAACCCTGCAGCCCAGTCCATCCGGCGCGTGGTTCTTGCAATGGAATTGGGAATTATTCCGCAGGAGGAATATGATTTGCGCTCGCTTGCAAATTTTCACAAGGTTTTTTCTGTTGCGCGCAAGCCAGCCCCTGGCCGGAAGTATCCTGAGCATACAATCAGGTTTGTGCTTGTGGCGCACGAAAAGACAGGACTTCCGTATGCAAGGATTGCGCGCTTTGCAGAAGTGCCTGTGCAGGCTGTTTATGACTACAAGCGCCGCCAGGACAAACTGCATTAAAAGAAACCAATCATAACGGGGCTCCAATGGACTTCATTAAACAATAACTGCTAAAACAGGCTCACTACGGTCGCGGTGCCAACAATAACGAAAATTCTTTTTTTATTATTCTCTCCGAACTCGTGCTGCTGAACGGAGTTCGCAGCACATGAGTGAGGAGGGTCTTTATGCGCCTCAGCGCCTTTAAGGAGTTTGTTGTGTTTAATGATGTTTTCAGAATGCAAGTAATTTCTTCACAGCGTCAATGAATATGTCGCATTCCTCTTCTGTGTTGTAGAGGTAGAGAGAGGCCCTGCAGCTTCCTGGGAGGTTGTTTGCGTGGAACCAGGAATGTACGCAGTGCATTCCTGACCTTGTCATTATGTTGTGCGACTTGCTCAAAAGCATTGCGACATCGTGCGGGTTCATTTTGTTGATGTTGAAGCTGAATATTCCTGAGCGCTGTTCTGCATCTTTTGGCCCGATTAGCTGCACTTTGTCGCCTATTGCCTCTGTTATTTTTTTGTTTAATGCTATTTCGTGCTTGTGGATTTCTTCCAGGCCAATGTTTTTGAGGTATTCCAGGGCAGCGCCAAGCCCGAGTATTCCTGAATAGTTCTGCAGGCCTGCCTCGAATTTTTCAGGCACTTTTTCAGGCTCGCTTGTGGCGTACGTCGAGTCTTTTACTGTTTCTCCTCCGACCATGAATTGTGGCATTTTGTCAAGAAGCTCTTTTTTGCCGTAAAGGATTCCTGTTCCGCTTGGCCCGAGCATTTTGTGCCCTGAGCACGCAAGGAAGTCAGCATCAAGCTTTTTCACGCTTATTTCCTGGTGGGGCGCTGATTGTGCTGCATCAAGGAGCACAAGGGCGCCGTTCTTGTGGGCGGTGTCTATGATTTCTTTTGCTGGTATGCTTGTTCCGTCTGCGTTTGACGTCATTGTCATTGATACAAGCCCTGCCCCGCTGATTTTTTTTGCAAGCGCGCCAGCGTCGCCGAAAGGAACAGTTTCAAACTTTATTCCTGTCTTTGCGAGCTTTTGCCAAGGCAGCAGGTTTGAGTTGTGCTCTTTGTCTGTTATTATGACCTTTTTGCCTTTCAAGTCAAGGCAGTTTGCAACAAGGTTTATTCCCTCTGTTGTGTTTCTCGTGAATATTATTTCGTCTGGTGATTTTGCGTTGAAGAATTTTTGCGCGGTTGTTCTTGCCTTTTTGACTTCCTCTGTGACTTTCTGCCCCCAATCATGCCAGCTTCTTCCGGCACAGGCAGGGTATTTGTCATAGTATTCCTGCATTTTCTCAATTACGATTTTTGGGCGCAATGACTGGCAGGCATTGTCAAAGTATACTGGTTTTGGCTTTTGTTCAAGGCATGTGAAGTCCTTCCTGATTTTTTCCACGTTCATTTGGCTAATTCCTCATCAATGACTTTTTCAAATGCAGCCATTGGCCTTGGCCCGACTATTGTGTGGTTGTTAATAAAGAATGTGGGCGTTCCCTGAATTTTTGCCTTGATGCCGTCCTCAAAGTCTTTCATTACTTCTTTCTGGTATTTTCTCGTGTCAAGGCATTCGCTGAATTTTTTTTCGTCAAGCCCGAGTTCTCCGGCAATGTCCTTCAGCAGGGCAATGTTTGTTTCTGCTGCCCCGCATGTTGCGCCGTTGCCAAGGAGTTTGTCGTGGTATTCCCAGAACTTGTTTTGCTCTCCTGCACAGTTTGCTGCCTCTGCGTGGAGGTCTGCGCGCGCATGAGTTTCACCAAGCGGGAAGTCGCGGTAGACAAAGCGCACTTTTTCGCCGTATTTTTCAAGCACTTTCTTTATTATGGGCTCTGCCTCCTGGGTGTGCGGGCACATGTAGCACCCGAATTCTATGATTGTCACTTTTGCATTTTCCGGCCCTTTTGCAGGGTCATCGTCAGCAGTCGGGGGGATGAACGGCCCTTCGTATTTTACTGACACCCCTGAGATTGTCTCGTCAAATGCGCCGAAGGGGCAGAATGCTGTTGATTCAGGGCCGTAGCAGTTGCCATACCTGTAATAATTGTATCCGCCATAAACAGTGTAAGCAAGGCTGGCAATGGTCAGTATCACAAGAATCCAGGAGAGAAGCTCAAAGTACCTGAATGTTATTGCCGCGAGCATTGGGCTGTGGCGCATTATTTTGCCGACAACGTGCGCCTTTATGCGCTGGTCCAGTGCAGTGTCGCAGGGGCGTAAAGTGATTCTCCTGAACACGCACTCAAATGCCTCCTTTGCAAGGGGGCGGTAGCTTACTGAGAATATTGCAAGAAAAGCAAAAACAAAAAAGGCAATTATGCAAATCATGTTCAGGATTCTGCCAGCTTCTTGTCTATTACTTCCTTGAACTTGTCAAGCGGCTGTGCGCCTGAGATGTGTTCGCCGTTGATGATGAAGCCTGGAGTGCCCTGTATTCCTGAGGCTGTCCCGTCTTGGAAGTCCCTGTCAACTTCTGCCTTCATTTCCCCGTTGTCAAGGCACGCGTCAAACTTTGCCTGGTCAAGCCCGAGCTGTCCTGCGTATGACTTCAGGTCCTCAATTCTCAGGGCATTTTGCTTGCTGAACATCATGTCGTGCATTTCCCAGAACTTGCCCTGCACATTTGCGCACTCGCCTGCCTCTGCCGCCTTTTGCGCAAACTGGTGGAAGCTCAATGGGAAGTTCCTGAATGTTATCTGTATTTTGTCGCCATAAGCCTCTGCTATCTGGTGAACTGTTGGCACAACCCTTGAGCAGTACGGGCACTGGAAGTCAGAATACACAATCATCTTTACTTTTGCATCATCAGGCCCTATCACAGGGTCTGCGCCTGCCTTTGAAACGCCTGAAACAGGCTTCCCGCCAGTTGCGCCCGGACCCTGCCAGACAGTGCCAAGCCAAAAGCTTGCAAGAATAACCGCAACTACAAGAACTGCAGTCAATATTTTTGATTTGAGCATTGTTTTTTCACCCCAACACGATTATGCTGTGAAATCCTTGACGGCAGTATATAAAGTTTGTGAAAAAGAACAGCACCCTGCAGCCGCAGCGGACTAAGTTTTATATAACCCTGCGGATTTATCAAAAGATATGGTCCCAAAACAAAAGACGCTGGAGGAATTCATAGGGGAGATAGTGATTGACTGCATTGCAAACCTTCCCAGACACCCTGTGCTTGATGTTTTTTCAAGATGCGTTGACACTGCTGCAGACGGCTCAAAGGGATACAGCATTGAGTTTGCATATTCAGGCCAAAAAAAGCTCGACCACGTGATTTTCATCAGGCTTGACCCTGGCGAAAAGCCTGACAATTACGCTGCCATAGCTGCAGGCATGCTTGCGCAGTACAACATCACGTGCGGCAAAAATGACAGCAGGCTTTCCCTGAACCTCGCGCTTGTTGCAAGGAAAAACCTGAGCGCAGGCATTGTTGCAGAACTGCTTGGGATTCCGACTGCAAATGTTGTCAAGGCATACAGGAATTATTTTGGCAGGGAGCCTGAAGGCGACTGCATGAGCATCCGCGATGTCTTCAACATTGCCCAGCTGACAGGCATCAGCGATGCCGTGTTCCTGAAGAGCATCAAAAATTTCTACAGCACATAATCCAGAACTGCCCATCAGGACTTCTTGTTGTTCTTGCCGTTAAAACACCAGTTAAATACGCTGCCTGGTTAATACCACGTGCTGGTTTAACACAAACCATAAGCCTGCTTTGCAGAAACTAAGGGAAGCATAATGCATGAAGCAATGGAATCATACCTAAAGCAGCCTAAAGCCTGACCCCTTCAAGGAAATATTTCTGTATCGGCTCGCCTTTTTCTATTAATCTTGCCACGCAGCTGCACAATTGTTTGTTGAAAGGATGACCGCACGTGCCGGGCTTTCTTGGATTGTGGCACGGGCCTTCCTTGCTGTGGGCTTTTTCCCTGGCTTCAAGGAAGGCTTCGCGGTTGAGAAGCTGGTGCTGGATTTTGTAGTTTCTGATGACGAGCTCATCAATGCCGTGTACGCTGACCTTTGTGTTCGTGAACGGGTCTGTGTCTGTGAAAGGCAGGATTTGGTCTCCTGTGCCGTCATCATAGACTATGTGGTAGACTGGGAATTTTTGCTCGTCAGGGTCTGCAAAGTGCGGCCTGTTGACCACTATTAGTACTGCGCCTCTTGTGAAATTCCTTGTTGATGCCCTTTGCGCGCCGAGCTTGTATAATTCCTCCTGCACCGTGTATGAGGGCTTTTCGTTTGGCGAGCGCTTGTAGTCAAGGATTACAGGGATGTCGTCTTCCTCTGTGCCGTTTGTCAGCAGTAATAATGCGTCTGCGTGGCCGAAGACAACAATGTTTTCCAGTTCAGAGCTGTCAATGCTGATGTTGTTGAAGCTTGCCCATAATTCGCGCTCTGTGTACTGCCAGAAGGGGGTGGCTTTTTTTCCGTGGTATTCTTTCCACGGCCGCCATAATGCAAGCCTGTGCCTGGCTGTTCCCGCAACAGCCCATTTGTGCGGCAAAATCTCTTCCGGCAACTTGGCTTTGTCTATTTTTGAGAGCATTCTTGCAATGTAGCATTCGCTTGAGAATTCCGAGGGCCTTACTGACCATGTTTTTGGCGTTGAGCATGGAATGATTAACGGCTTTAGCTCATAAGCAGGCAGGTCAATTCCAAGCCTGCAGTATAGCCTTTTGTCGCCGAGGAAGCGCTGCCAGCTTCTTGTGAGGAAGCCCCCTTTTTCCCTGAGTTTTGAGATGAATGCGTCTTTTTCCTGCAACAGCCTGATGTCTTCCTCTATCCACGTGAATGTCCATCCCTGCTCGCAGAGGTCTTCCTGCAGGATTTCCAGTTCTGTTGCCTCGCGCACTTTTCCCTGCTCGTCAAGGTATCTTACTTTCTTGTTTTTCAATTCCTCGTAGAGCTTTTTTGCCTGTTCCGGGCTTGTTTTGCCGTATTTTTCCTGCAGGATTTCCTCTATGTCTTTTTTTGTGAACCTGTTTTTTGCAAAGTCATAGGCGCACCCTATTGGTGTTTTGCTGTCTGTTTTTGCCCCGCACCTGTTGTCCTCTTTTTGCGCGTACGGGCACCTGTAGCCCGCGAGGTCAGGACAGGGCTTTGGAAGGCCGAAGCAGGGAACGTGCTGCCTTGTTGGCGGGAGCGAATGGGTTTTTTCAGGGTGTTTTCCGAGCTTTTCCTTTTGCCAGCGGTAGAGCTTTCCTTTCAGGCGCCTTATTGCGGGATATGCTGCCGAGCTTAACGTGTTCAGCTTTGCGTTTTTCATTGTTCCTTTTCCGCGCAATGGCTTTGTTTCAGCGTCAGGGTTTCCCCACGCGTCTACAGGTATGCTGAGGATTTTTGCAGCAGACATGATTATTCCGAGCTCCACAGATGTCCTTGGGCCGTAATACACTATCTTGTCCAGCTTCAGCTCGTCGCAGACTGTTGCGTATGCTGTTGCCATCAATTGCCTGTTGTACGCGCATGCCTTTTCGAGCAGCGGGTCTATGTTTTCGCCTTTTGTCAGCGTTGCCAAGTCCCTGTCAGAGCCGAACAGGCGGACAAGGTCCTCGCGGTCTTTTCTTGGCAGTGAGAAGCCCCTGCGGAGCTTGTCTGTTTTTTTTGCCAATGCCTTTCCTTGCGCTTCTTTTGCTATGCTGCTGTCAAAGATTCCAAGCGAGTACTGGAGTATTCCCTGCCTGAATTCATTGCTTAGCGGGTCTCTTTCAGTGTTTCCGAGCGGGAACATGTGTAATTCCTTTGTGTCTTCTGCAGTGCGCTGTATTACGTCGTCCAATGAATGGACAAGCTTGTTGTCAGGCGTTGCATGGAACGGCAGGACAACCGGCGAGACCTGGATGAAGTGCACGTCATCATGCATATCCCAGCCGTATTCGATTGTCAATTCCCTTATTCCCAAGAGTATTTCTTCTGTGAGCCTGTTTCTTTCGCAGGCATAATCAACGCAGATGTATTTCGGGTTGCTTATTGCGTTGTCTATCGTGACTCCTGGCAGGAATATCACTTTTTTCCCTGCCAGTTTTTTCAGTTCTGGCTTGAGGAGCTGGTGGTAAAGGTGGAATGTCCTTACTCCTGCCACAATATTGCCTTTTTGCGCCCATTTTTTTGTCTGCCTGTGGATTCTTGAGTACTGCTTTTCCTTTGACGTGAACAATGGGTCGTCTGCAGGGAACAACGGTCTTAGCGTGTAGTATAGTCTTGCGTGCTTTGAGGGGTCTGAGAATCTCCTTATTGTCGGCGTGTACCACGAAACAACTGACATAATACAGGGTGTGCGCAGTTATTTAAATCACTGCTGTTTTCCCCGTGCATGAAGTTGTGGGTTGTGGGTGCAAGGGGTGTTAAGTGGCACAAGGAGGATTATGCAGAGCTTTATTTGCGCGGTTTTGACAATGTTTCTTACGGTCCTGTGTGCATTCCTGCAGGCCAGTTTTATGTTTCTCGCAGGCCCTGCAGGCTTGAGGATGCTGAGGTTTTGCGCGCAAGGCTTGTTTCTAGCATTCCGGGCTGCAGTGTTTACATCCAGAAGTACGGCGCTTACAAGCATGTCGTGTGGCTGAAGACGGGCAGGGCTGCTGAGCACGAGCACGTGTGGCGCGAGTTTTCGCCCTTGATGGAAAAGGTCGGTGTTTCCGAGAGATTGACACGGCTTGGATGGCCTTCCCCTGTGATTGAATGCACTCCTGAGCTTGAGGAAATTTTGAAGCTTCAGCGCAAAGTGCATGATTCGCTTGGCGCTTTGTGGGCTGAAAAGATTGTTCCGCTTATTGTTCAGGGCGCAAGGCTTGATGACTGCGTGCGCTGGCTCAGGGAGCGGGATTTTAAGGCTGTTTTGCGTTATTCGCGCGACAGGAAGGGCTTGCTTGAAAAGCTTGCTTCTGGCTTTTCTGCTGATTTTTCACAGCTTGATTCTGCACTCAGCGCTCTTGAGTCAAAATGCGTTTCTGAGCGCGCTTTTGCTGAGTCTGGCAATGATTCCCTGAACACACCCATTTATCTGAATGATGTTTTGAAGCCAAGGCATGCTTTTGCTTCTGAGTCTGCAGAGGTCCGGAAGAGTTTGCTTGGCAGCGCTGCTGTTTTTGATTTTGAAATGATGCACTGGTGGACTGACAATCCGACAATATTTTCTGTTTCTCTTGTGAGCGATTCTTTGGGCGACGTGATTTACGGCCTGTTTCCTTCTGATAATGATTCTGTTTCTGCAATGGGAAGGACTTCAAAATACGTCTGCGTTGGAAGCGAGGCAGAGCTTCTTGCGCTGACTGCCTCGTACTTGCGCAAATCAGGGCTGCGCATCACGCAGAACGGGCTTGGGTATGATTACGGTGTTGCTGACAGGATTCCTGGAAGGTTTTTGATTGGGTGTGACAATTCGCCGCCTTTGTCTGTCGCTTTTAGGAGGGGCCTGCTTGATGAGCACGGCAGGAAGGCAAGCCGTGATGCTGTTGATTTTGACATGGCATGGTTTGGAAGGGCTTATTTGCGCTGGCTTGTGAGCGACTGCACCCTTGAAAGTTTGGCAGGGCTTGGCGACATTTATTTCGGCACAAACGTCGGCTTCCAGAAGATTATTTCTTATGATGAGCAGGCAGACCTTGTTGAGAAGGCCTCTGCTGGCGACAAAGGCGCAATGGGCAGGCTTAACTTGTACAATCATTGCGACAGTGTTGCCGAGCACACTGCAGGCATGAAGTTTGTCACGATTCCAATGGGCATTGCAGAATCCCTTGGCATCACTTATTTTGACGCTTTCCACGAGACTCCAAAAAACATTGCCCTGATTGCCGGCGACAGGCAGAACTGGAACGTGCTCAATCTGCCGCGGGACAGCAGGAATTACAGGGAATGGTTTGCAGACCAGCAGAAAAGGGGCTTTTTTGTCCTGAAGGACATGCTTGATTCCCTGCACTGGGATTTCAAAAGAGGCAATGTTGAGGACGTGCTTGTGGCGTATTACCCCTTATGGGCTCATGCGCGCAAGTTTGTTTCGCACAGGGCAGGAAAGCTTGAGGACCTGGCCCTTAATTCAGGGAATCCGCTTGAGGCTTTTGCGTACTATCAGGTTCTTGACGGCTTTGTGCATGAACTGATTGCTGACACCCGCATTGGCACCCCTGACAGCGTTTTTCTTGGCAAGTATGGCGCGCACAAAAGCGAGGTTCTTGCTGCCCAGAACGGCCTTAAGGAACTGCTTGAAAAAGCGTTTTCCGGCTGCACTGTCGTGAACCGGTATCATAACTTGTTCTTTGTCAGGGGCATTGGTGTTTCAGAGGCATGGAAGCGCGGTCTTGTCCCACTCGGCGTTTCTTCAAAAGCGATTAATGTTGACAGGGGCGAGATCGTGCACTGCATGAACAATGTTGTCTTGAGCACTGGCATTTCCATTCCAAGCAGGAAAAGAAGGGCACAGCATCCCGGAAGCAACAGCAAATGCGCCTTGGGAATAATGGCAGTGCGTGATTTTGTTGAAAAATATTTTTCCGAAGGGCTTGATTCAGCGCTTTCCTTTGCGCACGACCTTGCTGCTGGCATTAGGGATTTGCCTCCTGAACTGCTTGCTTTCAGGGTTAGCCTTAATGAACCGCTTGAGGACATGGGTGTTGAGCAGCAGCAGCAACGCAGGGCTCTTGTTGCTGAAAAGTATTGGCTAAAGCCCGGAGAAAGCATAATTGTTGGAATGTCAAAAAAGGATGGTGTTGGTGATTTTGAGCAGTATGACCCTGCTGCAAGGGCTTACATGCATGACTTTGTTCCTGACTATGATGCCTATCTTGACGAGAACTTCGGCAGGGTGCGCAAAACAAATGATGACGGGAAAACCTCAAAGCGCGAATCAACCTTATTCAGGATATGCAAGGCGCTTGTCATCCCTGAAAGGTCTCCATCAAAAAACACAGCACTTGAAATGTATTTGACAGGAAGAAGCAAGAGGTTGGAATAGGCCTGCGCTTATTCCCCGAAGTGCGAGAACCAGTCGCACATTTCGCAGTCCTTGTGGTTTTTTGGCGGTTTTGATTGCTTGAGGACTGCTGCTGCGTCATTCATGATTTTTTGTATTCTGTTTGGGTTGAGCTCAAGTTTTCTTGTTTCTGTCTTGAAAATGATTCCCTTGTCTGGTGTTCCTGAGTCTGCAGTGTAATAAATGAGGTATCCGTAGTTTGCTGTTTTGTAATTGTTTTTTTGGAGCAGGAATGCGTACGCGTCAAGCTGGATTTGGTAAAGCTGTAATAGTTCTCCTTCTTTTGGGCTTGCTGTCTTGTTGTCTATCGGCACAAGTTCGCCTTTTTTGTTGATCAGGCAATCGTCCATTTTTCCCCTTAATTCGGCATTGGTGTTTGGGTCTTTGTAAGAGAGCCAGTGCCTGATTTTGTCTGCTGTTTGCTTGTCAACAAGCGTTTCAGGCAAGCCTTTCAATGAGGGAGGCAATGAATTCCTGTAACCGTCATAGTAGTCTTTTGTTAATGAGTCCATTCTGATGAGTATGCCTGGCATGGGAAAGCTTGGAGGCATTTTCTTGTGATAATCCCTCCAAAAACATGCAGGACACTGGAGGAAAGAACCTAATTTGCTCGGCGAGAGTTTGATGATGTCAGCCATGAAGGAGAAAAAGCAAATCATAAGTATATAAATTGTTATGAAAAAGCAACAAATAAGAACACCTTAAAGGCACTGCGGTGCAACAATACACCCCTCACAACAACTGCATTAAACAGCGCTAACTCCATAAAGGCACTGTGGTGCAACAATACACTCCTCACTCAATGCGCTCCTAATTCCATTATGTCGCGCGAGTTCGGAGAAATTATATAACATAAATCTTATCGTGATGGTCATAATCCTCAATTATCACTGTCTTTGTTGTTTCATTGACCGAAAATACAAGGACAAAGCTCTTGTCGATGTGAATACGTTTTAAATGCTGCAAAGG
>JAWABQ010000018.1:0-13339 GCA_038884575.1 Candidatus Woesearchaeota archaeon
ATAAGGCACAACATCCTTGCCAACGCTTGTGCGCGCGCCCACAAAAGCAAGCCTGCCAATCGAAACATGCTGATGCACGCCCACATCTGCCGCAAGATTTGCGCCGTCACCAACACTCACATAACCCGCGAGCTTGACATCATTTGTGAGAAAAACATGATTGCCAATACTGCAGTTGTGGCTGACATGGGCATTCGGAAGAACCCAGCTGTGGCTTCCAATCCTTGTCTTTGCGCCTGTCCTGCTCGCACGCTCAATCGTGGCATTCTCGCCAACAGTCGCATTGTCGCCTATGAGAACTCCTGTCTCCTTGTCAACCGGAAAGCCCTTTGGAAAAATGCCAATCTTTGCACCTGACTCAATCACGCAGCCAGAGCCAATCTCAGTGCCGTCGCGGATATGGCAGTGCGGGCCTATGCGCGTATTCTTCCCAACACTTACTTTGCCCTCTATCACGCTGTAAGGCCCGACTTCAACACCATCCTCCAGCCTTGCATCTGAGGATATCACAGCGAGCTCTGAAATAGTTGCGCCTTCACCCATGCACAAGAGGTGGTTAAGGGATTTTTTAAAGCTTTTGACAGCCACTGGACAATAGTTCGCAAGCTTTATAAGCAACGCGCAAGGGGCATTCCCGATTCTAATACAGAGGTGATTCAAAATGACAAACAGCCAAGTACAACCAATCTTCATCCTGCCAGAAGGAACCCAAAGAACAACAGGCAGGTCAGCACAACGCAACAACATAATGGCTGCAAAGCTTGTTGCTGAAACAGTGCGCACAACGCTCGGCCCAAAGGGAATGGACAAAATGATAGTAGACTCCCTTGGCGACATAACAGTCACAAACGACGGCGTCACAATACTTGAGGAAATGCAGATAGAGCACCCAGCGGCAAAAATGGTTGTTGAGGTCGCAAAAACACAGGAAGAAGAGGTCGGAGACGGCACAACAACCGCAGTAATCATCGCAGGCGAGCTCCTGAAGCAGGCAGAAGCCCTGCTTGACAAGGAAGTGCACCCAACAATGATTGCAAGGGGATACCGCATCGCAGAGGAAAAAGCGCTTGAGCTCCTCAACAGCATTGCCGAAAACGTGACTGCAAAAGACGACGCCCTGCTGAAAAAGATTGCAATGACAGCAGTCTCAAGCAAAAACGCATCATTTGCAAAGGAAATGCTTGCAGAAATTGTTGTAAAGGCAGTCAAGCGCGTCATTGACATGGAAAACGGCACTGCCTCATTTGACAGGGAAAACATCAAGCTTGAAAAAAGGGTCGGGGGGTGCGTTGAGGACACAGAGCTCATTGAGGGCGTTGTAATGGAGAAGGAGGCGGTCCATCCGGGAATGCCAAAAGACATCAAGGACGCAAAAATAGCGCTCATAGACTCTGCAATCGAGATAAAGGACACGGAAATTGACGCAAAAATACAGATAACAAACCCGCTGCAGATGCAGGAATTCATAGAGCAGGAGGAGAAAATGCTCCGCGACATGGTTGACAAGATAGCGCGAACAGGGGCAAATGTTGTATTCTGCCAGAAAGGGATTGACGACATTGCGCAGCACTTCCTTGCGCAAAAAGGGATTTATGCGGCAAGAAGGGTGAAAAAGTCAGACATGGAGGCGATTGCGAGGGCAACAGGGGCAACGATAACAACAAACATCGACTCGCTAAGCGCAAAAGAGCTTGGAAAAGCAGGGAATGTTTTTGAGCGCAAGATTGGCGACGAGGAAATGACATTTGTCACAGGCTGCAAAAACCCAAAGGCAGTCACAATCCTCTGCAAGGGGGGCACAAGCCACGTTGTTGACGAGCTAAAGAGGACAATGACAGACGCAATAGGGGACGTTGCTGCCGCGCTGAAGAACGGCAAAATTGTAGCGGGCGGAGGGGCGCCTGAAATAGAGGTCTCAAAAAGCCTCAGGAAATATGCAGACTCATTGTCAGGAAGAGAGCAGCTCGCAGTGCTGGCATTTGCAGACGCGCTCGAGGTTGTACCGCGGACCCTTGCAGAAAACGCAGGCATTGACCCGATTGACATCCTCACAGAGCTCAAGGCAGCCCATGACAAGAAGCAGAAATGGGCAGGAGTTGACGTCTTCAAGGGCAAGGTGGTTGATTCCTGGGCAGCAGGGGTCATAGAGCCGCTTAAAATCAAGACCCAGGCAGTCTCAAGCGCCTCAGAAGTCGCCCAGATGATACTCCGCATTGACGATGTCATATCAGGCGGAAAAAAAGAGCCGGGCGCAGGCCACAGCCCCCACGAAGACTTCGGATAAAAAAATAAATCCGGGGTGAAGATACATCAGCATTGATGAAAAAGTTTCTGACAGCAATCCTCTTGATATCCGATGGTACAATTACCTGCCCATAGGGGGATACATAGAATGGCTTGGCAGGCTGAACAAGATTGCTGACAACATAAAAAAATCAGAGCAGGGCAAAGAGCAGCTTTTCATGTACGATACGGGCTGCCTGACATTCCTCAAAGGCGCGCTTTTCACATTCTACCACTTTGCAGCAGGCGCAATAAGCGGAGTCCTGCTCATAAACGCGTTTTACAAAATAATGAAATAAAGAATCACGCAGGAGGATTCTGGGGCTGTGCAGGCTGCGGCGCAGGCGGACTTTGCTGCTCTGCCTTTTGGGCTGGCTGCACAGGCGCTGGCACCTGCATAGCAGGTTCTTCCCTCTTTTTCAGGAAACGAACAGCCTTTTTCACATTTGCCTGAATTTCCTGCATTCGCGCGTCATCAAGCCTGCCCACATTAACCAGCTGGAACACCTTAGTCTCAATCCCACACCATCCAAGAACATATTCCTTGATTAGCTTGCCAGGAAGCTTGTCATCGCCGCCGGTTGTAATCATGACTGCTGCTTTTTTTCCGGTCAGGATGCCTTTAGGCTCATTGTCAAAAGCAAAACCCTGAGTGAAAACCCTGTCAAAAAAGCCCTTGAGTATTGCAGGACAATCAGCCCACCAGACAGGATAAATAAAAACAAGCGAGTCAGACGCCCTGATTTTGTCCTGAAACTCCCTGTTCTGCTGGCTGACATTTGCCTTTCCAGAAGCATAATGCTCATCTGCCTTAAGCACAGGGTCATAATTAATCGCGTACAAGTCAATCGTCTCGTGCTCAATCTTTGCCTTGTCAAGGGCCGCCTTCATCTCCTTCAGCGTAAATGATGCATGGCTTTCTTCCGGAATTGCTGGATGCGCATAAACAATAAGAGTTTTCATAATCTCCACCTCAAAAAAAGAGCGCAATAAGGTATTATTTAAGCATTGCGAAATCAGACAAACTCAACTTCAACCTCAAGCGCATCTGCTGTCGGGTATTCCTCAACAACAGCAGGCACCAAGCCAAGACCTTTCAGCTTTTTTGACTCTTTCCTGACTGTTTTTGCAGAAAGTAACAAGCGCAGTTTTTTGTCATCAACAATCATTTGCACTCCAACCCCTTGTGCTTTTTCCTTCATTGCATTAAGCTTTTGCAGCGCCAGTTTTTTGTCAACCTTCATGAGCTTTTCACGATAACCCATTCCTGGCGCGAGCTTTGGAAGATAAGCGCACCCCCTGATAAGCGTTCCTTCCTTTGTCACAATGTCTGTCTTCAATGCAACATGTTTTGCCCTTAATTTTATCCTGTTCCTCAGCTGCACAGCATCCTTGAGTTTTGCAGTGCAGAAATGGGCAGAAATCCCTTTTCGCGCAGCATAATCCAGCAGGACCATTGCCAATTCCTGACTTCCCATTGCGCCATAGCTCAATTCATCCTTGGGCTTAAACCCCTTGACATGCAACTGGTAATGCGAAGCAGTTGTGTCAGAAAGCTCAAGCTCATTAAGATTCAGGAAATCAACCTTGCCGGCAATAAAATCAATCAGTTTCTTTGTCTTCTGCTCATAGCCCGGAATCACAGGAATTTCCACCCCGATATCCCAGCCAAACTGCTTTGCAAGGTTAAGCCTGCCCCACAATGAGTCATCATCAAGGCTTGGGTGAAACCGAATCTCATCAAGACCTGCATAATACAGTTTCTGAAGCCTTTCCTGCGTGACAAGCTTCAAAGGAGTGTAAAGGTGTATGTGGAACTGCTTTCCAAACCTTTCCTTAAGCAGCCTGATGTAAGCAACACACCTGTCAACATTAACCAATGGGTCGCCGCCTGTAATGCCCGCACCCTTTGCACCGGTTAATTCAGCCTCCTTAACTAGCTCAACAGGATTGTCAGGAGCGCTGACCTGCCATTCATTCGCATAAACAACATCCTTTCCGAACTTATGCTCGCTCACAGGGCAGTAAAAGCACCTCTGGCCGCAAAGACCTGTCACAAACAGCACTAATTTCCTTCCTTTCACGCACAGCCGGCACCCTTTTGCGAGCCGCCCTGTGCTCCACGAATGCCATTTTGTCTTCTTTGCACCACAAGCCATGAGGGAAACCGCCCCTGTTGCTGTTTAAATAGGTTTCGCGATTAATCACCGCCCTTTGACGAAATGTTTATATACCTCTCTTTGCTCGTCAAAGACACAAAGTGGTGATGCTCAATGGCTGATGAAGAAAAACCAAAGGGGGCTCTTGTTCCTGACGAAGGCGAGGAGTATGAAATCCTGCCGCAAAAGGAAATCTCAGAGCTCAAGGAAGAGCTGAGGAAGCTCAAGGAATTCGAGATAACTCCCAGCAAGAAGATGCAGGTGAGCCTTGTGGAAGTCAACAGCAAGCTTGACAAGCTCCTGAGCATTTTCGAGGAGGCAATGACAGCGCTGCAGGTGGAGGAAGGGGGGCTGAGCTTCAAGGAAAAAATGAGGCCTGTTGTTGAAAAGATGAACAAGATACTGGAGCAGAACTCAGAGATTGCGCAGGGCATAGTGGCTGTTGCAGACCTAGTCAAGGACCTGCGCGAGGATATCGGCAAGGGGGCTTCTGTAAAGGAGCAGCTTTCACTGCCTGAGCCTGCATCAATGCCAGGGGGCACGTTTGCCCCGCCAACGCAGCCAATGCTGCCGCCGCCCGGGATGCCTCCGCCACCGCCGCCAAGGAGAAGGCGCTTTGGACTATGATTTCTGGTGCAAAGTTTGACACTGATAGCGCGCGCCTGATGCTGTCATACCTCGGCAGGGCGCTGAAGCACTATGACGAGCGCCAGTTTGCCAAGCAAAAAGTAAGGATAGAGCTCGCGCGCCTGAAAAAAATCAGCACAAAATCAATGAAGAAGTATGTCCAGGACCTTGAGCGCAGCATTGGAGAGGCAATACGCAGGGAGCAGAGCATACTGAAGCACCAGCAGCAGGAGGAATTCCTCCACACAGACATAAACGAAAGGGTAAAGGAGCTTGAGGAAAAGCTTGCAAACTACCTTGCAATCCACGAGTCAAGGGCAAGGAAGGTAAAGCTGCTTGAGTCTGCGCTTGCAACAGAGCTGGAAAAGAAGGAAGACCAGCTTAAAATAATCAAGCGCTCACTCGAAAGCGCTGAAAAAATCCACAAAGAACTCTCAAAAAGCAAAAAGCACCCGAAAAAGCAGCTTGACGCGGTCAGAAAGACTCTTGAAAGGATAAGGAAAAAAGTAAGGGCAGCAGAGAAAAAGCTCTAAATGTCCTTGGGCATCACAGTCCTTCTGTTATTTGCCTTTGCGCGCTCAATAGCATCCCTTACCATCTGCTCAACCTTCTTCGCAAGCGCATCAGCAAAGTCAGCAGACACATTAAACGCGCCGGCAATTTCCTTAATCTTTGCCTTGACTACGATTGTCATGGGAACCTCATTGTGAATTGAGATATATAAATGTAACTGCAAAACAGCATCAGACAAAAACTAATGCAAGCTCATTACAGGCGCATTACCTTGCGCAAACTTTGCCGCAATCTTTATAATGACCAAACAGGAAATTTGCCCATGGCATTTGACCGAAGAATGAGAGCAGTTGGAATTTTGGGGGCAACAGGCGCAGTTGGGCAAAATTATGCGCTTTTGCTTGAAAACCACCCCTGGTTCTATGTGACTTATGTTGCGGCATCACCAGCAAGCGCCGGCAAGACATATGCAGATGCTGTTAAAGACAAGTGGTTCATGGACAAAGACATTCCGGAATGCATGAGGCACTTGAAGGTCGGAAATGCAAGCAACATTGAAGATGCAATAGGGCAGTGCGAAGTCATATTCTCCTCTTATGAAGGGGACAAAGCTCAGATTCAGGAGACTGAAATGGCTTATGCAAAGGCAGGATTTCCTGTGATTTCAAACAATTCTGCGCACCGCTGGACGCCTGACGTTCCAATGATTATCCCTGAAATAAACCCGGGGCACACCAGAATAATAGAGAGTCAAAAAAAAGCGCGGGGATTTGAAAAAGGATTTGTCGTGACCAAGCCCAACTGCTCAATACAAAGCTTTATGACCCCTGTTTATGCGCTGATGGCTGCAGGATACGAGCCAAGCAGGATAATCACAACAACCGAACAAGCCTCATCAGGCGCAGGATATCCGGGAGTACCTTCCCTTGACCTGATTGGCAATGTCGTGCCCTACATTTCCGGAGAAGAGGAAAAAACCGAAGCCGAACCCCTGAAAATACTCGGAGAGATAAAAGACGGGCGCATAGAAAACTACCAGCCAAGGGCAGGGCTTGCAATCTCAGCCAACTGCACAAGAGTCCCTGTAAAAGACGGACACATGGCTTTTGTAAATCTTGAATTTGCAGACCGCTCAAAAGTTCCTGCAATTGAGGAAATCATCAGAATCTGGCAAGAATTCAAAGGATACCCCCAAAAGGCAAGGCTTCCATCTGCGCCAGACCCTGCAATAATATACAGGGCTGAGCCAAACCGCCCCCAGCCAAGAAAAGACGCAGACGCAGGCAACGGAATGGCTGTAACAGTCGGAAGGCTGAGAAAGTGCAGCATATTTGACATAAAATTCGCAGGATGCTCGCATAACACGAACAGGGGGGCGGCAGGCGGAGCCATTTTAACAGCAGAACTCTTAGAAAATCAGGGCTATTTTTGACCAACAGCCGGAGTTAAACTCTTTTGGCTTGTGAAATCACTTGTGCGCAAACCAGAAAACCAGTTTGTCTGCCTGCTTCTTGTCAAGGCGGACAAAGCCAAAGCGCTCAAACTGCACAATAGTTCCTTCCTGCAGTTTTTTCAGCCCTGCCTCGCCATAGCCTGCAACCCTTGTATTGTCAGGCATCAAGACCTCAACCTTTGCCAAGTCATTGCTTACGGGAAGCCAGTGCATAATCCTTGCGCCTTTCTCACGGTATTCCTCAACATTCCTTGAGTGGAACTTGAAATTATTCCCTTCCTTTGTGAAGTTGCCGCACTCCATAAGCCTGTAGACCTTCCTGTCCTCAAGAGCATCAGCATCGTCCTTTGCAATGTAGAACCTCTCCCAGGACTCAAACCTCCTTTTTCCCCTTTCCTTATGGTCAGGGTGCAGGTCAAGCTCAACCTGCTGCTTCGGGGCGCCGACAACCATTATTTCAACAGGCTCATTGACAAAGAAATACCTGTTCGCAACCGGCTCGAGGATTTTGCGGTTGTGCGAGTCAATAATCTTGAAAAATTCATCCAAAGTCACTGTCTTGTCATTCTCCCCAACACCAATGTCAACAGCAAACTGTATGAATGCATCAGGCTGGTAGCCCCTTCTCCGCAGCGCAGCCATGAAAGGCAGGCGAATGTCGTCCCAGCCAGAATATTCGCCACGCTCAATCGCCTGCCTTGTCTTTGAAGTGCTCAATTCAAAGCCCTCAAAATTAATCCTTCCAATGTACAAGTGCACAGGCATCTTCCAGCCAAACGCATCAAAGATGTGCTTCTGCCTTTTCTCATTGTCCATGTGGTCCTTTCCGCGGATTGTATGAGTCATTCCAAGCTCATGGTCATCAATGGCCACAGAGAAATTCATAAGGGGCCACACCCTTTCTTTTGTCCCAGTCCGCGGATGAGTGTGGTGGTTAATCCTCATTGCAGGCCAGTCACGCATTGCAGGATTCGGGTCATTGATGTTTGTCTTAATCCTCAATACCGCCTCGCCGGGCTCGTAGCCAGAAAACATCTTATCCCACCTTAACTGCTGCTCCTTCAGCTCAAGGTCCCTGCAAGGGCATGCCTTTTTGCGCTGAACAAGCTCGCGGAAAACATCAGGATTGCAAGTGCACACATAAGCCTTGCCCATGTTAACCAGCTTTTCAGCATAATCATAATACGTGTGCAAGCGGTCTGACTGAATAATCACTTTCTTGACATTATTCTTTGTCAGCCACTGCGCCTCATCCTCAAGCATTTTGTAGGCGGGCGGGTAAATGTTTTCAGGATTCGTGTCCTCAATGCGCAATATCATCGTGCCGTTATATTTCCTGCAATATTCCGAGTTAAGGTTCAGGACAAGGGCATGACCAATATGCAACGGTCCTGAAGGCGATGGCGCAATCCTCATCACAACCTTGCCCATCTCTGCATTAGGCAATTCCTTAAGCCCCCGCACCTCCTCCTTTTTCCTCACTTCAAGAAGCTCAGGCGCTGTCCTTTCAAGCTCTGCCCTCTGCTCCTCAGGCTGCATCCTGTTCACTGCCTCGACAACAGCGGCAATCTCCCTGCTCAGGGCCTTAAGCTCCTTTTTTATCTCAGGCTTTTCAGCAAGAAGTTTGCCAAGGACGCTCCCAAAGCTTGCCTTGCCATCATAATGCACTGCATTTGCAAGGGCGTGCTTGCGCGCAAGAGACCCAATATCATTTTCCATGCCACAATGGGAATATGCCCTATATATAAAGATTACATCAAGCGCTGCTGCCGTAGAACCTTTGAAGCTGGTTTGGGTACTTCTCAGCAAGCTTTTGTATTTCCTCTTTTGTAAAGTGCACTTTTCCTGCCCTGAAATAATTATTGTCGACTTCAAGCGCGGTTTCAAGAATGCGCGCAGCAACCAGGCCTTTTGTGCTATCAGTGCCAAAAAAAGCCTTGCGGTATCTCTCCCTCAGCTCCCGCTGTAATTGCAGCCTGCGCTTGGGAGTCAACTGCTCCCCGACAGGCTCGCCCGCATCAAACTCCAAATGGTCTTTACTGAACAAAAGCCCTTCAAGAATCTCCCTTTCCTCGCGCTCGCGTATGAAATCAACAGCGCGGTTTGCCTCAACAACATTCATTGCGGTCTGCACAACAGCAGGGCCGTACTGCGCACTAATCCATTCCCGTATGTCAGAATTTCCCCTTTTGGTCCTGTAAGCATTAATTATTTTCTCAACAAGATCGTCCTTGCTGTGAAACACTCCACTCCCCATAATGTCCAGTAATTCAATCGGTGATTATAAAACTTTTGACCTGACCGCCGTAAGGTTTATAAACAATCCTCAAGAGAGCAGAGGGGATAACAGTGGGGAGTGATGCTTAATGGACAAAAAAGGAAAAATCACAATCAACATAAAAATCCTTAACATTTACCTCATCATAGGGCTTGTCATTGTGCTTCTGATGCTTGGCTACAAGGCATACTTCACAAAGCCCGCAGAAACGCCTGCTGAGCCAACAAAACTTTCGCAGCTCACAGTAACCGTGATAACGCCGCCAAAATGCGATGACTGCTTTGAAAAGGAGGCATTTGCAGCAGCAATAAGCCAGCTGCCAAAAGTCAATGTTACAGAAGAATACCTTGAATACAACAGTACAGAAGGAAAAAAGCTCATAGAGGAATACAACCTGACAAGGCTTCCTGCAGCAATAATCACAGGCGACACAGAAGCTGTTAACATACCAAACTTCCCAAAGAAAGGCAGCGCATACTATTTCACAGAAACCCCGCCGCCATACTATGACATAAAGCAGAAAAAAGTCATTGGCAGGGTTGCGGTGACATACATAACGCATGCATTATGCCCGCAATGCTTTAACATAGCAGTATACGGCACCCAGCTCAAGGACGCAGGAATTGATGTCACATCAGAGCGGACGCTTGATGCAACAAGCGCTGATGCAATGGCAATGATATCAAGATATGGCATCACAAAGCTGCCAACAATGCTGATGTCGCCTGACGCAATGGAATACGAAATCATAAGGCAGGCATGGCCTGCAGTGGGCTCGCAGCACACAGACGGCATGCTCATACTGCGCAATGTCACCCCGCCATACTATGACCTTGGCGACAACAAGGTGCACGGGCTTGTCACAATAACGTATGTTGCGGACAAGACCTGCGCAGAATGCTACAATGTCTCGCTGCACAGGGCGCTGCTCGAGCAGGGATTCGGGGTGCATTTTGCCGGCGAAAAGAGCATTGATGTCTCGTCTCTCGCAGGCAAGGACATTCTCAGGAAGTACAACATCACCCTTGTGCCAACAGTGCTGCTGGACAAGGAAGCGCAGGCATATGCTGCAGTAATGGCTGCCTGGAGCGAAGTCGGCAGTGTCGAGCCCGACGGAATGCTCGTATTCAGGCGGGTTGACCTCCTCAGCAGCATAACCTACAAGGACCTGGCAACAGGAAATGTGTCAGCAAGCACAGCAGGGTAATGCAGTCACAAGTTCTGCACCAGCTGGTCTGCGGCAGGCACAAGGTCTTCCTCAACAGTTGCCTTGCCGCAATAAGGGCACAGGTTAGGGGCATAATTGCGCGAGAACTTCCAGTTGCACGTGCCGCACCTGTATTTCTTCTTGTCCCCAACCATCCTCTCAACCACTCCTCAGTGGGCATTTCAGGTATTTAAGCTTTTATCTTTTCAAGCCGACAATCGCCTGTGAGCCATTCCTCCTGTCCGGGACAAACCACAACGACACCAAGCCGATAATGAAAAACACAAACAGCGAGACTATCGCCGCCTTGTCGCTGTAAGCATTTGCAAGAAAGCCGTAAACAATGGGGCCAATAATGCCTGAGAACTTGTCAGCAAGCTCAGAAAACCCAAAAAACTGGCCAACACCCTTCTTCGGGCTCAATGAAATAAGCAGAGGCCTTGAAGTTGTCCACACAGCACCCATTGCAACACCGCCCAAAAGCCCTGCAAACACAAACATCGGCAGAGACTGCACCATCAGCAGGACACCAAGCACAACAAGCCACGCAATGCCTGTAAGGAAAAGCGTCTTCTTGGGACCGATGCGGTCGCTCAGCTTGCCGACAAAATAGCTGCCCAGGACAGCTGACAATGCAAACAATGCATAAACAACCATGAATGACTGAGTCTCAAGCCCGATCACGCTCCTGCCGTACAGGTAAAGAAACACAATCACAGCAGTGACTGCATCAACAAACATGAAAATGGTAATCAAATAAGGAATAAGCCCCCTGTGCCTCCTCAAATGCCTGATAGTCTTTAAAACATCGCTGATAGCGTGATGCGTGTATGCATGCCAGGGCTCTTTCGCGCTGTTGCCGCGCTCCCTGACCCCGAAGAAAAGGAACAATGAAAAGCCAAGGAAAAAAACAGCAGTGACAGTGAATGTTGCCCTGACGCCTTCACCCGTATCCCAGCCAAGGTAGTGCAGCACAATTGCAGCAGCGCCAAGGCTCAAAAGCGTGCCAAGATAACCAAGCGCAACCCCTATTCCCGAGATTTTGCCATATTCCTCTGGCTTTCCAAGCATTGGAATCAGCGCATTATACGCCGTAAGCGCAGCATGGTAAAAGAAGTTTGCGACCATGCCAAGGAACAATGCAGCCTTAAGCCCGACCAAAGGGACAAACAGCGTTGCAGCACAGCAAAAAAACGTGAACATCACAATAAAAGGCATCCTTTTCCTTGTCCTGTCAGACCACGCGCCAATCACAGGCACAAGCACTGCAACAAAAAACATTGACAGCCCAAAAACCAAGCCAACCTGAAACTTGTTGCCTCCCAAAAACTCAGTAATGTATTTTGGAAAAAAGAAAGTCACGAAAAGCGCAGAAAAAGCAGTATTTGCCAAGTCATACATTGCCCAGCTGAACACGTCTTTGATGCGCATGGCTGATTCTGGCAAAGATCGGTTTAAATACTTTTTCCCGAGCAAACCTTTTTATATCCAACTGCCAGAAATTTGGCTAAAAAGGGGAAAAACCATGTGTTTGTTTAAGTGGTTGTTTGTGCAGCTGATGAAGCCTTATGTCCGCGAGGCAAAAGGCTTTGAAAACATACCAGAATCAGGCCCTGCAATACTGGTCGCAAACCACTCAAGCTACATTGATGCGCCATTAATCTGCGCGCTCACTGACTGGCACTGCAAAAGATGGCCAAGGGGAATAATATACAAGGGCATCTATGAAAAAAACCGGTTCATAAGGTATTTTGCAGGCACAGTATACAGGGCAATACCAACAAACGGCTCAGTGGGAAAGGCAATAGAGGCGCTTGCAAGGGGGGACATCATAATGCTTTTCCCAGAAGGGGGAAGGTCGCTTGACGGCAAAATGCAAAAATGCACCCACCAGGGGCTTGGCGCAATGGCATCAGCAACAGGGGCGCCGGCAATACCTGTCGGAATCAGGGGGACATATGGCTGGTGGCCTGCCCATAGGAGAATGCCAAGCCTGCTCAGCTTCAAAAAAATATCAATAAAAGTCGGAAAGCCAGTGAAATACAGCGGCAAAGCAACAAAAAAGGACCGCCTTTCCTTCCAGAGAAAGGTCATGAGGGCTGTTGCAAAGCTTGCCAGGACAAAATACCCTTACTAAAATGAAAGAATACCTCACGCTCCATCAGCTAAGGCGCATCAGCTGGGAAACAATTGAGCGCCTGCAACAGCAGCGCTTCAGGGCAACAGCAAGGCACTTGCTGCCGCACATCAAGGCATACCAGGAACTGTTCAAACAATACAACACAGACCCTTACAAAATTGAGTGCGTGGAGGACTGGAAAAAACTCGGGCTGCCACTGCTCAAAAAAGCATACTACAAGCAGCACCCTGAGGACTTCATAGTACGAGTTCACCCTTCGCAGGCATTCCACGCTTACGAAAACTTCATGCACGAGCAGGAAAGCGCAGCAGTGCTCGCAATGTCATTAAAGCTTTTAACAGGAAAAAAAGCGGTTGAGAAAGAAATCAGGGAATTCTTCATGCCAAAAATGCCAGCCTTCAGTGCAGGAACAGAAAGCGGAAAGCCAACCCCTGTCTTCATCACTGCAAAACAAAAGCAGACAATGCAAAAAATACTGGAAATAACAAGCCAGCTCATACTCAGCAATTTCAAGCCAGAAGGAATGCTTGTCGGAATGAACCTGTTCCCGTATGCGCCTCACTTGGGCTGGCACGCAGTCCACACAGCCCTTGACATTGCAGCAGACCTCAATTTGTGCACTGCAGCAGGAGGCGCCATTCCAACAGAAAGACTGGTGGAAATGGCAGAAACATTCCAA
>JAWABQ010000019.1:0-13081 GCA_038884575.1 Candidatus Woesearchaeota archaeon
TTGCCTTCTCACGCCTCTTGTGCCCGAAAGCAACATCTGCCTTAATGCCGCGCTCACCAAGTCTCTTGACAAGATAATCCGCCCTCTTGCCACCTCCCAAGTCAGGGCTAACTATGACCAAGTCCTGAAGGAAGTCAGGATGATTTTTTTGCAAATAATTAAGCAAGCTCGTCAATGAATACAAATTGTCCATAGGTATGCTGAAATACTCCTGAATCTGCGGAGTGTGCAAGTCAACAGTCATTCCACGGTCAGCATAAAGCGAAATCACGTCAGCCAAAGCCTTTGCGTTAACACTAACCCTTGACTCGTCCTTCCTGTCCTGCCTTGAAAACCGCATATAAGGCATCACAATATTGACCTCCTTTGGCGAAGAAAAGCCCATTGCCTGCAGCTTGAACACGAGCTCTGTGAACCACTCATAAGGTGCCTTGTTGCTGTCGTGAATCAAAAAGCACTTCTTGTTCCTGATATTCTCCAAAATCCTGAGCTTTACCTCGCCGTCCTTGAACACTGTCCTCTCAATATCCGCGAGGAAGACAGAAAACCCATTGCCTTCCTTGCTCTTCAAATAATTATAAACGCCCTTTGCAAAATAAAACCCCTTGCCCTTAGAATCAGCAATTATGGCAACCTCCTCCATAAAAAGAGCTGAAAACCGCGCTAGTTTTTAACTTTTATCGCAGTCAAGAATATATGTTAAAAAAATAAAAAAATCAGCCGTACATTGCCTTTATTCCGGTAATGTCAGGCTGTTCCAGAGTCCTCTTGGCAACATCCCCGTTGCTTGAGTAGCCGTACATTGTTACTGCAGTGCAGGATGTGCTGTAAATGTCGCTCATTCCGACGCTGTGACCGAACTCGTGGGTTGCAATGTTCTGCAGATCCATAACTGCAGGGTTAACAGTGGCGTCGCCCCAGCTGAACCTTGTGTTCAGGAGCATGTCAAACTCAACAATCCTCTTGCCAACCTTTGTGTACCAGACAGAAGTCACTCCAATGACATTGCTGTCAGGATAGTCGCCGAAAACAACAGCGTTCTTGTAGTTCTGCACGCCGTACTGGGCTGCATAGTCAACAACAGGAGCATTGAACAGTTCGCTTTCTGATGCAGTGTCCCATGCCTCTGCGCCAGACGTCAAAGCAGAGAGCACAAAGCTCTCATTAAGCCCTTGTGGGTTTGCAGGATTCACAAGATAACTCACAGGCAGTGTTGTCCACTTGACACCCATAAGCTTGTAGCACAAGTCTGTGCCTGGCTTGCTTCCGCCTGAAGGCTTTGCGTAGTGGATAAAGTCCACGCGCTCAAGGTCCCAATTGTCGCCAATAACAGGCGACTTCTCAGGCGCTGCTGCATTGTCCTTTGCATGCTGATTTGCAGGTATAATCATCGAGGCAGATGCTGCTGTTGACAACAGAAACACTGCCAATATTGTCAGATTGAGTATTTTTGCTTTCATACAGGCAGAGCCCAAATATCAGTATTTAAGCTTTTTTGTTTTTATCTTGCAGAATCAGCCTGCCTTTCTATCTCATTCTTCTTGAAAATAGCCAAGGACTTGGGGTCAAGCTTGAAAGCGGCAATTATCTCGTCTGCAAGGGCGCTTTCAATGCCTTTTTTCTTGTTGAATGCCTTGTCAAATGCGCCCTGGACAAAATACCTCAGGGCAACGTCAATCCTCCTTTGGGGCGCGCACTCAACTGCCTTCGGATACCTTGCACCGCCATACTCAATTGTCACTATTTCCTCGCGCGGGGCAGCGTTCTCAACAGCCTTTACAAAGACCTTTATCGGGTTCTGCTTTGTCTGGCGCTCAATAATCTCAAAAGTCCTCTGGACGATCTGGGAGGATGTTATTGCCTTTCCTGTGGCGCCCTCGCTTGTGATTGTGTGCTTTCCGCCCCGATGCCCTGGGACCATTACCTTGTTAATCAGCCTTTCGACAATGAAAACCTTTGACTTGTGAAACTTTCTTCCTGCATATCTCGCGCCTGTTTTTGGCACTATTCGCGGGTCAAGGGCAATATACCTTTGCAGCCCGGGGTCCTCGACAGATATGCCTGACGTGCTCCACTTGTTGAATGCGAGAATTTCTTTTCCGGCAACTTGTGATTCTGTCATTTTACTTGCGTGCCTTCTCTATCTTTTTCTGCCTCAATGCCAAAAGGCTTTGGTCATTTACTTTTATGACCTGCCACCTGATTCCTGAGAGGTCTCCAATAGGGCCTCCCTTGCGCCCCCCAATTGCCTCAATAACGACCTCATCATGTTCGTCAATAAGCTTTTGCGCGCCGTCGCCGGGCATGAATGCAGTCACTTGTTTGCCGTTCTTGATCAGCTGCACCCTGCAGCACTTTCTCATTGCCGAGTTTGGCTGCTTTGCCTCAACCTGGCGCTTTTCAAGCACGATTCCCTTTGCCTGCGCAGCACCTTCAAGAGGGTCTGCTTTTGCGCCAGTGCCAAGCATGCGGCGTACAAACATCTTTTTCAGCAATTTTCCGTGGTGCCTTCTAGCCTTGAGCCGCTTTGCAGTGTTCAGTCCGTTGCTTTTGTTACCCATAATCAGCTACCTTTAGCTCTTTTACAGGGAAGAAGCGCTGCACAACAGCCTCGTACGCCCGAAGAGTCTGGGCGTTTCTGCCGATAAGCAGCCCCCTTGCCTTTAGGTCAGGAGGGACAAGAATGACAATGCCGTCTTCCTGCTCCCTTATCTCCCTTACGTCGATGGGATACACCAAGTTCTTTATAAAGGTTACGAGTTCGTGCGAGAACTCTGCAATCTTGACTTTTTTCTTCAGCCCTGCCTCAAGCCTGCGGACATTTGCCCCCTTTGGGCCTATTGCCCTGCCCGCATCGCCTGGCTCAACCACGAAAATAACCTGATTTTCCCCGACAATGCAGTCCTTGACGCGCGCATGCGTCAGCCTTTCAAAGTGCGATATCACCTGCATGGTGCCAGTGTCATAGACGATCTTGCCGGAACTCATGCACCCTTCAGGACTCCCACGACAGAAATCGCAAACGGTTTTTTGCACCAGACGCCAAGCTCCTCGTTTGTCACCTGCAGCTCCTGGCAGTCCAGGCCGCTGATTGAGCAGTGCCTTTTGAAGTCCTCTTTCAGCGCAGGCGGGCAGTTTGCGGAAACATAAATTTTTGCGAGCTTGCCCTGCCTTGCGAGCTTTTGGACGCGCGCAGTGCCAAGCACAAGCCTCTTGTCAGCCATCAGCTTCCTTATCTCTGTTGTAGCGTCTGCCATTACTTCTTCACCCTTGTTACCAGCCCAGGCAGCCCTGTTCCGACAGGCACTGGCTGGTTGAGCATTATGTTTTCAACAACAGAGTCAAGCTCGTCAACTTCCCCTGTCAAGGCCGCGTTGATGATGTGCTTTATTGGCGTCTCGAAGGAAGCCCTTGCAAGCACAGATGCCTTTTCTGAGACAACGCCGTAGCGCGTGATTCCCTTGACGCCGCCTGATACGCACATCGTGTCTGCGACAAGCATTATGTGCCTTATGTCGACAGTCAGGCCCTGCGCCTCTATGACCTTGTAAACCTCATCAATAATTGCCTGCCTTGCAGCCTCTATGCCAAAGACAGACGCGATCTCGTAGATGTCATTGCTCACTGTCCTTGTCGTGTCAACAAAGTCAAGCTCAAGTATCTTTTTCAGGTTTGTCCCTGCCGTTATTATGATGAATTCCTCGTGCCTCTTGACAGGGAGCACCTGGACAATCCCCTTTATGCCTGAGATGTGGATTCCCTTTATTTCCTCCTTGAGCTTGTAGAGCTCGTTCAGGCTCTTCTCATCCCTGCCTTTGAGCTTGATTTCTATGATTCCCTCTTCGCCCTGCTTTGCTGATGCTGACTTGGCAAGGGCTTTTTCCATTGCCTTGATGATTGCTGCCGCATTTATTCCTATGTCCTGCATCTTTTGAGTGTTAAGCCTGAGCTCTATCTTGAGGTCAACAATGTTTATTGCATAGTCTGTTACAAGCTCGTGAAGCTTTGTTTCCTTTATCTTGAGCGCAAGCTCCCTGATGTCCTTGCCCTTGTTATAAGGCGCCTTGAGGAATATTTCCATCATTGGAGTTGCAAGGGTCTTCCTGCCGTCAAGAATCTCAATTATACGCGGCAGGCCCATTGTGACGTTTAGTTCAGCGACTCCTGCGAAGTGGAATGTGTCAAGCGTCATTTGCGTTCCCTGCTCACCAATGCTCTCTGCGCCGATAAGCCCGACCGCCTCGCCAGGGTCAATTCGCGCGGCAAGGTATTCCTGGTAAAGCTTTTCTGCAGCCCTCTTGAGCTTGCTTGCAGGGCATTTCTGCTCAAGCTCCTGCAGGAGCTTTGGCGGCATCTTGTCCTCGTATTCCTTGAGTTCTGCGTGCACCATTTTTATCTCACCGCGTCTATTATCTTTTGAACGTCAATCTGGCCGCTTTCAGAGCGCGACACGTCAACTCCGTCCTCGCCGTACTCGAACTGTATTATCCTGCCGTTTGCGTCGCGCACAGTGCGGTCATATTCCACCCTTAAGTCCTGCATGGCATTGGCAAGGCGCCTGTACAGGTATCCTGACTTTGGCGTCCTGAGCGCTGTGTCCATGAGCGAGTCCCTTCCTGTGATTTCGTGGAAGAAGAACTCCTTGGGGTTAAGCCCGTGCTTGAAGCCGTGCCTGACAAACCCGCGCGCCTCAGGGGACAAATCGCCTTTCCTGAAGCAGCTCAGGGTCCTGCCTGTGTATCCTTTTTCAATGCGCTTGCCCCTGAGCGCCTGCTGGCCGACGCAGGCTGACATCTGCGTGAGGGCAAGTATGTTCCCCCTTGCCCCTGACTTGACCATTACCATTGTCTGTATTCCTGATGGCGTGTTTTCCTTGACTATCTGGCCGCATTTGTTGCGCGCCCTGTTGAGCACCTCAAGTATCTTGAGCTCAAGGGTTTCCGCAAGCGTCCTGCCGGGGAATGTTTCCATTGTCCCGTCGTGGTAGCTCTTGATGATTGTGTTTACCTCCTCCTCTGCCTTTGTGAGGGTGTCGTCAATAAGGTCATTTGCCGCCTTTGGAAGGTCATTGTCAGATATTGGGGCGCTGAAGCCTGTCCTGAGGAGGACTTCTATGCCAAGCTTCAGTATCTTGTGCAGTATTTCCACTGTCCTTGCAGGGCCGTAATACCTGTGCAGGGTCCTGAGCATGACCCCTGAGCCCTCTCCGCCTATGCTGTTCTTGTCAATTACGCCCTCTGTGAGCTTTCCGTCTGCAACAACAACAGGGTTTCCTGCCTTGTCAGTGCCCTTGTAGTTGAAGTCTTCAGGCAGCAGCACGCTGAAGATTTCCTTTCCGTTGATTATTTTCTTGTGCGGCAGCCTTGTGAAGTCTGTGGCGCCGGCAGCGCACAGCAGCTCAACAGCCTGTTCGCGCTCCATCTCAAGCTCTGAAGTAAGCAGGAAATTGCCTGAAATTCCGTCGTGCAGGCAGCCTATTGCAGCCATTCCGTGGCCAGGGCTGACGAGCTGGGTCTGGACTTCCATAAGGATTTCAGCCTCTGCCCTTGCCTCTTCTGACTGGGGCACGTGAAGGTTCATCTCGTCCCCGTCAAAGTCTGCATTGTAAGGCGCGCAGACTGCAGGGTTAAGGCGCAGTGTCCTTCCCGGCAATACCTTGATGCGGTGGCACATCATGCTCATCCTGTGCAGGGAGGGCTGCCTGTTGAACACTGCTATGTCCCCGTCCATCACGTGCCTTTCAACAATATAGCCCGGCTGCAGCTCCTCAAGCGCAGCCTCCCTTGTCTCGTCTGTTATTTTTTTCTTTTTGCCGTCAGGCCTCACTATGTAGTTCGCGCCAGGGTACTTGCCGGGGCCGTTTTCAACGAACTTCTTCAGATACTGCATGTTCCATTCGTTTATTGTTTCAGGAACAGTGAGCTTCATTGCTGTTATTTTCGGGATTCCGACCTCATTTATCTTGAGCATGGGGTCTGGCGAGATGACGCTTCTTGCGCAGAAGTTTGTCCTCTTTCCTGCGAGGTTGTGCCTTATCCTGCCTTCCTTGCTCTTGATGCGCTCCGTGATTGTCTTCAGGGGCTGGCCTGACCTGTGCCTTGCAGGCGGCACCTGTGCGATTGTGTTGTCAAAGAATGTTGTTACGTGGTACTGCAGCAGGTCCCAGAGGTCCTCAATTATGATTTCAGGCGCGCCTGCATTGATGTTTTCGAAGAGGCGCTGGTTTATCCTGACAATGTCGCCGAGCTTGTGAGTCAGGTCGTCTTCTGAGCGCTCGCCGCTTTCAAGCGTGATGCTTGGGCGCACAGTGACAGGCGGTATTGCGAGAACTGTGAGGATTGACCATTCAGGCCTTGCGTATGCAGGGTCTATTCCGAAGATTTTGCAGTCATCATCTGGTATTTTCTCAAGCCTTGCCCTGACCTCTATCGGGCTCAGGCGCTTTTCGCCCTCGATGAATGTTGTCGGCTTCTCAATGTTTATTTTTGACTGCTTTGCCTTGCAGTGCGGGCACTTGTTGACTGTCTTGAGGGAGTCAATGATGTCCTTAATCTTGGTCCTCCTTGCTTCAATGCCCTCGTCCTGCTCAACCTGGTTCAACAAGGCATTATACCTTGTTATCTTTTCCTGCGGGATAAGTATCCTGCCGCATTCCTTGCACGTGCACTTGAGCAGGGTTTGTATGATTCTTGCGAACTTGACATGGACAACCGGCCTTGCGAGCTCTATGTAGCCAAAGTGTCCTATGCATTCCTTGAGCTTGCTTCCGCAGGTCTTGCAGCGCAGGCCAGGGTCAATGACTCCGAGGCGCACATCCATCAGGCCGCCGTCGACAGGATACCCTTCCTTGTCGTAAAGCTCTGGCGTGACTATTTTGGCAGAGGCCATCTTCTTTATCATCTTTGGCGACAAAAGCCCGAAGACAACGCTTTCCACCTGCTTGAACACGGAGTGCATCTGCGCCTCAAGGCGCTCCGGTGATATTGGCTTCTTCGGCACCTCTGCAAGGGCTGCAGCTGCCTTTTCCTCCTCTGTGGGAAGCTTTTCTGTGCGCTTCTGCGCAACCTCCTCTTTCATTGCAGCCTCTGTGCCTTTCTCTGCCTTTTCCGGCTTGGCTTCAGGCTCTGCATTTGCTTCCCCTGTGGCAGGGGCAGCCTGCGCTTCTTCTTTCTTTTTTCTTGGCATTTTAGTACTTGTTTTTAAGGACGAGCTTGGGGTAAATCCCGAGCGACTTGAATTCGTCCAGTATTAGCTTGAATGCGTAGCTGATTTCAATGTCATTCACGTCAACATTGTCCCCGCATATCGGGCAGTAGCGCTTGTCCTTGTAGGTGTCGTGGATTGCGATTATTCCGCAGTTCTCGCAGATTGGCACGACTGTCTTGTCAGAGTCAAAGCGCTCCTTGAGCAACAATGACGCTCCGTGCGCCACAAACGTGTCCTTTTCCATCTCGCCGAGCCTGAGGCCGCCTTCCTTTGCCCTTCCTTCTGTCGGCTGGCGCGTCAAAAGCTGGATTGGGCCGCGGGCGCGCGAGTGTATCTTGTTTGCAACCATGTGCTTGAGCTTGAGGTAGTACATGTTTCCGACAAAAATCCTTGCATTCATTTTTTCGCCTGTGATTCCGTTGTACATTGTTTCTGTGCCGTTCTCGCTGAAGCCGAGCGAGAGCAGCTCCTTCCTCACGGCGTCCTCTGTTTCTGACTCAAATGTGGTCCCGTCAACAAACCTTCCTGCCAGCGCGCCCATCTTGCCGCCGACGAGCTCGAGCAGGTGTGCGATTGTCATCCTGCTTGGTATTGAGTGCGGGGAGAAAAGCATGTCGGGTATTATTCCTGAGGCGGTGTACGGCATGTCTGACTCGGGCACTATGAGCCCGACAACCCCTTTTTGCGAGTGCCTTGAGCAGAACTTGTCGCCTATTTCAGGGATGCGCTGGTCGCGAATCCTGACCTGCACGAGCTTGTTGCCCTCCTCGTTTTCAGTGATCAGGACAAAGTCAACAACCCCTTCTTCTCCGTGCCTCAAAGCGACTGAGCTTTCGCGCCTTATGTTTGATGACAGCGAGTATTCTTCAAGGGAGCTGAGGAACCTTGGCGGCGATGTCTTTCCGATTATCACATCCTCCTCCTTGACCTGCGCCTCGGGGTAGATTATCCCGTCGCCCTCAAGGAGCCTGTAGTCTTTTTCGCTCTTGTACCCCTTGACTTCCTTGTCAGGGACGCAGATGTTGTCCATGAGCCCGCCTGAGTACCTGAGCTCCTCTGCTATTGCCGGGCGGAAATAGCTTGACCTTGCGAACCCGCGCTCTATTGAGCCCCTGTTGAGTATGACTGCGTCCTCCATGTTGTAGCCCTTGTAGCTCATCACTGCAACAACAATATTCTGGCCGCTTGGGTGGGCTTCGTAGCCTGAGAGCTCGTGCATTATTGACTGCACTATCGGGACCTGCGGCGTGTGCAGGAGGTTGACGTCCATATCCATCCTTGCAGGGAAGTTTGCCGCATAAAATCCGATTGCGTGCTTCTGGTTTTTTGAGCCGATTGCAAGGCGCGCTGACGGGTTGTGGTCGCCCCAAGGCACAAGGGTTGTCACGATTCCAAGCATTGACAATGGCGTGATTTCAAGGTGGGTATGCTCTGGCGTAAGCTCTTTTTCGTCAAACGCGACAAGCGCGTTCTCCTCCTCTCCGGCATCAAGGTACTCTATTATGCCCTGGCTTATCAGGTCGTTCCAGCTTATCTCGTTCTTCTGGAGCTGCTTGATGTGTTTTTCAGTGAGAAGGGGTATTCCGTCCTTGACAATAATCAATGGCCTCCTTGTCCTTCCGCGGCATGTTTCAATATAGACTTGGCTGAGGTGCTCCTCGTACATCACGTTTACGTTGGAAGACAGTGCTCCTGTGCGCTTTGCAGCCTTTATCTGGTTTGCAAAGTCTTTTCCGTTGTCAACTTCGCCTGCGAACTTGCCATTGACAAATACTTCGCTCATGGTCGCACGCTCCTGAGGCCCATTGCCTTAAGCTGCTTCATAAGCTCCTCCTCGTCAGACTCCTTTGAGATCTGGGCAAAAAGCGCAAGGTTCTTCCTGAGGCCGATGTTTGTCCCTTCAGGCGTTTCTGCAGGGCACAGCCGGCCCAGGTGTGTTGCGTGGAGCTCGCGCGCTTCAAAGTTCTCCTGCGAGCTTGACAAAGGCGAGACAACGCGCTGCAGGTGAGAGATTGTGTTCAGGTGGTTGAGGCGCTGTATCCTTTGTGACACTCCCTTCCTTCCGCCAACCCAGTTTCCTGTTGCCATTGAGCTGTAAATCCTGCTTGTCAGCAGCTTGTCGCGGATAATCACTTTTATGCTTGGGAATTTTCCGCGCTTCACAATGCGCTGGAAGTTGTAGAGCAAGTCGCCTATGAGGACTTTGAGGTTCATCCTGAAGAGGTCTGCAAGCAAATCGCCTGACATCTTGATGCGCTTGTTCATGTAGTGGTCCTTGTCGTCAAGGGGCACTTCGCCGTTTGCGGCTGCAATGTACTTCCTGAGCATCTTGCAGAGGTTATATGCCTTGAAAATCCTGTCCTCCTTTGTTGTGCCGACATGAGGGAGAAGGTATTTGTCAATTATTTCGTTCATGCGCTCAAGGCGGACTTCCTTTGCCTGCGTGATGCCTATCTTTTTTGCAATGTGGTCTATTGCGTCCTCGCTGTTCTTGACGCTTGCGAACTCGAAAAGGTTGATGAGCACTTCGTCATACTGCTTGTCCTTGCTGATGGACTGCATTATTTCCTCGTCCTTGAGAAGCCCCAGTGCCTTTATGACTATTATTATTGGGACCCTTTTCACCCTTGTGAATGAAAGGTAATACATGCCGTCCTTCATCCTTTCTATTGTGTGCGGAATCTTGAACGGACCGTTTTCAGAGAAGAGCTTGCCTGTGTATTCTGTCACTCCTGATGTCTTTTCCACTATGAAGCGGTTGCTTGCCAGGTCCTCTATGTTGACAAGGACGCGCTCTGTGCCGTTGATTATGAAGTATCCTCCTGGGTCGTCAGGGTCTTCGCCGTTCTTGATGAGGTCTTCCCTTGACATCTTGCTTAAATGGCATTTCTTGCTTTTGAGCATTATTGGCAGGGAGCCTATCTGGGTTGTGAATGTCTCCCTCTGCACGTCATTGATGTGGGATGATACCTCAATCTTTACAGGCGCTGCATAGCTGAGCTTCCTGAGCCTTGCCTCGACAGGGAGCAGGACGCGCTCAGAGCCGTCTGCCTCTATTATTTTCGGCTCGCCGACCTCTATCTTGTCAAGCCTTATCTTGAATGACTCCACGTTTGGCGGGATGATTGTCGGCTCAATATCCCTGTTCTCGTTCACGATCCTCTGCAGTTCGTGCTCGACAAAGAAGTTGAAGCTTTCGATGTTGCTTGTTACAAGGGTGTTGTCCGCGAAATGCTTTGCGATGAGGGTCTTTGCAATGCTTGGCATTATTTGCTCACCACCCTTCTGTAGAAGACTGCCTCGCCTGCTGTGGGCGATTTCCTTGTGATTTTGATGATATCCCCTTCCTTTGCGTCAAGCCCGTCTATTGCAGGGTCGTCCTTGTATATCCTTGGGAGGTCGCGGAGGTCTGCAACGTATTTCTCAAAGAGCTCCTTTTTCTCCCTCTCCCCCAGTTTTGAGTGCTTTGGAACAAGCACGTGTTTGCTCACGTCGTATTCCTTTGGCATTTTTGTTGGACCTCTCGCAGTGTAAGCGGGCCCGACGCGATTTGAACGCGCGACCAGCTGGTTAAAAGCCAGCTGCTCTAGTGCCCCAGATTCCTTGCGGATGTCTGTCCAGGCTGAGCTACGGGCCCATATTTTGACCTAATTGATAGTGATGACTCTGACAGGTTTTGATGAAGTGGTGAGATTGCGTTTTTCTCCATGCAAAAAGATTAGTCTCCTCACGCTAAGTTGCTTGTTATACCTCGTTTTTTAGGGGGCTGTTTATAAAGCTTACGGTATTTTGGCAGAATTTGGCATTTTTAGGCGTTTTATCTCCTGTGGGCAAAGACAAACCTGTAAGGCTTGTCCTGTATCAGGAAGCTGTTGTCTGTGATTATTGTTATTAGTGTTTTTTCAACAGGGAAATGGGTTATGTCAAGCTCGCAGTCAATGTCAAGGTCAAAAAGGCCGTTGTTCTTCTGCTCTGATTCCACAATTTTCCTTGCAAGCTCTATTATTTTTTTCAGCCTGACTGCTTTTATTGCAGGCGAGAACTCAGGCACTGTCACCATGTCGCCTTTCTTTTCCTCAAGCGCATAGTTTATTGAGAATAACACGTTTTCGTCTGCTATTAATGCCTCTATTTTTGGCTGGGATTTTTCCTCAACTGTTATTCCCATTTCCTGCAATAACTCAAAATTGCCTATGCACTTGCTGATTTGCGCCTCGATGTAGTCTGAAAGCTGCTGCTGGACTGTGAGAATGTCAGGGGCCTTGTCCTCGCCTGCGTCGTACAAATAATTTGTTTTCAAAGGCTCAAAATGGGTTTTGCTGAGCTCTGCATAGCCGCCCTGCCTTCCGATAACCAGCAATGCGTCGTCTGCCACAAGCCCAAGGCACTGCTCAACAAGCCCTTTTGCGCTTGATGCCTCAACATGCCTTACGAAAACCCTTTTTTGCATTATTTCTGCTGCATAGAATGTGATGCCTGCAATTGCCAACAGCACAATAGCCATCATCAGGAACACTGTCAGCTGGGCTTTTTTCATTTGAACCTTGCCTCCTGGCTGTTCAGCGATGAAATAATTGCCTGTACCTGCCTGCTGTTCGGGGGCAGTACTGCTGCGTGGCATTTTGCGCGCTGGTATTCAAGGCTGTTGTCAATGATTGTTGTTTTTGAGCCAGAATAAGCTGCTGCGTACTTATTGAACCAGTTTGCTGAAACCCTGTCAAGCTTTTCATTAATCCCGAGAAAACGATGGGTTGTTTCGCTTGCCTTCATCTCGCGCAATTCCAGATAATTGCTTGGAACTGTCAGAAATTCCGGCTCATCCTGCTGAATCAACACCTCGCCTTTTTGCAAATCAATAATGTTTTTACCAAAACCAGTTGTCCTGAAAGCAGTTTTTTTGTCCGCATCAATCAATGCAGTATCATACAAATAACGCACGTACTCAATAACTCCATTAAGCAATAACTTGTTGTTTGCCAAATCAACCAAGCCACACAACGGACAATCCGCTACCAACTGCTGAGCGACTGCCTTTTGAATGCATAACTTGTAAGCATAATCCCTAATCACGAACCCAAAACTGTCCTCATACCTTCTAGTGTCAACATCATACGTGCTCACAGGAGTCAAGTTTATGCACACAACGCCATACCTTCCGTCAAGCTGAATCTCGCCAGAACCATTCACGATTTCTGTAAGGTTTCCTGTCCTTGTGTTCAGTTCCATTGCCTTAACCTGATAAGTCGGCCTTCTGCATGCAGTAATGCTTCCAACAATCGAGCTGTTCAAATCCTTTGCAGCATACTCCATCTTTTGCCCCTGGTCATAAACAACCTTTCCACTCCCGCTTGTTGTCATTGTCATCGTGTGCCCGACAACAAAGCTCGCATCATTCACATCCTCGACCAAAAAGCACCCTGCCTGCACAGCAGACGCCTTTCCCACGCTGAACTTCTTGTTATCCGCAACAAGCAGGATGATGTCATTTGAAGTGCTTCCCTTATAATCAAGATCCCGCGCAGAATCAGCAGTCATAATGTCATCTTTCCAAAAAACATTCATTGCATTGTGTAAAAGGACAGGCCCCTGGTCAACCACGTCAACACTTCCAATCCTGTAAGAACCATCAGAGTATACCGTCAGGTCCCTGGCTCCCTCTATCTTTGCATGGCTGTCTTTAAGCGTTGCCGAGCTGGCATAACTTGCTTGTTGCGTCTTTCCATCACTCGACACTGTCGAACCGCCAGGCACTGTAATTGTTGAAAACTCCCCACCACTTGCAGTGACAGGTTCTGTTGTAGTAACTGTCCCGCCTTGTGAAGAAGTGAGAACGTCTGTTAATTCGTCAGTTTGTGGGGTTCGAGCGCCTCCCTCT
>JAWABQ010000020.1:0-11814 GCA_038884575.1 Candidatus Woesearchaeota archaeon
GATTTTGGGCGCGACTCAAGGTTCTTTGAGGACGATGATGGGGAGCACAATTCACGCACAGGCGCTCCTTTTGACCCTCTTGTTGTTGACAACCTCGGGACATCTATTGGAAATTCTGCAGACTTTAGCAAGCTCTCTGGAAAGAACAGGGCCTTGTTCCAGAGGATAAAGAAGAGGCAGCACTGGACTGCAACAAGCTTTGAGCAGAACCTCAAGACTGCTTTCAGCAATCTTAAGCTTATGGCAGGGGCTCTTAACCTGCCTTCAGCAGTTGAAAGGGAAGCGGCTGTTATTTACAGAAGGTGTGTTGAGAAGGGCTTGACAAAACGTTCCGCAATTGAGCACCTCGTTATTGCCTCGCTGTTTATTGCAAGCAAGCTTCACGGCTTTCCAAGGGCAATGAAGGAATTCGCAAGCGTTGCAAAGATAGACATGACTGTGCTTGGCAAGAATTACAAGATGATTATGCGCGAAATAGGCATAAAAATCAATCCGACAAACCCGCTTGATTACGTGACAAAGTTCGCAACAGCGTTGAAACTGACTCCTAAAGTGCAGACAAAGGCAGTCAAGTATATTGAGCAGATGGAAAGGATGGGCCTGACTTCAGGTCTGTCACCATTATCAGTTGCGGCTTCAACTCTTTACATAGCTGCACAGCTTGAGAAGGAGAAGCGCACCCAGCGCGAGTTCGCGGAAATTTCAGGCGTTACAGAGACAACCTTGCGAAACAGGTGCAAGGACCTTGTCAAGGCATTGAAGGTCAAGGTAAAGTGATAACCGGAGGCAAAGAAAATGGGCCCAAATACAAACAATTCGTTCAGGCGGTACATCTCGCTGAACAAGGCTTACAATAGAGAAGATTACATTAAGAACACCAAACCCGAACAGGATTGTTTACTAAAAAACAAACAATACCACCCAAAACCAGACATTGTTGAGAATTATAGCCACAAGAAGTGGTAGGCTCTTGTTGTTTAAGAACGCGCTTTTTTGTTTTTTTTAGGTTATATTTAAATACTGAATTCTGTTCTTTTTATTCGTGAAAAAAGAGGAATCAGTCCTGCTCGCAATTGAGGAGCAGGTTGCCGGAATAAAGCCAAGGGCTGCAAAAAGGACCCTGAGGGAGTTTGAGGAGATTTTTATAAGCGAGTTCATATCAGTCACAGGAGGGGTTCTGGCTGGTTTTTTGCTTGCGCAGGCAACAAACAGGCTTGAAATTATTCCAGGCATCCTCATATTAATGCCCGGCTTCCTTGAAATGAGGGGCAACATTTCAGGCGCTTTGGCTGCAAGGTTAAGCACTGCGCTTCATCTTGGCTGGCTGAAAAAGCATCCCAGAATGCTGCGCTCAAACATTGCGGCTGCCTCAATCCTTGCAATCACTTTGTCTGCATTTCTTGGCATCGTGGCTTACATCGGCACCTTGCTGTTTTTCAAGACCAATTACCCGAAAATAATAGTTGTGGCGCTTGTTGCTGGAATTATTTCGAATTTCATAATGATTCCGATAACGACAAAGACAACTTTGTGGCTTTTCAAAAAAGGCCATGACCCTGACAACATAATGGGGCCCTACATTACGACGATAGGTGATATTTTGAGTGTTGTGTCATTGCTTATTGGCATGATGGTGGTATGAAATGAGGCTGATGTGGAGGATAATCACTGAAAGCATTGGCATACTTGCGCTTGCCTCGCTCTTGAGCTCTATTGGCGGGTTTGGCATTGAGGGTATCAAGCAGAGCATCATCGCAATACTCCCTTTGCTGATACTTATGCCTGCGCTGAATGACATGACAGGTGATTACGGGATAATCATTGCATCTCGCTTTACCACAATGCTTTTTGAGAGGAAAATAAAGCCAAAAGGATGGTGGCGCTCGCATTACATCCACAGGCTTATTGGCGAAGTGCTGATAATAGCGGTTTTCTCTGCAGTATACATTACCGTGCTTGCCAGCATTATTGCGTGGTTCAAGAGTTTTCCAATGAGCTGGAACTTGTTTGTACGAATACTGCTGATTGCTGTTGCCACAACCTTGCTACTTGTGGCAATATTGTTCGTCATCTGCATATTTGGCGGGTTTTACGTTTACAAGCGCAAGCACGACCCTGACAATTATTTGATTCCTTTGGCAACAGGCATAGCTGACCTTGGCTCAATGTTCATTCTCGCATTGCTTGTCAGGTTGTTGTTTTAGGAGAGAATTTCAGCAATATCTCATCAAATGTGTTCATTAGCCTTCTTGCTGCTTGAGGATAAACGTCAAAAAAGTCATGTTCTGTGATGAAGCTATTGTTGAATTTGTTCTTGTACTGTTCCTCAAGCCTCCTGCCAATCCCTTGCAGGATGTTGATTTTGGCATCAAGCCCTTGAAGCGCAAACTTTATGCTTGTTGAGGCGTAATGCGAATCAACCCATCTTTTTAGCGTGTCGATTGAGAGTGTTGTGTGCTGGTACGCATCGGTTATTCTGGGGGAGAACTTCAGGCTTTTTGTCCAGCCCGTCCAGAACTTGCCTGCTGATTGTCCGTTCACGAGCCTGCAGATTGCTTCATCATCTTTTATTCGTTCATGAACAAGCTGGATGAACCTGTCATACCATTCGTCAGAAACTGCGTGTTTTTCGTGAAGCGCGTACGTAATGTTTTTTTTGCCATAGCGCTTGGCAACTTCTGCCTCAAACATCTTTCTGCGCTCATAAGCTGCCTTATAATATTTCAGGTCTTTGACTATCTGCGCAGTGTTTTTCCTTAATTCGTCTGCCTGCACAAGAGCATCATCAGCAAGCATTTTCCTGATGTTTTTTTCGTTAAAAACAGGCATTGCCAGCTCTTTTCCTTCATAATATTCTTGCTTGTATTCTGTGGCAAGGATTTCAAGGTTTGACAGGAACTCCTTGTCTGTTCGCAATACAGCAGTTGGCTGGAACCTGCTTATTTCCTCAAAAGCCGCTTTTGCAAGAATTGGGGATGTGTAGCAGTAAGTGTCTCCTGTGTGGTGCAATGGGTATTGGTGCTGTTTTTTCACAACATCTGCACCATTGACAAAATAGTGCTCTTTTTGTGCAAACTCATTGGTTTTTTGTGCCCATTCCAGCACTTGGTCCTCCAATGCGCCTGTTGTCTTGAGCTCTTCCTGCACTTTTTCCCATGATTGCTTTGCAAATTCCTCGCGGTAGCCAAGTTCTTTTTCCATTTCAGGAGTAATGTACTCAACGCCCTCAAGGTTTATTCCCTCAAGGGGTTTTATGAGTCCTGACCAGAGCCTGCATTTCTGGATTTTCAGCAAAAACTCAATGTCAGGCATTTGTCCTCCTTGCTTCCTTCACCATTTCGTAGAGCCTTCGCAGTATGCAATCCTGCCCTTTTGTTGTTTCGCGCACGTATTCCTTCCTGACAAGCCCGTACTGCGCCTCTGCTATCACCCTTGGCATTTCCGAGACGATCTTTTGAAAATTCTTCTCGGTCATGCGCGCCTGCGAGAGCTGTTTCCGCATTCCCGCAGTGCCGTAAATCCAAAGCCCCTTGCCCACTTTTGTGGCAACCTCTTCCACGCTTGGAACTCCTGCAATCATGGCTGCGCGGCTTGCAGGCACATATTCCTGCCCCATTGCATCAGGGAAAGCTTCCCTTAGCCTTATTTTTTGCGCGACTGAATAAAGCCTGTCAAACTCCTCTTCTGCCCTGTGGATGCTTGTGCGCCTTAGCAGGTTTTCGCGCCTGAACTCGTCAGGGTTCTGCTCCCCTTTTGTCATGCGCTCAAACATGTCCCTGACAAAAGGGTATTCTTTGCCAAGAACAGTGTCAGCATCCTCTGGCTTCGGGGCATCAGCAATCTTTTTTGCATCCTCTGATTTGACTGCATGCAATGCCTTCATTGCAGTGTAAAACGCGCTTGGGTCTCCAAACAGCCTGTCAAGCACCTTCCTGTTCCATTCCTCCCTGAACTGGACAAGAGGGAATTTTCGCAATATTCCCTCCCTGTCTGCAATGGTCCAGTACGGCTCAGAAAGCATCTTTTCTATTGTGGCAGTGCTTGGTACAGCACCTGAGTAAAAGCGCGCTGGCTCGTGCTGCTCATTAAGGTTTATATCGCGGCCGTATTCAATGCGCGCCCTCAGGGCGCCTTTTGCGGTTGCAAGCCATTTAATCTCTTCTGCCAGGTCCCCTGCTATCCCTTTCCTTGGCTGCGGCATTTCCTGCAGCCTGTAAGTGCCAAGCAGGATAATATCCTCGTCTGTGGCAAGGTGGGGGAATTTGTTAAGATAAACCCATGCCTCCCTGACGTCGCCAGGCAGGTCGTCTTTTGCCGCTTTTTCCCTGAACCAGTTATAGATGTTCCTGTTCTTTCCAGGGTCCAATGCCCAGAGCAGCGCAGACCATTTTTCATCTGCAATCAGCCCGCCTGCCTTGAGAAGCTCTGCATTCCGAAGTGCAGCAAGGTCAACACCCCTCTGCATTGCGCGCTCCCTGAACGTGTCAGGAAGCATTGACAATAAGTCATCAAGCCTGTCATTCTGGTCTTTTGAGCGCTGCCTTGCTTCTGCGCGCCTTTGTTTCCTCAGCTTTTCCTTCATTTCAGGGTCACTGAGAAGCCTTGAATAAGCAAGCAGGGTATCAACCTGTTGTGGTCCGATGACGTCCTCAAAGTCAAGCCTTGTTCCGAGCGTGTATCCTGCAGGCGCAACTGTCTCGCCGTCGCTTTTCAGCGAGTAAGAGATTGGGTAAACATTGACAAGCTGCCTTCCGCTGTAGTTTGAGTATGCAATGCGCTCCCTGCGCTTTCCTTTTTCCGGCTGCGCAAGAAGTCCCCCCCTGCGCATTGTGCCCACCTTGACTGTTATTTCACCGCCGAAATTGCGCACACCCTTGCTCCTGATGGTGTAGCCGAGAACGCGGAGCATTGAGAGCCCCATTGTGTCATTGGTGCGCCCGAACCTTTCGCGCAAATACATTATGTTCTTTCCAATCGTTGTCTTCCTGTTGAATGCCTGGGCAAGGAGTTCATCAAGTCCCTGCTCATCCGCAGATAATTTTCTTTTTGCCATGCAGTATGTGATGTTCCCGACATATTTATAATTTTGTGGTGAAATTATTCACCACAATTTTATGACTGGTTTGCCTGCATTTGTTATGGTTTTGCAGCTTAATAAGCCCTGTTGTCCCTCCTGCCACACCAACACGCGCAAGGTTTATATAATCATTTGTGAAAAACAGCAGGCATGGCAGAAGAACGGAAGAAAAAGAAAAAAGAGCACGAGCTTCAGGAGGAGTTTGAGGAGATTGAGGGAAAGGAACACACTCCTGAGGAGCATGCAAAAGAATGCGCCAAGGAAGTTGAGGAGCTCGTGAAGGAGATAGAGGAGAAGGAAGAAAGCATGGAAGAAGTTCCTGAGGAGCCTCCTGAAGAGGATGAGAGGGAAGAGGAGGAATAATTCAGTAGTCTATGCCTTTTTCGCCCTTGAGCTTTTTGGGTCCTTTTATCATCACTATTTCATTGACATAATCAGCGCGCCGCACAAGTTCTGGAGGGGCATACCTTCCTGTCAGATAGACATGGACTTCTGGAGGTATTGTGTCAAGGAACCTTGTCACATCAGATGTCTTTACAAGCCCTATTGCGCAGGCAAAGTTTATCTCGTCAAGGATTAAAAGGAACGGCTTTTCCTTTGCCTTCTTTTTTGCAAACTCAAGTGCTTTTTTCGCCAATGCCTTGTCTTTTGCAGAGGGCTTTTTGGTGTTTATCCATTCCTTTGTGCCAAACTGGTAAATCTCGTACAAAGAGCCGAGCTTTTTGCGTATCCTGTATTCTCCTATTGCGTCCCCCCAGCCTTTCATGAACTGGATGATGACTGCGTTATAGCCGTGCCCTATGGCCCTGACAGCGACTCCCAATGCTGATGTTGTCTTTCCCCAGCCCTGCCCTGTCCACAAATAAACCGGCGCTTTTGCCATTTGCCGACGATAAGCACAGGCAGGTATAAAAGGTTTTTGGGGCTCTGAGCAATTCAGGGCCTTATTTTTTATTTTTTTAAATTCAGAACGGGCAGACATCTGAGGGGCAGCCGCCGGCAAACTCCTCCTCAACTGTTATGTGCTCAGGGGTTAATTTGCCCACGTACAATACCTGCTCTTTCTTGCTGCCGTAGCGGAAGACTGTTATTCCCTTGCACTTGAGCTTGTACGCGAGCTGGTATATTTTGTCAACGTCCTGCGGCTTTGCGTTTGCTGGCAGGTTTACTGTCTTGCTGACTGCGTTGTCTGTGAATTTCTGCCATGCTGCCTGCATCTTGACGTGCCATTCCGGCTTTATGTCAAAGCTTGTAACAAAGATTTTCTTGACATCTGCCGGAATGCCAGGCACTTTTTGTATGCTTCCTGACTTTGCTATCCTGACCATTAATTGCTTGCTGTAAAACCCGCGCTCCTTTGCCAATTGCTCAAAGTAGGGGTTTACCTCCAGCAGCTTTGTGCCGCCCATCACATCCCTGACAAAGGAGACTGCAAAGAACGGCTCTATCCCTGATGTGCAGTTCGCGATTATGCTGATGCTTCCTGTCGGCGCGATTGTTGTTGTCGTGGCATTCCTGAGGAACTTGTGCTTTTTGGCATAAATGCTCCTCGGCAGGTTCGGGAAGCTTCCGCGCTCCTGCCCGAGCTCTGCTGACATCTTCCTTGACTCGTCCTGCAGGAACTTTGCTGTTTTTTCCGCGAGCTCAATTGCCTTGTCCGAGTCATACCTTATACCGCACCTTGCGAGGCATTCTGCCCAGCCCATCACGCCAAGCCCTATCTTCCTGTTTGCCTTTGCCGCCTGCTCAACCTCAGGCATTGGCCACTTGTTGGCGTCAATCACATTGTCAAGGAAGTGTGTTGCCGTCCTCACTGTCTGCCTGAGCTTTTCCCAGTGTATCTTGCCGTTCTTGACCATTTTTGCCATGTTGATGCTTCCGAGGTTGCACGGCTCGTACGGCAATAACGGCACTTCTCCGCATGGGTTTGTTGACTCAATCACACCCACCTGTGGGGTTGGCTGCCTCCTGTTTATTTCGTCAATAAAAATAATTCCGGGGTCTCCGCATTCCCATGCTGCAAGGGCAAGCTGGCTCCAGAGCTCCTTTGCCTTGAGTTTTTTAACAACCTTCTTGTTCCTTGGGTTGACAAGCTCAAACTCCTGGTCTTTTGCAACAGCTGCCATAAACTTGTCTGTGACTGAGACAGAAACATTGAAGTTTGAAAGCACGCCCTCTTTTCTTTTCGCGGCTATGAATTCCTCAATGTCAGGGTGGTCTATTGGCAGTATTCCCATGTTTGCACCGCGCCTTTTGCCACCCTGCTTTATCACCTCTGTTGCCTTGTCATAAATCGTGAGGAAGCTCAACGGGCCAGAGGCAACCCCCTGCGTGCTCCTTACCATATCGCCTTTTGGCCTCAGCCTGCCGAAGGAAAACCCTGTGCCCCCTCCTGACTGGTGTATAAGCACTGCGTTCTCCAAAGTGTGGAATATGCTCCGCAGGTCATCCTCAACAGGCAGGACAAAGCAAGCAGACAGCTGGCCAAGCGGAATCCCTGCATTCATCAAAGTAGGGGTGTTTGGCAGGAAGTTAAGCGATGCCATTGCGTCATAAAACTCCTCCTCTGCCTTTCTCACACTCCTGCCATAAACCGCCTCTGCCTGTGCCATTGTTTTCGCAACCCTCCTGAACAGCCTTGAAGGGGTTTCAATGATTGCGCCCTGGTCGTTCCTGAGAAGGTAGCGTTTTGCAAGAACAACAATTGCATTGGTGCTCATCCCAAGGTCATCCCTTACCCCATAGACAGTCCTGAAGCCCACTGCCTCCTTATGCATCTTCTTATGCTCAACATATGCCTTTGCAACACTTGCCAGCCTGTTCTTCGCAAGCACCTCTATGATGACATCCTGGACATCCTTTACTGTTGGCAAAACCCCCTTGGGAAAGTGCTTTTCAATTGTGTCAATAACCTGTGCTGAAAGTTTTTTTGCAGCCTTGCCGTTCTTTGCCCTGGCTGACAATAGTGCGTTTTCAAGTGATTTTTCGAGCTTTTGGGCTTCAAAAGCAACGATAGAACCGTCTTTTTTCCTTATCTGGATGATTTTTCCCATCCCAATCCCAAAAAAAGGCTAACAAGGGTTTAAATATAAATGTTTCGTCGAAAAATAAATATTTACAATAGTAAAAATAATCATTAGTTAATCACTTATAAGTGGTAAAAAAAGAAAGGTTTATATACTGAAAATGCATTCAGCAATAATTATGAAAAGCATAAAAACAGGCAGAATAAGCAGGAGGGGGTTTATTTCAGCGGCAGGGGCGCTGTGCCTTGGCTCAATTATGGGCTGCAAGGAAAAGGCGGCGCCCATTCAAACGAATGAAAAGTCTGCCACGCAACAAATAGAATATCCAGGCGAGCTTTCTTTCACAAAGGCTCTTGAGCGTGAAGTCCGCTCATGGGATGACTGGATTGTTGAAGTGCTCGAAAGCAATTACACAAGGCCCCGTGAGCGCGATTTTGGAATAAGGCAGACCGGCGGCAAGAAAATAATGTTCATGTCAACCGGATTCTCAATAACAAACGCGGATGCACTATACGACCCTGCCAAAAGGGATATTGTGCTTACGACAGATAATGCAGAGTGTTCTGCATTTGCGCACGAAATGGGACACGCAATATTTGATGACTACAAGCGCCAAGGCATAATATTCAAGAAAGAGTATTCAGGACCTGATGAAAACGAATGGAAAAAATGCATTGCAAAAAGAAAGGCGGACAGGGAATTCAGGGAGACTTTGGAAAGCCAGCTCAGAATTGCAAGACTGAACACTGAAATCAAAAGCCTCAAGCCAATTATTGATGAATACCTGCAGGACATGAAGGCAATTGCAGAAATGAAAAAACGCATTAGTGATGAAAAGGACATAAAAAGGATTAAAAGTCTTGAAAGCATTTTAGGCATATTTCAAAAGGACATTCCACAGGCAGACTTGCTCTCAGCAGAGGCAAATATAGACCTGCACCAACAGGGAGATAAATTGCAGTCATACTATAGCGCTGCAGTTAAGCAGGTACAGAGCATGGCGCAATTGCATGAATATCTCAATAAGTGCTTTGATGACATTGCGAAAATTGGTAAAAAGCATGGACTGAAATATTCTCAAACTCCTTCAGGCACATGGGTCGCTCGGTCAGGAGCGTTCTGTATAATAAATGAAGAAACGTTCAAGTTTGAAAATGTCTTCAGTGATACTGAAATATTTGCAAGAATAATCGCCTCGCTGAAAGAAATTTATACTGGAAAACCAACCCTTTCAAACTTCAGGCTTAATGAAGAGGAGCTGAACCTTCTTGGAAGAATGAAATACAAGGGCATGCCAATGTTCAGGAAGGATATCGAGAAGTACCGGATTGCCCTGCAAATGAATGATCAGGCAAAAAACAGGCAGTTGAGGTATTCAACAGGCGGCACTTTTAACGGTGTTGCTTATTCCTGGCCTGAGAACAATTGGACATTACAAGGCGAAATACCTGTTTATGAAAATAATTAGTTTTTAACCCAAACACAAAAACAAGCGCATCATAAGAAGCGATGCTTGAGTGAAGATGACCAAACAAACAAGCACTGACATTTTGAAGGCGCCCCTTCCAAGAAACCTGCTGGCTGCCTATGAATTCATCAGGGAATCGCGTTCTGAGCTTCTAAGACAGTACGATGAAAAAGTGCTCCACGGGTATGATGCAGGCATTGAACTTGCTTACTTTTTGCATACGGGAAGCGACTATGACTCCTTGCGCAATGACCTGCTGGAAAAGATTTGCAACGCAGCTTTCAGAAACATGCGCGTGCCATTGGAAATGGTTGATTATGGCGAGCCAAGCAGGTATGGGCTGAGGCGCAGCTTTGTTGACATGCTGAAAGTATTTGCCCAAAGTCATGAAACCGCCCCTGATGAAGAAATCAGGACGCGCCTGAAAATGATAAAACAAACATACCAGCTAATGAGGCGGCTTATAGCGAAGTATGAGAGAAGGAGAAAATGATTCCGCACAAGATTGTTGTTTTCGAGCAGGATTCTTCAGTCAGGAAATTGTTAAAAGACAGCATAGAACAAATGAGCTTTGTCAAGGAGAGAGGCTATTTTGTTGAGGCATTGCCAGAGCCCTGGAATGCCAAAGACCAGGTTGATGGTGATACTGCCCTTGTGGTTGTCGGACATTATGCAAAGGGACAGATTCCTGAATGGTCTGCATTGCATTATGTTCGCGACGTGCCAGGCAATGTTCCTGTAATTGCTGGATGCGCGTTATGGGATTCTGAAACGCGTGCTGCTTTTGTGAGGGCAGGCGCTCAGTTTACTTATGACCGCCCTGTGAGGATCAAGGGCTTGGAGGGAATGGTCAAGGCTGCATTAAAGGTCGGGCAGGCGCTTAAGATGCTTTCGGGTAACAAGGATTACTTTGTTGCCACTCATTTGGGCAGGGATAATGAAGCAATTTCTGTTTACAGGGTGCCAAAAGAATAATTGGCAATTTCTCTGCCACCATGTTAGACTGCTTTGCAGGGATTAGAACAAAATATTAAAAAAATAAAAAAATGAAAGAAGCATTACAGCTTCTTTTTCACATCGCCTATTATCTTCTTGGCATCATCGCGGAATGCAAGGCCAAAGCTGATTCCTATCAGGAGTGCAAGCATCAAGACAATTCCTCCCAAAATGATGAGGAAGCTGTTCTGAGCCATTGCAACCTGGATGCCGACCTGGTCAAGCACAATAAGCGCAGTGAAGACATAAATGACCCACTTCGCAATCGAGCCCACAATCTTGGCACCCTTTGCCTTGGTTTCTGCAACCTTCTTTTCCACATACATTCCCGCCAGGATTCCTATCAGGCCGATAATCACTGCCACTATCACGTTTGGAATCCACAGTGCGAGCGATGCCAGGAATGCAGCAAGGGTCTTAAGCTGTATCCTTGCCGCTGTCGCGCCCAAAAAGAGCACGATTATGTACCACTTAACCACAAGCCCAAGCACGTGAGTAAGGTCAAACTTGCCCACTGCCTTTGACATGTTGGTCTTGTCAAAAACCCACTCGTCAAACTTAAGCTTCCTCAGCACCTTCTCCAATACCACTGAAACTGCGAGCGCCACAAGGTAGCCCACAATGAGAATCACTATTGCCGCAACTATGTCAGGCACAGCCTTGACAAGCCACAGCCAGATGCTCACAAATGGGTCAACAATGGACGCGCCTATGTTGCTCAAAAATGCCTGAAATGCCATTTGTTATTCACCTCTCTTGGTTTAACCGATAATGCGGTTTATAGAGTGTTTTGCCTTTGGGGTTTTTAATCTTTATGCTTTTTGGGCAGCCTTCCGGCTGTGCTTTTTGATGAAAAAAAGAAAAAGAAAAAGAAAAAATAAGGCAGTTTTAGACTGCCTTGACGGTTATGTCCGTCATTGTTGTGCCTGAGATCTCAGCTTCCTTGCTCATCACGCTGGCAATCTGGCCTGTCGCAAGAGCGCGGCATACGCGCCTCGTGTCCTGGCCTGTCCTGCCTGCAGCAAGCAATGCAACGTTACCGTTCGCATGCCCGTAGATCTTGGCAACGCCCTTCGCGATTGATTCCCAGCATGGCTCTGGGTTGCCCATGAGCTGTGCTGCAATCGGGTTCGCGCACGGACCACCAACAACAATCGCGTTGTACTGAGTAATGTCCGCAACCTCGCTTGCCAGCTTGGATACTCCAACCGGCAAAGGCTGCACCTTCTCAGTCACACCGCCCTCAA
>JAWABQ010000021.1:0-11284 GCA_038884575.1 Candidatus Woesearchaeota archaeon
GATTTCCAATGCCTTTCTTATTCCGCTTGTGCGCGGCACTGCGTCAACAGTGTTGTTTGCCTGTGGAGGCGGCAACTGGACAACTGCTGTCTCCTTGTTGCATTCCGCATCCTCAAGGACTTCTATTTCGCCCTTGACTCCTGTCTTGCTGAAGCCGTCGTTGTACTTGACATCTATTGTCATCTCGTACACGCCTGGCTTTGTGCACTTCGGTATTCTCAAATAGAGCTCCTCTGTTTCCTTTGCCTCGTCATTCTCGATTTCATCAATGTAGTCTGATGCTGAGATTCCAAGTGCAGGAATCGCGACACTCACCTTGACGTCTTCCTCGTCCTTTTCGCCGAAGTTCTCAACGCGCACGACGCTCAGCAGCGCCTGCCCTGCCTGCACGTGCCTTGAGGGTGTGAATATCGCGTCCACAACCTGCAGGTCGTGGCGTGGCACGTCCATCTTGATGTTGTAGTTCTGTATGAGTTCCTTGCCGTCGCGGTCTGTCACGACAACACGCACCTTGTAGTTGTCCTCCTCAACCAGGTCGGGGAACGTGATGTGGAGGGTCTTGCGGTAAGTGATGTTTGCGTCCATGTCAAATGGTCCGACGCTGTCAGAAAGCCTGAGTTCCTTGTTGTGCTCAAAGCCTGACACGAAAACTGTGACCTCGACATCATCAATGTCTTCAGAAGCCTCAAGCAGGACTTCAAACTCAACCTTGTTGTCCCTCAGGACATCCAGGCGGTTTGACTGGTCTGGCAGTATTTTCTGGTCGTCGAGCTCCACCCGTGTGATGTTCACAGGGATTGCGGCAGCTGCACCGACCAGTGCAAGCGCGCACAGGAGCACAATTCCGAAAACTCCGAATGTTTTGTGCGTGTTCATTTTTGTATTAACCCCCGACTATATCAGCGTGAATAACGCTAGTGTTATCCCCAGTTAATAGTGACCTATTTATAAAGCTTCGCAAAAACAACCATTATATAGTGGTAAAATCAGACTATGAAGGAATCGTTGTGTCTCTGGCGCGGTACGCGCCCGTAATTTATGGTTTATTGCCTCGTCTATTGCTCGGCATACAAACCTTTTTTAAACCCCGTCTAATGCCTACTGTTCATGATACGCCAGCCGATTGTGGCTATTATGGGCCATGTGGACCATGGAAAAACCTTGTTGCAGGATAAGATTAGGGGTAGTGCTATTGCTGCGCGCGAGGCAGGCGGAATCACGCAGGCTATAGGCGCTTCGATAATTCCTTTGCCGACAATACAGAAAATCTGCGGTTCATTGCTTGAGGCGCTTAAGCTCAAACTCACGATCCCGGGGCTTTTGTTCATAGACACTCCTGGCCATGCTGCCTTCACAAACTTGAGAAGGCGCGGCGGAAACCTTGCTGACATTGCTGTCCTTGTGATTAATGTCATGGAGGGCTTTATGCCCCAGACTCTTGAGTGCATTGAAATCCTGAAGCACTACAAGACGCCTTTTGTCATCGCAGCAAACAAGATAGACCTTTTGCCAAGATGGCGGCCTGCAGCGCAAAAGCCATTATTGCAGAACATTGCAGAGCAGGAGCCGGAGGCGCAAAAGGCGCTTGACATAAAGGTCTATGAAATTATTGGGAAAATATACGAGCTTGGCTTTGAGGCAGAGCGTTATGACAGGGTAAGCGATTTCACAAAGCAAATCGCTGTTGTGCCAACATCAGCTGTCACAGGAGAGGGGATTCCTGAGCTTCTTGTCATGCTTACAGGGCTTGCCCAAAGGTTCCTTGAAAGCGGCTTGAAAGTCACAGAAGGCGGTCCTGCACAAGGGACTGTCATTGAAGTGAAGGAGGATAAGGGTCTCGGAAAAACAATGGATGTTATTCTCTACGATGGCAGTCTGAAAGTGGGTGATGCTATCGTGATTGGCGGTTTGGAAGGCCCGATTGTCAGCCGTGTCAAGGCATTGTTCACCCCAGCCCCATTGCAGGAATTGAGGGAGAAAAAGACAAAGTTCACTTCCACAAAAGAAGTTGTTGCAGCAACAGGGGTGAAGATTGTCGCTCCTGATACTGAGAATGTTGTTTCAGGAATGCCCATCATAGGCAATCCTGCAAATGTTGAGGAGGCAAAGGCAAAAGTCCAGCAGGAAGTTGAGAAGGTAATCATAGAAACAGGAAAAGAAGGGGTAATCATCAAGGCAGATTCCCTTGGCTCGCTGGAAGCATTAATCACTTTGCTCAAGGACGCGAAAATCCCTGTCATGCGCGCAGGCATTGGCCCTGTAACAAAGAAAGACATTACTGATGCAGCAGCCAATGTTGAGAAAGACCCATTGCTCGGTGTTGTTTTAGGCTTTAACATTCCCCAGCCAGAAGGAGTTCCTGAAACAGTATCGGTTTTGACAAATACTGTTATTTATCGCCTTATTGAAGACTATCAGAAATGGGCAGAGCACAAGAAGAAAGCGATTGAGCTTGCAGAGCTTGATTTGCTCATAAGGCCGTGCAAGATTGAAATCCTTAAGGGTTATGTTTTCAGGCAGAGCAATCCTGCTGTGTGCGGAATCCACGTGATTGCAGGCACGATAAAGACAGGAACTCCCTTGATGACAATGGAAGGACGCGAACTGACAGTTGTCAAAGGTTTGCAGGAAGAGCAGGAAAACATAGAAAAGGCAGAAAAAGGAAAACAAGTAGCAGTCAGCCTGCCAAATGTCATCATCGGCCGCCAGCTCCACGAAGGAGACATTCTTATCTCAGCCATTCCAGAGGAGCACTTCAGGAAGTTCAAGGAATACAAGGAATACCTCACAAACGACGAAAAAGAATTACTGAAAGAAATAGCGCAGATAATGAGAAAAAATAATCCTGTTTGGGGAGTATGAAAACCAACCTTAACGCATTGTCAGGCAGGGACTTGAAGCCTGTTCTTGCAAAAATTAGGGAGCAGTGGGGTGCTGAGATTGATTTTCCGTGGGCCTGGTATCAGAGCGCAAAAAACGACTTGTTTGTCTTGAGCAAGGATATTACAAAGATTGACCCTAAGAAATTGAGGATAAACAGTGTCGGATTGTACATTGGCGAGTTCAAGAAAGGCGAAATCAGGCTGAGCATTGAGGGCTCACAACTTATTGGTCCTCACGCAAAAAAGAACGTTGTTGAATTAGACAAGGACGAACTAAGGCAATGGCTAAAAGGTGAAGACTTAATCAAGGAAGTAAAAGCAGAAGGTTACGTGATAATGAAGTCAGGCAATGATTTTGTTGGCTGCGGAAGAGTAAAGGAAGGAAAAATCCTGAATTTCGTGCCAAAGGCAAGGCGTTTGCTTGTTTCTGACTAGGCCAGCCTTTCCACAGTTACAATCATCCTTTCTTCAGGGTTCTTGAGCAATTCAATCATTCTTTTTGACAAGTCTGCTGCTGACTTGTCTGCGTTGATGAGCAGTGTTCCTGGCGAGCATTGCGGCCCTTTTCTTATTATCACGTCTGCTCCTGGCAGGAATGACTTGTTCACGTCGCCTGTTATTGTTTCAGTAATGCCTTTTACACTGAGTGTCAGTTTTATTTTTTTTGACACTGTTGCCAGCGCTGCCAGTGCTTCCGGGTCAAAATCAGACCTTGTTCCAACAACAGAAGCCCCTTTCGGTATTACACTTGTTCTTTGTGTGAATTCAAGAACGCCCTTGTGCGTTCCTTCAATCCCTGCATTGCCGTAAGCATTGAACTGCATAAGAATAAGTAAGTGGCATCGGATATATTAATTTACTTGATGTGTATCTCAACAATGTCTCCGTCTTCAAGCTTCTTGTCCAGGTTTCTGAACTGCTGCCCTGGGAATTTTGCAGACTTGCCCCAGATTTTTGCAAACCTGAACTTTTTTACAAAGTCCCTGTGAATCCTTCCGCAAACGTCGCCAATCGTTGTCCCGCGGCGCAAAACCATCGGCTCATCAAGGTCCGGCTTTTTGCCAACTTCCTTCATGAATACCCTGATGAAGTTAAGCCGCGTGAAAATCAGTTCTTTTAATTCAGGGATATTCACATTCTGCTCTGCGCTGACAGCGAGGTCCGGTTTCAGCTTTTCAATCAAATCCTGCTGCTGGAATTTATCCAGCAGGTCAAACTTTGTGACAACAGTGACAGCAGGGATATACCTCCTGTTCCCCTCAATCGCATCAATAAAGCTGTCAATTGTCACAGGGCTCCTTATCACCACGTCTGCATTGTTTATCCTGAACGTGTGGAGTATTTCCTTCATTGTTTCCTTGCTTATCTCAACAGGAACTGTTGTGCTTATGTCAAGCCCTCCCCTTGATTTCTTGCTTATCTTGACGTCAGGCGCTTCCTGGTTTATCCTTACGCCGACATCATAGACTTCCTGCAGTATTGCCGGATAATGCTCTGGGTGGAGGGCATCAATCAGAATGAGTATCAAATCAGCCGCCCTTACCATTGCAAGCACTTCCTTGCCGCGCCCGCGCCCTGATGCAGCCCCTGCAACTATGCCCGGTACGTCAAGTATCTGGATTTTTGCCTGGTTGTACTGCAAAACTCCGGGAATCACAGAAAGCGTCGTGAATGCGTATGCTGCTGTCTTGCTTTTAGCTCCTGTCAGCCTGTTAAGCAAAGTGCTTTTTCCGACAGAAGGAAAGCCAAGGAGAATGACTGTTGCGTCGCCTGACTTCTTGACAAAAAAGCCGGCTCCTGCGCCTTTTTTTGCAGCTGCCTTCTCAAGCTTTTCGCGCAGCCTTGCTATCTGTGCTTTCGCGACGCCGAATGCGTGCTCAGTGGCCTTGTTGTACTGCCACTTTCGCATTGCGTCCTCAATCTCTTTAATGCGCTCTGGGATGCCCATGGCGCTAAAATGCCCCGAAAAGGTTTATAAAAGCATCGCTGTTTCATTGGATCATGGCATTATTGGAATTTTGGAGCGAGGCGCAGGGATGGGTTAACATGATTGCTTCTGCAGTAATCGTTCTTCTCATAGGCTTCATTATCGGAAAAGTGCTTGGCAAGCTTGCCCAGCGCGGTTTGCACGAGGTTGAGCTCAACAGGATTCTTGGCAAGGCAGGAATCAAGTTTGGAATGGAGGAATTAATAGGGCGCTCAATAGAGTGCCTGATTTATTTTATCGCGATTGTTGTTGCGCTTGACCAGCTGGGTGTTACTGCAATCGTGCTTTACATCGTAATTGCGGCAGTCCTGGTAGTTGTGGTGATTGCGTTCCTCCTTAGCATCAAGGACTTCATACCGAACTTCATCGCAGGAATACGCCTCAGCCACAAAAAGCTGTTCAATGTAGGTGATACAATTACGGCAGGCTCTGTCAGCGGCAAAGTGAGGGAAATAGGGCTTCTTGAGACAAAGCTTGTCAGCAGGAACAAGGACATAATCCATATTCCAAATTCAAGCCTTGTCAGGCAGGAAATAAGGGTCAGAAGGCATTAGTCTCTTTTTCTTTTCGGCGGCAGGACCATTGAATTGCTGCCCTGCATAAATGGCTTTGAGCTTGCGACTGTCATGTAAGTTGTCGTGTCATCTTCGCATATCAGTGTTGAGCCTGATGCAGAAGGGGTGATGATTTCATATTCCTGCCCTTTGCTTGCAACATGCCCAGGGGTGAGGGTTGCTGACTTTATTTCCTCAAGGAACTGGGTTATTTCTCCCTTGTCAACAGAAAGCCTTGCACTGCTGTGCGGGATTGCCTCTGCGACAATGCCGTTCATGATTTTGTCATAGTGCTTCTTCATTATTTCAGGGTCGTCAAAGAACTCAAGCACGTATTTCTTGTTGTCAGGCATGCCTATCACTGCGACAAACCCGACCTGGCTTGGTTTTATTGCAAAGCGCCTGGCAATAGCCTCCAGGTCTTCGCTTTTCTGCGCCATTACCTGGCTGAAGTCCTGGGTGTGGGATTCGGTTCCTGTCATATAAAGGGTTGTGGCAACCTCGTGCCAGGTTTCATCCTGGTCCTTGGCGTGCTTGACAGAGGGGGTGGTGTGGCCGCCGTAGCCAAATCCCCTGCTTTGCCCTCTGCTCCTTCCATGCTCAACGCACCGTACAGGAATTTTTCCTTGGTAGCCGGCTGCAAGGTAAACGCTTGCTGACACCATTCTGTTCTGCCCGCCGCCGACAAGGTATTCCCCTGCAACAATAAGCACGTCCTTGCCTGTGTCATTGTTTACTGCAAGCTCAGAAACATTTCTTACTGCGACATCATTGTCCCTTTGGGCTGTTTCTTCTATTTTCAGCCCGTTTTGCAGTGCTTCCTCAAGGACAAGTTTTTCAAGCCTTGAGCCGCCGTTCTTTTTCAGGAGCGGCACAACAGCGAGGTTTTGGTATTGCTGGATATCGCCGAGATTTACAGAACTTATTGCAGAAACAACTGATTCTTGCGCCCCTGCCATAAGAGCACATCATGCCTCTGATGCTTATATAGGTTTGCAGCATTTTACCAGACGTGGCAAAATGCAGGTTTATACAGAATAGTTTTAAGACCACTGGTCGGTGATTAATTGATGCGAAGGCATATAAATGGCAAAGGTGTATTTTATAAAATGGCTGATGCTGAGTGTTTGGAATCCAAGCTGAACAGGGAAAATCTTAGGATTTCAGAGCAAATCCAGTTCAGCAAAAAGCACCCTGCTGCCCCTGATTACAACCCTTATTCTTTTCCGCAGGATGACCAGTTTGATATTGTTCTGAAGACTGTCAGCCGCGGGATTTCGCACCGCGATGCCCTAAAACAATATCTCAGCGGCAAAGATGCATACATTGACATGTACCAAAGGCTAAAGCCAAATGATGTAAAGGTCAGCAGGCCAAGGTCAAAAAATGTGGCTGTCTCTCATGTTGATGGCCTGTGCCTTGTAACTGATGAAAACTCATTTTATGCAGGAATCTCAAAAAAAGAGAATGTCTTTGTTGATTTTGCCTCAACCATGCACCCGCGCATTTTTGGGATGTATGTGGTCAGGCACGACTTTATTGCAGTCAGGGAAACCCCTGTTAAGCTACTCATCGAGTACCTTGAGGCGATGCAAAATTATCCCCCCTTGCCTTCCAAATGCGAGCAGGCTGCAGGCATCAAGGCATATAAAAAATACCTGAATGAGGGCGGAAGCGCAGATGAACTTCTGGATAGTATGCTGCGTTTGTATGTTGCGCATGAACATGGGGAAAAGGGCTTTAAGGGACCCCGCTGTTTTTCAGACTTCCAGAACGTAAGGGACCTTTTTGCAAATGTGGAATCTGCCAAAGAATATGAAAGCATTGGCATTCCAAGGCTCAGGCACGGTGTTTATTCATTCATCACGCAGGTCCTTCGCCCTGAAGCATTTCACAAAAGGAACGACTGGCATTTTTCGCGGATACTGCTTCTGGCATCATTCTTTACAGAATCCCCTTTCCTGTTTTACAGCAGAAATGTCCAGCATTTCTCAACCTATAAGACTTCTCTGGAAGAAAGATACAAGAAAATAATGACAAGAGCGCAGGAGCTTTTGTGGGAAAAAACAAACAAATACCTTAATTCTTAGTGCTTGTTATTTGCCCTTCACTATTGATTTTTTGACAATAATTTTGACCTTACTGCTTTGTCAATAACCCGCAAGTACGCCGCGTTTAACTCGTCATGTTGCTGTTGCATTTTTTCAATTCGTGGAGGCAAGGAGGGGTTTAGTGTTTCTTCGTATTGCAGTTCTAATGCCGCAAGTTGCGTCAATAATCTTCTTTTTACCATGCCTATTCTTCTAAGCTCTGCTTTAATATCTTCCAATTTTTCAATTTCTTCACTTGTAAGTTGTTTTGGCATATATTCACCTCAATAGGTGGGAAAAACTATTTGTATTTAATTTTTGTCTTTTGGCTGTAAATGAGAATCAGATGACTTCCAGCAGGGAAACAATGTTGAATATCTGCGTCCTTGTATATGCCTGCATGTTGTTGTCTTCTGTGAGCTCTTCAAGCTCCTGCAGGGCCCTTGAGACCTTGATCGGCATCTCGCCGTCCTGCTCAAGCACTTGTATTGTGCCTGTGATTTTTGTCTTGACATTCTTTGGGACTTGGTTGTCCTGCTCAAGTTCGCGTAATGCCGCAATTACTGTTGCCAGTTGGTCCATTTGAATCACTTCTTGAGCTTGCTCATGACCTCTTTCTGGAGGTTTTCTGCCTTTTCCTTGAGCTGTTTTTCCTGCTTGTCTATGTTCTTGAGCCGTAAGTCGATTATTTCCTTTTTGGCATTCAGTTCTGTCTTGAGCGCTGCCTTGTCTGTTTTTATCATTACGTTTCCGACAATCTTGAAAGCATCGTCTGTCTTTTCTATTTCCTTTAAGGCGCTTTCGACTTCAAACAATTGTGCCTGGAACTGTTGTTTTTGCATTAGCAGTGCTTGGACGTTCTGCTCAATCATTTGGAGCCTGCCAATGCTTTCCTGTGTTTCTTTTGGTATTTCCATAGAACCCTAAACCGCCCTGACTTTTGTTGCTGTGCTGCGCGACTTGTAAAGCATCTTGCTTCCGCAGTACGGGCAGCGTACGCGCTTGCCCATCATGTCCTCAGAGATTTTCTTGCCGCATGCAAAACAGGTGTATTTTACCATTTTCAGGCCTCGCTTTCCTCCTCTTCAGGCTTTTCCTGCGCCTCTGCAAGCACTTCCTCAATCGGAGGCAGTGCGGCAGGCTTTGCGACAAAGGTGTATGCCTGCCCTGCAAATGTGTTCCTGCATTTTGTGCAGTGCCAGATTCCCTTTGATTTCCTTACGACCTTGTCCTTGCAGCAGTACGGGCACTTTGTGCTGTTCTTCTGCATCATTTCAATGGCTGCGCGCTTGAACTTTGTAGTCCTTCCATAGCGCACTCCAAGCCGCTTTACAGGACCCAGTCCCTGGTTCTTTTCTGGCATAGTCCTTCGTGAAACAGCAGTCGGTTTTTAAAGGTATCGAAGTCAGCGCCTTTTCCTGAATTAGGCAAAGCTTAATAAGGGGGCTTTGCGACTCATCCTGCCATGAGCATTAACAGGCAGTTTACGGCATAGCCAGTTTCTTATAGTCATTAGCCTGCCTGCTGCTCTTCTAAAATGAGCTTAACTGCAAAAGAAAAATTCCATTTGAAGAAATTCATCAGGGAATTGGAGGGCTACAAGGCCGCTCACACAGAATTTGTCACTGTCTATGTCCCTGCGGGATATGACCTTGTCAAGATAATGCAGCACCTTGCCCAGGAGCAGGGCACTGCGACCAACATCAAGAGCGCAAGCACAAGGAACAATGTCATTGATGCCCTTGAGCGCATGATACAGCATTTGCGCATTGTGGGAAGGACTCCGGCAAACGGGCTTGCTGTGTTTTCAGGCAACATTCTCGCAAGGGAGGGAAAGTCAGATGTCAGGGTTTGGAGCATTGAGCCCCCTGTGCCGCTGAAGATGCGCCTCTACAAGTGCGAGAAGAACTTTGACCTTGACATATTGCGCGAAATGATGGAGGCAAAGGATGCATACGGCCTTGTTGTCATTGATGCAAGGGATGCAATCCTTGCGCTTTTGAAGGGGAAGACCATAGTGCCGCTGACCAAGACCCACTCCCATGTCCCTGGCAAGTTCAAGGCAGGCGGACAGTCGTCTGTGCGCTTCCAGAGGAACCGCGAGATTGCAGTCAAGGACCATTTTGGCAAGGTTGCTGAGCTGATGAAGGAGCAGTTTTTCACAATGGAGGGGCTGAAGGGGATAATAATCGGGGGCCCGGGCCCAACGAAATATGACTTTGTCGACAGCGGGCTGATAACCGCAGACCTCAAGAAAAAAATCCTTGGCATAAAGGATTTGAGCTACACAGAGGAGTTCGGGCTTGAGGAGCTTGTTGACAAGTCCCAGGACATACTCGCCCAGGAGGAGATTGCTGATGAGAAAAAGATTGTTGGCAAATTCCTTGAGATGCTTGCAGTCAAGCCAAACCAGGTTGCTTACGGCGAGGCGGAAGTCAGGAGGATGCTTGAGATGGGAGCGGTTGATATCCTCCTGCTATCAGAGCAGCTTCCTGATGAGAAAATCGACGAGTTTGAGCAGATAGCAAAGAGGTACAGTTCAACTGTCAAAATCATTTCAACAGAAACAAGGGAAGGGGCGCAGCTCAAGGACCTTGGGAAGTTCGGCGCGATTTTAAGGTATGAGGCTGCAGTTTAAGCAACGTTCTTGATAAAGTTCTCCTGTTCTATGCGCGCGTTGTCTGCAGACCCTTTCAGCATCATTGTCGTTATGTTTTTGATGCGCTGGAAGTGAGCGCTTCCCCTGTAGCCCTTGACTGTCAGGGGCGTTTCTGCAAGCTTTATTGTCCACCTGTCCTCAAGCCTTATGCTTCCTGTCAAATCCCTTGAGAAGACTGACATGTTGGCGCTTGTTGCCTCAATGCTGCCTGCGGTCAGGACTATTGTTGAGCTTTCCCTTATCAGGAACCTTACTGAAACCTGGCCGTTTGTCATGCTTTCCATGTTGCCGACAAGCTGCAGCGCCTTTCCATCCCAGCTTATTATTCCCACAAAGTCTGTTATTTCAAAATTGCCTGAGCCGTTTATCTCGCCTGTCTTTGTAATGATGCGCGCTGGCTCTGGCGCAGAAAACCTTATTGAAGTGTGCTCTGCAGGGATTGTTACGGTTATGTTTGTTATGTCAAATGTTCCTGTGAAACTGGTGTTTTCCAGTGCAACAAGCCCTGTGGGGCTCAGCAGCGAGAACCCGTTCCTGAACGCAAGGACAGCAAGTATCAGGATTATCGCAATAGTGAGACCTGGTACGATTCTTCTCCCCCTTTGCAATGAAGCTTCAGCCACGCCCCCTGTTCAGAAATAACGGTATATAAACATTTCGCGCAATCTTTATGTAGCCAGGGGATTACACCCTGTCTGATGGATTTGGTCAGAGAGGCGTTCAACAGCGTATTTCCGGAAAAGCCATATGTTTATTCTGCTGAAGTCAGGTATTCAGGCAAGTTCAGGGGCTACAACGCAAACATCAGGATGAGCAGGCTTCAGAAGCGGATTGTCCTCAACCTCAGCAGGCAGTGGAAGACAGTCAGCAGGGACATACAGCTCGGCCTTGTCCAGCACCTGCTTTGCAGGCTCTTCAAAGAAAAAAGGCGGACAACCCAGATGGACCTTTATAATTATTTCCTCAAAAGCCTGCCAAGGACAATTGCAAAGACAAAATCACACCCTGTGCTTGAGCAGAGCTTCAGCAGGGTTAATGGGCGGTTCTTCAATGGAATGATTGACCAGCCAAACCTTGTTGTCGGAAATGGCATAACAAAGCTCGGGTCTTAT
>JAWABQ010000022.1:0-9342 GCA_038884575.1 Candidatus Woesearchaeota archaeon
AATCGCGTACAGGGCTGAAAAGGGATTTGACCATTTCAAGGTTTACCTGAGCATCGGAATCCAGAAAATGGTAAGGTCTGACCTTGCAAGCGCAGGAGTCATGTTCACTCTTGACACAGAAACAGGATTTCCGCACGTGTGCTTCATCACAAGCAGCTACGGGCTTGGCGAGAACGTCGTTCAGGGTGCAGTAAACCCTGACGAATTCTATGTCTTCAAGCCCACCCTTAAAGAGGGATTCAAGCCAATAATCCAAAGGGTGCTTGGGGAAAAGTCACTAAAAATGATTTACGCAACAGAAGGAACAAGGCCGACAAAAAACATCCCTGCAACTCCTGATGAAAGGCGCAAATTCTCGCTCACTGACGACGAAGTCCTGCAGCTGGCAAAATGGGGCGTCATAATCGAGGACCATTACTCGCAGAAAAAGCGCAAATGGACCCCTATGGACATTGAGTGGGCAAAAGACGGCCAGTCAGGAAAATTGTTCATAGTCCAGGCAAGGCCCGAAACAGTCCAGAGCCAGAAATCAAAAACAATACTTGAGGAATACGTGCTGAAGGAAAAAGGCAAAGTGCTTGCGGTCGGGAAGAGCATTGGAAACAAGATAGGGCAGGGTGTTGCGCAGGTCATCAAGGACGTAAAGGAAATCAGCAGATTCAGGCCAGGAGACGTGCTTGTTACAGAAATGACAGACCCAGACTGGGTGCCGATAATGAGGATGGCAAAGGCAATAGTGACAAACAAGGGGGGAAGGACATGCCACGCAGCAATTATTTCCCGCGAGCTAGGAATCCCCTGCGTTGTCGGAACACTGGATGCCACTGAAAAAATCAAAAGCGGGCAGAAAATAACAGTAAGCTGCGCAGAAGGCGAGGAAGGAAAAGTCTACGAGGGGCTCCTGAAATACGATGTGCAAAAGCTTGACCTGAAGCAAATGCCCAAAACAAGAACAAAGATAATGATGAATGTGGGCAACCCAGAAGAGGCATTTGAACTCAGCTTCATACCAAACCAAGGAGTTGGGCTGGCAAGGATGGAATTCATAATCAACGAATACATCAAAATACACCCGATGGCATTATTGAAGTTCAACACCCTGACTGATGAGGTAGTAAAGAAAAAAATTGAGGAATTAACCCACGGCTACAAAAACAAGCCATACTTCTTTGTTGACAAGCTCGCGCAGGGAATTGCAATGATAACAGCAGCATTTTATCCAAATGACGTCATTGTCCGCCTGAGCGACTTCAAGACAAACGAGTACGCCAACCTGATTGGCGGGGCAGGCTTTGAGCCAAAAGAGGAAAACCCAATGATTGGATGGCGCGGGGCAAGCAGGTATTACAAGCCAGGATACAAGGACGCGTTCGCGCTCGAGTGCAAGGCAATAAAGAAAGTCAGGGACGAATTCGGGCTCAAAAACCTGAAAGTAATGGTGCCATTCTGCAGGACAGTTGAGGAAGGCAAAAAAGTCATTGCTGAAATGGAAAAAAACGGGCTCAAAAAAGGAAAAAACGAGCTGCAGGTTTATGTGATGTGCGAGATTCCGAGCAATGTTGTCCTGGCAGACGAGTTCTCAAAGGTATTTGACGGCTTCAGCATCGGCTCAAATGACCTGACACAGCTCACCCTGGGGCTTGACAGGGACAGCGCAATTGTCTCTGACCTGTTTGACGAAAGAAACGAGGCAGTAAAGCGCCTTGTTGAATATGTAATAAGGAACGCAAGAGCATACCACAGGAAGATAGGAATCTGCGGAGACGCCCCAAGCACTCACGCTGACTTTGCGCAATTCCTCGTGCAGTGCGGAATTGACAGCATTTCACTAAGCCCTGATGCGGTTGTCAAAACCACTTTGAAAATTGCAGAGATGGAAAAGAAGCTCAAAAGGTGAAAGTTTTAAATAAGCAAGCCTATTTCCTTCTTTTTATGATTGCAGAACAAAAAATAACGGCAATAATCTCACAAATAATTATTCCTGCAATCATTATAAGATAAGGCGCCCCGCAATTCTGGGGTGCTGATGGTAAAAAACTACAATGAGCCATAAAAAAATTGAAATCATGGACACAACACTGAGGGACGGCGAGCAGATGAGCTCTGTAAGCTTCAAGCCCTCCGAGAAGCTGACAATAGCAGAGCAGCTGCTTGAAATCGGCGTGCCAAGAATCGAGGTTGCAAGCGCGCGGGTGTCAAAAGGTGAGGAAGAGGCAGTAAGGCAAATATGCGAAATGGCTGAAAGAAAGGGCAAGCTCAAAGCTGTTGAAGTCCTCGGATTCCTTGACGGCAATTGTTCAGTGGACTGGGTTTACAACTGCGGATGCCGAGTCATTAACCTTCTTGCAAAAGGCTCGCTCAGGCACCTGGAAACACAGCTCAAGCAGACACCAGAGGAACATGCAGGCCTCATAAGAAAAACCGCGGAATATGCAAAAGACAAAGGCATAAACATTAACGTGTACCTTGAGGACTGGTCAAACGGAATGAGAGAATCAATTGAATACGTCTTGGAAATGCTTGAAAAACTGGAAGAAATGCCTGTTTCAAGAGTTATGCTTCCCGATACGCTTGGAATCCTCAACCCCCTTAACACCCGCAATTACGTCAAGCGCATAAAAAGAATGCATTCAAAAATGCACATGGACTTTCACGCGCACAATGATTATGGCATGGCAACAGGAAATTCAATGGCGGCACTAAATGCAGGAATCAACGGCCTCCATGCCACCATGAACAACCTCGGAGAACGGGCCGGAAATGCGCCACTTGATGAACTGGTTGCAGCCATGAAAGACCACCTCGGCATTGACTCAGGAATAAAAGAAGAAGGGCTTTATGGGCTAAGCAAGCTCATTGAAAGTATCAGCGGAGTGCACGTTTCACCCACAAAACCAGTAACAGGCGACAATGTGTTCACGCAAACAGCAGGAATACACGCAGACGGCGACAAAAAAGGCAACCTATACCAAAACAAACTCGCACCAGAAAGGTTTGGAAGGAAAAGAAATTATGCATTAGGCAAACTTATGGGCAGGGACTCGCTGCAGTTAAACCTCGGAAGGCTTGGAATAACCCTCACGCCTGAGCAGGAAGGCAAGGTGTACGAAGAGCTCAAGCGCCTTGGGGACATGAAGCGCACAATAGCAGACACTGAAGAACTAAGACTAATAATTGCAGACGTGATTGGCGATTTAACACACCAGAAATACAGGATAGGCAATTATGAAGTACGCTCTGTCAAGGGAAAACCCTCAACAGGCACAATTGAAATCATAAACGGGCAAAAAACATACACTGCAAGCGGAACAGGCGACGGGGGGTATGACGCGTGCATGAACGCCCTCAAAAACATCTTTCCTGAACTCCCAGAACTCATTGATTACAAAGTAAGAATCCCAAAAGGAGGAACAGACGCCCTTGTGGAAACCACAATCACGTGGAAAAACAGCGAGAAAGAATTCAGAACAAAAGGCGTGCACTCAGACCAGGTCGCGGCAGCACTTTATGCAACAGAAAGGATGCTCAACATAGCGCAGCCAAAGCCTAAGGAGTGACGACAACAATATTCTTCCTGAGGTTCCTGTTTATTTCCCACGAAAACTCATTGAGAACATTCAGCCCTGCCTTCCTGATTAACGGCTTGTGATTGATTGTGCTCGGAAAGCCAAGCACTGCCCTGCCTTCAAGAACTTTTTTTAGCCTTGCGAGAAACTTCACATAAAGCTCTTCCAGCCCTTTTGGCGGCGTGTTCCTGCCGTAAGGAAGGTCTGCAACAACATATTTTGCCTTGCTTATTGTTAATGCGTTCTTTTTTTGCAGTTTGAAGCGCTTAATTCCATAGCCGATAAGGTTTTTGGCTGCCTTTTCAAGCAGTTCTTGATTGATGTCATAGCCGACCGGCGTCAATCCCATCAAGCAGGCTTCAATCAAAATTCCCCCTGCACCGCAGAACGGGTCAACAAGCACACCTTTTTGTATTCCTGTGAGGTTTATCATTGCCCTTGCCAATTGCGGGTGAGTGCCGGTCGGGTGAGGGGCAGGCCACTTGTGCACTTTCCTGCCTTCAAAATCCTCATTGTTCTGCCACAAGAGCTTTCCCGCAATAACATTATCGCCGACCAAAAAGAAATGAAACCAGGATTTTGGGTTTTTCATCTCTGCCTTTGGGTTTTTGATGCAGTTGGCAACTTTTTGCGCTATTTCGCGCTCTTTTTCAGGCGTTGAGTGGTGCACGGTTACCTTGAAGCTCTTTTTGTAATGCTTTTGCCAGCTGAATTTTTGTATTTTGCCAGCAAGCTGGCTTGTTTTGCAGCTGAAAAGCAGCTCAAAAGCAGCATGGCTCAGCCCAAGCCTTTGAAATGCGGCGCTTTTGGCGTCTGCAATAAGGATTTCATTGCCATAAAGCGCAATTTTCTTTCCTTTTACAACTTCCAGCGCCTCTGCTGCTGCAATATCTGCGTGCCGCTTGTATAACTGGAAGAAAACCTTCATTTCTTCTTGAGCTTTTGCTGCTGCAATAACTTCCTTGCCCACTTGTTGACTATGAAAATCACCACAAAAAACGTGATAAGCATAAGCACAAACCCTATCTTTGTCCTTGCATAGTCCCAATAGCTTACCGTAGCTGCAAATGCAGTCACGACAGTGCCGATGAATACCCCCATAAGCACTGCATCAGCAAGCGGAAGCAGTATTGCAAGAATCAGGATAACAAGATTAAAGCCAGTAATTGCGGCATACTTCCACCCGTTATACACATTGCGCTCCTCATTCCACGCCTTTTCTGCTGCACGCTGTTCTGCAAGACACTGGTCAATCCTTGTCTGTTCCTCTGCCTGCAATTGCTTTTTTGCTGCAAGGCACGCATTGACATTCTGCTCACGCGCATTTTCCTGCTCAGGAGTCAGGCCTGGAAATGCAGGATACTGGCTGTAGCATTCCTCTGCAACACTATACCTTGGATAACACTCCTTAACAGGCTGGAAATAGCTCTCAGAGCCCGTGAATTTCGGGAAAAAAACATTTGCCCCAAGGAAGACCATCGGGACATAGAGCAGTGCGATAACCAACACGTACAAGAGTTTCAGCCAGTTTGCCATAGGTTGTTGGTTAAGAGCAAGGGGTTATAAACTTAACTGTTCTGGGAGATATTTTTGTAACGGTCATCAAGCGCCAGAAGCACGTTGTTAAAGCTCTTTTCAGGGGTTGGCTGAACTTCTGCCCTGTTTATGAGAAGAATGGGTTTTTCTGCCATGAAAGCCATCCCAAGCCCGAACCTGTCATCACGCTCAGTGCCGGTCCAAAAAACATGGACTTCCTTTGCCCTCCTGATTGCATCCCTTCGCTCAGTGTAAATATCAAGCAAGGTAACATCAGGCTTTTGGGCGCCAAATTCAGGGCAGTAAGCATGCATTTCTGCGGCATAATCATCCAGACGCCCAAACTCACTCAGATTGACATCATTCGGGCAGACCATGCAGATGCTGCCGTCATTTTCAAGGCTTGAATCTGCGCGCATTGCGCTTGAATACATCCCTTCATAATCAAGAAGGAAGTTTTCAAAACTCGCGCTGGCTGTCTTGACAACAGCATCCTTGTTTATTATGCCAAAAGGCTTTTCAGCCATGAAAGCCATTCCAACATCAAACTTGCTTTCCTCGCTTGCGGGATTATAAAAAATCCTGACTTCCCTTGATTTTTTCATCCCTGTCCTGTTTTGCGTGCATATTGCCAGCCCAACAGTGTCAGCCTGATGCGTATTATCAGGCGGATAATACACTTGGTAGCCTTCCTGCCTAAGCCCATCGACATACTGCCGTAAATAGATTGACTCTTCCTGTGCAACAGACCCGGGGCAGATTATGAAAACAGCCCTTGTCCGCTGTTCCAGATTTTTTGAGTCCCCCACAGAAAAAGATACAAGGCAGGTCAATAAAAAACTTCGGGATTTTGCAATATGGAAAAATATTAAAAGCCAGAAGCAAACAAAGACAATATGCCACGCGGAAGACCAATCAAGTCAGAAATCAGGCAGGGAATGGTGGAAATACTTGCAGTCAAGGGCTCTGCATACGGGTATGAGCTCGCAAAGATTTACAACGAGATTTTCCCTCAATGCACAAGGGAAAACATTTACTATCACCTGAGAAAAGGCGTTGCTATTGGCGAGTTTGTAATGAAAGAAATAAAAGAGGAGCACGGAGAGTACTCATGGGGCAGTGTTGTTGAAAAAAAATATTATGCCCTTGGACCAAATGCAAAACCACAGGGAAATGAAAGGGTCAGGAAATTCTTTGAAGGAAAGAAGCAAATCATGTGACGTGAATATTAACCCTGCTTATGGCACCTCTCCTGTCGCAGACATACCTGTTTTTTATCAAAAGCCTGTATCCTTCTGCAGAAACTGTAACTTTATACATGGCGATTTCCTCAAAACACGCATTTTTTGGCAAGCTCTCCAGTTCAACAAACAAATTTGACTTCATCTGCCCTATGGATAGCTCAACAATCCTTTCAGGGCCAAGTTCAGAAGGCAGTTTCCTTACCTTGGCAAGGCAGCTTAGTGCCTGTTTTTCAAGCCCAGACGCCTCTTTAGAACTTAGTACGATGTCAATTTCTGAACCAAGGCTTATGCTTGCTTTCATGAACTTGAGTTTAATGGCACTTTCCAACGCATTGCGCCGAGCAGAATTCTAGGAATTTCGGCTCGCAGATTCCCGCGCTCCTCAATGAGCACGCTGTTGAGCAGGCGCTTGGGTCAATTATCTGCCCGCAGGCAGACTTGCAGTCAGCACCGCTCGGCTTGGAGCATGCAAAATCAGCTGAAATCATGCAGGCTGACTCGCATTTCTTGATGCAGTCAGCAACAGGATCTTCTGCAGGCCTGTTCTCAGGAATGATAATGACCTGCGGCTCCTCCCTTGGAAGCACATTTGTCGGAATGCGGTTAATCGGGATTTCCTGCGGCTGGGAAGGCGCAGGCTCTGGCTCAGGGACAGGCGCACTCACGACAACAACCTCTTTCGGGCCTGTGTCCTCCTGAGTTATCACAACGCCGCCTGTCGGGGACTTCTGGCAGCCGAAAATGAACAATGCGATTACAAGAAATACCAAGAACCTAGCCGATGAAGCCTGCAATGACATTTGAAACCACCAACAGCAAAAACACCATGCTGATGAAATTCCATACCACCTCACCCATCCGCTCCTTAAAAATCTTTTGCATGGCAAGCTGGAGCATCCTTCCGCCGTCAATCGGGCCAATGGGCAAAAGGTTGAACAAGCCAATACCCATGCTCAGCAGGAAAAGCCAGTACAGAAGCCCGAAAATCCACAAAACCACAGGCACAGACCATTCACCATAGCGCTGCCTGAAGCTTTCAGTGATTTCGGCGTGCTGCCTTGTGAAAATGCCAAGATATGCCTTTGAGGCGTTCTTCGGGCTTGCAGCAAGGACAATGGTGTAAGATGTTTCATTGGTGCTGAGCGTTATTGTGTCTTTTGGCTTTTTTGATGCAAGGACTGCTGTCAGGTTGTCCAGGTAAACAAGGCTGGCGCTGTCAACGCCTGTTATTATCTCACCCTTGTGCATGCCTGCAATTGCAGCAGGGCTTCCTGCCTCAACATCAGTAACCCTTGCGCCTCCGGGAATCAGCATTGATTCTGCAAGCGGGTTTGCCACAAGCGCGATTATAAGGAAAATAATCCCTGCGCTGACAATGTTTGCGAACGGCCCTGCTGCAAACACGCTCAGCTGCCTGAATTTGCCCTGGCGCTGCAAATAAGGCTCGTCAGGCTCGACAAAAGCCGCAGGAACCAGAGGGACAAGGACGCCAAGGAATGCAAGTCCTGCACTCTTCACAGGCATCTTGTAAACCCTTGCCGCAATCCCGTGGCAGAACTCATGCACAAAAGCAATGACAAAAATGCTAAGCAGCCAGTAAACAAAAGGCACGAAAAACACCCCTTTTGCCTCAAATGGCAGCACTGGCTGTATTCCTGGCGCAATCCCAGGCGCGATAATAATGCGGACAGTGTTCCTGACAAGCTCGTAGCTGATGAAAACCATCCCTGCAAAGCCCGCAATAATGCCAAAGCCGAAAAACCATGACCAGAAGCGCGGCATCATCTGGGCAAGCCTGTCCATAAACCTCAGGCATTTTTGCGTCCGCCACATCACAAAATAAAACAAAGGGAAAATGCCCTGCAGCTGGATGTTTTTCCTTTGCAGCCAGGAGAAGAGAATCATCAGGAGGATAAAGATAATCAGCAGCATGTATTGGAAGTCCATAACGCCTGCGTTCATTTCACTCTTATAAAAATGTTGGGGTTGCTCCAAATAACGGGCGCGTACCGCGCCAGAGACAAAAGCGATAGGAGAAGTTCTTCCATTATGGTTGGTATCTGCGACTGTAAGGAGCAGTTATTAGTAGAAGTCAATTAATTACAAAATTTTTACTTCTTTCTCTTTGGCTTGAAGTCCTTGCCTTGGCACTTCCTGCACTTCACTGCGCCTTCTGCTATCTTCCTGTTTGGCGCGCTGACCACTGACTTGCAATTCCTGCACACAAACTTGTTGCGGAACATCCGCGCGTCAGCTTCCGGGAACTTGACCATTATTCTGCACCGCTCTTCAGCTGCTTCATTACCTTCTGCCCGAGTATTGTCCAGTAAATTATCTGGCAGCCCTCGACAACCTTGTCCTTAAGGTCCGCAGGGATTGCCAAATCAAATGTCTCGTACGTCTCAGAGTCCATGACATTTGCCTTGTCCCCTGACACGCTCAAAACCTGGGCATTCTTCTTCTCTATTATCGGAACCTCGACATTGTCGTGGCCTGGAATCACCATCTCCCTTTTCTTGTCATCAAGGATTCCAATTGCGACAAGCCTTACCTTTGCATGGCCGTGCTTTCCTGACTTGCTTACATCAGTGCTCACGACCTTGCACGCAGCGCCATCAATCAGGATAAAGCTTCCCTCCTTGATGGACGTCGCGCCCACAATCTTCGTTGACATCAAGCAATCCGGCAATACGGCTGTTTATATAGTTTTCGAAATCATCGATGATTTCGAGAACTCCGCAGACTGCAGCCGGCGACAGTTTTAGTTAGAACCAGTCAAACCATGAGCTGCGTTTGGCCCGCAAAACAAGCCTTGACAACTCCTTTTCCAAGGCAGCAGAGCCAGGGTATGACTTTTCATCCTTCCTGAAAGTGCTGCTGTGAAAAGTGCGCTTCAAGCCAGAGCCTTTGAACTGGTGCTTTTTGTGCAATAATTCGTGGTACATTACATAGTCAAGCAGGCGCGGGTGGCTGAGCAGGATGTTGCTTATGCTGAC
>JAWABQ010000023.1:0-9333 GCA_038884575.1 Candidatus Woesearchaeota archaeon
AAACGATAGTTTTTTATTCTCTTTGTTTTCTTTTCATTTTCGCATGAAAAGAGGGATAACGCTATTAACAGCAATACTCATTGCAGGAATGCTCATTCCTGTTACTGAAGCAACAACAGTGGTCATTGACTCACAAGAATGGATAGATGTTTACAGCGGAATGCTCTATGCAAGACTTACCGGCAACCCCTCAATATTCTTTACAAGCAAAAAATACATCACAATAATGCCAAACTTGTTGAGTCCTGGCGAAGAACTGATAATAATAGAGTCAGAAAGGTTGCCTTATGTAGCAAACGCTGCAGGAACATTACGAAGACAGGGATACAATCCCAAGACAACAATATTCTCGCGAGGAGGCTATGCGATTAACCTTGAGCTTGCAAAAAACCTCAACATTAACAAATTTATAATTGTAGACCCAACTTACGGGTTTAATGCAGTCTCTGTCGCGCCTTATGCAATAGCAACCAAGTCGTACGTGCTTTTTGCAGAAGACAAAAATATAGACCAAGTATTCACTTACCTTGTATCACTCCCGAAAATTGAAAAACTAGTGATTTACGGCGCAGTTTCGGATACAGTGCTTAAAAAGCTTTCAGCATTCTCGCCAGAAATAATAAACACAGGCAACAGGTACAAGGACAACATAGAAATCCTCAAGAGGTATTTCCAAATAAATCCCTCAACACCACAAGCAATACTCACGAGCGGAGAATTCCTTGAGCAAGAAATAATCGGCGGAGAACCAATAATTCTTGTGGGAAAGGAGAGAGTGGTCCAGAACACAATTGACTTTGTGAAGAACAGCAACCTGAAAACAACAGTGCTTATAGGCAACGAACTCACAGGAACTGCAAAACTGCTCAAAGAACAAACCGGACGCCCTGTTTTTGTCAAGCTGGGACAGGGAGTTCCGATGGGAGAGGCGCAATATGAACCAATAAAGGCATTGGACATGTTCTTCCTGCCAACGCTGAACATACAAGTTGACTTGGGATACGTTCAGTACAACACCGTTGAGAAAAAGCTTGAAATTGTTTATAGAAATCGCGGCGTAAGAGCATTCCTTTCAGGAACAATCGGTTTGCTTGTTGATGGCAAGACTGTTGCAACAGTCGGTGACAAGGACGTCCAAACCCTTGAAAAGAATGAGACAAAAGGTATAAGGTATGATGTTGACCTTTCCGAATACATAAGCCAGAACAAGAAAATAACAGCAGACATACTCACTATTTACGGTGAATCCCCGGAAATAATGGACAGGGCAATAGCAGCACAAGTAGACGTGCGCGTAGGAAGTGCTGACGACCAATGTGAATTAAGACTAGGACCAGTCAGATTTGACGAGAGAACACAACGCATCTCAGTAGGTCTTGAAAACCCAACAAGTTCAGAATGCTACTCCTCGATAAGCCTCATTGATGTCATAATTGAGGACAAAAAGCAAAACATCAATTATCCTGGCCAGGCATACATCCCGCCTGACACCAGGGAGACATTCAAGATAAAGCAGAGGATGACACCTGTTGACCTTGAGGACAACCCAACAGTCCATGTCAGGATACTTTACGGCGAGCGAGACGGCCTGCTGTTCAAGGTGATTGATGAGACAGTGCCGCTTGGCAGGTCAAGCGGTTATGCAGGAATAATCACGTTCGGAATCATCGCGGTTCTCCTGATAATAATCATAATACTATTCGTGCTATGGCGCAAGACAAAAAATAAAAAATTAAGTCAGCATTTTGAATACCGCAAATGGAGATAAAAAAAATAGCTATCAAAGCCGCACCAGTCTCAATCATCACAATTCTTACATTGCTAGCATTGCCAGCAATTGCAGAACTGCCTGATTATTGCAAGCCAGGAACACCAGCAGAAATAATGGCACAAGGAGGAAACATCACATGGCTCAACATGTGCCTAAAACTGCAGACACAGCACTGGCAGGGCTATGCAGGCAGGATTTACTTCGGCACAGCACCGCAAACACCAAAATACCTAAATGCAACCGGAAGCCTCGTAAACATTTCAAACATCAATTTTACAGTCCCTTGCGACAACCCAACAGGCGTCACTGGATTTATCATATTCAGCAATTCAACAGAACCACCAATAGGACTGGTTCCGGGCGACTTAAGCATCCTTGACAAACTAAGTGGAAACGGTTCTGACAGCGGAAGTAAGACATTTACAGCAATAAGCACGTTTGACTTCACAAGCGGTAGCATCACAAATGTTCCAACAACATTCACTTACGTCAACGAAGCCCCACAAAACACAGTCTTTAGAGAGGGATATTTTAACCAAGGAGCAAACATTGTTTTCGCAACAACAATAGACATAAACATGATAGGTTACAATAGAAGTTATTTTGACTTTCAATCGTTGTTATTTGCCCCATACAAAAAAACAATTCCTTATTATTTGTTTGCGGACATAACATTCATTTGCCCACCACCGGGCCCGGGAGGGGGCTCAGGAGGATACCCTGGCGGTTGCATAGTCTACTGGGTATGCGACCCATGGGGGCCGTGCATGCCTGACGGCTACCAGTACAGAAACTGCTGGCCAAGATGGGCGTGCCCGAACATGACAGGCCGCCTAAAACCAGCTACAATTAGGGCATGCAGGATAGAACCACGTGAAGAACTGCCAGAAATAATCCCCGAAACAAAAATATTCCGACCGGGCTTCCTGGGAAACCTCTCGCTGAATTTAACCCCTGACCTTGCATACATCCTTGAGCCAAAAATAATGAATGGAACCTTTGCAAACTGGAATTACTTATCCCTTGAAGACATAACCTATGAAGTAACAACACCAATAATTTATACCGCATTCTCAGAAGCCCACCCATACCCAATGATTTTATGGAACTCAATGCTTGGGGGCTGGAAAGACCACGGGCCTGCAGAAGCAAGACCAATGCATTTCAAAGTTTATCCGCCTGCGCCTTTGCTAGTACTCAGGCCAAGAACCATTGAGCCCTACAACTTCACAATCATCCCGCCTGTCATGCAGCCCAAAACTGTTGATATTGGTGTGAGCGCGTATTCAGGACCGTCAAGGGTCAAGTCAACAATTGCCCCATTAATTGTTGAAGTGCACCCGTTCCAGGTAGCTGCAGAATGGACCCAGGCTGGCGTGATAACGCTTTATTTTGTTGTTGATAACCGAGGAAAGAAAGAGAAAAGAATAAATATTGAGTTTGACCTGAACAGGGGCAAGAGCACCCTTGAGTCAGAAATGCTTGGACTGCTCAAACTCCCTACTGACTCAGTCACGATTTATGCACACGAATATAGGCTTGGAAAAAAGGCAATGAGTGCAGACAGGGTTGAGGCAAGGCTTTACACAAAGGAAAAAACGCTCAAGGCAGGATACTTGTTGAGGTGAAAACAAAATGTACATTTTCGGGATTGACGTGCAGCTTAACATCCTTGTATTGCTGAACCTTTTGGCTGCGCTTGTTGAATTATTCCTTGTCTGGAGGATAATGAAGAAGCTCAGGAAGAAGGCAGAGCACAAGGCAGCCCAGCGGGAACTGGAGGATGAATGGGAAGAGGTGAGCGGTGAATGATACTCTTCGGGCTTAACCTTCCACTTGCTGAAATTATTGCAGTCCTGCATGTGCTGATAATCATTATGCTGTTCAAGATCCTGCGGAGAATAAGGTAATTACCAGCCGCGCAATTCCATTGCCTTTGCTATCCTTTCAAGCGCAAGCACGTTTGCAGCAAGCCTATAAGAAATCTTGTGCTTTTGCGCTGTTGCGTGCACATCATCAAATGCCTTTGCCATCAGGCTCTCAAGCCGTTTGTCCACTTCCTCAAGAGACCAGTAATAGCCTGATAAATTCTGAACCCACTCAAAATAACTTACCGTGACACCACCTGCATTTGCAAGAATGTCAGGAATCACAATAATGCCTTTTGAGTTAAGGACTTCATCTGCCTCGGGCGTTGTGGGCCCATTTGCCATCTCAAGGATTAATTTTGCCTTTATTGCGCCAGCATTTAGTCCAGTAATGACATTCTCCAAAGCACACGGTGCCAGAATATCAACAGGCAACGTTAAAATTTCCTCGTTTGTGATGTTTTTTGCTCCAGGGAAGTCCTTTACAGTGCCTGTTTTTTCCTTTTGCTCCAACACTTTTGGTACGTCAAGCCCTTTTTCGTTGTAAATCCCGCCTTTTGAGTCAGAAACAGCAACAACCCTGAATTTCTCATTGTGGAGTATTTCTGCAAGCCAGCCGCCCACATTTCCAAGCCCCTGTATTGCGACTGTGTTGTGCTTCAGCTTGTTTGCCTTCATTGCCTCGCGAAGCACAAAAAATCCGCCCTGCGAGGTTGCCTTGTCCCTCCCAAGCGAGCCGCCAAGCTCCAACGGCTTTCCTGTAATCACAGCAGGCTCTTTTTTTCCAGTGATTTTTTCATATTCGTCAAGCACCCATGCCATTATCTGGCCGTCTGTGTTTACATCAGGTGCAGGAACATCCTTCCACGCGCCAATGTGCGGAGCCATTGCCTTTGCCCAGCCCCTTGATACTGCTTCAAGTTCTTCCTTAGTCATTTCTTTTGGATTGCACGCAACACCGCCTTTTCCGCCGCCATAAGGAATGTCAGCAACAGCGCACTTCAATGACATCCACGTTGCCAATGCCTTTACTTCATCAATGTCAACCTTTGGGTGGAACCTGATTCCTCCCTTGTAGGGCCCCCTTGCAGAATTGTGTTGCACCCTGTAGCCCTCGTATTTTTTCCCTGCAGCGTGGATTGTGAACTGGTGGATTTGCTCTGGTTTTTTTATCTTCTCAAAGATTTCGTCCTTGACAGCAGCATACTGGTTTGCCTGTTCAAGGTTCTTTATCGCGTTTTCAAAAGGGTTTGGCTTTCCCACGGCAAGGACTTGCCTCTGGGCTGTATAAAAAGTTATCGTTTGGAAAACATTTTTATACTCACGCACGAAAACAAAGCATCATGAGGCATTTGGTAATTGCGATTGTCGGCATTGTCCTTGTTATTGCCCTTGCCGGCACTGTTTTGTCCCAGGGCAAGAGGATTGAGTGCCTTAATGCGTGCAGGGCAGACGGCGATGCCTGCGCCGAGAAGGTTTACAGGGCAGACGCCTCGTGCACAGCAGAGAAAACAGTGTGCGACAGCGTCAAGACCACTGCGCTGAGAAGGTGCCAGGCAGACTATGACATCTGCCGGTTTCAGTGCGACCTTCCGCCTTTCTGAGCTTATTGCACCCTTTGCTCTTGCCTTGGCATCATCACCTGGACTGCCATAAGCAGCACTCCAAGGACTATGCAGGCGACTGATGCAATCCATGCATAAGCGCCCATGAGGAGCTCAAATATCATAAATATCTTGAACTGCAGCCCCATCATTGGCAGTACAAGCGAGCCCACTCCCAAAATCAAAAGCAATAAAGCCAATCCTGTAAGTTTTGCCATTATCTACCTTCTAGTGATAATACTGGAAGTGAGGGGGTCTTTTTAAAGGTAGTGAAGAACTCACTTCAGCCTTATGCTCTCAAGGTTCCTTGGCGCAACAGTCTCTATCCTGCCGAGCTTGTGGATGCTTGAGGCAAGGTCAAGCACTCTTGCGTTCTCGCCATGATTAATAATTACTTTTTTCGGCCTTGGGGTTGACTTGAAAATGAAGTTCATCAATTGCTTCCTGTCAGAGTGGTCTGAAATCTCAACACGGCACACCTCCATCTTCACAGGCACGACGCGTTGCTGGCCCTCCTCTGTGAACATGAACTCCTTTTCGCCGTGCATTATGCGGTAGCCGAGCGCGCCCTCTGGCTGGTAGCACGTGAACACAATGCTGTTCTTTGGGTTATCGGCAAGGTTCTTGAAGTACTCAACGCTTGGACCGCCAACCATCATTCCTGAAGTTGCGAGTATGACGCACGGCCCTGTTTCCTCAAGCAATTGCTGGCGCTCTTTTGGCGAGCCCACGTGCTTGAATATCGGGTTAAGGAACGGATTTTCGTCCTTGTGGAAAATTGCCTTCCTGATTGTGCGGTTAAGGTATTCAGGGTATGCAGTGTGGATTGCCGTGACGTCCCAGACCATGCCGTCTACATATACAGGGATTGGGTCAAGCTCTTTCCTGCGCACCATGTCCTCAATAAGCACCATCACGTCCTGCGCCCTTCCTGAGCCAAGGACAGGCATAAGCACTTTTCCGCCGCGCTTGGTGGTTTCCTTTATGATGTTTTTCAGCAGGTCATCCTGTTCCTGCGGCGAGCCAAGTACGTTTGTTTTTCCGCCGTATGTTGCCTCGATTATTACTGTTTCAAGGCGTGGGAATTGGGTTATTGCAGGCTCAAGTAGCGGCGTCCTTCCGAACTTGAGGTCGCTCGTGTATACAAGATTGTGGAGCCCGTTTCCTATGTTGAAGTGCACCATTGAGGCGCCAAGTATGTGGCCTGAATTGTAGAGTGTTATCCTGACGTCAGGGGTGATGTCAGTGACCTCGTCGTAGTCCAGCGTGATTGTGTGCTTGACCATTTCCTTGATGTGGTCTGTGTCATACAGCGGGTCCCTGTTTTCTGCCTTCATCAGCTTCACGTAGTCAAGCTGCAATAATGACATTATGTCCCTTGTGGGTGCAGTGCAGTAGACAGGCCCTTTGTAGCCGTACTTGAACAGGTAGGGCACAAACCCTGAGTGGTCAAGGTGTGAGTGGGTTACTATGACTGCGTCAAGCTCGTTCAAATGGAATTCTGGCGCGTCAAGGTAAGGGTATGGCTCCTGTTCTGAGGCAACATTTATGCCGCAGTCAATGAGCACCCTTGATTCCGGCGTCTGCAGGAGTATGCAGCTCCTTCCGACCTGCCTTGCCCCGCCCAGGAATGTGAGCCTTACCCATTCGTTCTTTTTTTCCCTTATCCAGCCGTCATAAATCCTGTGCCCTACCTTGTCAAGGAATTTCCTGCGGTATTCTGAGTTCTGGAACAGGACTGCGCGTATGTTTTCTATCAGGACAGAGCGTATTGCAGGCGTCCTGTGGATTATGGGCACCCATAGGACTTTTTCCCTTATTTCCCTGAGCAATGAGCCCTGCTTGCCTATTGCAAGCCCTGGCTTCTCAGCCTCGATTGTGACGATTGAGCGCTGGGGCTCAAATGATATGCTTGCTATGCCTGATTCTGCAGGAAGTATTTTCTTGATGTGCTTTTCAGCCTTTTCCTGGTCTTCTGCAATGCTTGGGTCTGGGCGCAGCTCTATGCGCTTCTTGAAAGCGCTGACAGCTGCCCTTACAGTGCCCTGGTCATCAAGAAAATATTTCTTGTCTTTTGTATAGAGCACAATGTTTGCGCCCTCAAAAACTGCGTCAGAGATTTTGCCCTCTGGAAGCATCTTTAATATTTCTTTTATAATGTCTGCCATATCCTTATTTCACCTGTTGTTGTTCTAATGACCCGACAGAAAAGAAAGCGGGTCTTTATGCCTCGAGCCTTAGCTCAAGCTCCTTCTCAATCACTCTCTGCATGCCCTTGTCTGTTATTGTCACGACGTCAATGCCGTTTCCAGAGGCAGTGTCGCGCTGAAGGGCTGCGTTGACAGCCTTTACCGCAAGCTTTATTCCCTCATCAACAGTCATGTTCTTCTTGTACAGGGTTTCAAGGACTCCGAGGGCAAAAACCATTCCTGAGCCGTCTGCCGCAAAGTCCTTTATTTCCATGACGCTTCCGTCAGGGCTTAATTCATACCCGTGGAATCCGTCCTTGTCTTTGCCGCCCATCATCAGCGAGGCAATGCTGAGTATCATACTTGGCCTGCGGAAGGTGCTGTAAAGCATGCCTGCCACGAGGTTTGCAGCCTCCTTGACTGTTGTTGAGCGGTAGACCTGGACATCCTTGAGCTTTATCTCTGCCTTTGCGAGCTTTGTCATCAATTGGACATCAGAAACATTTCCTGCTGTTGTGACTGCTATTGAGTCTGTTATCGGCACTATTTTCAGGGCCTTCTTGTGCAGTATCATGCCGCCGCCGCTTGCCCTTCTGTCTGCCGCAAGGACAACGCCGTCCTTGCACATAATGCAGATTGTTGTTGTCCCGGTTTTCGGCTGCAAATCCTTGGCTTCAGTCATTAATAATCACTTATCCAGAAAATTTATTGGTATTTGAAATCAGAAGGGTCTTTATAAATGTTTCGGAAATCCGCAGATTTCAAATACCCAGCCGACCGCTGTCGACGACGGCCTCATTCCAGTTGCACAATACAGAAACCTTATTATACAGAAATACGGCGTAATGCGCATGCGCATAACGTGGCTCGGCCATGCAACATTCCTGATTGAGACAGCAGGGCAGACAATCTACATAGACCCTTACATTGAGCCGTTCACAGGCGTGCAGCTGCCAAAGGCAACAATTATCCTTGTCTCGCACTGGCATCCTGAGCACTGCACGCGGCAGAGCGTTGAAATGCTTCTCGGCGATGACACGGTGATTCTTGGCACTCCTGAAGTCGCGCGCGAGTTCAACAGCTGCACTGCGATGAAGGCAGGCGACAAAAAGACAATTAAAGGCGTGGCAATAAAGGCAATGCCTGCGCAGACCCTGCACCACCCTGGAGGGCACGGCGAAGAGGGGTTTGTGATTGGGTTTTTGATTGAGAGCGAGATGAAGAAAATTTATTATACGTCAGACACAGACGCCCTGCCTGAAATGATTGGTTTGGCGCCTGACGTGGTGATTATTCCTGTCGGAGGCACAGTGACAATGACCCCTGAAGAGGCGGCAAAAGCAGTCTGCGCAATGAAGGCAAAAATCGCAATACCAGCGCACTGGGGCTACAGGGAAGGGACGCGGGATGATGCAGAATTGTTCAAGGAAATCATTGAGCGCGAAAAAGAGCACAAGGGAGTCATCCTCAAGCCGGGAGAAATGGTGGAAATTTGAAAAAAAAGTTTTATGTCGGAGGCCAGGCGCTCATCGAGGGCGTGATGATGAAGACGCCGAACTGGGTGGGCGCTGCAGCCAGGACCCCTGAAGGCAGGATAGTGAAAACAAGGAAAAGGCATATCTCATTAACACAGAAAAGCTGGATTCTAAGGCTGCCAATAATCCGCGGAATAATCTTCCTTGGAGAAATGATGGCAATAGGGATAAAAATGCTCAACTGGAGCGCTGACCAGCAGGCAGAGGAGGAGGAAAAGCTCGGGTTCTGGCAGACAGGGCTCACAATCCTGCTCTCGCTCTCGCTTGCAATAGCAATTTTTGTCATAGCGCCATGCTATCTCGCAAGGTTTTTCACAGAAACCCGCGGCATTGCATTCAACCTCATAGACGGCGCGTTCAGGGTTG
>JAWABQ010000024.1:0-6061 GCA_038884575.1 Candidatus Woesearchaeota archaeon
CGCATATGTCATAAGGACAGAGGATGTTGGAAGGGAGGAATTCTTCAAGGTCCTTGAAAACATCGGGTACGAGGTCAAGGGAAAGGACATACAGGTCTTTGTTGACGGCTCAAAAAAAGGGGACTGGGACATTGGCATTGCAATGGACATGATCGAGCTTGCTCCAAGGCTTGACACCCTTGTGCTGATATCAGGCGACGGGGACTTTATCCCGCTTGTCGAGCACCTGCAGCGCGCGCTCGGGTGCCGCGTTGAGGTCATTGCATTCGGCAAGAGCGCCTCAGGAAAGCTCAAGGAGGCTGCAAACAACTTCATAGACCTTGACGCAAACCCGCGAAAATACCTTATTTCAAGGGCTGCAAGGCCTGTTGCAAGGGCTCCTTCAGGCCCGCTGGAAACGCATCACGAGGGGGTTGGGCAGGGTGCTAGAAGTCAGCGCAGATAATTTCAAAAAAGAGGTCCTTGAAAGCAAAACCCCTGTGGCTGTGGACTTCTGGGCAGAATGGTGCGGCCCCTGCAAGGCAATGGCTCCTGTTTTTGAAAAGGTCGCGGGCGAAATGAGGGAACTGAAGTTTGCAAAGTGCAACATTGACAAAAACCAGGATTTGGCTCAGGAAAACGGAATAATGAGCATTCCTTGCATCGTTGTCTTCAAGGATGGCCAGGAGGCAGGAAGGATTGTGGGAAACCAGTCAGAAGATGCCCTTGTCCAGCAATTGAGGGCTTTTCTTTAGTGCTCAACGAATTTTGTCAGCGCCCACATTACCGTTATCCCGAGCATGAAGAATAGGAATTGTATTGTTGCCTTTTTGAATTTCTGCTGCTGGTGGAGCTCTGGGAGCAGGTCTACGCTCGCGATGTAGATGAACCCGCCTGCTGCGAACGGCAAAAGCAGGGGTGTGGTGTTTTCAATCATTGTTGAAAAGAAGTATGCGACAACTGCTCCGACAACAGCCACGAGCGCACTTAGGAAGTTGTACGCCAGCGCCTCCATCCTGCTGAATCCTCCGTAAACCAGTATTCCAAAGTCACCTATTTCCTGCGGGATTTCGTGGAAAATAACAGCAAGCGTTGTGATTATTCCAAGCGGGATGCTTACGAGGTAGCTTGTTGCAATGATGACGCCGTCAAGGAAGTTGTGCACTCCGTCGCCAATCAGGTTGAGGTATGTGAATGGCATCTTTACGTGGTGGTGGCCTCCGCGTATGTGGCTGTGCCTTTCACACTGCATGCTGTGGCAGTGATACCAGTAAAGGAATGTTTCTGTCACGAAAAAAAATACGATGCCCGCAAGCACTGTTCCAAAAATGCCGTCAGGGGCGTGTTCAAGTGCTTCGGGTATCATGTCAAGGAATGCTGCTCCAAGCAGAGCTCCTGCTGCAAAGCTGACAAGCACGAACAGTATGCTGTTCATCAGCTTTGGCCTGAATACCAGTGCCACCACCCCGACAAGGGACATAAGGCTCACTATAAACACAGAAAGTATGATGTAAGCAAGCAATGCCATGCACCAAGCAGGCACCAAACTAGTATAAAAGGCTTTTGCAGGCAGAAAGGATTAAAAACAAAATGCCCTCGCCAGCTGTTTATGATTAAGCTTCCCTTGATAATCGTCAACTGCAAGGCATATGAGAACTGCATTGGCGAGGGCGCTGTCAGGATGGCCCAGATTTGCGAGCGGGTGGCAAGGCTGACCAAAACAAATATTGCTGTCGCAGTTGAGACGCCTGACATTTACCACGTGAGGATGGCTGTGCAGATTCCTGTTTTTGCCCAGCACATTGACGCCGAGGAGCCCGGCGCCCATACGGGCGCAGTCATTCCTGAGTCTGTAAAAGACGCAGGCGCAGCAGGCACTTTGCTCAACCACTCTGAAAAAAAGCTGAATCCTGCCTCAATCGGGAAATCAATTGAGCGCGCAAAAAAAGCAGGGCTGATAACAATTGTGTGCGCTGCAACACCCTCTGAGGCAAAAAGGATTGCGGCATTAAAGCCAGACATCATTGCAATAGAGCCTCCTGAGCTAATAGGGGGAAATATCTCAGTAAGCACTGCAAAGCCAGAACTGGTTACACAAACCACGCGGGCAATAAAAGAAATCCCTGTAATTTGCGGCGCAGGGATAAAGACAAAGGACGATGCGGCAAAGGCAGTTAAGCTCGGCGCAAAAGGAATACTTGTAGCCTCAGGAGTGACGCTTGCAAAAAACCCAGAACAGGTCCTCAAGGACTTTGCGCTTGCAATGCAGTGATTACTTTGTTTCTATGAATACCTGCTTGATTTTGTCATAAACATCCGGGTTGCCCGGGCTGCACTCGCCCTGCGGCTCTGTCCTGAAGACGCAGACATTAAACACAACCAATGCCTGCTTGGGCGTCGCGACGCCCTCATCAACAGAAGTCGCAGCCTTTATGTAAATCGGGACGATCTCGTACTTGTTCCGCCTTATCATCACAGGCTCAAGCTGTTTGAAAGAGCCAAGCCATTTTTCCTCAACATATTCCTTGGCACCCATGCCGAGTGCCCTGCCCTCCTTGTCATAAATGCCTGCAAAGCCCAGAACGACATAAAATCCCTGATCCTCGCCAAGGTTCCTGATTCCAAGCCCGAAAACAGCATCCTTGCCGATGCTTACCTCTTTTGCATTCACAGGCATTGCCACAATGTCAGTGCCCTGCCTGAGCAGGGATTCTATCTGCGCAACAGTCTGCCTGTCAATCTCACCCTTAATTTCCTCTGCGCCTGCAAAGAATTTCCACATAAGCGCAAGCGCGCCGATGAATATTATTATGCTTAGGATTATTGTAACAATCATTGTCAGCGAAAGCTCAAGCCCCTTTTTGTCCATCTTAAACATCCGGGCTGACAATCACTACCTTGCCCAAAGGCTTTGTGAAATCACCCTGCTTTGTCTCGCCATTCTGCACGTATTCGTACCACACGCGGAGCGTAAGCGCGCGCTCCTGCTCTGCAGGACCTGGCAAAATACGCATTTCAAACGCCTGCGCCTCTGTCGTCAATTCTTTGTTCAGGACCGCGAAGGAAATCTCCTCGCTGCCATCAAGCAGGCGGGCATCTGTCACCTTAACAGAACTGATGCTTTCATCCTTCTGCTTCAGCCTGAGCTCAAGCACAAACTTGTCCTGCTTTGTGTTGAAAGGGCTGTTGAACCTGTACGTGTTCTGCATTTCGAATGGCCCCATATCCCTTTCATCAAGCAATGACTGGGGCTTTGCAGCAATTCCCTGCCTTAATTGTGACACGCAATTGCTTGCAACGCAGCTTCTTGACGTATAAGCTCCGCCGCCTGCGCACGGCCCGCAATCAGCAGGGCAAATGCATTCATTCTCTGATGCATCACAGATTCCATTGCCGCATGCGCCTGCTATCGGCACGTATTCGCAGAAGAAATTTGTAGCCTCACTGCACGACTCCTTCATCCCAGGGATTTTTTCGCACACAGGGCATCCGGGGGAGACCTCTGGCGTCGCCCACAGGAATTTCAAAGCCTGGTAATTGTTCTGCAAAGTTGCGCTCTTTGGAGTTGACACCGTGCCTGAGACAAGCACGTAGTCAATGTAAATTTTCAGGATAAGGTTTGTCAGCTCGCCGTCAATGTCAGCTGTCGGAAAGCTGATTATCAGCTTTTCCTTGAGCTTTGAACCCTCAAAAAGGTTCCTTCCCACTGCCTTGTCTGCAAGCAAGATTGTGCGCTTGTCCGGCGTCATCCCTGTCAGCTCAAGCCGGCTTATCTTCAAATCAGTCATTGCCGGAGAAAGCACATTTATGCCAAACTCAAGCTCAAACTGGTCCCTTTTTGTGTTGAACGGCTGGCTGAACAATGTTGTCACGCTGATTTTTGTCCCGCCTGTCGCGAGCTCCTTTGTCAGCGTTATCGGCTTCTGGCTTGTTGCAGGAACCAGCTGGATGCAGGCATCCTTTTTCTCATTGCAGACCTTCTCAAGATACTTTCCGACTTTTCCAGAGCACTTCCCGCAGTCAGGCTCGCACGTGCACTCATTCTCTCCTGCATCCCTCTCGCACTTCAGGTTGCCGCACTCATTCGGTATTGGCGTAAAAGAGCACTTCTTGTCAACGCACTTGCCTATGAAATGCGGCCTTGCGCAGTCAGCGTCTTTTTTGCACTCTGCCTTTGCGCAGCCTGCAAGGGCAAGAACCAGCACGATTACAGCTATGAAAGCAAGATTTCTGCACCTCATTTTACCACTTATTTTGGGCAGTTCCTATATAAATATTACTCAGAACTGTTTTTTAGTCCTTCTTTTCAGCGCCTATCCAGTTCATCAACGGGCAATAGCCGACAAAGCTCTCAATAAGCGCTATCAGGCCGAGAATAATTATCAGCACATTTACCCATTTGCAGTGCCAGAATCTTGGGCCAAGCGGTCCAAGGAGCCAGAATGCAAGCATGAACCTCAATACGCGGTCCAGTTTTCCAATGTTTTGCTTTATCATCTTATCTGCTCAAACTCCCTTATTATAATCCATGCGAACACAAGCATTATTATTGCACCTGCTGCAATGTACCAAGCGCCTTCCCTGAAAGTATCAGCAATGCTCTTGTACAAGCCCCAGCCAACAAATGCAGTGCCAAGCCACAAAAACTTGTCAAGCACAAGCTTCATTATGTCAAATTCCTCTGAATGCGTAAGCCTTCGTTTTATTTTTGCCATTTTAATCAGCTCAGTATTATGTGGAAGCGCTTTGTCTGGGTGTTCCAGCTGTCTGTAGCGCTGCAGCAGTCAATGCCTGGCTCGCAGTCAACAAGCCCCTGGTAAACATTCAGGTACATCAGGTAAGTGTCAGGGTCTGCGCTTGCAATCTGCAGGGTGGCAGGGAAAACACCAATATCATTGCCAGGCACCTCAAACTCGCCAAGCAGCCTCGGGAACCATTTTTCGTCAGGCGCAGGAGGAGAGCCTGCCTCATCCAAGCCGCCCACAAGCCTGTCATTGCCATAGGGAGTGCAGTCATGGTCGCCAAAAGGCTTATTGCACACAATGCCTATGCGGAAGCACCGGGTCTTTGAGGCAGTATTCCTTGTGCCTATGTGGAACTCAAACTTTTCCCCGCGCTTGACCTCAAGCTCTGCGCCCTTGCTCATCACAACAAGCTCGCCAGACTCCTCAATATTCTTCCTCAGGGTGTCCTTTATCTTTGCCAGCTCGCTTGTAAAAATCTCTGTACCGCCCTTGAAAAGGTTCTTGATGAAAAAAATGGCAAGCCCAAGAACAGTAATCGCAATGATGAGAACAACGATTGCAGTGATTGATAATTCCAGTGCACCTTTCTTGTTCCAGCGCATAACGCACCTCTTTTGTATGGGTGCGGTGATAACTTAATGCGTTTATAAACTTTTCCCTGGGATTGTTTCGTGTTAGCGCCTTTTAAGCAATCAAAGTGTTGTTATCGTGTCTTTTCTGCCACTACAAAAGATTATAATGTGAATGCACTTTTTTAATGCCATGGACCAGCCGGAAATCATCAGGCGCGACGGAAATACTTATGTTATGGTTAAAGTTAGATGGCGGACGCCAATTCGGTGTGTGACCAAGTTTTATGAGGAACTCAGAAAGATTCATGAATCAGGAAGGAATTTGTTGTTCAGGGAAGCAGGAGGCTGTACAGCGTCTATACAGTCAGATGGTAAATACTTGCTGGATTTGTTTTGTGTAATTGCAAATGAAGACCTTGAAGTTATGGTTCAGGGCGACGATGCGGTGGCTGAGGACATCGCAAGAAAGATTTATTAAGGGCTGACATCTCCTGATTGTTATGATTTTGACATGCACAGTTATGACAGGAAGTAGAAACATTTTTATTAACTGCTTTGAGGGTTGTTGGTTATGAACAAGGTTGTGCTCGTAACTGGCGGGAACACAGGGATTGGTGCCGCAATAGTCCTGGCATTTGCCAAAAAGGGGTATTCTGTCATAATTCATTATTATGAGCTTGAAAGTGAGGCTGAAAAGCTTGCTTCTTCATTGAAGGGAAATTGTGCAATTGTAAAGGGCGACATTAGGGAGCGAAGCACTGTTCA